>JAYRMR010000028.1:0-66174 GCA_041912595.1 Burkholderiaceae bacterium
TGCTGCTGTCCGGGAGGCCGAGGGCGTTGAGGGTAAAGCTGGTGCTGCCCGTGTCCGGGCTTTGCTGCTGGGTCAGGCCACCGACGCCAGTCCGGGTGTAGCTCGTGGTGAGCGAGCGTGGGTCCGTCACCGACAGCAGCTGCCCCTGCCCGTCGTAGCCGAACTTGACCGTGCCGTTCTTGGCGTCGACTGTCTGCTGTCGCCGGCCCAGCAGGTCGTACTGGTGCGCGGTGCTGAACTTGAGCCCATCCGGCGACTGCAGCAGCCGCGTCGGGCGGCCTTCGGCGTCGTACTCATATTGCACGACGGGCGCCGGCGAAACCGGCACCGGCGGCAAGCCCTGCGCCCTTGCAAGGGATGCCTGCCCCAGTAACCCGGCCATCAGCCAGACGGTAGACATCGTCATGCGCGCCTGAGGCCGCCTACAGCGGTGTCGCTCAGGTGATTGGGATGCTTTCATCAAATCCTCCCTGTACTTATTCGCGGCCGGACACCTGTTGAATGCGCCCCAGCGCATCCATCACCCGGCTCACCTGGCGCGCCAGACGGCCGCTGGTGTCTTTCACCGTCTCACCTGTCTTGTTGCCCGCGCCGTCCAGCGTGTAGTCGATCCTGTTTCCCTGGCCATCGGAGACGGCCACCAGACGGTGGGCGTCGTCGTACTCGTAGTTCAGCACGCTGCCGTCCGCCTGCGTCACCTGCTTCAGCAAGCCCGTGGGCCAGTACGACATGCTGGTAGTTCTGTCGCCGGTCGTGATCGTAGTCAGGCGATCTCGCAGGTCATAGCTGTAGTTCGTCTGCAAGCCGCTCGGGTCCACGCTTTGCAGCAGCATGCCCGATGGCGAGTACTTGGTGTAGCTCACCACATGACCCAGCGCATTCGTCGTGCTCTTCAGGTCGCCCACGGTGACGTCAGTGGTGGACCCAGCGTAGTACTCATTCGTCGTCACATTGCCGACTGGATCCTTTACCGTCAGGACACGGCCGTAGTCGTCATACGTGTATTGCCAGACGCGCTGCGCGCCCGCGCCCGTTTGCAGGCTGGCCGCAAATCCCTTGGATCCGTCTGGGTCCGTCGTGGCCTGTTCGACCTGCTTGCACAGTGCGACGATCGGCGAGTTGTCGGGCAGGACGGCCCAGTTGTGAGCCATGCAAGAGGCCGTGCGATTGCTATCGAAGGGATCCGGCTGACCGTTGTAGACCCTGGTCACAATACGACCAGGCTCTGCCGTCTTGACGGGCAGATTCCAGACCGGGTGCCATGTGGTGCTCACTCGCCGTGAGCCCGCAGGCAGTGTGGCCGCGTTCAATTGGGTGTTGCAGTCAGCACCGGCGTCCAATCCCTCCACGCGAGACGTCTCTAAGTTGCGGCTGAGGTCGTAGGCCATGCATGTGCGCCGACCGGTGAAATCCGTGCGAATGCTGACGTTGCCATTGCTGTCATAGCGCTGCTCGCGAACGGCGGCCGCGCACCCGGAACCGGCCGGCTGCGACTGAGACGCCAGGCGTGGCATCTGGTTCACCATCACCGTCGAGATCACGCTGGACTGGCCACTCGGACCCTCCACCTCGACTTCCTGCGGATTGGTCCAGGCGACTTCTCGCCAAATCACCCCCTCCACGGGGTCATACCAACGTTTGATGATGGGCGTGGGCTCCGTCGCCCATCGCTTGACCCGATAGCTGTTCGTGCCAGCGCCTTCTTGCGTGCCGATAGCGCGCCCCTGGGTGTCATAGCTGTACCGTCCGACCACCGTACCGGCTTCATCAATCCAGGACGTCAGCAGCCAGGGTTGGTCCTTGACCTCATAGCGAAACTGGCGACTCGTTCCGTCCGGCCAAACGATATCGCTCAGCATGCCGTCGCCGTTGTACTTGAACTGGATGAGGCGCCCGGCCATGTCCTTGATGAGCCTGACTCGGCGCACTTGCTGGATATCGGCTGGGGCTTCAAATTCAAACGTGAGCAAGCGACCGAAACTGTCCTTCATCGACACCACCTCAGAGACCGGCCGCCAATCGTTGGCCCCCGTGACAGTGTTGTGCTCGAACTCGATGCGCGGGCCGAAAATCGACTGGCTCTTGCCAAGAGGCGCGATCGATGTCGAGACACCGGCCCCAGCCGTCGAGAAATACTGCTGCAGCCCTTTGCCTTTTTCGCGGACGTGCCAGACGCTTCCGGTCGAATTAGTAGACGTCAAATCCTGACCGAGCAGGCCGCCGACGTTGTTTCCATCGACGTTTTTGAAGTAGTCCCATTGATCATGGCCGAGGTAAATCTGATTCCCGCCCGAATAGTAGAAAACTCGTTCAAAGTCGAAGGACCATTGCGGCCCGGCGCCCGCCGGCGACACAAGAACCTCCCCACGGCCAACGAAGGTTCCGTCAGCACTCAGTGCTCTGCGCGTGGAGTAACGCAGTCCCAGCGCCCTTCCTCCGAACGTGAGCAGCGGTACCGTCTGCACTTTGGCCCCAGTCAAGGGATAAATCGGGTTTCCCCGGCAGACGTCTAGCTCGGGGCGGTCGCTGTTCTTGTCTCGGATCGGCCGGCAGTCTCCCACGGTAGGCTCCCAGTCGGTGCCATGCGGGCAGGCGCCCATGCAGATGCCATCATCTACGCTCTTAACCGCCTGGTCAGACTGGGTGTACGTGGAGTAGCTACCCGGGACTGGGCATGCATACGGCACGCACTGGCCGCCCTCCGGCTTGAATCCTTCATTGCACTTGCACGAGTTCGTACCGACCTTGACGCTATTCTTATCTGGACACCAAAAGGACGGCGCACCAGCACGGTAAGTCTCTATCCAACCGCCAGTCGACGGAGGCCCCGACAACGGCGATCCATTCCAATACGCCTCGGCAACGGTATTGATCGTGCAACTAGCCGTGGCAGTGTCACAGGTGCCAAGGCTGTATGTGACCAGGTACTTCTCACCAGTCGCAATGCCGTCTTTCCAATACGGAGAATTCTTAGCGACGTAGTCGGCACAAGAAGCAGCACCAGACGGGCCAAAACCGATCTTGGCGGCACTAGACGGCCCGCAGTACCAGGTGATGTCAGTCTTACCAGGAACAAAGCCGTAGGCGAAAACAGCAGACGAGCAGCAAAGCGCACAAAGCGCCAGAATCAATCGCGCAAAAGCTGCCATAGCGCCCCCAACCACGGCCACGGTGGCACCAGCAGCAGCAGTAATGGCCGAGGTGTCGAAGCCGTCAGCGCGAGCAGCGCCGGCAGCGCGAGCAGCGCCGGCAGCGAGGAAGGCAGCGCCGGACAGGGCCAGCTTTGCGACTTGCTTATTCATGAGAACTTTCTACCGAAGGTTGACGAAGGCGCGGGCTATTGAATCGCCAGACCAGGAACTGGGCGTCCAGCACGAGGCCATGAATCTAAGCGCCGGCGAGCGAGTGCGAGGGCCCTGGCACATCCAGAACGCCAACAGCTATCACGGCCAGCTCAAGGGAAGTCGAAGCAGCCAGCACCAACAGCGAGCCGACAATCAGTCTCTGAACAAGATCCACAATCCCCCCACGACAGCCAGCACCACGAACAAACCCACGCCACACCGCCTCTTTGTGCAGTTGCATGTCGAACTCCAGCCGAGGTTTAGAAGAGCAAGTACCCTATCGGCGTTCAGTGCCCGCAGAAATCAATCGAGAACCTCAGCCCGATCCCGCACCGGGCGCACCGACCTGATCGCCCAGGCCGCGATCAGCGCGCTGACGCCCAAGGACCGACATCAAGGGGCGGGAGGCTATAGGATTCATTGGGGCAAATCATCACCCACCTTTGGGGGTTATTGATCAAGACAACAAGCTCCTGCGTGATCGCGAATCTGCATGCTCAGCGCCCGACCACGCTGGCCGGCCACTGAGTCTGGAATCACCACGGGATCACAGACCCCCTCCGCCCGTCGGCAAGACCTGCGCCCTGAATTGCAGTGCCTTGGCGCTCTCCACCGGACGACCGTCCGGCCCCTTGCTCATCAACAAGGGCCGCTCCGAACGGCTCTGCACGCCCAGGATGCCCGTGTCAGGCGGCGGCGCAGGGATCAGCACCCAGTCCGCCTGGCCTGTGATGGGGTCGGCATAGAGCTGGCGCAGATGATGGCGAGGCAGCAGGCCGCGCCGGTCCTCGACCAGGTCTTCCAGGCGCTGCGGGTAGGCCGGGCGCCCCGGCGACGCCGCCATATAGCTTTCGATGGCGCGAACGATGGCCTGGCCACGAAACAGCAGTTCACGCTCGCGCTCTCTTTGCGCGGCCATGCTCCAGCGCTGGCCCAGCGCCGCCAGAGCTGCGGCCGTCAAGGCGATGAAGAAGAGCAGGCCCAGGTAGCTGAAGCCTCGCGCCTGCGCGCGTTGCGCGTGCCGCTTACCGGCCCACCCACCACTCTGCTCACCACTCCGCATATGCCGTCCCGTCGCTGGCCTTGCCGGGTGCCCCGCTGTGCAGCTCGTAGAGCGCCCCGCTCATCCCCGCATCAGTTGGCGGTGGCAGAAACTGCCAGGCGTCGCCTTGGCCGGTGATGGGGTCCAGCGGCCACTGCCTCAGATAGCGCGCCGTCACCAGCTCGTCCAGCGACTCCGGATAGCGTCCCTTGTCCGCCGCAAACTGGTCGATGGCGTCGCGCACGGTGGCCAGGGTCTGACGCAGGGCCACCTCCTTGCCGCGCTGCAGGCTGTGGAAGTAGCGCGGCGCCACGATGGAGGCCAGCAGGGCGACGATGCTCATCACCACCAGCAGTTCGATCAGGGTGAATCCACGGCGGCGCATCACCAGTCCTTGTAGTAGCTGCCGTCCAGCGCCCGGCGCTCGGAGCGGGAGTACACGTCGAAGACATCGCGCCCGGCACGACGCTCCGCGGGACCGCTGTCGGCCGCGCGCAGCTGCCAGCCGTCCTGCGCCTCCAGCTCAGCCGGAGCAAAGGGGTCGCGCGGCAGGCGGCGCAGGAAGTACAGCTTGCGACCGTTGGGCGACTTGATGTCCGGCACGCCACGCACCAGGGCCTGCAGATCGGGCGGATAGCCGCTGTCGTCGATCTGGCGCGCAATCCGACCTTCGTCGGCTGCACGCTTGTAGGCGTCCAGGGCCGAGCGGAACTGGCGCAGCGCCTCGCGCAACGCAAATTCCTGGCTGCGTCGTACGCTGAGCTCCAGCACCGGCCGCGCTGCAGCGGCCAGCACGCCGACCAGCGCCAGCACGACCAGCATCTCGATCAAGGTGAACCCGCGGTCCCTGCTGCCCGACATCTGCGCCCCCAGCCCGCTCAGCGTGCGGCCTCGACCCGCACCTGGGTGCCACCTTCCACCTGCACCAGACGGCGCTCGCCGCGCGGATTGCTGGCGCTTAAGCCCTCCGGCTGGAGGCGCAAGACCTGCCCCTGGGCCGCCGGCAGGGCGCGCAGCAGCAAGGCCTGGGCCGAGCCCGGCGCCAGCTCGAAGGGCAGCAGGCCCGGCGCGCCGCTGGCCGGCGCAGACACCGGCTGCAGCAGCGCAGGGTCGTAGCGCAAGGCGCCGCGCAGGGTCAGCGTGCTGCCGTGGCGCAGGACCACGGACACCGTGCCATCGGGCACCACCTCGGGGGTGATCTCCACCTGCAACAGCACGGGCTCGCCCGCGGCTTGCGGGGCGGAGGCAGGGCCGGGCTGCGGGGTCGGCGCCACCGTCGGCGTTGACTCGCCAGGGGGCGAACCAGCGCTTGCCGAAGCATTCAAAGCCGCCTTGGCGGCAGTCGGCCGCAGCAGGCTGCTGAAAGCACCCGGCGAGGCATCGGTGCCCGCAGGTAGCTGCGTGAGCCGCACATCGGGCAGCGGCACATTGCGCACGATGCGCGGCGTGATCAGCAGCACCACCTCGGTCTTGCTGCGGGTGTCCGTGGTGACGCCGAAGAGCCGTCCCAGCAAGGGCAGGCGTGACAGGCCTGGCACGCCCTGGGCCGCGCTGCGGTCCTCGTCGTTGATCAGCCCGGCCAGCACCTGCGTCTCGCCATCGTTGAGGCGCAGCGTGGTGGCGGTCTGGCGAGTGCCCGTGGCATAGGCGGTCGTGCCGCCCGGGCCCGCCACCTCTTTGATCAGGTTGCTGACCTCCAGCCCCACCTTGATGATCACGTCGCCGTCGAGCTGGATAGTCGGCTCCACGTCCAGCTTCAGGCCCACGTCCAGGTAGTTGACCGAGGCAGCCACCGAGGTCGAGCCCGTGAAGTTGGTGGTGGTGGTGAAGATGGGCAGGCGCTGGCCGATCTGGACCTTGGCCTTCTCCCGGTTGCGCACCCGGATCTTGGGATTGGCCAGCAGGTTGACCTGGCCCGCATTGCCTCGCATCGTCGCCACGAGAGCCGGGTTGGCAATGGCGGCGCGGAATTCAGGGCGTTGGCCCAGCAGCACCGTGCCCCCCATCTTGCCGTCCGAACCGACCAGGCCGTATTGCACCTGGTCCGGCCATTGCAGGCCCAGGGCCTCGACCTGGTCGGAGCCCACCTCCATGACCTCCACGTCCAGCATCACCTCCGGCTCTGGCAGATCCACCGAGGCAATCAGCTTCTCCACCAGGCGGATCACCTCCGGCGTGTCGCGCACCACCATCAGGTTCAGGCGCTCGTCGATGTGCAGGTCACGCACCTTGGCGATGGTGCGCACCAGGTTCTGCACCTGCTTCACGTCGGCATTGCTGAGGTAGAGCGTGCGGGTGATCAGTTCCTGGTGCTCGCGCTGCTTGGCTTGGCTGTTGGGGTAGATCAGCACCGAATGCGCGTTGAGGATCTTGCGGTCCAGCTGCTGCGTGGAGAGCAATACGCGCATGGCCTCGTCCAGGCTGACGTTGCGCAGGAAGAGGCTGGCCCGGGCATCGGTGCGCACGTCTCTGTCGAATACGAAATTGACCTGGCTGCTGCGGCTCAGGGCCTCGAAGATCTGGCGCAGCGGCGCATCGCGGAACTCCAGGGTCACGGGCACCTGGAAGGCGGAGCCCAGTTCCTGGGCGCCGGATTCCAATGGCATCGCCTGGGCAATTTGATTCTGGAGCTGGCGGGCCCCCGCGTGCAGCGGGTTCTCGGCCAGGATCTCGCGGGCCAGCGCATCGGCCATGCCGGGCCGGCCTTCCTTGAACTGCTGTCGGGCTTCCTGCAGGCGCAGCTCATGGCGCCGGCCACGCGGCAGCTCCAGCGCCAACGCCTGGACGCGCGGGTGGACCGGATCGACCTGCTGCAGCTGCGCCAGCAAGGTCTGGGCCTCGTCCCAACGATTGGCCGCACGCAGGCCCTCGATCTGCACGAGCAGGCGTGCCACGTGCTGCTCGCGCACGCGCAGCTGAGCGGCGCGCAGGGTCGGGTCTTGCGGCGATGCCTTCAGTGCGCCACTCAGAACAGCATCAGCCTGGCCCAGCCGATTGGCACGGACCAGCTCGTCGGCTTCGCGCAGGGCCGGATTGGCGCAGCCCGGCAGGACGCCGAGGCACAGCAGCAGAAGCGGGAACGTCAGGGCGCGAAGGCTCGCGCGGGAGCGTGCATCGGACATGGCACTCACAAGGGTTTGAAACGGAGCGTCTGGGGCTGCGGACCGGGCAACCACAGCAGCTCCAGGGAGTCATCGCCAACGGACTGGACACGCCATTGACCGTCGATGGTGTCGCCGGCCTTGACGGCCAGGCTGCGTTGGTCGGAGCCCAGCAGCGCCTGCGTCTGGCCAGCCTGGCTCAAGCGGCCGATCAGCTGGTAGGGGAAAGGCGGCGCTTGCGGCGGTGGGGGTGGAGGCGGTGGCGAGGCCTGGGCCGGCACGGGTGATGGCGTCGGCACGGGCGGTGGCGGCGGCTGCCAGGCCGCCAGGGCCGCGGGCTCCGTCTCCGGCCAGGATTCGCGGGGGGCCATCGTCCAGCGCAGCAGCGTCTCCGGTGCGGAGGCCGCCGCTGACGGCGCGCGGCGCGATGGCACGGTCGCCAGATCCGTCGCACCGTCATCCACGTCCGGCAGCTGCGCGGCCCACAGGCAGGCCGCCACCGTGGCGCCAAGCGCCAGGGCCAAGGCCCATTGGACGCGCGTCAAAGGCTTGGCGGCATTCATGGATGACCTCCTGCCGAACGCCGGCTGTGCAGGCTCCAGCTCAGCTCGGCCTGCAGCTCTTGGCCCTCGCGCTGCGCACGGCGCAGGCGAAGGCTGTCCAGGCCCAAGGCTGGGTCATGGGCCAGGGCGGCGCTCAGGTACTGCCTAAGCTGCGCATAGCTGCCCTGCACCGGCATGCTGACGCGCAGGCGCTCCAGGCCGGTCTCGGGTTCCACGCTGAGCCGCTGTTCACTGCGTTGCTGCACCAGGCCCAGGCGCAGGCCGATCTCCAGCAGGTCGGCCAGACGCTGCTGGCGCTCCTCAGCCGGCGGCAGCGCCGCGAGAAAACCCGCTGGGGTGTCCGCCGAGCCTGTCGTGGGGGCCTGCGCTCGCAGGCTGCGGCGCAATGCGGCCTGCTGCACGGCCAGCGCATCGGCCTGGTCCTGCCAGCGCGGGGTCAGGTGCAAGGCCAGCACGCCAGCCCCCGCCAGGCAGACAGCGGCCAGCACGCCGGGCCAGCCCAAGGCTCGCAGCGGCTTCAGGAGCAGGCGCCATCGGCGGAGGGTGCTGGCAAAGGTCAGGTCTTGCCATCGTGAAGCCAGGAAACTCATGGCTGAGCTCCCGAGGCAGGAGGGGCTGGCGAGGCGGGGGCTGCGGCCGACAAGGCATCAGCCGCCAGCCGCGCCTGCAGCGTAAAGCGCAAGCCGGGCCGGCCGCCTTCCTCCGGCTGGATGGCGCCAGGCAGCACCTCGCCCCACCCCGGCAGGCGCGACAGGGCTTCGGTCACCGCGAGGATCTGGGCCCGATCCTCGGCCTGGCCTTCCAGGCGCAGTTCGCCACGCGAGGCTTGCAGATCCAGGGCCAGCCACGCGACGCGGGGGCGCTGCTGTTCGTCCAGGGCCGCGGCTTCGACTTGAGCCAGCACGGCCTGCCAGGGCTGCTGCAAGGCCAGGCGAGCCTCCAGCAGGGCCTTGTGGTCCACGGCGGCCGGCCTGGTGCCCGGGCGGGATGCGATCGCCGGCGCCTGCATCCGGCGTCCTTGCCTCGCCTGCAGGGACGCCAGCGCCTCGCCAGCGGCCTGCCACTGCGCCCGGGCTTGCCAGGCTTCCTGCGCGGCCAGCCCCAGGCACAGCAGGGCCACGCCCAGCAGGGGCCAGCGCCAGCGCGCCAGCGGCTGCACTGCGGGCATGAAATCCCCCGTGGCCTCGCCCGGCGCCGGCACAGGCCGGGTCCACAGCAGCGAGCTTGGCTGTTTGACTTCCAGCGGCGTCAGACAGCGGCAAAGCGCCATCTCCTCCGTCCAGGCCGCCGCTAGGCCATGGCCGGCCAGCAGGATCTCGGTACCGGGGGTCAGGTCTTGCTGCAGAACTTGCAATCGCTGGCGCAGGGCCTCAGGGCCAGGCGCAGAGAGCCTCAGATGGCGGACCGTCTGCAGCACGCCCGACTGCAACGTCATCCAGCACAGTAGGCCCTCTTCCACCCAGGCCAGGGCGGCGTGCGGGGCCTGCGCCCACTGCGGCTCCTGCTGGCGGCAGACGGCCAAGCAAGCCAGCGCAGCCGGCCGGGCACTGCGCACATGGGGCTGCAAGGCAGGCCAGAGCTCTGGCGAGGACAGCGCCCAGGCGCCGCAGCGACGCTGCCCGCCGCGACCTTCGGACCAGGCGGCCAGCGGCCAGGACTGCGCCTGGACGCCGTGGTAGTGGCTCAACAGCTGCGCGGCATGGTGGCGGATCGCGTCGCTGTCATGCAAGGCAAGGTCGGCGTCGGCCACCAGGGGCAGCAGCACCTGTTCGGAGAGCACCAGGTCCAGCTCGCCGGTGTCGGGCAGAGCGTCCGCAGGCGCCCACGGCTCGCCGGTGACGGGATCGAGCAGGCCCGTAGGCCCCAGCCACAGCGTGCGCCGCGGACGCGAGCTCAGCCAGGGCCGGCGTCCCAGTTGCCTCGCCACGGCCTCGCGGCGAGCCTCACTCATCGAGGGTGACACGATCCAGCTCCTCGAACGTACTCTCGCCGCGGCACACCGCCGCCAGGGCCTGCTGGCGCAGGGGCTTCATGCCGCGGCTGCGCGCGGCTTCCTTGATTTGCGACATGGGCGCCCGGCTGGCGATCAGGTCCCGCAACCCATCGTCCAGGCGCAGCAGCTCGGCCACGGCGCGCCGGCCGCGATAACCCGTGCCGCGGCAGTGGCCGCAGCCCTCGCCCTTCATGAAGCGGTGCGCCGCCTCACTCAGGCCATGCCGCGCTAGCAGCGCCGCATCCGGCTTCATGGCGACGGCGCAATGCCGGCAGTTCAGCCGCATCAGGCGCTGCGCCAGCACGGCGTTGAGGGCGGACACCACGTTGTAGAGGTCCAAGCCCATGTGCATGAAGCGGCCGATCACGTCGAAGGCGTTGTTGGCGTGGACCGTGGAGAAGACCAGGTGCCCGGTGAGCGCCGCCTGCACGGCGATCTGCGCCGTCTCGGCGTCGCGGATCTCGCCCACCATCACGCGGTCGGGGTCGTGGCGCAGGATGGAGCGCAGCCCGCGCGAGAAGGTCAGGCCCTTCTTCTCGTTCACCGGGATCTGCACGACGCCGGGCAGTTGGTACTCCACCGGGTCTTCGATGGTGATGATCTTGTCCTGGCCGGTGTGGATCTCGGTCAGGGTCGCGTAGAGCGTGGTGGTCTTGCCCGAGCCAGTGGGCCCGGTCACCAGCAGCATGCCGTGCGGTTGGCGGGCCTGCTGGCGCAGGGCGGCACGCTCGACCTCGCCAAAGCCCAGGGCATCGAGGCTCAGCGCGCCCTGGTCCTGCTCGATGCGGGCGCGGTCCAGCAGGCGCACCACGGCGTCCTCGCCAAAGACGCTGGGCATGATGGAGAGGCGGAAGTCGATCTCCCGTCCGGCATGGCGCAGCTTGAAGCGACCGTCCTGCGGCACGCGACGCTCGCCGATGTCCAGTTCGGCCATCACTTTGAGCCGGGAGACGAGCCGCTCCGCCAGGGCCGCGCCTTCGACCTGGCGCACCGGCGCCATCACACCATCGATGCGGAAGCGGATCTGTGCACCGCGGGCCGTGCATTCGAGGTGCACGTCGCTGGCGCCATCCTGCAGCGCATCGAAGAGCGTAGCGTTGAGCAGGCGCACGGCCGGCGATGCGGTCTCAGCCAGCGCCAGGGCGGACAGCTCCTCCACCGCCTCAGCCTGAGCCTCGGCGCCGCCCAGCCCCTCCTCCACGCCGGCCAGCGCCCGGAAATCCGCCGCACCGCTGCCCAGCCAATGGTCCAGGGCGGCGGCTTCGCAGCGCTGCCAGTCCACGGCCGCCAGCAGCCGCGACTCCAGGCTCTGCAACAGCAAGGCATCGAGCGGCCGGTCCGCCAGCAAGACCAGGCGCGGTGACTCGGCGCTGCCGCCCTGCGCCAGCACGGCACGCCATCGCTGCGCCTGGGCCTGCGGCCAGCGCTCGAAGTCCAGGTGCCAGGGGCCCTGGGTGGTGGGCAGGCAGTCCTGCAGATGAAAAGCGCTCATTGCACCTGCTCCACCAACTGGAAGATCGGCAGGTACATCAGCACGATGATGCCGCCGATGAGCACGCCCATCACCAGCATCAGGGCCGGGTTGATGGCGCGGCTGAGGAACTCGGTGAGGCGCACGGCCTCTTCGTCATGAAAGGCCGCCGCACGTTCCAGCATGGCGGCCAGCTCGCCGCTGCGCTCGCCCACACGCACCATGCGGCGGGCCACGGGCGTGGCCAGGCCTTGCGCATCCAGGGCCTCCGAGAAGCGCTGGCCTTCGCCCACCGCCTGGGTCAGGCGCTGGACGGCGTCCTGCCAGGGCCGCGCCATCAGCGGTTGGACGATCTTCAAGGTCTGCAGAGCCGGCACGCCCGCCGACAGCAGCATGGCCAGGCTGCGGTAGAAGCGGGCCAGGGCCAACACGCGCAGGCGCGGGCCAATGCCCGGGATCGTCCACAGGCGGGCTTGCAGGGCCGCGCGCACAGCCGCCGAGCGCAAGGCCAGCACGATCGCCAGCAAGCTACCGCCCAGGCCCAGAGCCACGGCCGTCGGGTGTTCGCCCGTGAACCGCCCGAAATGCAGCAGCATCAGCGAGCCCCAGGGCAGATCGGTGCCCAGGCCATCGAGGATGCCGGCAAAGCGCGGCAGCACGAAAAGCAGCAGGAAGAGGATCACGGCCGAGCCCACGCCCAGCAGCAGGGCCGGGTAGACGCAAGCCGCCACCAGGCGGTCGCGCAGCTGCTGCACCCAGGTCAGATAGCGCCCATGCTGGGCCAGTGCGGGCGCCAGCTGGCCGCTGCGCTCGTTGGCCGCCACCAGGGCGCAGATCAGCTCGTCAAAGGCGTGGGGCTGCGCACGCAGGGCAGCGCTCAGGGGCTGGCCGGCCTGGAGGGCTTGCACCACGCGCTCCAGTGCGGACCGCACCGAAGGCTGGGCCTCCTTCTCGCTCAGCGTCTCCAGCGCCTCGACCAGCGACACCCCCGAGCCCAGCAGCACCGAAAGCTCCTGGCTGAAAAGCTGCAAGGGGAAGCGCCTGCCGACAGCGCGTGTCGCCACCGCCGGGCTCAGCTCCTGCACCGAGAGAATGCGCTGCGGACTCACGCCCAGCAGGCCGGCCAGGGCCTGGCGATCGGCCGCCTGCAGCCGCTTCTGCTGTACAGGCGACTGCTCAGGCTGGTAGCGAACGACGAAATCGGGCATGGAACCAGGCGCGCTCAGCCGAACGTTCACCAGCTGGTGATGTCGGCGTCTTCACCTTCCCCGCCGGGGCGGCCGTCGTGCCCGAAGGACAGGAGGTCGTACTCGCCGTGTTCGCCGGGCGCCTTGTACTGGTACTCATGCCCCCAGGGATCCTTGGGAACCGCCTTGGACAGGTAGGGGCCGGCCCAGCGGGCCTCGTCCACCGGGTTCTCGCGCAGCGCCTGCAGGCCTGGCTCGCTGGCAGGGTAGTGGCCCGTGTCGATGCGATATTGGTCCAGTGCCTTCTGCAAGGCATCCAGCTGGGCGCGGGCCACCTTGACCTCGGACTTACCAATCTGCCCAAAGAAGCGCGGACCCACATAGCCCGCCAGCAGGCCGATGATGACCATCACCACCAGCAACTCCAGCAGCGTGAACCCCCGCCCGGCAACCGGACTGCGGCAACGACTCATAGCTCCCTCATCTTCTATCTTGGCCCTGCGCGGACTCACGGTCCGATCGAGCCTCCCCGGCCCTGCGGCGGCGCTGAGTCAGGCCGCTCTATGTAACGCGCGCAATCGAAAGGCCACCGATTGCCGCGAGTGGGCGCATGATGCCGTATTGGGGTGCGGCACACAATGGCGCTCATCCGCCACGTAGTGGCTGATCGACGAGTGCCCACCACACCGCGGGCGGCGAAGCCAGGCCGAATCGCTCTATGAGCATTGCCACAGGCTGCCCGAGTCAGGGTTAATACCCATCTTCAAGCGGGACTTTTTGCATCGAAACCGAGACTACCCCTGGATGGCCTGCCAGACGCGCCGCACCTGAGGCAGCAACTGCGCATCGCGTTGGGCTCGCAAGGAGCGCAAGGCCGGGCTGCGCTGACACGCGGCGTGGCGCCAGTACGCCGATGGGGCGACCTGCAAGACGCGGCAGATCGACTCGACCCCAAGCTGCTGACGGTGCTGGTCGATGAAGGCCTTCAGGACTTGATGCGGCGGTCGAGCTCCGCCTGGGCGAAAAACGCGCTGGCCAGCTTCAGAATCTCGTTGGCCTTGCGGAGCTCCCGCACCTCGCGCTCAAGGTCCTTGATGCGTTGGGCCTCCGCACTCGAGACGCCGTCTCGCTGGCCAGAATCGACTTCGTGCTGCTTGACCCACGTGTGCAAGGTCTGCGGCACGCAGCCAATCTTGCCGGCGATCGATTCGATGGCCGCCCACTGCGACGGATGCTCGTCACGGTGCTCCAGCACCATGCGCACGGCACGCTCACGCACCTCAGGGGAAAACTTCGGGGACTTCTTCATGGCCCATTCTCCAGAGTTGGAGCCTCCTCGAAACCCGGGGCGATTCAGACGTGCTGGCCAACACGGAATTCCGAGAGCTCCGAAGGTAGAGCAATGCGTCCCCCCTTGCGCAGCACACTGGAGTAGTGGCGATACGTCTTGGCTGCGTTTGAAGACTGCATGAAGGTACTCGGCAGACTCCTGAGTGAACGGGAGCTAGGTCAATGCGCTATGTGCCCGTACCAGACACATGGGATTCGAGATAGAGGGCAACACTCTGCAGGTCATTAAATGTGCCGCTTAGCATCTTGGCTAGTGCGTCGCAGCCCCCAAAGAGGGGAGCAGAGTTCGGCCGACGTGGCCAGGCGTCAGCTAGCGCTGCATCCGGCAGTAACGTATGCAACGCAGCGTAGATGTTTATGACAAGGGAAATGCGTTCCAAGGTCTCAGTTGGGAGTCCCTCCGAGATGTGGCCGTCCCGCAATCGACCGAATGTCGACGTCTGCCCGCCTAGGAGCATCATCTGCTCTTCCGTGTCTAGCCCCCAAGCGTCGGCGATTCGAAAGAACGCCTTCAGCGCGACCTTCGCAGCGCCTTCTGAGTGGATGTCTATGGCGGAACCTTCCGCTATCCCAGTGGAGTTCATGGTTACGGCTTCCTCTCCAGTTCAGGTCGCTTCTCGAATCGCCCCGCCTTCTGGGGAGGCCAGTCGGTTTAAGTCAGACCTACACTGCCTGACGGGCGAGTTGCTAATAGTAGTTTGTCTCAGCCCCTGCAGGCGGGATGTAGCCGATGAACTCCAGTAGGCGGAGGTGTTGTGGCAAGAGCCTGCATCCGTGACCTTCAGCTCCCCCGCACTGGGGTCAGGTCTTGCGTCTTGCCCCCGGCTGTTGACGATCACCCAGAATGGACCCGGCGCTTGAGGGAGTACCGCCCGGTGGCGAATGGGTCTCCCGCTTTCAGGACGCCGGCGATCCCACCGAGGTCAATGCCGGGCGCTTCGGCACCCAGTACACACTGTCATCCAGTGTCAACTCGATACCGTCCGCGGTGTCGACTGAGGAAGCCGCGGTATGGATTGCCCTGGCTTCGGCAGCCGAGAGATGGTGGAAGTAGCGCAGGGCAATGACGATCCACCGCTTGTCGACCGGGTGCTGGTCTTGGACCATTGCGGCAATCTGCTTCTCCAATACCTTCCTCGCTGCCAACGCTGACGGCTTCGGCGGCAGGCGCAGATCCAAGCTGTGCTTTGCCCTGAGAAAGCCCAGGAATGTCGACAAGGCCGCGCGCTGCCCCGGCACCTGTCCCAGGTACGCCCCCAGGGCTGCCTGTCCAGGCAGTCGGTTGCCCTCCGGATCTTCTTCCTCCAGCAGCGAGATCGCGGGTCTCAAGGCCATCCGAGCCGACTTTGCTGACAGCTCCCCTGCCGTATGTCGGTTGATCAGCTCAATGGCGAACTCGTCGGCCACCCGGCGGGCCAGCGTGCCCGCCGGCAACCGGGCGACCGCCTCACGCACGCGACGCAGATCCGCCGCGTCGCGCTTGTCCTCTTCAGAAAGCGCACTGCCGCCGCGGCTCTCCAGCCACTTCACCGGCAGCTCGTATTGACGCAACAAGGCGGTTGTGAAGTTCCTGAGCAGGAACTCGCCGGTCCACGGCTCGTCGACCAGTTGGTCTAGTGCCACGAAGAACTGGGCATGCTCGGGAAGCCGCCGAGTGCGGCGCTCGATGCCCTTCTCGTCTTCCAAAAGCCAAGCGGAAAATGCCAGGAACGCTTCCCTAGCCCGCGGCGTTCTCAGGAGCTCGACGAGCTGGCCCGAGCTTCGGCCTCCCCTTTCCCGCCAATAGCAGCCGCTGCATCGTTTGCCAAAGCCCGCTGGCATGAGCTTCGAACAGGTTTGGCAGGGAACAGATCCAAGATCCACGCATGCCTTGCACCGCCACTTCCCATCCATGCCCGGCTCGCACGAGCGGGATCGCCGGCACTCGGCACAAGTGCGGTGATGCTTCGTCGTGCACCGAGGGCACACCCGCTTCTCTGTCCCTTCCATGACGGCGCGACTCAGCCGTTGTGAGAGCGTCCCGCACGCCTCGCAGGGTTGGGGCTCAAGGAAATACACGCGGCACGAGTCACAGGCCGGCCCATATTCCGTCATCAAGCCCACCGGTTGCCCCACGCGTTGGCAACGCACACAGGACAGCGCCGTCAGGCATGCCTGGCAGTGGGGCCGCTCCTCCGACCGAAGCAGCCGCTTGAACATGCCGCACCCGACGCACAGTCGGCGCTTAAACTCGCGGCAATAGCAGCGCTGGCAGTAGTGGACGCCAGCATGCACGCGGTGTGCCGGTCGCTCCAACGCCTCTTCACAGGCGCCGCAAACTCTTTCCGCCTGGCTCATGGCAACCCGACCCGCAAGCGTCGCAACAACCGCACCCAGTCGCCGCGGACCTTGGCTGGCGACCGTGGCGACGGCAGCTTTGCGAGCGCAACAAGCCCCCTCCCTTGCACGTATGCCGATGGCGACTTGGCTCGACCCGCCAGCACGTGGCCCTGCTCGAGCCCTTGCATCGCCCGGGAAGCCATCAGCAGGTGCACCACACGTTCACTTGGCCGCTGAAGCTCCAGCGGCAAGGCACTCAAGCTTGAGGGACGGACGTCAGTTCCAAGCAGGCGGATGCGTCCACCCGCATGGCGGCGTGCAGCACCGAACCAAGCCACGGGGTCCAGCACCTCGCCGGCCCAAGCCCCGCCACCCGTGGCAAGTACAGCATCGGCCGCCCGCTGGAGGGCGAGTGCGCCAGTACAGGCCGGTGCCGTCCTGGCTTCTCGCAGGTCCCCTCGGCAGTTCGCACAAAGCGTCTGCACTCCATCCCGCGCACGGCACCGGTGCGGTTCCACCGGCGCCCGGCAATGGCCACAGTGGTCTGCAAGCAAGCCCCGGTGCTGCTCACAGCCAATGTGCCAAGCCAGTCGCCAGCGCCGGCGGAAGTAAGGTTGCGGGTCTTCGACAAGGCATTGGGGGCAGTACTGCAGGCCGCCGAAGCGGCGCCGGTTCCGCGAGCCTTGGGCCATCACCCACGGCCAACTGGTCTTGCTCTCCACCAAATGAGGAGCAATGGCGCGGACCACAGGGCGCAACGTCGCCTCCTCGAGCTGGATGCGACAGAGCCCCGACTTCGCCATCAAGACGTCCATGCGGTCCTCGGACAGCCCTCGGTCAAGATCCCTCGTCCATGCCCGCCAACGAGGCCAGAGCACGCCGGTCAGCACCATCGGGTCGCAGCCTTGTGCCAAGGCAGCCCTCGACAACCATGTAGAAAACAACTCGTCTGGCAGCAGGGGGACATGGACCGGCCAAGGCGTGGCGCTCAAAACGCCATCTCGCGGACGCCCCGCGTGGGCCGGAGCCACGCCATGGACCGCAACAGCTCGTCGGTGATTTGCTCCTTGCCGTTCGAAATGGCCTTCTTGGCGCACTCGTTGAGCAGACGATAGGCATCGCCGAGGTTGCCACCGCTGATGGCATGGACTGTCGTGGCGATCTCCGGCGACGAGAGCAACGACGGCTTCTTCAGCGGCAGCACTCGCTCGATGCCCGCAAGCAGCTTCTGGAATTCCGGGTCGAGCGTCCACAGCGGCAGCGGCAGCACATCGAACCGGCTGGCGTGCTGCGGGTC
Source organism: Burkholderiaceae bacterium (assembly GCA_041912595.1). Taxonomy (GTDB): domain Bacteria; phylum Pseudomonadota; class Gammaproteobacteria; order Burkholderiales; family Burkholderiaceae_C; genus Roseateles_B. Next base: position 17,668 of record JAYRMR010000028.1, read on the forward strand.
CGTGTGAAGCACCTGGACAGCGTCCCGCGTCCCCACCCCGACAATGGGAATGCCCACTTCGTTGCATAGCAGCTTGATCGCGTTCATGACCTCGCGCTGCTTGGTCGCAGGCCCAGTGAGCAGCGAGTGGAACTCGTCGATGATCAGGATGCGCGCCTTGCATTTGCGCAGCATGTGGACCGACTGATACCGCAGCTCTGCTGGCGGCGACGTCGCACGGTACGGCGCCCAGAACCGCTCGAGGATGGAGATGTACATGCCCTTCTCGTCCGCCGACGGCGGCGCCTCCGCGACGATGACCGGTTTGATCGAGTTCGCATCCGCGTCGACGTAGGCCTCGCCGCACAGGTGCATGAACCGGTGGATCAGCGTCGTCTTCCCGTTGTTCGAGTCTCCGACGATCAGCAGGTTGCGCATCCGCGGCTGCCGCGGCTTGTTCATGAGTGCCTGCAGCGTGTCGAGCGCTAGCTGGGCCCGCTGGTAGCCGATCCAACGCGGTTCGTCGAGGAACGCCAGGCGCGCCTCATCACTCGCATGCATGACTTCCCGAAACTCGGGATGCACATGCGCGAAAGGTCCCGCGTTCGGGGTGGCAGTCGCCGTTGAGGTTGTCATGCGATGTCGTCCGTCGCTTCAACGGTGGTGAGCAATGAGCCCAGGGAAGGCGATTTTGACGCCTCGCTTTGTGGCACAGGCACCGCCGGCGGCGCACCGGCAGGCGCGACTGGCGTCTTGCCTTTCTGGTGGTCGGCGCGGCGCTGCGCTTCCTTGCGAGCCTTCTTGGTCTTCGCTGCACTCTCGTCGACCATGGCACGGCGCTCACGGATCGACTGGAACACAATGCGCTCATCGCTCCCGTTGTAGCCGGCCTTGGCCAGTTCTGCCTTAGCGATGCGGTACTCCCAGATGCTGAAGGGAGGGATGCTCTGGTCCGCCAGCGGCACCTTGAAGTACTGCTTTAGTTCCGAGTCGAAAAACCAGATGGTCGACATGTCCCGCGGGTCGCGCCGGAAGATGTGCTGCCTCGCCTTTCCAGTTTGAGGGTCTATCGCGCCGATCCACGGTCTCAGGGCGTCGGCGTAATAGCGCATGTCGATGGAAACCCCGTCGGGCTGGATCGTCCGTGAGAACGACGGCAGGAAGTCCAGCATCACCGTCAGCCTATCTGCCGGGCGAGGCGGCAGCCCGACGCCTTGCCTTCCCGCGCCTCCGAAAATCCCTAGCTCCCACATGCGCAGCGGCGGCATGCCAAGCGCGGAGTGCGACCGTCTGTGGTACTCGTTACAGATGAGCTTGATGAGCTGCCGCTCAAACTCATCCTTGGTCATGATGGCGTTCTTTTCGGAGTCGTACTCGCCGCGCTCGGCTACGGACGAGAACGTGGTTCCCGGGATGTCGTGGATCTCCTTGAGCAGCGTGCCCTGCAAGCGCTCAATGTGGCCGCCATACCGAGGCTGCTTGACTGGCCGGAACTCAAGGTCCACTCCGTGCATGTCACAGGACTGCTTGAGGCTCTGGGACCGGAAGTCCGGTCCGTTGTCGACGTGGACCTTGTGTGGCCGCCCCCACACCGGCCATGTGCCCTCTACCTCGTGCAACAGCAGCCATTCTTCCTTTGGAAGCATGGCATGCGACACGCACATCGCGACTGACGTTGTCGAGGGCGCGTCGAACGACAGGTGGTACCCGACCGTCATTCGACTGAAGACGTCGATCGCGACGGTCACCCATGGGCGGTCGATCGGCTTCCGATGCACATCATCCACGAGGATGATGTCGACGCGCGTGTGGTCGATCTGCACGACGGACAGTGGGTAGTCGGCGCCGGGGAACTTGCCTGGCACCGGATGGAACTTGTTGCGTGCTTTCTCAGCTTGGCCGCGACGTATGAGGCGCACGTGTTCGGGGATGCGTGCGATCCTCGCGCGGATCGCGGTCGCGCTGGGACGCTCGATGTGCCTTTCGTCGCAGATGCGATGAACCTCCCGCACAGCTTTCTGCACGATCGGCCGCTCGGGCTTGAGGTAGTAATTGTTGATGACGTCCTTAATGACCCGTTCGGCATGCTCGTTGATCCGGTAGTTGCCGGTCTTCCAGCCACGCTTGAATGGAATAAGCGCGGAGACAGCGTCCATGGACCGGTACCGGCTCAGCCATCGATATAGCGTGGCGGCATCCACGCCGACCTCGGCGGCACGGGCCTCCACCACCTTGCGCGATTGGTCGACGCTCTCCAGCAGCGGCTTGATCTTGCTGTAGCGGTCATTGGCCACCTTCCAATCTTCCTCTGCGATTGCGTCGATGTCGACATCGGAGGCAACCGCAGGGATCGACTCAATGGAAAGCAGTTCGCCGATGCGAAGCACCTTGGTCCGGCCTGTTTCCACCTGCGTGGCGACCACGCTGTCGAAGTCGAGGACCTCGGTGATGCGGAAGGCGCCATCAGCGTGGCGGACCAGCGCGCCGCTGCGCAGATCAATGCGCAGCCGAGACGGGGGGAAAGCGTCATTGGACGCCTGCGCTTCAGGCTTCATCGGGCACCCAGAACTCAGTACTGCCGCCAAGGGGTAGGCAAATGTCGCAATCCAGCCGGCGTTGCGCGAGCAGCCCCCAAAGGTGAGCGACACCTTCGGCGGCATACATGCCCTGGAAGTGCTTCGCCAGAAGGTAGTCGAACGTTGCGCTGCCCAGCCTCCGGACGTCCTGGACGATTAAGTCGCTCTCCTCCACAGGGAAAGCCGTGTCCCGGTAGCGCCGCAGGAACTGGATGTTGGATAGCGCCTGGGTGCGAATCCGTGACTCATCCATGATCCGAAAGCGCCATCCCTGTGACTCAGCGTAGCGGCGCGCGGTCTTCCACTTGCCCAGCCACTCGCGCCAGCGGCGGCGCCAGTCGACCTCAGGCTTTACCTCGATCAACAACGGCTTGGTCTGCAAGCTCGGAGGTGCCGAATTCGTCTTGAAGATCACCAGAAAGTCAGGCGTGTAGTGGCTCGGCCGTCCGGATGGCGTGATGAACGGGATGCGGCAGGGTTGGGAAATAACCTGCGCGACAGCGAGGTCGAACTCCTGCCGCACGATGAAGTCCCGCTCCAAGGTGGACTCGTACTGGATCGAATGCTGACGTCTCCAGCTTTGATAGCCAGTGACGCTACGCCGGGAGCGAGGAATGGCCCGGACTGGTGCCAGGACCGGGCTCTCAGCGCCATCGCAATTATTTAAATCCATGTTCAACCCCGTGGCAGCTAAGACGACAATACAGTCGCGCCTATAAATCGAAATTGCCGTCTAAGTCATTGTGGCGCTAAGTGCTTATCGCATCAATGAAAAAACGCCACAGCGGCTCGCCCCCGCGACCCGGCGAGATCTCCCTCGCCCATCATGGCGTGCTCTTCCTGGATGAGCTGCCCGAATTCCAGCGCAACGCCCTCGAGGCCCTGCGCGAGCCCCTGGAGACCGGCCGCATCCTGATCGCGCGGGCGGCCCGGCAGGCCGAGTTCCCCGCCCGCTTCCACCTGATCGCCGCCATGAATCCCTGCGCCTGCGGCTTCCACGGGCAGCAGGGCGTTCGCCAGTGCCGCTGCAGCCCCGACCAGGTCGCCCGCTACCAGGGCCGGCTCAGCGGCCCGCTGCTGGACCGCCTCGACATGATGGTGGAGGTGCCCAGCCTGCCGCCCGAGCTGCTCGCGGCCGCGCCGGACGGCGACGACACCGCCACCGTGGCCGCACGGGTGCGCCTGGCCCGCGAGCGGCAGCAGGCGCGCCAGGGCTGCACGAATGCCCAGCTGGCCCCGCCGCAGCTGGACGCGCACGCCCACGCCGAGGCCCCCGCCCAGGCGCTGCTGGAGCGCAGCATCGCGTCGCTGGGGTGGTCCGCCCGCGCCCAGCACCGCCTGCTGCGGGTAGCGCGCAGCATCGCCGACCTCGCCGGCGACGAGGCCATCCGCAAGCCGCATGTGGCCGAGGCCGTGCAGCTGCGGCGGGCGCTCGTGAAGGGCTGAATGCGGGGCTGACTGCGGGGCGGAATGCACAGCGGAATGCACAGCGGCCTGCGAGGCCCGCGCCAAGGTCAGGCGACAGCCAGCGGGCATCGGCCGCGCCCGGCCCGGCTCGCGCCGCCGGGCTCGCGGGCCTCCAGCGTGAAACCTGCCTGAAACCAGCTCCGGGGGCGGAAGGACCACATTGCCCGCTCCAACTTTCGCCTGCTCATGAAAACCTTCGGCTGGGCCCTCGTCGGCCCGGGCAAGATCGCCCGTCGCTTTGCACATGCCCTCAGTGCGCTCCCCGGCAGCCGCCTCGTGGCCGTCCATGGCCGGGACGCCGGCCGGGCGGCGGCGTTCGCGGAGCAATGCCAGGCGCAATGGCCCGACCCCGCCGGTGCCCCGCGCGTCAGCACGGACCTCGGCACGCTGCTGGCGGACCCGGCCATCGACGCCGTCTACATCGCCACGCCGCACGCGCAGCACGGCGCACCCGTGCGCGCGGCGCTGGCGGCCGGCAAGCCTGTGCTGTGCGAGAAGCCCCTGGTGCCGAACCGGGCCGAGGGCGAGGCGCTGGTGGCCCTGGCCCGCGAACGCGGCGTCTTCCTGATGGAGGCCGTGTGGACCCGCTTCCTGCCCGTCTACGAGGTCCTCGGCGGCCTTCTGCGCGAGCAGGCCATCGGCCCCCTGCGCGCCATCGAGTCGACCTTCTGCTTCCCCGCGCCCTACGACCCGCTCAGCCGGCTCTTCGATCCCGCGGCGGCCGGCGGGGCGCTGCTGGACGTCGGGATCTACAACCTCACCGCGACGCGCCTGGCGCTGCAGCAGTCGCTCGGTCGGGTCCCGGCCCTTCGCCAGCTGGACGTCCAGGGCCTGCTGGCGCCCAGCGGCGTGGACCAGCGGGTGCAGGGGCTGCTCAGCTTCGAGGGCGGCATCACGGCGCAGTTCCTCTGCGGCCTGGACGCCAGCGCGCCCAATGCGCTGACCCTTCTCGGCGAGCAGGGCTCGATCAGCCTGCCGCATCACTTCTGGGAAAGCCAGGCCCTGGTCCTGCGCCCGCAGGGCCGCGCGGAGCAGCGCATCGAGGCGCCCTGGCGCATCAACGGCTTCGAGGGCGAGATCGAGGAGGCGCAGGCCTGCATTCGCGCTGGAAGGATCGAGAGCCCGCGCATGAGCCACGCCGAGACGCTGGACATCCTCGGGTGGATGGACCGCATCCGCGCGCGGCTGGGCGTGCGCTACCCCTTCGAGCCGGGCCCGCCCGGGCCCTGAGCCCCCGGGCTGTGGCGGCGGCCCGACAGGCCTCGCCGGCCGCCGCCTTCTCCCCCGCAGGAGGGCCGCCGGCGACACGGGCTTGTGGAATGATGCGCGCGAAAACGTCGACAACCGAACCACGAGGGACACCGACATGAGCCTGCTGCGCGCGTGGCTGGTCCTGCTGATGCTGTGGCTGGCCTGCCTGGGCCTGCTGATCTGGGTGCGTTCGCTCAGCCGGCGTCAGGCCATCGCCTGGCTGCAGTGGCTGCGCTGGGCGGGCATCGGCGCCGTGCTGGCGGGCGTCCTGGCCGCCGCGATGATTCATTTCTTCTGAGAGGGACCCATGAGCACACACAAGACCACGATCCGCCCCGTCACCCTGGCCTTGCTGATGGCCGCCGCGGCGCTGAGCGCCTGCACCCGCATCGAGACCGGCGAGGTCGGGCTGCGCGTGGGCATCGACAAGCAGATCAGCGGCGCCGAGCTCATGCCCGGCAGCTTCAACCAGACCCTCTTCGGCGACGTGCTGACCTTCCCGGTGCGCGACATCGCCGTCACGCTGGACAACAAGAACCCGCTCACGGCCGACAACAGCACGTTGAAGGACTTCGACCTCACGCTGGTCTACTCCATCAATCCCAGCAGCGTGTCCGACCTCTGGAGCACCAAGAGCCGCAGCTTCCACGCCTACAACCGGGACGAGCGAGACTGGATCCTCATGCACAGCTTCATGACGACCGTCGCCAACAACGCCGCCTACAAGGCCGTGCGCGAGTACAAGGCGCTCGCCGTGGCGGACAACCGCCAGAAGATCGAGCAGGAGATCAAGCGCATCGTCACCGAGACGCTGGCCGCGGAGAAGCTGGACCAGGCGCTGAGCGTCACCCTCGTCCAGGTGCGCAACGTGCTGCCGGCCGACGACATCATCGCCTCGGCCAACGCCGTGGTGACGGCCCAGAACGCCCTGCGCGCCAAGGAGATCGAGGTGGAGACGGCCAAGAAGGAGGCCGAGCGCATCGCCGCGCTCAACGCCAACAGCAAGGCCATCGAGTACATGAACGCGCAGGCCCAGCTGAAGATCGCCGAGGGCATCGCCGCGGGCAAGGTGAACACCATCGTCGTGCCCTATGACTTCAAGGGCATCGTGAACGCCAACGCGCGCTGAGCCAGCCGCCGGGCCTCCACGCCACCAGCGCCCGGCTTCCCATGAAAAAGGCGGCCCGCGGGCCGCCTTTGCCGTTCAGGACGGGAATCGCTGGTCGGGGCTCAGCGCTCGCGGCGCTCGATGCGGCCATCCCGCACCACGACCACATCGCCCACGCGCAGGCCCGGGTCCTGGGCCTGCTCCAGGCGCTGCGAGCTGCCGTCGGCATGGCTCAGGCGCACGACCCAGACGCGGTGGGACTTCTGGCGCTTCTCGATCTCGTTGCCGGCATAGCCGCCCGCCACGGCACCGCCGATGGTAGCGATCTTCTTGCCAGTGCCCCCACCGACCTGGTTGCCCAGCAGGCCGCCCAGCACGGCGCCGCCCACGGCCCCGATGCCGCTGGCCTTGCCCTGGCGGGTTTCCTCGTGCACCTCGGTCACGCGAGCGCATTCACCGCACAGGGCCGGCGCATGGCTCGATGCGGCCTTGCCGGGCTCCGCACCCGGCGTGCCGGCCGGGCCCTGGCCCTCGCGGGCGTCGGCCACCGACTGTTTCTGGGGCGCCTGCGAGGAAGGCACGGGCGCGCCGCCACCGACATCGGCGGCGGGCGCCGCCACCGGGCTCACCGGCACGGACGGCACCGAGGGCGACGAGGCCCGGCCGACGGCAAAGGCGCCGGCCAGCAGCACACCGGCGCCCAGCACGCCGGCAATGAGTTGACTGGAAGTGAAGGGCAGTTTCATGGGGATCTCCTCTGGCACCGCGACACGCCGGGAACGGCAGGCGCGGGCGGTCCTTCCAGAATGCCAGAAGGGCCCGTTCGGCCGACAGCCGAACAGGTCACAGATGTAAGCGAGCGTTGACAGCGCGGGGCCCGCGAAGGCCCGGCGCTCAGCCCAGCAGCGGGGCCAGGGCGCGCTGGGCGCTGGCTTCGTCGAGGGCGCAGCGGGCCGCCCAGTCCTTCAGCTGGTCCTCGCCGATGCGGCCCACATTGAAGTAGGTGGCGTCGGGATGGGCAAAGTAGAAGCCGCTCACGCTGGCGGCCGGCGTCATGGCCATGGACTCCGTCAGGCCCATGCCGATGGCGGCCGGGTCCAGCACGCGGAACAGGTCCCGCTTCACGAGGTGGTCCGGGCAGGCGGGGTAGCCGGGCGCCGGGCGGATGCCGCGGTACTGCTCGGCGATGAGCGCCTCGTTGTCCAGCTGCTCGTCCGTCGCGTAGCCCCAGAATTCGGTTCGCACGCGCTGATGCAGGCGCTCGGCCAGCGCCTCGGCCAGTCGGTCGGCCAGGGCCTTCAGCATGATGGCGGAGTAGTCATCGTGGTCGGCAAGGAACTGCGCCTCCTTCTTGTCGCAGCCGATGCCGGCCGTGACGGCGAACATCCCGACGTAGTCCGGCACCGTGCCGCGCGGCGCGACGAAATCCGCCAGGCAGCGGTTCGGGCGCTGCACCTCGTCCACCACCGGTCGCTCGCTCTGCATGCGCAGGCCGCGCCAGGTCATCAGCACCTCGGTGCGAGACTCGTCGCGGTAGATCTCGATGTCGTCGTCGTTCACCTGCGCGGCCGGATAGAGGCCGAAGACGGCATTGGCGGTGAGCCAGCGGCCGTCGATCAGGCGCTGCAGCATGCGCTTGCCGTCGCTGAACACGCGCTGGGCCTCGGTGCCCACCACCTCGTCCTTGAGGATGGCCGGGAAGGCGCCGGCCAGGTCCCAGGTCTGGAAGAAGGGGCCCCAGTCGATGCAGGCGGCCAGCTCCGCGAGGTCCACATTGCGCAGCTCGCGGCGGCCGAGGAACTTGGGCACGGGCGGCGTATAGGCGCCGAAGTCCACGTGCTGCTTGTTGGCGCGGGCCTGGGCCAGGCTCACCAGGGGCGTCTGCTTCTTGTTGGCGTGCAGGTCGCGGACCTTGTCGTAGTCGGCCTTGAGCTCGTCGATGAAGCGGGTGGCGCGCTCGTCCGAGAGCAGGTCCGCGCACACGCCCACCGAGCGCGAGGCGTCCGGCACGTAGACCACCGGCCCTTCGTAGTGCGGCGAGATCTTCACGGCCGTGTGCACGCGGCTGCAGGTGGCCCCGCCGATCAGCAGCGGGATCTTCTTCATGCGGAAGTAGTCGTCGCGCTGCATCTCGGCGGCCACGTGCTGCATCTCCTCGAGGCTGGGCGTGATCAGGCCGGACAGGCCGATGATGTCCGCCCCCTCGACCTTGGCGCGGGCGAGGATGTCCTGGCAGGGGACCATCACGCCCATGTTCACCACCTCGAAGTTGTTGCACTGCAGGACCACGGTGACGATGTTCTTGCCGATGTCGTGCACATCGCCCTTCACGGTGGCGATGACGATCTTGCCTTTGGGCTTCACGTCCCCCCCCGCGGCGGCCAGCTGGCGCTTCTCCTCCTCGATGTAGGGCACGAGGTGGGCCACGGCCTGCTTCATCACGCGGGCGCTCTTGACCACCTGGGGCAGGAACATCTTGCCCTGGCCGAAGAGGTCGCCCACGATGTTCATGCCGGCCATCAGCGGGCCCTCGATCACATGCAGGGGCCGGCCGCCGCTGGCGCTGATCGCCTGCCAGCATTCCTCGGTGTCCTCGGTGATGAAGTCGGTGATGCCGTGCACCAGGGCATGCGAGAGGCGCTCGTTGACGTTGCCGGCGCGCCAGGCGAGGCGGGCGCTGTCGTCCTTGGCGCGCCCTCGGGCAGCGTCGGCGACCTCGATCAGGCGCTCGCCGGCATCCGGACGGCGGTTCAGCACCACGTCCTCCACGCGCTCGCGCAGCACCGGCTCGAGGTCGTCATAGACCCCCACCATGCCGGCGTTCACGATGCCCATGTCCATGCCCGCCTGGATGGCGTGGTACAGGAAGACGGTGTGGATGGCCTCGCGCACCGGGTCGTTGCCACGGAAGCTGAAGGAGACGTTGGACACGCCGCCCGAGACCTTGGCGCCGGGCAGGTTGGCCTTGATCCAGCGCGTGGCCTCGATGAAGTCCACGGCGTAGTTGTCGTGCTCCTCGATGCCGGTGGCGATGGCGAAGATGTTGGGGTCGAAGATGATGTCCTCGGGCTCGAAGCCGACCTCGTCCACCAGCACGCGGTAGGCCCGCGCGCAGATCTCGGTCTTGCGCTGGAAGGTGTCGGCCTGGCCCTTCTCGTCGAAGGCCATCACCACGGCCGCCGCGCCGTAGCGGCGCACCAGCGTGGCCTGGCGCTTGAACTCGGCCTCGCCTTCCTTCAGCGAAATGGAGTTGACGATGCCCTTGCCCTGGATGCACTTCAGCCCGGCCTCGATCACGTCCCACTTGGAGGAGTCGATCATGATGGGCACGCGCGCGATCTCGGGCTCCGAGGCGATGAGATTGAGGAAGCGCACCATCGCGGCCTTGCTGTCCAGCATGGCCTCGTCCATGTTGATGTCGATGATCTGCGCGCCGTTCTCGACCTGCTGGCGGGCCACGGAGAGGGCGTCTTCGTAGCGCCCCTCGAGGATCATGCGGGCGAAGGCCTTGGAGCCCGTCACGTTGGTGCGCTCGCCCACGTTGACGAAGAGCGTGCCCTGGCCGATCACGACGGGCTCCAGGCCCGAGAGCTTCATGGGCTGGACGGCCGTGCGGGGCTGTGCGGACGACGTTGTGGACATGCGGACCTCGGCGATGCTGGTGGCGCAGACGATGCTGCAGCCGTTGCTGCTGGGGCCGGGGCAGGACTCACCTCGGCCGCCAGGGGAATGGGGACTCGGTGAGCGTCGTTGGCAGGGCAGCGCTTGCAGGGGGAGTCGCAAGGGGGCCACCGGGTTCGAGCCTGGCGCTGGCCGGCGGCGGGCCGGCCGAGGCGTCGCAACGCTCCTCGAACGTGCGGATTTTACGCACTCGCAGGGTTTACGCGCGCCTGGGCTGCGCGCCCTCAAGCCCATACTGCGCCGCGCCGAAATACATTCTGACCGTGGAACTCGTCCCCCTGCCCCCCAACAGCCTGCGCATCGGCCAGGTGCTGACCTTCTCCGTGCGCGACGCGGAAGGCCACCTCCTGTTCGCGGCCGGCCAGACGCTGCAGAACACACCGCAGGTCCAGGCCCTGATCCAGCGCGGCGCCTGGGTTCAGGCCCATGAAACCAAGGAATACCAGAAGGCGCTGGTCCACAAGATGGACACGCTGATGATGCAGGGCGCCTCGCTGGCGAGCATCGTGAAGGTGGAGGCCGACTTCCGCGCCGAGCGCACGCAGCGGACCGTCGCCGAGCTCAGCGAACCGGCCTTCTGGAACGACCTGCACCTGCACGCGCACAGCCTGCTCAAGGATCCCCGCGAAGACTTCCTTGGCCGATTGGAAACGCTGCGCGAGGAGGCCCTGCGGCGCTTTCACCTGCGCCCGGACGCCGTCCTGACGCTGCTGGTGCACGACGCCTCGCAGGATTTCCAGCGCTACAGCGCCCGCCACGCCGTGTTGTGCCTGCTGGTGGCGGAGCTTGTGGCGAAGCAGCTGGGCTGGGCGGCGGCCCCCACGCGGGCCCTGCTCAACGCGGCCCTGACGATGAACCTCAGCATCACGCCGCAGCAGGACCGCCTGGCGGCGCAGGAGGACAAGCCGAGCCCGCGGCAGTCCCTGGAAATGCGCGATCACGGCGACCGCAGCGCCGAGCAGCTGCGCGCGCTGGGGGTCACGGACGAGCTCTGGCTGGGCGCCGTGCGCCTGCACCACGAGGCCGGCCCGGGGCCGCTGGCGGGGCGGGCCGACATCGACCAGCTCGCCCGCGTGCTGCGCCGCATCGACATCTTCGGCGCCCGGCTGAGCCCGCGGCGCAACCGCAAGGCGCTGTCCGGAGCGGCGGCGGTGCGGGCCATCTACCTCGACGAGCGCCAGCAGCCCGACGAGGCCGGCGCGGCGGTGATCAAGGCCGTCGGCCTCTACCCGCCGGGCAGCCTCGTGCGCCTGGCCAATGGCGAGCAGGGCATCGTGGTGCGCCGCGGCCACAGCGCCACCGACCCGCTGGTGGCGGCGCTGATCGGCAAGAGCGGCTCGCCCCTGAGCGGCCCCGTGCCGCGCGACACCCGCCTGCAGGCGCAGGCCGTCGCCGCCAGCCTGGCGCCGCACGAGCTCAAGCTCGTCATCAACATGGAAAAGCTGCTGAAGACGGCGGGCTGAGTCTCGCGATCCCCGCCGCCGGCCCGCGCCGCGTCAGTGCAGGCGCAGCGGATCCTGGGCAGCGCGCTGCGCCTCGGCCAGCTCCGCCGTGAGCTGCCGCTGCTCGCTTCGCAGCGCCCGCAGGCGGGCCCAGGCCAGCGCGCGCTCGCGGGTGGTCTCGCGGGTATCGTCCGCCTGGGGCTGCACCCGCAGGCGCGCCTGCAGCGGTGGCAGCGCCTCGGCGATCACGGCGAGCCGGTCGTGCAGCGGCTGGACGGCCTCGGCCAGCGGCAGGAAGCCCGCGGCCTGGGCCGGCGAGGACAGGGCGGCCAGGAGCGCCGCCAAAAGTCCTGCAAAAAGCGCGGCGCGCATGGTTCTCAGGCCTCCACCAGCTCGCTGAACAGCTTGTGCCCGCAGGCGCGGGGCTGGTAGGCCGACACCTTGGCCGCGATGGCCGCGATGTGGTCCGGCGTGGTGCCGCAGCAGCCGCCGGCGATGTTCAGGAAACCCGCCTGCGCGAACTCCGCCATCAGGCGACCGGTGACGTCCGGCGTCTCGTCGAAGCCGGTGTCGCTCATGGGGTTGGGCAGGCCGGCGTTGGGGTAGCAGCTGACGGCGGTCTCGGGCGCGGCCTTGGCCAGCTCCTCGATGTAGGGGCGCATCAGCGTGGCCCCGAGGGCGCAGTTCAGGCCGATGGCCAGGGGCTTGGCGTGGCGCACCGAGTGCCAGAAAGCCGTCACGGTCTGGCCCGACAGGATGCGGCCCGAGGCGTCCGTCACGGTGCCGGAGATGATCACCGGCAGGCGTTCGCCCGTGGCCTCCATCAGCTCGTCCAGCGCGAAGAGCGCGGCCTTGGCGTTGAGCGTGTCGAAGATGGTCTCGACGAGGAACAGATCCACCCCGCCCTCCAGCAGCCCCTTGGCCTGCTCGTAGTAGGCGGCGCGCAGGGTGTCGAAGTCCACGTTGCGGGCGCCGGGGTCGTTCACGTCCGGGCTGATCGAGGCCGTGCGGGGCGTGGGGCCGAGGGCGCCGGCCGCGAAGCGGGGCTTCTCGGGCGTGCTGTACTTCTCGCAGGCGGCACGGGCCAGGCGGGCGGCGGCCACGTTCATCTCGTAGGCGAAGTCCTGCAGGCCGTAGTCCTCCTGCGCGACGGAGGTCGTGCCGAAGGTGTTGGTCTCGATGATGTCCGAGCCGGCGGCGAGGTACTGCTCGTGGATCTGGCTGATGACGTCCGGGCGGGTCAGCACCAGCAGGTCGTTGTTGCCCTTGAGGTCCTTGGGGTGGTCCGCGAAGCGCGTGCCGCGGAAATCGGCCTCGGTGAGCTTGTAGCGCTGGATCATGGTGCCCATCGCCCCGTCCAGGATGACGATGCGTTGCTTCATCAGCGCGGGCAAGGCGCTGCCACGGGTGTAGCGGGGGGCGGTAGGGGCGTTCATGACCCCGATTGTAGGAAGGCTGCCCGGCATCCGCCCAGTGCGGGGCCTTCGCCATTCGCCCAGCCGGGCTCCGGCTCAGTACAAGGTGGCGTTCTGGCGGGCCTGCAGCGCCGCGTCATACGTCGGGCCATCGAAGCTCGCCTCCAGGGCCTGGAGGATCTCGCCCGGTGAGGGCAGCTCGGCGCGGTCGCGCTGGACGGCGGGGTTCCACAGCTGCGATCGCTTGATGGCCCGGGCGCACTGGAAGAAGACGAGGTTCACGGTGATCACCAGCACCGTGGCCGGCCGCTTGCCCTCGACCGCGAAGCGCTCGCACAGGACGGGCGAGGCGCTGATGCGGGCCGTGCCGTTGACGCGCAGCACCTCGGGCACGCCGGGAATGAGGAACTGCAGCGCCACCTGCGGGTCGTGCAGGACGTTGCGCAGGCTGTCGATGCGGTCGTTGCCGCGGCGGTCCGGCAGCAGCAGCGTCGTCGCGTCGGCCACCTGCACGAAGCCCGGCGCGTCGCCGCGGGGCGAGGTGTCCAGCCCATTCGGACCGCGCGTGGCCAGCACCGCGAAGGGCGAGGCCTCGATGTAGCGGCGGTAGAGCGGGTGGATCTCGCGGCACTCCTTGAACAGCGAGGCCGGCGACGGCACGCGGTCGTAGAGGGCGCGCAGGCCGTCGGCATCGCGCACGTCGTGCGAGGCGTCCAGCCAGGGGGTGTCGGCCTTCGTCATGGGGTCTCCAGACTGCGGGCGAGCCGCCCGAGCCGCTCCGTGAGGAGGTCGAAGAAACCCTGCGCATCGACCTCGCCCAGCACGAGCGCGTTGCGCGGACGGTCGGTCACGCCCCACCAGTCGATGACGCTCATGCCCAGCGTGAGCGGGCTCTGGGTCTCGATCTCGACGTTGCAGGTGCGGCCGCGGAAGAGCTCGGGCTTGAGCAGCCAGGCGATCACGCAGGGGTCGTGCAGCGGGCCGCCCTGCTGGCCGTACTTCTGCTCGTCGAAGCGCTCGGCAAAGGCCAGCCAGCCGGCCACCGCCGGTCCGATGCGGCCGCCCAGCGCCCGGATGGCCGCGATGCGCGCCGGGCTGGTCAGCGCCTGGTGCGTGCAGTCCAGCGGCACCAGGGTGATGGGCACGCCGCTGGCGAACACCACCGCCGCGGCGTGCGGGTCCACGTAGCAGTTGAACTCGGCCGCGGGCGTGATGTTGCCGCCCTCGAAGCAGCCGCCGCCCATCAGCACGATGCGCCCGAGGCGCGCGGCCAGCGCCGGCTCCTTCTGCAGCGCCAGGGCGATGTTGGTCAGCGGGCCGAGCGGGCACAGCGTCACGCTGCCGGCCGGGCGTTCCATGACGCTGCGGATGATGAAGTCCACGCTGTGCCCGTCCTGCAGCGGCATCGCGGGCGCGGGCAGCTCGTAGCCGTCCAGCCCCGTCTTGCCATGCACATGCTCGGCGGTGACCAGCGGGCGCTGCAGGGGGCGGTCGGCGCCGGCATGCACGGGCAGGTCCGGCCGGCCGGCCAGCTCGCAGACCATGCGCGCATTGCGGCTGGTGAGCGCCAGCGGCACATTGCCGGCGACGGTGCTAAGGCCCAGCACCTCGAGCTCCGGGCTGGCCAGGGCCAGCAGGATGGCGATGGCGTCGTCCTGGCCAGGGTCGGTGTCGATCACGATGGCCTGGCGGGCGCCAGCAGGCAGCGGCGCGCTCATGCGCCGGCCTCCACGTCCGCGTCCATCAGCGGCTGGGCGTCGTCGGCTGATCCGTCCGGCGCGGCGGCCTCGACCGGCAGCGCCACGGCCTCCTGGGGATCCGGGTCCGTGAGGTTCAGCACGTCGAGGTCGATGGCCCCGAAGACGCTCTGCCCGTCGGCGCCCTTGAGATCGACCCGCAGGCTGTCGCCCCACTTCATGAAGCCGGTCTGCACGCCGGCCTTGTCGTCGGCCTCCAGCGCCCGGCGGTGCGCCAGGCTCGCACAGCCCTGGCGGGGCCGGGCGGGCCCGAGGGGGCCGCTGGCCACGAGCACGCCGCTGCGCAGCGGCTTGAGACGCACGGCCTGCGCGATGAGCTCGCCGAAACTGAAGTGCATCTCGGCGCCCAGGTCCACGGGCCCGAACTTGCGGCCGTTCAGCAAGGACAGCAGGCTGCCCTTGAGCCGCCCGCCGCGCCAGGCGTCGCCCAGCTCGTCCGGCGTCACCAGCACCGGGGCGAAGCTGCAGGCCAGCTGGCTCAGGTGCGGGGCCTGACGGGCTTCGCGCTCGCGCAGCGCGAGCTGCTGCAGGCGCCAGTCGCAGCTCAGGCCGAGCAGGCGCACGGACTCCAGCGCGCCCTCGGGCGGCGCCGCCTGGGCGAGGTCCGCACACACGGCGACGAGGCCGGGCTGGAAGTCCAGACCCAGCGCCTCGTTGGGCAGGCGCACGGGCTCCGTCGGGCCCTGCAGCGACTCCGCCGGCCCGCGCAGCAGCACGGGCTCGCTGCCCGGCGCGGCCTCCGCTTGCCCCTCGATCAGCGCCTGCAGCGCCGCGTAGGCATTGCCCTGCAGCAGCGCCCGCGGGCGGGGCAGCGGGGCCATGCAGCGGGCGGGCTCGAAGGCGAAGGCGTGGCGCGCCTTGCCGTGGTTGAGCGTGAGGAAGAGGTCCTCCAGCTGCGGCGCGAGAAAATTCCAGTCGTCCAGCACCTGCTGCAGCCGCGTGGCGATGCCATTGGCGTAGTGCGCCTGACTCAGATCCCGCGAGACGACCACCAGCTGGCCATCGCGGGATCCGTCACGGTAGGTGGCTAGTTTCATCGTGGGTGACACTCCTGCATGCCCCGCATTGTCCAATGAGCCGAGCGCCTTCGCCGATCACCGCCGCCACGACGCCCCCGTCCCGCCCCGCCTCGCGTCCGGGCCGGGGCCTGCTGGCGGCCATGGGCGCGGCGCTGCTGGCCCACGCCTGGCTGCTGCTCGGCTGGCCCGAGCGCGAGCCGCGCCCGCTGCACAGCGCCCCGTTGCTGCTGAGCGTCCGCGAGGCGCCGGCGGATCGGCCGCCCACCGTCACGCCCCCGCCGGCTGCCGTCCAGCCTCGCCCGGCCCCGGCCCCGGTCGCGATGCCGGTGGCGACGGCCGCCGAAACCGTCCTGCCCCCGCCGCCCCTGCCCGCGCCGACGGAGCCGGCCGCCCCGGCACCTGAGGTCGCCGCGGCGGACGCATCGCCCCCTGCCGTCGGCGCCCAGGACCTCGCGGCCGTCCCGCCGCTCGGCGAGGGCGCCTGGCGCTACCGCCTGCGCCAGGCCGGCGAGGAGGGCGTGGCCGTGCTGCGCTGGCAGTCGCGCCCGCAAGGCTACGAGCTCACGCTGCGCCGCCGCCTGCCCAGCCACCCGCTGCCGGGCTGGCGCAGCGAGGGCGGCCGCGACGCCCACGGCCTGGCGCCCCAGCGCTTCGCCGTGCTGCGTGGCCCGCGCGAGGTGCAGGCGCTCAATTTCCGGCGCGACCAGGGCCTGATCAGCTACTCCGCGCACACCGAGCTGCAGCCGCTGGCGCCCGCCACGCAGGACCGCCTGTCCTGGTGGCTGCAGCTGCCGGCCCTGCTGCAGGCCTGGCAGGCGCAGCGCGGGACGCCGCTGGCCGGGCAGCGCTTCGAGATCCCCGTCGCGCTGATCCGCGGCGGCCTGCACCGCTGGCAGTTCGACGTGATCGGGCAGGAGGCGGGGCTGTGGCACCTGCAACGCGGTGCGCTCGGGCCCTTCGATGCCCGGCTCGACGTCTGGCTGGATCCGGCCCGCCAGTACCTGCCGGTGCGCCTGCACCAGCAGCTCGGCGACGAGGAAGGCTGGGAGATGGAGCTGCAGGACGAGCTCGCCGGCCCGGAACCCGCCGCGGCCGCGTGACTTGTGACGCGCCTGCCACAAATAAAAGACCCCCCAGCCGCCGATCAGCCAGGCTTTCTGCCACTATTTGATCGCGGTCGAGGCCGTTAGCGGGCCGGTTCCCCTTGAAACCGGTCCTGCCGACCGCAGTTGCTGGTCACAGGAGTCCCTCATGCACATGCTCTACAACTCCCCCAGTTTCATCGTGGTCCAGTTCGACGTCCCCGTCGAGCAGCTGCGCCGTGACGGCCGTGATCTCCCCGCCCTGCAGCGCGGCGGCTTCGAGATCGTCGACAAGTTCTCCCGCAAGGAGATCTTCATCGAAGGCGCGCTGGCCCAGCAGTTCCAGGAAGGCGTCGAGGCCCTCATCGAGCAGGAGCCCAGCGAGGAAGAGCTGGACGACTTCATCGAGCGCTACGCCAACATGGGCCAGCAGCCCGTCGTGATGCACTGAACCCCAGCGGGCGGGCGCCCTGCCCGCCCTGCACGCCCCGCGCCTGGCACCCCGGGCGCGCAGGAGCCGTCCGGTCTGCGCCCACGCCTTCTCATCCTTCCGCGTCTTCTCCGCCTCTCCCCCACCTCCGCTTTGCCCCGCGCCCAGGCCCGCCGAGCCGCCGCCTGCCCGTTCCTGCGCGCACAGCCCGCCCGCATTTCGGGTGAGAGTTCACGAAAGCAGCCCCGGGACGGGACTTGTCCTGACGCCCTCCCTGCGCCAAGATGGCTCGCACGCCGGGCCTGACAGCCCGGCGTTGCATTCACCCTCTGCAAGGAGCGGCCCATGGTGAAACGTCTGGTTGAAGCGCGCGTCCTGGCCTCGCCCGGCCTCAAGGACGCGCCCGTCATGGACCGCATGTGCTCGCACTTCGTGCTCACGCTGACGGTCAAGCACGCCAACCGCTTCAACCTGCGCCGGGACTTCAACGGCCTGCTCTCCTTCACCGGCCGCCATCTCGTCTGGCCCCAGCGCGTGCTCACCCGCCTGCGCGCCTACCTCGCCCAGCGCTGCGCCCACAACGAGCTCTGGTCCGGCCACACCACGCTTGACGACACCCGCTTCCTCGAGCGCCATGGTGTCTGGAACGGTCCCTTCGCCGAGGCCACACTCTTCTTCTACCTGGACGAATACATCAAGGACTCGCCCAAGGACATGATGGCCCTGCTCGCCAGCACCTGCGAGCACCTCGACCGCCAGCTCAAGCGCGAGTCCGCCCTCGTCGAGAAGAACATCGACGCGCTAGGCCATCTGCTGCAGCTCAACCCGGCCGAGCGCGCCATCCTGCTCTACGGCACCCTGGCCCGCTACCAGCGCGAGCTGCGCGGCGCGCTGGTGGAGTTCAAGGTCAACAACGCCCAGGAGGCCTTCGCCGCCATCGCGGCCGTGGCCGGCGTGGACGAGCGCGAGGTAGCCGAGGCGCTGCGCGCGGGCTCGCGCCTGGAGCGTATCGGCATGGTGGAGAACCTCATCTCCGAGCACAACATCACCGACCTCGCCGATCTCATGAAGGTCAGCGACCAGCTCCCGCCGGTGCTGATGCGCGAGTACCGCGACCCGAACGACCTCATGGCCGTCTTCACGCGGCCCGCCACGCGCAGCGAGCTCTCGCCGCAGGACTTCCAGTTCGTCGCCGAGGACCTCGACCTCCTAGGCCAGCTCCTGCGTCACGCCGTGGCGCGCCACCAGGCGGGCGTCAACGTCCTGCTCTACGGCCCGCCCGGCACCGGCAAGACCGAGCTGGCCAAGGTGGCGGCGCAGGCCGCGGGGCTCGATCTCTACGAGGTCGAGTACGCGGACCGCGACGGCAACTCGCTCTCCGGCCGCGACCGTTACCGCTCGCTGCAGATCAGCCAGGTCTTCCTCAAGGCCAGCAGCAATGTGGCCCTGCTCTTCGACGAGGTCGAGGACGTCTTCCCGCCGCTGTCGGGCGATGCCGTGCAGCTCATGGCCCGCCTCGATTCCGCGCTGGACATGCCCAGCGGCAATTCGGTCAGCGGCAAGGCCTGGGTCAACCAGATCCTCGAGAGCAACCCGGTGCCGGTGATCTGGGTCACCAACCGCATCGAGCAGATCGACCCCGCCTTCCGCCGTCGCTTCCAGTACCACCTGGAGCTGAAGTCGCCGCCGCCCGGCGCCCGGCTGAGCCTCGTGCAGCGCGCGCTGGCGGACGTGCCGGTGACGGCCGAATTCCGCGAACGGCTGGCCGCCCGGCGCGGGCTCACGCCGGCCCAGATCCGCACCGCCGTGCGCTTCGCGCAGCTGACCTGCGAGCAGCCGGACGCGGCGAACTACGAGCGCCTGATCGACCGCCAGCTGCTCAACGCCGACCGCGCGCTGGGCCACCAGTCCCAGGAGCGCGAGGAACGCCGCCGCGTGACCCAGTACGAGCTGGACCTGCTGAACTGCGAGTCCCGCTACGACGTCGCGCGCATCGTCCAGGCCCTGCGCAAGCGGGGGCATGGCAATCTGTGCTTCTACGGTCCGCCCGGCACCGGCAAGACGGCGCTCGCCGAGCACATCGCCGAGCAGCTGGGCCGCCCGCTGATGGTGCGCCAGGCCAGCGACCTCGCCAGCAAATTCGTCGGCGAGACCGAGCAGAACATGGCCCGCATGTTCGAGTCCGCCGCGCAGGAGGGCGCCGTGCTGCTGCTCGACGAGGCCGACAGCTTCCTGCGCAGCCGCCGCATGGCCGAGCGCCAGTACGAGGTCAGCGAGGTCAACGAGATGCTGGCCGGCATGGAGCGCTTCCCGGGCATCTTCATCTGCACGACCAATCTCTTCGAGGACCTGGACGAGGCCGCGCTGCGGCGCTTCGCGTTCAAGATCCGCTTCAAGCCGCTGCGGGCCGAGCAGCGCTGGCTGATGTTTGAACGCGAGGCCGGCGCCGCCCCCACCGCCGAGCAGCGCGAGCGGCTGGCCCGCCTGGACTGCCTCACCGCCGGGGACTTCGCCGCCGTGCGCCAGCAAGGCGAGATCCTGGGCGAGTCCCCCGGCGCCGAGGAATTCCTCGAGCAGCTGGAGGCCGAGCACCGGGTCAAGCCCGAGGTGCGGCAGCAGCGGAGCATCGGCTTCCGGCACTGAAGCGCCACGCGGTCGTCCTTCGACCCGCGCTGAACGCAGGCCCGGCCCTCGCACACCGGGCCGCACGGCCCGCCCCCGCGGGCCCGCCGCTGGCGTAGGCTCAGGCCCATGCTGCTGACCCTGGCCGCCCTGCTGATCTTCCTCACCGGCCTGGCCCATTCCTGGCTCGGGGAGCGCTACCTGCTGCGCCGCCTCTTCAAGCGCGACAAGCTTCCCGCCGTGCTCGGCAGCACGGCCTTCACGACCGGCACGCTGCGCTTCGTCTGGCACCTGCTGACGGTGGTGTGGTGGGGCCTGGCCGCACTCGTGATGCTGGCGGCGCAGGGGCCGCTGGAGGGCCGCACGGTGCTGCAGGTGCTGGCGGGCATCGCTGCGGGGTCGGCGCTGTTCCCGCTGGTCTTCACGCGGGGCCGGCACCTGTCCTGGCTGGCCTTCCTGGCCATCGCGGGGCTGCTGTGGTGGGGCGCCGCCGGGCTGTGAGGGCGCGAGGCCCGCGCCGCGCTCGCCTCAGGGCATCCGCGACGGCGGCACCGGCGTCGTCTGCGAGGAGGTCAGCCACCATCGCCCGTCCGCCCAGGCCGCCGTCAGCGCCTGGGTCATGCGCATGCGGCGGGGGCCGCTGCCCATCTCCAGCGTCTGCGTGATGACGGCCGTGCTGCCGGTGAGGCGCACCGCCTGGTCCAGCACCTGGTGGGGCGGCGCGGCGGTCTTGCGCTCGGCCGCATAGAAGCCGAGCACCGCCTCGCGCTCGTCCACCTCGCCCTTGGGCGACACCTCCACGAACTGCGGCGCCGTCACCTGGGCCAGCGTGGCCGGATCGAAGGCGAACTGGGCCTCGACGTAGCGCCGGGCCAGCGCCTGCAGCTCCGGCACCGGCGCGGCCGGCACGACCGACGCTGCAGGCCGGCTGGCGCAGGCCGTGAGAAGGCTGGCGGCCAGCAGCAGCGCGGGGAGCGCACAGGACAGCGGTTTGGGAGGCATGAACGGCTCCGGACGGGCGGGAAGACCAGCATACTCACGGCCCCGGCCTCGCCGCCCGTGCTGACGGTCATCCCGCACGGCCCGCCCCTTGCTGCTCTCTCTGGCTATCGCACCATGTACACCGCCACCTTCACCTTCGCCAAGGGCGACTGGGACGCCGAGTTCCACGCCCTGGACGCCACGATCGCCGCCGCCGCGCGGGCCCTGCCGGGCTATCTGGGCGAGGAGAGCTGGGAGGACGCCGCGCGGGGCCAGATCTGCAACGTCTACTACTGGGAGAGCCTCGAGGCGCTGCAGGCCCTGATGCAGCACCCGGATCACCTGGAGGCCAAGCGGCAGCAGGCGCGCTGGCTCAAGGGCTACCAGGTGCAGGTCGCGCAGGTGCTGCGCACCTATGGCGACGGCCTGCTCCCCTGCCCCTGGCGCCCCGCATCGGCCGACCATCCGGCTGACACGCCCACCCCCACGTCCGCCCCCTGAACACCGGCCCGCCGCCCTGACACAATGCGCCCGAGTCGCCGCGCTTGAACGGCGGCGCAAGCGCTCTAGCGAGCAAGGAGGGTGGCATGCGTGTGCTGGGACCTGTGCTGGGCCTGTTCGTGGCCTGGATCCTGGGGGACTGGTTCGGATGGCGTGAGGGCGGCTTCGTCGCCCTGGGCGCCGTGATGGGCGGCATCGCCTTCCACCTCCACCGCCGCGTGAGCGACCTGCAGGCGCAGGTGAGCGCCATGCAGCAGCAGCTGTCGGCGCTGGGCCGCGCACCCGTCACGAAGGAAGCCCCGGCCGACGCCGTGACGGCCTCTGCGCAGGCCCCCGTGGCGCTCGCACCGGCCCTGGCACCTGTCGCACCTGTCGCACCGGTCACACCTGTCGCGCCCCTTGCGCCCGCGACACCGGTCCCGCCGCCCCCCGTCCCGATGGCCCCGGTCTACCAGGCCCCGGCGCCCATCGAGCGGCTCTCGACCCCGCCGGTGCGGCCGACCGCTCCGGACCCGGCGCTCGAGCCCGACGAGCGCAGCCTCGACGTCGTCAGCAGCCTCGGCGCCAGCGTGCTGGCCTGGTTCCGCGGCGGCAACACCATCGTGCGCGTCGGCGTGCTGGTGCTCCTGGTGGGCGTGGGCCTGCTGCTGCGCTACGCCGCCGAGCATGCCGTGATCCCGCTGGCCTGGCGCCTCGCGGGCAGCGCGCTGGGCGGCCTCGCCCTGACCGCCGTGGGCCTGCGCCTCACGCCCCAGCGGCGCGGCTACGGCCTGAGCCTGCAGGGCGCGGGCGTGGGCATCGCCTACATGACGCTGTTCGCGGCCTTCCGCCTGTACGGGCTGATGCCCTCGGGCCTGAGCTTCGGCCTGATGGCCCTGCTGTGCGCGGCGATCACCGCCCTGGCGCTCAAGCAGGACGCCCTGCCGCTGGCCGCGCTGGGCTTCGGCGGCGCCTTCCTCGCGCCCGTGCTTGTGTCGACGGGCCAGGGCAGCCACGTGGCCCTGCTGAGCTACTACCTGCTGCTGAACCTCAGCATCGCGGCCATCGCGCGGCGCAAGCCCTGGAAGCTGCTGCACCTGGAGGGCTTCCTCTTCACGCTGGGCATCGGCTCGGCCTGGGGCTTCAAGGCCTACCGGCCTGAGCTCTTCGCCAGCACGGAGCCCTTCCTCGTCGCGCACTTCCTGCTCTACCTCTACATCGGCGTGCAGTACACGCTGCACCTGATCGAGCGCAGCACGCCGGAGCAGCGCCTGCCGGTGGTCGACGGCGGCCTGTTCTTCGGCACGCCGATCGCCGCCTTCGGGCTGCAGGCCGCCCTGCTGCAGCACCAGCCGCTGGCGCTGGCCTTCAGCGCGGCGGTGATGTCGGGGATCTACCTGGTGCTGGGCCGTGCGCTGCTGCGCCGCGCCGGCAGCCGCGTGCTGCTGCTGGTGGAAAGCATGCTGGCGATGGGGCTGATCTTCTTCGCGCTGGTGACGCCGCTGGCGCTGGACGCCCGCTGGACCAGCGCCGCCTGGGCCGTGCAGGGCGCCGGCATGCTGTGGATCGCGCTGCGCCAGCAGCGGACCTGGGCCGCCGTGATGGGCCTGCTGCTGCAGGTGCTGGCCTGCCTGGCGTACTGGGGCCGTCAATCCCACGGCGCGCCCGCGGACCCGGGCGGCTGGCTCTTCCTCAACACCGCCTGGCTGGGCCTCTCGACGCTGGTGCTGGCGCTGCTGTTCAGCAGCCATCAGCTGCAGCGCCAGCCTCGTGACGAGGGCATCGGCCGGACCTTCGCGGAGCCGGTGGTGTCCTGGCTGCTGCTGGGCGCCGCGCTGGCGCAGCTGTGGCTGCCCGGCATCGAGGAGCTGCGGCAATGGGACCAGACCCGCTACACCGAGCCGCTGCTGGCGGCCGGCTGGAGTGCGATCCTGGCGCTGGCCGGCGAAAGCCTGCGGCGCCGGCTGCGCTGGCCGGCCCTGGCGCTCGCCTCGCAGCTGTTCGCCGGCCTCAGCCTGCTGCTCGGCGCGGCCGGCGTGCTGATGGCGCTGCTGCGGGTGGATCTCACCGTCGATCACCTGCTGCTGGGCCAGGGCGGCCTCGACACCGGCCTGCTGTGCCTGATCGCCGCCGGCGTCCTGCTGCGCCGCCAGGACCGGGACGCCGACGCGGTGCCGACGCCACGGCCCGCCCAGCTCCTGCTGATCCTCGGCGCCTGGCATCTGCTGCTGCATCTGGCGGCGCTGCCCTATGCCCTCGCCATCGCCCACATCGGCCGCCACGAGGCCTGGACGCCTGCCGCGCTGATCGTGCTGCCCACGCTGCTGACGCTGGCCATGCTCGGCCCGCGTCTGTCGGCGCGCTGGCCGCTGAGCGCGCACGCCGAGCGGCTGCGCGCCGCCGTGCTGCGCCCCTGGCTGGCGGTGCTGATGCTGTGGAGCCTCGGCGCCAATCTGCTGGGCAACGGCCGCATGGACCCGCTGCCCTCGCTGCCGCTGCTCAATCCGCTGGACCTGGCCCACGGCCTCGTGCTGCTGTATGCCCTGCGCCTGAGCCGCAGCGAGCCGGGCGGATCCCTCGGTCCGGCCTGGCGCCGCGCCGCCGCCGGGCTGGCCTTCTTCTGGCTCAACAGCCTGCTCGTGCGCACCCTTCATCAGGCGGCCGGCACCCCGCTGTGGGTCGACGGCGCGCTGGGCAACAGCCTCGTCCACACCAGCCTGAGCGTGC
This sequence comes from Burkholderiaceae bacterium, assembly GCA_041912595.1. Classification (GTDB taxonomy): domain Bacteria; phylum Pseudomonadota; class Gammaproteobacteria; order Burkholderiales; family Burkholderiaceae_C; genus Roseateles_B. The sequence continues at coordinate 41,685 of JAYRMR010000028.1, forward strand.
TGTGGACGCTGACCGCGCTGCTGACCATGGGCTGGGCCACCCGCCGCGCGCCGGCACACCTGGCGCGGGGCGTGTGGATGCTCGGCGCCGGCCTGCTGGGCGTCGTCGTGGCCAAGCTCTTCCTGCTGGACCTCTCGATGCTGAACAGCCTCATGCGCATCGCCAGCTTCCTCGTGGTCGGCGTGCTGATGCTGGTCATCGGCTACGTCGCGCCGCTGCCGCCCGCCGCCGGCAGCCCGTCCGCAAAGGCCCCCACATGACGCTGAACCGACGCGAACTCGGCCTCGCCCTCCTGGCCGGCACGCTGGCGGGCTCGACCGGCACGGCCCTCGCCACCTCACCGCCCGCGACGCCGCCCGCCGTCACGGTGTGGGCCCCGGTGCAGGCGCAGCCCGGCGGCGGCCTGCAACGCCTGGCGCTGCCCTGGGCGCTGCTGCAGGCGAGCCCCGCGGTGCCGCTCGACACCGCCCAGGTGCTGGACGCCCGGGGTCAGGTCTTGCCGAGTGCCTGGGCCGGCGCGCCGCCGCCCGCCCAGTCCCGGCGTGAGCTGGCCGTGCCGCTGTGGGCCTGGCCGGAGGACACGAGCCCCCCGCCGCGCGACGACCCCGGCTCGCTGACCCTGGAGCTGGACGCGAACGGCAGCGTGCGTCGCCTGGAGACCCACTATCTGCCGGGCGGCGCCCCGCAGCGCGGACCCGGCCATGGCCGCTGGCTGCTCGACCTCGCCACCCTGCGCGGCAGCACCGAGCGCGGCATCGATCTCCAGCTCGACTGGACCCCGACGCCCGCCGGGCAGGCGCTCAGCGTGGCGCTGGAGGGCAGCGACGACCTCCACGTCTGGCGCCCCCTGCATCGGGCCCAACTGCTCGATCTCCCGGCCGGCACGGGCGGCCCGGCGCTCCAGCTCAAGCACATCCCCTGGCCGCCGGAGCAGCCGCTGCCGCGCTACCTGCGCCTGCGCTTCGACCAGCCGATCGCGCTCAAGACCGCACGGCTGAGCGTGGAGGGTCGCCAGCACCCGCCCCTGCAGGTCGAGACGCTGGCCTGGGCGGCCGAGCCACCGCGCGAGGGCGAGTCCCCGCGCTGGCGGCTGGACCTGCCCGTGGCCCTGCGCCCGGAGGCCCTGCAGCTTCAGCTGCCCGCGCTGAACCAGCTGCTGAGCTTGCGCCTGGAGCAGCGGCAGCAGGACGGTCAGCCCTGGCAGGGGGTGCAGCGCCTCGTGGCCTGGCGCATGCAGCGCCAGGGCGTGGAGGCGCAGTCGCCCGCCGAGCCCATCCAGGCGACCTCGGCCCGGCAGTGGCGGCTCGTCGCGGAAGGGCCGGTGCCCGCCGAGCTCGCCGGCGGCCCGCTGCGCCTGCAGTGGCACTGGCGCCCGCCTCAGCTGGTCACCCTGCTGCCGGCCGATCCGGCCGCGCTGGCCGGCGTGCGGCTCAGCCTCGGCACGCCGGGCGCCGCCGCCCCGCGCGGGCGGCTCGCTCTGCCGACGCTCATCCCGGACTACCAGCCCGGCAGCGAGTACCAGCTGCCCCTGGCCCCGCTGGGCGCGCCTCAGACGCAGGCCGCCCCGCCGCCGCCGCCCGCCTGGCAGGACCCGGCCACGCGCCAGCGCTGGACGCTGTGGGCGGTGCTGGGCGTCAGCGTGCTGGGCCTGGCCGGGCTGGCCTGGCGTCTCAAGGGCGAGATCGGCGCCGAGCCGCCGGCGGGGGGCGCGTCGGGCTGAGGTCGCGGGACGCCCGCGGGCCCGCCGCCCGGCCCGCCCGGGGCGGATCGATGCGCTAGACTCGCCGCATTAACTTCACAGGTCAGCGCCACGCCATGACGCCTCCGCCCGCCGACACCCTCGCCCGCCCCGCCGCCGCCTACCCGCGCCTGGCCGGCGTCTATGACGGCATCGCATTCCTGGGCCTCGTGGCCACCTGGCCCTTCAACATCCAGTACCTGCTGCAGGGCGGCAGCCTCGCGCCGGCGGCGTTCTTCGGCACGGCCTTCGCGAACCCGCTCACGACCGCCTTCACCGTGGACCTCCTCGTCGCCGCCCTGGCCTTCGCGGTGTTCGCCGTGACGGATGCACGGCGCAGCGGCGTGCCGCGCCCCGGGCTGTACGTGCTCCTGTGCCTCTGCACGGGCCTGGCCATCGCCCTGCCGCTGTACCTGGCGCGGCGCGAACAGGCGCTCGCGCGCTCGGGCGCCTCCGCCTGAGGCTGCGGCGTGATCCATTCCCGGGCGTTGCCGGGCCTCAGCTGGTAAACTCCCGGGATTGCTGCCGTCTCGCTTTCCTCCGCAGCATGCTGTGCGTCTGCACGCAGGCCTCCCGCCTTGCCGCAGCCACGACCAGGCTTCGTCCCGCTTCCAGGACGCCTGCGGCCCCAGGCAAGCTCGTCTGGCTCATCGATTCCGGCCGTCCGCCGTCACGGGTGGCACCCGACGGAGTCCTGATCTGCACACCCCGCGACGCCACCGTCGGCCCTGCCGAGCCGGTGATTTCGCAATCACCCGCGCGGCCAGCCCTCGCACCCGGTGACGCCGGCGCTCCCCGCAGCGCCCTGGCGACCCGGATCCTGCTGGCAAGCGGCGGTCGGACGACGTCGGCACGGCCGGCGCCCGACCGTTCCCCAAGATTCAGGTTCATCAAAGGACAAACCCATGGCAAAAGAAGAACTCATCGAAATGCGCGGCAAGGTCGACGAAGTGCTGCCGGATTCCCGTTTCCGCGTGACGCTGGACAACGGCCACACCCTGATCGCCTACACGGGCGGCAAGATGCGCCGCCACAACATCCGCATCCTGGCGGGTGACAACGTCTCGCTGGAACTGTCGCCCTACGACCTCAACAAGGGCCGCATCACCTTCCGCCACCTCGAGCCCCGCACCGGCGCCGCGCCGGCACCGCGCCGCCGCTTCTGAGCGCGCGTGCCCCGCTCAATGCCAGCGGGGCGTCACCGGTTCGCGGGCGCTGATCGCCAGCGCATTCCCGCTCGGGTCCCGGATGAACATGGTCCAGTGCTCGTCGGCATGACCCTCATGCTGGCAGTGGGGCGGCACCTCGAAGCGCAGCCCGGACGCCATCAGCCGCTGCGCCAGATTGCGCCACTGCGGCAGGCTCAGGCAGACGTCCAGCGCGGCCTCCGGGGTGGCGTCGGACGACACCTCCGCCAGCTGCACGGCCAGACGGGCACCAAAGAAATCGAAGGACAGGCCCCGGGCCTCGCGGATCTCCAGGGGAGCCTCCGGGCAGCCCAGCAGTCCGCCGTAGAAGGCACGCGCCTGGGACAGGTCGTGCACCCGGATCGCCCGTTGCAGCGCCTGGGTCGCCAGAGAGTCGGCATCGGAAGTCATCATTCCTGAATCTCCTGAGAGTTCTGGACACCGAGTGACACAGCCAAGCAACGTCTTGTTGCATTGGAGGGTCAGGATAGCCAAGCCGCCCGGTGGTGGCGAGCGTCCGCAGGGGCCGACTTGCGCGCATGCGACGCCCGCCTGTCCCACAAAGCTGTGGCATCGTGCGGGCATGAGCAAGGAACTGCCCTCCACTTTCAAGCTGCTGACGGTCTGGTTGCTGATCCTCACCGGGGTCTTCCTGGCCGTGCTGGCCTGGCAGCACCAGCGCGAACGGCCGCGCTTCACGCTCAATGAACGCGAGCTGCGCCTGCAGCGCGGGCCGGATGGCCATTTCCACTGGCCGGGCCGCCTCGCCGGGCAGACCACGGTGTTCCTCGTGGACACCGGCGCCACCACCACCGCCCTGCCCCGGGCCTTGGCCGAGCAGCTCGGCCTGCGCCCCCTCGAACGTCTGCGCAGCAGCACGGCCGGCGGCGTGGTGGACGGCTATGCCGCCGAGGTGGACCTGCGCCTCGAAGGCGGCCTGCATGCCGAGCGCCTGCGCGTGGCGGTGCTCCCGTCGCTGGACGCCCCGCTGCTGGGCATGGACGTCCTCAGCCGGCTCAAGTTCAGTCAACATGACGGCGAATTCACTGTGGAGCTTCCATGACCCTTCTTCGACACTGGCGGCGCCTGGGCTGCGCCGCGCTGGCCCTGCTGCTGGGCGGCGCCCCAGGCCTGACGCGCGCGCAGAACTGCCCGCCCACGCTGCCCGCGCCCAATCCCGCCCTCTTGAGCCAGCCCCCCGCCCAGGCGCCGGACCGTGGCCTGCTGTGGCAGCTGGAAAAGGACGGTCGCACGGCCTGGCTCTACGCGAGCATCCATATCGGCCGGCCGGACTGGCTGGTGCCCGGCATGCGCCTGCAGGCCGCCCTGGCCGCCAGCGACACCGTGGCGCTGGAGCTCGACCTGTCCGATCCGCAGGTGATGCAGGCGCTGGCGGGTCCGGTGCCCGGCCGTCCCGCCCTGAATCTGCCCGCGGACCTGCAGACGCGCCTGCAGGCCGTGGCCCGGCGCGAATGCACGGACCTCGCCCCCCTGGCCGCGCTGCACCCGCTGATGCAGCTGGGCCAGCTCGTGGCCCAGAGCGCCCGGCGTGACGGCATGAGCGTCGAGTACGGCCAGGAGCTGGCGCTGATCATCCAGTCGCAGCGCCTGGGCCTGCGCCTGGCCGGGCTGGAGACGCCGCAGCTGCAGCTGCAGGCGCTGATCCCCGCGGACCGCAAGGCGGCGCTGGAGGAGATCCGCGAGGGCCTGCGGCAGCTTGAATCGACCCAGCTGCGCCAGCAGACCCGCCGCCTCGCCGAGGCCTGGGCCGCGGGGGACCTGAACACGCTGGAACGCTACGAGACCTGGTGCGACTGCGTGAAGACCGCCGCCGACCGTGCGGCGCTCAAGCGCACGCTGGACGATCGCAATCCCGGCATGGCCGACGGCATCGTGAAGCTCCACGCCCAGGGCCGGCGCCTGCTGGTGGCGGTCGGCGCGCTGCACATGACGGGTGATGCGAGCCTGCTCAAGGCCTTGCGCGCGCGGGGTTTCACCGTCACGCAGCGCTGGCCGGAGCCGCGCTGATCCGCGCCCACCCGGCCCTTGGCGCTACCATCGCGCCATCATCCCAGGAGGCCCCATGGCAGACAGCAGCAGCTTCAGCAAGTTCGTGCCCGGATTCGAGTTCCTGCAGGGCCTGGTCAAGAACGCCGGCGCCGCCCTGCCCGGCATCGGCCAGTGGGTCGCGCCCACGCTGAACCCGGAGGAGCTCTCCAAGCGCATCGAGGAGCTGCGCACGGTGCAGTTCTGGCTGGAGCAGAACGCCCGCATGCTGGGCGCCACCATCCAGGCGCTGGAAGTGCAGCGCATGACGCTGTCCACGCTGAAGTCCATGAACGTGCCGCTCGCCGAGCTGGGCGAGACGCTCAAGGTGCCGCCGATGCCCGAGTACCGCCTGCCCGAGATGCCCCCGATGCCCGGCATGCCGGCCGCCGCCCCGAAGGCCGCCAAGGCGCGCAAGGCCCCCGCCCCGGCTGCCGAGGCGCCGGCCGCCCCCGCGCTGGGCGCGGTGGACCCGATGCAGTGGTGGTCCGCCCTGAGCACCCAGTTCACCCAGCTCGCGACGCAGGCCATGAAGGACGGCGCCACCGACGCCGCCAAGAACCTGGCCGGCGCCATGGTCAAGCAGAGCTTCGACGCCGCGGGCGAGACGATCAAGAAGGCCGCGGCCATGCCGCTCAACGTGGCCAAGAGCGCCGCGGCAGCGGCCGGGGCGGCCGCGGGTGCCGCCGCCGGGGCCGCCGCCAACGCGGCCGTCAAGCCGGCCCTCAAGGCCGCCAGCCGCAAGACGGCGCCCGCCCGCAAGCGCAGCACGCGCTGAGAGACCGGCCGACGCTCGCGCCCCGTGGCCGCCTCCCGCATCCCGCCCATCCAGTGCCTGCTGGCCTTCGAGGCCGTCGCACGCCTGCGCAGCGTGAGCCTGGCGTCCGAGGAGCTGAGCGTCACGCCCAGCGCCGTGAGCCACCGCATCCGCCAGCTCGAGACGCAGCTGGGCTTCAAGCTCTTCACCCGTGACTTCACGCCGTCCGACGAGGGCCAGCGCTACCTGCCCTCGGTGCGACAGGGGCTCAAGGCCCTGCAGCAGATTCCCAAGCCGGACGGCGCCGGGCTGCAGTCCGCGCGGCTGCGCCTGGCGGTGACGCCCACCTTCTCGCGCCAGATCCTGCTGCCCCGCCTGGCCCTGTTCCGCCACGCCTACCCCGAGATCGAGCTGGTGATGCAGGTGGCCATCCCCCTCACCAACACCAAGTCCGAGGACGCCGACCTCGAGATCCGCTACGGCACCGGCGACTACCCCGGCCTCGAGTACCGCCGCATCCTCAGCGACGAGCTCACGCCCGTCTGCAGCCCCGAGTACCTGAACGAGTTCGGCCCCTTCGACGGCTTCGACAGCGCCGAGGACATCCGCCGCGCCCGCCTGATCCGCAGCCCGCTGGACCCCTGGAGCACCTGGTTCGAGGCCCACGGCGTCCATCTGGACGAGCCCCGCACCGGCGCGCAGTTCAACGACGTCGGCCTGGTGCTGGACGCCGCGGCGGCCGGTTTTGGCGTGGCCCTGATGCGCATGAAGCTGGGCCTCACCTGGCTCGACAGCGGCCGCCTGCTGCGCCTCTCGCCCCGCACGGTGCCCTCGCCCTTCCACCACTACCTGTGCTGGAAACCGGGCGCGATGGAGCGCTGGGAGTGCGCGGCGTTCGGGGACTGGCTGTTCAAGGCGCTGGGCTAGCCTTTCGCCATGCCCGTCACGCCTTTTCACTTCGGGCTGGGCGCCGCCCTGCACGGTGCCGCGCCCCGCCACGTCAGCTTCCTGGCCTTTTGCGCCGCCAACGTGCTGATCGACGTGGAGTCCATCTGGAACCTCCTGCAGGGGCACGCCCATGTCCATGCTTTCTTCCACACCTGCATCGGCGCCACGCTGGCCGGCCTTGCCACGGCCGCGCTGTGCCTGCGGTGGCGGCGGTGGCGGCTGGGGCAGCCGCTGCCCGCGGTCCACCGACGCTCGCTCGTGTTCGGCGGGCTGCTTGGCGCCTGGAGCCACGTGATGCTGGACAGCGTCATGCATGCCGACGTCCGGCCCCTGGCACCCTTCAGCGAGGCCAACGGCCTCTATCTCTGGATGCCCCTGCCGGAGCTGCACCTGCTGCTCGCGGGGTTGGGCGTACTGGGCGGGACGGCCGTGTGGCTTCGGCGTCTGCACGCGGAAGACTGAGCGATGCTGCACATCGAGACCCTGACCCTGGAGCGCGTCTTCGACGTGCAGCGCCCCTCGCTGGCCGGCGGCCGGCAGCTGACGTCGGACTTCTCGTTCGAGGCGCAGGGACGAACGATGTACGGCGTCAATGTGCCCGGCATGCCGTCGCTGAAGGCCGGCGACCGCGTCAGCTTCGTCCTGCGGGAAGCCGGCAACTGGCAGACGCTCGCGGGCTGGCACAACCACAGCACGGGCGAGCAGGCGCTGCCCCAGGTGCCGCGTCTCGGCGGCGTCTTCAACGGCGGCGTCCTCACCGCCATCGGGTGGGCCGCGTACGCGAGCGCCGAACGGCCGGGGACCCGCATCCTGAGTGCGACGCTCCTGGCCTTCTGCGTCCTGAGCGCGGTGCACCTTCTGCAGGTGGCGTGGCGGGGGCGGCAGGCGGCCCGTCTCATCGAGTCGCTGCGCGGCTGAGCCAACGAACGCTGACAGCAGCTTGACGCGAGGGGCGGCAGCGCCTCCGGATCTACCCTGTGTCCACCCGCTTCCTGAAAATTCCTCAAGGCGCCGCTCGCGAGGATTCACGCCGCGCCTGACCCGTCCCCCGCACCATCGCTTCCCAGCGGCTCATTCCCAAGGGCCCACCCCAAGAGCGACTGGAGACAACCATGGTCTGGCAACAGGTCTACAACCCCTTTGACAACATGCTGCTCAGCACGCTGGTGGCCGCCATCCCGGTGGTCGTCATGCTGCTGGGCCTCGGCGTGTTCCACCTCAAGGCCCACGTGGCCGCCGCCGCCGGCCTCGCCAGCGCGATGCTGATCGCCATCGTCGCGTTCGGCATGCCCGCCGGCATGGCCACGCGGGCCGCGCTGCTGGGCGGGCTCACCGGCCTGCTGCCCATCGGCTGGATCGTGCTGAACATCATCTTCCTGCACCAGCTGACGGAGCAGAACGGCAGCTTCAAGGTGCTGCAGGACTCCATCGCCGGCATCACGCAGGACCGCCGGCTGCAGCTGCTGCTGATCGCCTTCGCCTTCGGCGCCTTCTTCGAGGGCGCGGCCGGCTTCGGCACGCCGGTGGCCGTGACGGCCGCCATCCTGATCGGCCTGGGCTTCTCGCCGCTGGCCGCCTCGGGCCTCTCGCTGATCGCCAACACGGCGCCGGTGGCCTACGGCGCGCTCGGCACGCCGGTGATCACGCTGGCCAAGGTGCACGGCTACGACCTGATGGCCGTCTCCGGCATGATCGGCCGCCAGCTGCCCTTCTTCTCGCTGCTGGTGCCCTTCTGGCTGATCTGGGCCTTCGCCGGCCGCAAGGCCATGATGGAGATCTGGCCCGCCATCCTGGTGACCGGCCTGTCCTTCGCGATCCCGCAGTACCTGGTGAGCAACTTCATCGGCCCCGAGCTGGTGGACGTGATCGCCGCGATGGTGTCGATGACCTGCCTGGTCGGCTTCCTGCGCGTCTGGCAGCCCAAGAAGGTGTGGACCTCGGTCTCGCTGAAGGGCCATGAGAAGGACGGCGGCGTCGCGCTGCCCCCGCAGAAGCCGCAGCAGCACCCGCGCAGCGCCGTCATCAAGGCCTGGACGCCCTGGGTGATCCTGACCGTCTTCGTGTTCGCCTGGGGCCTGCCGGCCACCAAGACCTGGCTGAACGGCATCTTCGCGCCCAAGTTCGCCATCGAGGGCCTGCACAAGCTGGTGCAGAAGGTCGCGCCCGTCGTGCCCACCCCGCACAACGAGGCCGCCGAGTACGTCTTCAACCTGCTGTCCTCCACCGGCACCGGCATCCTGCTGTCCGCCGTCGTGGGCGGCCTGCTGATGGGCTACGGCCTGCCGGCCCTGGTCCGCACCTTCTTCAAGACGGTGTGGCTGGTGCGCACCTCGCTGCTGACCATCGTGCTGATGCTGGCCCTGGGCACGCTGACGCGCTACAGCGGCCTGGACACCACCCTGGGCCTGGCCTTCGCCGGCACCGGCGTGCTCTACCCCTTCTTCGGCACCCTGATGGGCTGGCTGGGCGTGGCGCTGACGGGCTCGGACACCGCCTCCAACGTCCTCTTCGGCGGCATGCAGAAGGTGGCCGCCGAGCAGCTGGGCCTCAACCCCAACCTGATGGGCGCGGCCAACAGCTCGGGCGGCGTGATGGGCAAGATGATCGATGCGCAGTCCATCGTCGTGGCCTCGACCGCCACCCGCTGGTTCAACCGCGAAGGCGACATCCTGCGCTACGTCTTCTTCCACAGCATCGCCCTCGCCTGCCTGGTGGGCATCTTCGTGACGCTGCAGGCCTACGTGCCGCCGTTCACCTGGCTCGTCCGCTGATCCTCCGGCCTGCGGCCATCCGGGCGGGCTACAGTGAAGCACTGAGCCCGCCCTCTGCCTTGATGCCCCTGTCATGAACCTCACCGACGCCGCCTCGCTCACCCCGGCCGAGCGCGCCCAGCGCCAGCACCGCCTGGTGCAGGCCCTGCGCGGCCTGCTGCCGGCCCATGCCCTGCTGTGGCAGGCCGAGGAGACCACGCCCTACGAGTGCGACGGCCTCTCCGCCTACCGCGCCCGCCCGCTGGCCGTGGCCCTGCCCGAGACGGAGGCGCAGGTCGCCGCCGTGCTGCGCTGCTGCCTCGAGCTGGAGGTGCCCGTGGTCGCGCGCGGCGCCGGCACCGGCCTCTCGGGCGGCGCGCTGCCGCATCCCGACGGCCTCGTGCTCTCGCTCGCACGGCTCAACCAGATCCTCGACATCGACCCGCTCGCCCGCACCGCCCGCGTGCAGTGCGGCGTGCGCAACCTGGCCATCTCCGAGGCCGCCGCGCCGCTGGGCCTCTACTACGCGCCGGACCCCAGCAGCCAGATCGCCTGCACCATCGGCGGCAACATCGCCGAGAACTCCGGCGGCGTGCACTGCCTGAAGTACGGCCTGACGCTGCACAACGTGCTGCGCGTGAAGGGCTACACCGTGCGCGGCGAAGAGGTCGTGTTCGGCTCCGAGGCGCTGGACGTGCCAGGTCTCGACCTGCTCGCCACCGTGGTCGGCAGCGAGGGCATGCTGGCCGTGGTGACCGAGGTGACGGTGCGCCTGCTGCCGCGCCCCATCCTGGCGCGCTGCATCATGGCCAGCTTCGACGACGTCCGCAAGGCCGGGCAGGCCGTGGCCGACCTCATCGCCGCCGGCATCATCCCCGCCGGTCTGGAGATGATGGACAAGCCCATGACCGCCGCCGTGGAGGACTTCGTCCACGCCGGCTACGACCTCAGCGCCGAGGCCATCCTGCTGTGCGAGAGCGACGGCACGCCGGACGAGGTCGAGGAGGAGATCGAGCGCATGAGCGCCGTGCTGCGCGACAGCGGCGCCACGCAGATCTCCGTCAGCGCCGACGAGGCCCAGCGCCTGCGCTTCTGGAGCGGCCGCAAGAACGCCTTCCCCGCCTCCGGCCGCCTGAGCCCCGACTACATGTGCATGGACTCGACCATCCCGCGCAAGCGCCTGGCCGACATCCTGCTGGCCATCGCCGAGATGGAGAAGAAGTACGGCCTGCGCTGCGCCAACGTCTTCCACGCGGGCGACGGCAATCTGCATCCGCTGATCCTCTTCGACGCCAACGACCCGGACCAGCTGGACCGCTGCGAGCGCTTCGGCGCCGAGATCCTCGAGGCGAGCGTGGCGCTGGGCGGCACGATCACCGGCGAGCACGGCGTGGGCATCGAGAAGCTGGCGTCGATGTGCGTGCAGTTCAGCCCCGAGGAGCTGGAGCAGATGCGCGCGTTCAAGGCCGCCTTCGATCCGCAGGGGCTGCTCAACCCCGGCAAGCTGATCCCCAGCCACGCCCGCTGCGCGGAATACGGCAAGATGCACGTCCGTAAGGGCCTGCTGGCCTTCCCTGATCTGCCGAGGTTCTGAATGAGCGCACAAGCCACGCCCGCCCCCCGCATTGCACCGGACGACCTGGGCCTGCTGCAGGCCCGCATCCGCGAGGCCACGGCCCGGGGTCAGGTCTTGCGTATCCAGGGCCAGGGCAGCAAGCAGTTCTACGGCGGCGAGCCCCGGGGCGAGCTGCTGGACCTGATGGAACTGCCCGGCCTCGCCGGCGTCAGCGCCTACGAGCCGAGCGAGCTGGTGGTCACGGCCAAGGCCGCGACGCCGCTGGCCGAGCTGGAAGCGCTGCTCGCGGCACAGGGCCAGCACCTGGCCTTCGAGCCGCCGCGCTTCGAGGGCCGCGGCACCGTCGGCGGCATGGTCGCGGCGGGGCTGTCCGGCCCCTCGCGCGCCACGCAGGGCTCGCTGCGTGACCACGTGCTGGGCCTCACGATGATCAACGGCCGTGGCGAGCTGCTCAGCTTCGGCGGCACGGTCATGAAGAACGTCGCCGGCTACGACCTCCCTCGCCTGATGTGTGGCGGCCTGGGCGTGCTGGGCGTGATCGTCGAGGTCTCGCTGAAGGTGCTGCCCCTGCCCGTGGCCCGCTGCACGCTGCGCTTCGACATGCCCGAGGCCGAGGCCCTGCAGCAGATGAACCGCTGGTCCGGCAAGCCCCTGCCCCTGCGCGCCAGCGCGGCCTGGGACGACGCGCTGGTGCTGGAGCTCGCCGGTGCCGAACGCGCCGTGGCGGCCGCGCGGCGCGAGCTGGGCGGCGAGCTGATTCCCGAGGACCTGGCCGCCGGCTTCTGGCGCGGCCTGCGGGACCACAGCGACGAGTTCTTCGTCGGGGCCTGCCGTGCGGTGCAGGGCGGCGCCAAGCTGTGGCGCCTGTCGCTGCCGCAGACGGCGCCCAGCCTGCGCATTCCGGGCGAGCAGATGATCGAGTGGGGCGGTGCCCAGCGCTGGGTCACCACGCCGCTGCCCGCCGCGCAGCTGCGCGAGATGGCCGCCCAGGCCGGCGGCCACGCCACGCTGTTCCGTGCGCTGGACAAGTCCGACGGCGTGTTCAGCCCGCTGAGCGCGCCGCTGGCCCGCATCCACCGCGACCTCAAGACCGCATTCGACCCGGCCGGCGTGTTCAACCGCGGCCGGCTCTACCCCGATTTCTGAGCGCCCGCGCGCCACGATCCACCATGCAGACCCGCCTCGCCCCCGAATTCCTGAACACCGCCGCCGGCGAGGCGGCCGAGGCCATCCTGCGGCGCTGCGTGCACTGCGGCTTCTGCACCGCCACCTGCCCCACCTACCAGCTGCTGGGCGACGAGCTCGACGGCCCGCGCGGCCGCATCTACCTGATCAAGCAGGTGCTGGAGGGCGCCGAGCCCACCCGCGCCACGCAGGAGCACCTGGACCGCTGCCTGACCTGCCGCAACTGCGAGAGCACCTGCCCCTCAGGCGTGCAGTACGGCCAGCTGCTGGAGATTGGCCGCGAGATCGTCGACCGCAAGGTGCCGCGCCCGCGCACCGAGCGCGCCGTGCACTGGCTGCTGCGCGAGGGGTTGACCTCGCCGCTCTTCCCCACCGCCGCGAAGGTCGGGCAGGCGCTGCTCCCGCTGGTGCCCGCGACCCTGCGCGAGAAGCTGCCGCCCAAGGCCGGACCCCGCGCGCATCAGTGGCCCACGCGCAGCCACCCGCGCAAGGTGCTGATGCTGCTGGGCTGCGTGCAGCCCTCGCTGATGCCCAACATCAACGCCGCCACGGCCCGCGTGCTCGATGCCATCGGCATCCAGACCCTGGTGGCCGACGAGGCCGGCTGCTGCGGCGCCATCCGTGCCCATCTGCATGACGAGCCCGGCGGCCTGGACGACATGCGGCGCAACGTCGACGCCTGGTGGCCCCTGGTGGAGGGCCTGACCGGAGCCGGCCCGGTCGAGGCCCTCGTGATGAATGCCTCGGGCTGCGGCGTGATGGTCAAGGACTACGGCCGCCTGCTCGCGAACGATCCGGCCTATGCCGAGCGGGCCGCCCGCATCAGCGCCTTGTGCCAGGACATCAGCGAGCTGCTCGGCGCCGAGGCGGACGCCCTGCAGCAGGCGGTGGCGCGTGCGCAAAATGAGAATCAAGGCGAGGCACAGGCGAGCACCGGCCAGAAGCCGCGCCTGGCCTACCACCCGCCCTGCACGCTGCAGCACGGCCAGCAGCTCAAGGGCGGGGTCGAGGCGCTGATGCGCCGGCTCGGCTTCGACATCCAGGTCTCCCGCACCGAGAGCCACCTCTGCTGCGGCTCCGCCGGCACCTACTCCCTGCTGCAGCCCACGCTGTCCCACCAGCTCCGGGACCGCAAGCTCGCCGCGCTGGCGCCCCTGCAGGCGGACTGCACCGTGTCGGGCAACATCGGCTGCATCCAGCATCTGCAGTCGGGCACCGAGCAGCCGGTCCGCCACTGGGTGGAGGTGCTGGACGAGGCACTCACGGGCGTCCAGGTGCCCTGACGCGGGCGGGCGGGCAGATCCGCCCCGGGAAGGCGCACCGGCCTGGGGAAAGCCGGGGCGTGGCGTCGTTAGGTGCCGGCTACCATGTCGGCACCCCGACACCCTGTCCGCACACGGAGGCTCCGCGTCCTCCCGACACCCGTGAAGAAGCCGCCCTTCCCCTCCATCCCGCAAGCCGCCCTGGTGCTGCTCGCCTGCTTCCTGCTGCAGTACCTGGTGGGCGTGTTCCTCTACGACGCCCGCCGGTCGCTCGGCCTGTCCGAGGACCAGATCGTCCCCCTGGGCCTGCTGCTGGCCGATGGGCTGCTGGTGGCGGCCCTGCTGCAGTTCAGCGGCATGAGCTACCGGGACCTGCTGCATCCCAGCCGCTCGTCCGTCGGCGTGACCTGCCTGCTGCTGGTGCCACCGGTCCTGGCCCTGGTGCCGCTCACGCTGGGGCTGGATCAGGTGCTGATTGCGGCCCTCCAGTCCGTGTGGGCCCCTTCCGCCTGGGAGCAGGCCGCCTTCGAGAGCATGCTGGCACCGACGCTGGCCACCACGCTCGCCTCCTGCGTGCTGGCGCCCCTGTTCGAGGAGATGCTGTTCCGCGGCCTGCTGCTGCGGGCTTTCCTGCAGCGCTATCCGCGCGGCGTGGCCATCGTCGCCTCGGCGCTGTACTTCGGCGCGGCCCACCTGAACATCTACCAGTTCTTTCTCGCCTTCTTCCTCGGGCTGCTGCTGGGCTGGCTGTATGAGCGCTCGCAGTCGCTGATCCCCTGCCTCGCGTTGCATGCCGCGCTGAACAGCACGGTGTTCCTGCTGAGCAACCAGGGGCCTTCGGCGCCGACAGGCGAAAGCTCGGGCAGCCTGCCCGCGTTCTGGGTGACGGCCGTGGCCCTGGCCGCACTCGGGTCCTTGGCGCTGCGTCACCTGCTGCGGCGCGGACGGCGGGCGGACAGCGCATGAGCCCCCTCCCTGCCCTTCACCTCAGCCCTGCGATGACCCTGCCCTACCCCTACCCTGCCGTGCTGGACGAATCCAAGGTCGGCGAGTACCCCGCCTCCACCAAGTCCGGCGGCGGCTATGTCTGGGATGCCGTGCTCGAGTACCGCGTCTGGTGCCATCCTGAACGCGGCGCGCCGGACCTCGCCGAGGGCAGCGACTACCACTATGCCTTCTCGACCCACGAGAACGCCGAGGCCTTCGCCCGGGACACGCCGGGCGCCGAGGCGCCCCTCGCCCTCGTACTGCAGCGCGAGTACCTCGACGAGCCGACGCCGGGCGAGTTCCGGCACGTGCGCGAGGAGCGGATCACTGAATGGCTGCCCGCCTGGCTGAGCCGCCCGCCGCGGAACGAGCGCACCATCCCCGACTTCCTGGCCGCCCCGGCCACACCCCATCGCCTGGACGTGCTGCGCGGCCAGACGCCGCGCGAGTGAGCCCGCCGTGAGCCTGCCGTGATGCCACCGTAATGCCGCCGCCATCCAGGCCCGCCTGCCGCCGACGGCCTGCGCACGCGCGCGTGAGGGGCCACGCCTTCGCGGGCCGAGCGCGGGGCGCCCTCGAGCCACCATCACTTGATGCGTTATAAGATGCGCCGCCTATGAACCTCTTCTCGAGCCTGACCTCCTTCATGCCAGCCGTCGTCGCCCTGGGCTTCCTGGTCTTCTGGGTCTGGACCGGCGCCTGGGTCTACCACGACGCCACGCGCCGCGGCAAGGCGGGAAGCGCCGTCGCCGTCCTCGTGATGTTCGTGGCCTGGCCGCTGGGCCTGGCCGTGTGGCTCGCCCTGCGGCCCGAGGAACGCCGTCCCCCCTTCAACCTGGACGACTTCCGGTCGCAATGAGCCCCGCCACGATCGCCCGGGTCATCGCCGTCTTCCTGGTGGCGACGGCCGCCGCCTACTTCCATGCCGCCTGGACCTGCCGCGAGCGCCAGGCCGACTTCGCCGGCGTGACGCTGGTGACCGCCATGGCGAACGTCAGCAACGTCCAGGAGATGAGCACCCTGGAACGCGGCGGCGCGACGCTGCCCTTCATCGGCCGGCCGACCCACCGGGCGACGATCTCGTTCCAGACCCAGGGGTGGGGCCACCTTTCAGGGACCCGTCCCCTGCCGGCGGCGGTGCTGGCCGAGGCCCGGCACAGCGGCTCGATCCGGATCGAGTACCGCCCGGAAAGCCCGTGGCACTACCGTTTCCCGGGCCTCGAGCCGACGCCCGCGCGCCCGCTGACCCTGGCGCTCGGTCTGCTGGTCGCGGCCGGCCTGATCGTCTGGCGGCACCGCGCGGCGTGAGCCCGCGCCGGCCCTTGCAGTGACACGCGCCGCTCGGCCTTCGAGGCCGCCACGACGCGGCAAAATGCCGCCCATGCCTCGCTTCATCGCCCCCCTTCTGGCCGGCCTCGCCCTGGCCCTGAGCCTGCCGGCCCAGGCGCAGGGCAGCGTCTACCGCTGCACCGACGCCCACGGCAAGGTCGCCTACCAGTCCCTGCCCTGCGCGGACGCCCAGACGACCCGGCGCGTGGAGCTGGACACGCGCTTCGTCGGCGGCCAGCCCGCCCCGCGCGTGGGCGAGCCCCCCGTCACGCCGCCCGGGGAGCCTGCGGAACCCGGCAAGAACGGCGACGGCCCCCCCGAGGCGCCCCCCGCGTCGCAGCCGCCCCCCACGCCGGCCCGCGTGAAGCTGCCGGCCCCGACGGCCCAGGAGGCCGCCACCTGGGGCAAGGGCACGGACGTCATCGTCGTCTCCGGCTACCAGGCCAGCAGCCAGCAGACCGCCGTGAACATCACCCACCCGACGCGCCCGGTGCTGCTGGTGCTCAGCTCCTACCTGCCGGTGCAGTGGCGCGTGCTGCCCACGCCGGGCACCCGCATCAAGGCGGTCCTGGTCTCGTCCTACCAGCAGCGCTCCAGCGTGCAGGCCCCGCCCGATGTGCCGGTGGCGCAGGACGAGCTGCCCTATGCCATCGAGACGCCCAACATCAACTTCCGGCAGCTGCTCGGCAAGCTGCACACCCGCTACGGCGTGCAGGCCGCGGTGGCCTTCAGTGGCGACTACACCCTGCCGGGCGTCGTCACGGTGAAGGGGCCCTTCGCGGCGGATCCCTCCCTCACGCTGGAAGGCGTCCGCCCGGAGGCGCCGCGCCTGCCGATGAGCTTCGATCTGGTCAGCGCCGACGGTCGTCGCGTCGCCTGGACCAATGCCGGCCCCGCGGACGGCAAGCCGCAGCAGCCGCCGCTCCGCAGCAGCGGCGGCACGCAGGCCGTGGCCGTGCGCGAAGACGGTCAGGAGGCCTTCGCCCTGCATGGCAACGGCGGCGAGCTGCGCTGGTACCCGCGCGGTCTGGCCGGCGGCTGGACGGCCCTGCCGCTCCCGCGCGAACTGCCCCCGCTGTCATGGGGCAACGGCCTGTCGTTGGACCCCGCGACGGGCATCCTCGCCATCGTCTCCTTCGGCGGCGAGGGCCATTTCTACCGCTACGACACGCGCAAGCGCGTCTGGCTCGGCGCGCGCTCGCTGCAGGACCGCGACCTCATGGGCCTGGCCTTCAACCCGGACACGCGCGGCTATGTCTCCATGTCCAACGCGGCCGAGCTGGTGTTCTTCAACGGCCAGGGCCAGCTGGAGAGCGTGCGCTCGGTGGCCAAGCTCCTGCCCGACCTGGACAGCACCTACGACCGCCACAACAGCCGCGTCGACGGCCTCAGCGTGGTGGCCCGCGGCAAGGCCATCGCGATCCTGCGCATGGTCAAGGGCGCGGTGACGCACATCTGGACCTACGAGCTCGCGACCAACCGCGCGCAGCTGACGTTCAAGGCCCCCGAGTGAGGGCGGCGCCCGGACCGTCGGGCGCCCGCTCCTGACCACGGCCCCGGGGTGCGCCGGGATCCCGACGTGAGCCGTCGGCGATACTTCGCCCCCGCTTCGTGCTAACCCCGCCCATGCTGCCCCGTCGCCTCCGCCTCTCCCGCCGCGCCCTTGCGCGCGCCACCCGCGTCAGCGCGGTCCTCTGCGTTGCCGTTCTCCAGGCCTGCTCCACGCTGCCGACGCGGGCACCGGCCGACACGCCGCCGCCGCCGCGCCTGGTGGTCTTCATGGCCGTCGACGGCCTGCCGATGCGCCAGGTCCTGGCCTACCGGGACCAGCTGGCTCCGGACGGCTTCCGGCGCTTCCTGGATCGCGGCCGCTGGTTCTCCGACGCCCACCACGGCCATGGCTACACGGTGACGGCCGCGGGCCACTCGGTGATGCTCAGCGGCGCCTACCCGCGGCAGAGCAGCATCATCGGCAACGAGTGGGTGGACCCGGTCACGCGCGAGGAGCGCTACAACACCGACGACCCGGCCCACCATTACCTCGACCACCCCACGCCGCCCCTGGTCGGCACCAGCCCGCGCAACTACCGCGTGGAAACCGTGGGCGACGTACTGCGCACCGTGCATCCCGAGGCCCGCATGATCGGCATCTCGGGCAAGGACCGCGGCGCCATCCTGCCCACCGGCCATCTGGGCACGGCCTACATCTACATGCAGAGCAGCGGCGGCTTCGCGACGAGCAGCTACTACCTGCCGGCCCTGCCCGCCTGGGTGACGGCCTTCAACGGCGCCCACCCGGCCGACCGCTACTTCGGCCGCCGCTGGACCCCGCTGCTGAGCGACGAGCACGCCTACGACCGCTCGGTGCCGGACGGCCAGCCCTGGCAGTCGAGCGGCGGCAACGGCAACCGCCTGCCTGCCGTGGTGGACGGCGGCCTGGCGGCGCCCGGCCCGGCCTTCTGGAGCAACCTGCTGCCCTCGCCCTTCGCGGACGAGCTGACGCTGGACTTCGCCCGCGCCGCCCTCGCCGGCGAGCACCTGGGCGAGGACGGCGTGCCCGACCTGCTGAGCATCAGCCTCTCCAGCCACGACTACATCAACCACGCCTTCGGCCCGGAGTCGCGGCTCTCTCACGACCACTTCCTGCACCTGGACCGCTATCTGCAGGCCTTCTTCCAGACGCTGGACGAGCGCGTGGGCCGGGACCGCTACATGGTCGTGCTGACGGCCGACCACGGCTTCATGGACACGCCGGAATGGGCGCGCTCGCAAGGACGGGATGCCGGCCGGGTGCCGCTCAAGACGCTGATGGCCGCCGTCAACGACGGCCTGGCGGCGCAGTTCGGCGACGGCCCGTGGGTCACGCACTGGTCGGCGACGGGCATGCTGTTCGACGAAGCCCGCATCCAGGCCCGCGGCCTGGACCCGGAAGCTGTCTATGCCGCCGCGGCCCGGCTGGCCGAGCAGGTGCCCGGCATTGCCGCGGCCTTCACCCGCGCCCAGCTGGCCGGCAGCGGGCCGGCACCGGAGCTCCTGGCGCGCATGCGCCTGTCCTGGCATCCCGACGCCGCGGCACCGCTGCAGATCGTCGTCAAGCCGGGCTGGATGATCAGCAGCAAGAGCACCGGCACCACGCACGGCTCGCCCTACCGCTATGACACCCACGTGCCGATCCTCGCCTGGGGTCCGGCCTGGTGGGGCCAGGGCGAGGTGACGCAGCCCGTGGCCGTGGCGGACATCGCCCCGACGCTGGCGCGCTTCCTGCGCCTGCCCGCGCCGAAGCAGTCGCAGGGTCAGGTCTTGCCCGTGCCGGGACTGGCGCGCTGAGGCTGGCGCGCCCCGGTCCGGTGATGGCTGCCGGGCCGTCTCAGGCGGTGCCCGGCGCGAGCTGCCGGGCATGGTGCTGCAGATGCTCCGCGATGAAGCTGGCCACGAAGTAGTAGCCGTGGTCGTAGGCGCTGTGGCGGCGCAGGGTCAGGTCTTGCCCGACCTCGCGGCAGACGGCCTCCAGGCGCTCGGGCTGCAGCTGCTCGGCGAGGAACTTGTCCGCCAGGCCCTGGTCCACCAGCAGCGGCGGCAGGCGGCCACCGGCCGCGAGGAGCGCGCAGGCGTCATGCGCCGCCCAGGCCGCCTCGTCGGGGCCCAGGTAGCCGGCGAAGGCCTTGCGGCCCCAGGGCACCTGGCTGGGCGCCACGATGGGCGCCAGCGCCGACACCGAGCGGTACTGCCCCGGGTGGCGCAGCGCGAGCGTCAGCGCGCCGTGCCCGCCCATCGAATGCCCCATGAGGCCGACGGCCCCGGGCCGCACGGGCAGGCAGGTGGTGATGAGCGCGTGCAGCTCCTGCGTGATGTAGCGCTCCATGCGGAAGTGCGAGGCCCAGGGCTGCACGGTGGCGTCGAGGTAGAAGCCCGCACCGTGGCCGAAGTCCCAGGCGGCGTCCGCTCCTTCGAGGCCCGTGCCGCGCGGGCTGGTGTCGGGCGAGACGAGGATCAGCCCGAGGCGCGCGGCCTCGCGCTGGGCCCCGGCCTTGATCGCGAAGGTCTCCTCGGTGCAGGTCAGCCCCGCGAGGTAGACCACCACCGGGCAGGGCCCTTTCGCGGCCTGCGGCGGCAGGTAGACGCCGAAGCGCATCGGCGTGCCGGTGGACTCGGCGTCGTGCTCGAAGAAGCATTGCAGGCCGCCAAAGCAGGCGTGCTCGGAGAGAAGGCGCAGCTCGGATGTCATCGCGGCGTCAGTACAGCACGACCGAGCGGATGGACTCGCCGCGCTTCATCAGGTCGAAGCCCTCGTTGATGTCGTCGAGCTTGAGCCGGTGGGTGATGAGCTCGTCGATGCGCAGCTTGCCTTCCATGTACCAGTCGACGATCTTTGGCACATCGGTGCGGCCGCGGGCGCCGCCGAAGGCCGAGCCCTCCCACTTGCGCCCCGTCACGAGCTGGAACGGCCGCGTGCTGATCTCGGCGCCGGCCTCGGCCACGCCGATGATGATGCTGCGGCCCCAGCCCTTGTGCGTGCACTCGAGCGCCTGGCGCATCAGCGTCGTGTTGCCCACGCACTCGAAGCTGTAGTCCGCGCCGCCGTCGGTCAGCTGCACGATCGCGTCGACCACGTTCTCGACGTTCTTCGGGTTGATGAAGTGCGTCATGCCGAACTGGCGCGCCATGGCCTCGCGGCCGGGGTTGATGTCGATGCCGATGATCTTGTCCGCACCGACCATCTTCGCGGCCTGGATCACGTTCAGCCCGATGCCACCGAGACCGAAGACCGCCACCGTGGCGCCGGCTTCCATCTTGGCCGTGAAGATCACGGCGCCGACGCCCGTGGTGACGCCGCAGCCGATGTAGCAGATCTTGTCGAAGGGCGCGTCCGGCCGCACCTTGGCCACGGCGATCTCCGGCACCACGATGTAGTTGCTGAAGGTGCTGGTGCCCATGTAGTGGAAGACGGGCTTGCCGTCGAGCGAGAAGCGCGAGCTGGCGTCCGGCATCAGGCCCTTGCCCTGCGTGCCGCGGATGAGCTGGCAGAGGTTGGTCTTGCGCGAGAGGCAGAACTTGCAGTGCCGGCACTCGGGCGTGTAGAGCGGGATGACGTGGTCGTCCTTGCGCACCGTGGTCACGCCGGGGCCGACGTCCACCACCACGCCGGCGCCCTCGTGGCCCAGCACGGCGGGGAAGATGCCCTCCGGGTCGGCACCGGACAAGGTGTAGTAGTCCGTGTGGCAGATGCCGGTGGCCTTGACCTCGATGAGCACCTCGCCCGCACGCGGGCCGGCGAGGTCCAGGGTCTCGATGCTCAGGGGCTGGCCGGCCTTCCAGGCCACGGCGGCGCGTGTCTTCATGAGGGAACTCCTGCTCGCGGGATTCAGTCGAAGGCCTGACTGTAGGCCATGCGCCTAGGCCCCGCCGGACTGCAGCCGCCGGTACAGCGTCTGCCGTGCGATGCCCAGCTGCCGCGCGGCCGCCGAGACATTGCCGCGCGTGTTTTCCAGCGCCTGGGCAATGGCCTGCTGGGACAGCTCGCGCAGGTTCTGCGCGGGCCGTGCCGGCGCGCGGGCCCGCTGCTGCTGCAGCTGCGCGAGGAGGTCGTCCGGCAGGTGCGCCCAGCCGATGCGGCTGTCCTGCGACGCCAGCAGGGCCACGGCCGTGCGCAGCACCTGGTGGAGCTGGCGTAGATTGCCGGGCCAGTCGTGCGCGCGCAGGGCCTCGCGCAGGTCGGGCTCGAGGTCGAGGCCCTGGTCCGGCGCCAGGGACTCGAGGAGGCGGTCCACCAGCGCATCGAGGTCCGTGCGCTCGCGCAGCGGCGGCAGCTGCAGGGCCAGGCCGTTGATGCGGTAGAAGAGATCGGCCCGGAAGCGCCCCTCGCTCACGGCCTGAGCCAGCGACTGATGCGTGGCGCACAGCAGCTGCACATCGAGGGCCACCGGCGCCCCGCCGCCCAGCGGCTGCACCTCGCGCTCCTGCAGCACGCGCAGGAGGCGGGTCTGCAGGGCAATGGGCATGTCGCCGATCTCGTCGAGGAAGAGCGTGCCGCCCTGGGCCTCGCGCAGGCGCCCGGGCGAGCCCTGGCTGCGCGCGCCGGTGAAGGCGCCCGACGCGTAGCCGAAGAGCTCGGACTCGATCAGCGGCTCCGGCAGCGCCGCGCAGTTGAGCGCGACGAAGGGCTTGCCGCGGCGGGCGCTCACCTCGTGCAGGGCCTTGGCGAAGAGCTCCTTGCCCACGCCCGACTCGCCGAGGATCAGCAGCGGGATGTCCTTGCCCAGCACGCGCCGGGCCTTGTCGGCGGCGGCGCGCCAGCGCAGGTCCCCGCTGTCGAGGCGCTGCAGGGCATCCGCACGGACGGGCTCCGGCGCCGCCGGCCGGGCGGGCGCCGCGGCGCCCATCGAGACGACGGTCGGGCCTCGCCCCTGCAGCTGCCCGAAGAAGGCCTCGCCCCGCTGCGAGCGCAGCAGCAGCGGCCGCCCGCCGGACTGGCGCAGGCTGCCCAGCCAGGCCTGCAGCCCGCGCTCGAAGAGCTGGGACCACGCGCAGCGCTGCAGGTCCGACGGCCCGAGGCCCAGCATCGCCAGCCCACGGCGGTTCGCGCCCACCAGCCAGCCGTCCTCCGAGAAAGCCAGCAGCCCCTGCGCCACGGAGCCGATGCCCTCGGCCTTGGCATGGAACTGCAACACCAGCTGATGCCGGCAGCTGGCCATCACGAGGCTGTTCTCGATCATGCGGGCCGCCGTGCCCACGAGGCCCAGCGTGTGCGGGTGGCGGCTGCGCTGCTCGCCCGAGATGTCGAGGATGCCTGCCAGCTGGCCCTGGGCCGAGAAGATGGGCGCCGCCGCGCAGGTCAGGAAGCCGTTGCGCTCCAGGTAGTGCTCGGCGCCGTGGATCTCCACCTCCTGCGCCTCGGCCAGGGCCGTGCCGATGGCGTTCGTGCCGCGCTGGGACTCGGCCCAGCTCGCGCCGCAGGTCAGGGCCACGCGCTCGGCCTTGCTGAGGAAGTCCAGATCGCCGCGGGTGTGCATCAGCACGCCCTGCGGGTCCGCCAGGATCACCATGCTGTGGCTGTGCCGCACCTGCTCGAACAGGTGTTCCATCACCGGTTCGGAGTGGCTGATGAGCTCATGGCTCAGTGCGCGGCTGCGCTGGAGTTCCGGGCCCACGAGGTTGTCCTGGCAATGCAGGCGGCCGATGGGCGAAAGCCCGGCCGTGAGGCTGCGCTGCCAGGAGCGCGCCAGCAGCGCGTCGACGCCGGGGGACGGGGCGAGGCCCTGCTCGGTCAACCGCTGCCGGGCCTGGCGCAGCTGCTGCGCCGGCACGAGGGGGTGGGAACGCATGCTTGTCTCCGTGCGCGGGTGGGCCCGCGGTCTGTGGCGTGGAGTCTAGGAGGCCTGGACGCCCGCACCGTGGCGAGCCGACGGACGGCTGCGCGAGTGTCGCAATTAGTGACAGGTGTCGCTGACACCGGGCGGACAGCCGTGACAGCGCGCGCGGGCATCGCACCCCCGAGGAAAACCCGGAGCGCCCGGCAAATCTTCAAGCCCATCAAGCACTTGGCGCGATGCCGGCCGGCGGGCGCGCCGCTGGCATCGCCCTTGCAATGGCCGGGGCGGAGCCGGCTGCGCCCGTGCACCACCACTTCCACACCCCTCGAGCCTTCGACAGGCCGCCTTTTCGGAGACAAGCATGATCTACGCCCCGCCCGGCGCCCCCGGCGCCAAGGTCCAGTACAAGACCCGCTACCAGAACTTCATCGGCGGCCAGTGGCGCGAGCCCGTCAAGGGCCAGTACTTCGACGTCATCACGCCGATCACCGGCCAGGTCTACACGCAGGCCGCGCGCTCCACCGCCGAGGACATCGAGCTGGCGCTGGACGCCGCCCACGCCGCCGCCGACGCCTGGGGCAAGACGCCGCCCGCCGCGCGCGCCAACGTCCTGCTGCAGATCGCCGACCGCATCGACGCCAACCTGGAGCTGCTGGCCTACGCCGAGACCGTGGACAACGGCAAGCCGATCCGCGAGACGCTCAACGCCGACATCCCGCTGGCCTCGGACCATTTCCGCTACTTCGCCGGCTGCGTGCGGGCGCAGGAAGGCGCGCTGTCCGACCTGGACGAGAACACCGTGGCGTACCACTTCCACGAGCCGCTGGGCGTGGTCGGCCAGATCATTCCCTGGAACTTCCCGATCCTGATGGCCGCCTGGAAGCTGGCGCCCGCCCTGGGCGCCGGCAACTGCGTGGTGCTCAAGCCTGCCGAGTCGACGCCCACGAGCATCCTCGTGCTGATGGAATTGATCGCCGACCTGCTGCCCCCGGGCGTGCTGAACGTGGTCAACGGCTTCGGCCGCGAGGCCGGCATGCCGCTGGCCACCAGCAAGCGCATCGCCAAGATCGCGTTCACGGGCTCGACCTCCACCGGCCGCGTGATCGCGCAGGCCGCGGCCAACAACCTCATCCCCGCCACGCTGGAGCTGGGCGGCAAGTCGCCCAACATCTTCTTCGCCGACGTGGCCGATGCGGACGACGCCTTCTTCGACAAGGCCATCGAGGGCCTGGTGCTCTTCGCCTTCAACCAGGGCGAGGTCTGCACCTGCCCGTCGCGCGCACTGGTGCACGAGTCCATCTACGACAAGTTCATGGGCCGCTGCCTGGAGCGCATCGCCGCCATCAAGCAGGGCAACCCGCTGGACACCGACACCATGATCGGCGCCCAGGCCTCCAAGGAGCAGATGGCCAAGA
>JAYRMR010000029.1:0-63486 GCA_041912595.1 Burkholderiaceae bacterium
CCCCCGACCTGCTGCTTAGAAGGCAGCTGCTCTATCCAGTTGAGCTACGGGCAGAAACTTGAATGTGGAGATGCACGCCGAGTCTCCCGACTCGGCGTGCATCAGCAGGCTGGAATTGTGCCATGCGGGGCCGGCGCTGCCGCCGACCCGGTCCTCAGATCATCACGTTGATCAGCGCGTTGCCGATGCCCATCAGCGCCGCACCGGAGATCAGGCCGGCACAGATGGGCTCGGCGCCCTCCACCCAGCGGCGGAAGCCGGCGCTCTTGGGGTCGGCTTCGTTGCGCTTGTGCATGATCCAGAACAGCAGCGCGCCGATGAACATGCAGATCACCGAATCCGGCGGCAGCACGACGCCCAGGCCGATGGACACGGACGACAGCGGGAAGCGGCCCTTCGTGCGCAGGCGCAGCACCTCGATGACCACGGCCGTCACGGCGGCCACGGCCATGGAGATCAGCGCGGAGGTCGGCAGCTGGCTGATGCCCTTGGCGATCAGCTCGGCCACGCCCTTCCACTGCAGCGCCGCCGGGAAGGCGAAGCTGTCGCTGACGATGGTGGCCGTGCTGCGCACGCCGTTGGCGTCCGGCGGCAGGAACAGCAGGAAGAACAGCGGCACGGCCGACAGGGTGCCCGCCAGGATGCCGATGATGTGGCCGAGGGCCTGGTGGCGCGGCTTGCCACCGAGCATGTAGCCGGGCTTGATGTCCGACAGCAAGTTCGAGGCGTTCGACGCGATGTCGGACGTCATCGTGGCCGGCAGCAGGTTCGAGGCGGGATTGCTGCGGTCCAGCGCGCCCACGGTGAACTGCGTGATCTTGGACAGCGCCCCCGTCGGCGTCCACGAGGTCAGGGCCATGGCGTTGGCGCAGATCACGGTCAGCACCACGATCAGCGGCAGGGAGATGAAGCCCAGCAGCCAGGGCACGCCAAAGAAGGTGTGCGTCAGCCACACGCTGACGAAGCCGAGGACGGGCACGCCGACGTAGGAGATCCACAGCGGCAGCTCGATGTCCCGCAGGATGTCCGGACCCGAGGCCGCAGCCTCGGCCTTGGACTTGCGCTTGAAGATGCTGGTGAACAGCTCCGGCTTGGCCAGCAGGCCCACCAGCGCACCGACCACCATCATCGTCACGGCCCACCACAGGGACCACTGGTTGACGATCTCGGCGCGGTTCAGCGGCACGATGCTGCCGTCCAGGCGCACGCGCGGCGCGATGTCGCCGAGCTGGATCATCAGCGGCGCGAGCACGCCGAAGTTCAGCAGCGCGCCGATCAGGCAGCTCGTGGCCACGGCCATGCCCATCAGGCCGCCGACGCCGATCATGGCCATGTCCAGCGTCAGGCGCAGGCCCAGGGTGCGCAGCTCGGTGCCGAGGATCTTGGGGATCCAGGCCTCGGCCTTGACGGCCCAGCTGTAGTAGTAGTCGTCCAGGCGCTCATGGAAGTGCCAGGGCTCCTTCATGCCGGCCCACTGGTCCATGCGCAGGATCTTGAACTGGATGAGCTTCATCCAGCCGTCGCTCACCAGGGCCTGGTAGACGGCGGCAAGACCTGCCACCTTGCCCAGCAGGCGGGCCTTGTACAGACCTTCGTCCCCGTTGCCGGAATAGAGCGAGTCCAGCACCACGCCGCAGGCGCGGCCCTCGGGGAAGGGCAGCTGGTCCTCGTTGATGAAGCGGCGCTTCATCGGGAAGGCCACCAGCACGCCCAGGACGGACACGACGATCAGCCAGACCATCAGCTGCCACCACGGAATGATGTGCCCGGTGAGCAGCATGTAGGCCGGCAGGCCGGCGATCAGCGGCATGACGGTGTAGCCGGCGGCCGTGGCGATGGACTGGGTGCAGTTGTTCTCCAGCACGCTGAAGTCGCGGGCCAGGCCGGAGTTCGCGAGGGACTTGAAGAGCGCGAAGGCCAGGATCACCGAGGTCAGGCCGACGCCGATGCCCACGCCCGTCTTGGCGCCGATGTACAGCGCGGTCGCCGTCAGGACCAGACCCAGCAGGAAGCCGGTCACTGCGGAGCGTGCCGTCAGCTGCGGCATGTCCTTCTGGTAGACGTTGTTGAACCACCAGGCGTCTTTCTCTGCCCGGCTCCAGCTGCGAATCTGATCGTCGCTGAGGTGTTGGATGGCCATGCTGTTCTCGAAGTTGGATCGTCGGCGTCCCGACCGGCGGCTGCTCGGGCTTGTGGCCCGGCACCGCAAAATTTGCGCGGATTGTGTCAGCCCCCGTCCGGCGTCAGCCAGCGGGTTGTCCAGTAAGGGGCTGCCCGGAAAACCGGCGCGGCGAGGCCCGCCGTCCGCGTGCCGCACCGCCCCGCTGCCGCAGGCCCCTTCTCAAATAGCAAAAGACCGCCCGGGCCGAAGCAGGGGCGGTCTTTGAGGAGGGGCTCGCAAGGCGCACGAACGACGCGCCAGCCGGCAGCGGCTTGCGCCATTCACCGATCGCCGAGCGCCGATCGCATATTCGTCTTGCGACCTTGGAAAAACAGCCCACGTCTTGCGAGGCGGGCTGTTCCGGATTCCGCGAAGAATCAACGATGTAAGGTGGTCGGGGCGGCGGGATTCGAACTCGCGACCCTCTGCTCCCAAAGCAGATGCGCTACCAGGCTGCGCTACGCCCCGACGAAGCCTTGCATTCTAACCCGGGATTTGGCGCCTTCCAGGGAAATCGATGATGCGCCCTCACCCACCTGAGCCGGACACCTCAGCCGGACACCTCCACCAGCCGGCCCTGGCCGGTGATGAACGCCGTGCGGATGGGCTCGCCGGGCTGCAGCGCCTGCACCGCCGCGCGGTACTGGCGGAGCTGCTGCACATACTCGGCCTGCCGCTGCGGCGCCTCGTGCAGCTTGTAGTCCAGCACCCACCACTGCGGCACGCCACCGGCCTCGGCCGCCCGCAGCACGAGCCGGTCCAGGCGCAGGTCCTGCCCCTCGTGGCTCACCGGCACTTCGTTGCCCGCCCACAGCAGCGCCGTCGTGTCGAAGAAGGGACTGCACTCGGGGCTCGCCAGGATGGCCCGCACCGCGCGATCCAGGCGCTCGCTGCGCCGGGCGTCCAGGCCGTACATCTGGGCCGCGGCGCCCAGCAGCGGTTCGAGCGAGGCGCCCTGCCCCTGCGGACCGCTGACCCATTCCAGCACCCGGTGCATGGCCTCGCCGAGCGCTGCCATGTCATCGAGCTCGGCCGTCCGGACCACCAGCTCGGCGGGCTCATGACGAGCGTCCTCGGGCGCGGCGCTCGGCGCATCCTGCGGCGGCAGCACCGGCAGTTCCAGCAGCGTGGGGGCCTCCGCACTGGCTGCAGACGCCGGCACCTCGGCCGGTTGCCAGTCCGTGGCGCCCTCGCGCAGGCGCTGCCACCAGCTGCTGGCGCTGCCCGCCCGTGCGGACACACTGCGGCTCAGCACCAGCCGCGCCTTGGCACGCGTCATGGCCACGTACAGCGCGTTGAGCTCCTCACGCTGACGCTCCCCTTGCTCGAAGCGCATCAAGGGCTCCAGCGCGGGCGGCGGCGTGCTTTCCGACGCGATGAAGGCCACGCGCCGCGGCGCCGGCAGGTCCACCGGCCAGTCGACGAGCAAGGTGGCGTGGTCGGCGCGGGCCGGGGGGGCATCGCAATCCATCATCACGACAACGCGGGCCTCCAGCCCCTTGGCACCATGGACGGTCAGCAGCTGCACGGCATCGGCCTCGGCGTGGGCCGGCAGGCTGAGCGCGCGCTGGCGCAGGGCGCGGACGAAGCCATAGACCGTGGCGTACCGCCCGCCATCGAGGTCCAGCGCCAGGCCGAGCAGGGACTGCAGCGCATGCAGACGGCTGCGCCGCTCGCTGGGCGGCACGCGGGCCGCCACGCGGGCCAGCAGGTCGCCCTCCGACAGCACGCGGTCGAGCAGCTCGTGCGGCGTGCTCTGCTGCAGCCGGGCGGACCACGCGCCCAGCAGCTGGCGCGCACGCTGCAGGGCGGGCTCGAGCGCGGCGTCGTCCGCCTGCATCAGCGCCTGCCAAAAGCTGGTCTTCGACCGCGGCGGGCGCTCGTCGGTAGGCTCAGCCTCCTCGGGAGCGGCCACCAGGCGCCGGACCGTGCCGGCCGCCAGCGAGAGCTGCAGCAGACCCGCCTCGCTGACGTCGAACAGCGGGCTGCGCAGGGCATGGGCCAGGGACAGGTCATGGGATGGCGACGCCAGGGCATCGAGCAGCGCCAGCAGGTCGCGCACGTCCGGCGCGTCCAGCAGCGTCAGCTCCTCGGGCGCGACGTGGGCGATGCCGCGGGCCTTGAGCGCCTCGGCCAGCACCCGCAAGGCCTCGCGACGCCGGGCCAGCACGAAGACATCGCCCGGTTTCAAGCCACCCTGGGCAAGCAGCTCCGCGAGGGCACGCGCCACGCGCTCGGCCTCGGCGGCACGCCGCTGCAGCTCCGGCTCGTGCCGGGCCTGCGCGAGGCTGGGGCGCCAGGCGAGTTCGCCCTCGTCCGCCGTGGGCTCCGCCTCGGGCGTGGCGCCCTCGCCTTCACCCTCGGCGCCATCGCCCATGGCGACCGGCGCATCCAGGCACCACACGCCGGCCAGCGCGTCAGGCTCGGATGACTCCGTGGTGTGCGTGCGGAAGCCCTGGTACTCCCCCAGCGACTGCGCCTGCGACAAGGCCGCGTTCACCGCTGCCAGCACCTCGGGCGCATTGCGGCGCGTGTGATCGCAGGCCAGCACGGCGGCATCGAGGCCGCGCTGCAGGAAGTCACGCGCCGCGGCAAACACGCGAGGCTCGGCGCGCCGGAATCGGTAGATGCTCTGCTTCGGGTCGCCGACGATGAACACGGACAGCGGCCGCTGCCCGCTCCCGCCGCCCCCGGCCCCGGTGTACGACGACAGCCAGGCATAGAGGGCCTGCCACTGCAGGGGGCTGGTGTCCTGGAACTCGTCGATGAGCAGGTGGCGCAGCTGCGCGTCCAGGCGCTCCTGCACCCAGCCGGCGAGTGCGGCGTCTCCGAGCACGGCCAGTGCGCCGCGCTCGAGATCGTTCATGTCCACGAGGCCGCGCGTCTGCTTGAGCTGGTCGAAACTGTCGATCAGCACGAGGCTGAGGCGCGCGAGCTGCCGGTGCAGCGTCTGGGCCGCGAGCTGGTCCAGGCCGCGCTGGATCAGCCCCACCTCCTCGGCCAGCGTGAGGGCCAGCGCGCAGCTGGACAGCGCCTTGACCGGCGTGCCGGCCTTGGTCAGCAGCTTCGAGCGCAGCACCTCGAACAGCGCCGCGCCCGACGCCTGCGCCGTCAACGCCTGCTCGATGGCGACGGCGGCCTTGCGCATGGTCTCGTTGCGCCCCTGCCCCAGTTCGAGGGCCAGGTCTTGCCACTGCGAGCGCATGGCGTCCACCAGCGCCAGCGGCGAGGCATCGGCAAAGCGGGGCGAGACCGACGCCGCTCCCTCGACGCTGTCCATCAGCACGCCCTCGGCCGCGGCGAGGCGCAGCTCCACGCGCTTGGAAAAACCAGCCTCGAGCCAGCGCAGCACCTTGCTGCGGCCGCAGGCATCGACGAGGCCCTGGTAGTCGGACAGCAGCGCGGCATCGGCCAGCACGCGCGCATGGAAGCTGCGCCAGACGTCCGGCATCAGCTCGCTCTCGTCCTCCAGTAGCTGCAGCTCGGGCGCGATGCCCAGATCCTGCAGCAGCGTCATGGGCGCGGCGCGCAGCAGCTGCGAGAACCACGCATGGAAGGTGCGGATCTCCACCGGCCGCCCGCCCTGCAGAAGCTGCTGCTGCAGGCCTTGCAGCAGCGGCGCGGCGCGCTCGGCGTCGGCTTCGCTCATGCCACGCTGGCGCAAGGCCAGGCAGCGCCCCTCGTGCGTGGTACGGGCGAACTCGGCCAGCCATTCCGAGAGGCGCTGGCGCATCTCGCCCGCGGCCTTGCGCGTGAAGGTGATGGCCACGATCTGCTGCGGCTGCACGCCCTCCAGCAGCGCACGCAGGATGCGGGACACCAGCATCCAGGTCTTGCCCGCGCCCGCGCAGGCCTCGACGACGACGCTGCGCCGCGGGTCGCAGGCCACGGTGTAGAACTGCTCGCGCGGCACGATGCGGCCGTCGACGGTGTAGGCGGCCTGCGCGGCAGTGGCCGCCTGCTGATTCATGTCCTGCGCCGCCATCAGAGGCTTCCTTCCCACCAGTCATCCTTGCGGCACAGGCCGCGCACGGCGCACACCGCGCACGCCCGCCCTTCGCCCAGCGCCGGCAGCGTCTCGCCCGCCTGCACCGCGGCCAGGTCGACCGCCAGGCCGTCCCGCAGCCGCTCGGCACTGTCCTGCACGTTCGGGTGCGGCAGCAGCGGCAGGCCCTTGCTGTCATCGAGCATCAGGTAGGCGGCTTCCAGCGTGGTGCCGGACTGCGCCGCCTCATCGGCGCACAGCAGCGCATAGACCGCCAGCTGGGTGTCTTCCAGCGGGCGCTTGAGCTTGTCCCGGAGGGCGTCGGCCGAGCCCGTCTTGTAGTCCAGCAGCAGGCGCCGCGAGCCCCCGCCGCCGTGGCCGTCCCGCCGGTCCAGACGCCCCTGCAGCACGAGCGCCTGCAGCGCCGGGTGCTGCCAGGGCCGGCATTCGCGGGCCTCCTCGCCGCCCTCGTAGGCCCAGCCGGCGGCCTCGTGATCGGCGAGCCAGGCGAGGTAGCGCGGCACCAGGCGCCGGAAGCTCGCGAGGTAGGGCAGGAACTCGGCCTCGGACAGCCCCATGCGCTGACGCTCCTGCTCGGCGGCCTCGGCCAGGGCCTGGGCGGCATCCGCCGGCGGCTGCTCGCGCGCCTGCTCGTGGAAACGGTGCAGCACGGCATGCAGCCAGTTGCCGTAGTCACGCTTGTCGAGCTCCTCGCTGAGCTCCTCGTCCTCGCGCAGGCCGAGCAGCTGCTGGCCGAAGAACTGGTAGGGGCAGTTGCGCAGGGCCTCGAGCGCGCTGGCGCTGAGCGAGCGCGGCAGCAGACCCGCCGCCGTGGCCTGCGCCATGTGCGTGGGTTGCGCGGCCAGGATGCGTGGGGAGCGGGGATCCACCCACGCCGGGATCGCGCCCTGCCCGGCCTGCTCACGCGCGGCCTCCAGGCGCTCCAGCAGCGGGCTGCGGGCCAGCGGCTCGCTGCCGGCGCGATCGCAGCGCAGCACCGTCAGCACGGGCGCGCGCAGCAGCTGCACGAAGCCGGCCGCGAGCTGCCGCCGGCGGCTGTCCTGGTCCGGCAGACCCAGCTGCCGCGCCAGGGTGTCGGGCAGCAGCGCCGGTCCGGCCGGCACATTGCCCAGCGTCTGCGCGTCCGCCCCGGGCAGCACCACGGCCGCGAACGGTCGCAGCATGGCCCGCGCCATCGGGGTGACCAGCACCTGCAGATCCGCCGGCAGCGCGGGCGTGAACTGCTGCGCCTCCAGCGTCTCGTTGATCCATTGGACGAAGTCCGCACTGCCCAGCTGCGTGGTCTCCAGTGCGAGCTGGTGCGCGGAGCCGGGCCAGGGCTCGCGCTGCAGCCAGAGGGCCTGCAGCAGCGGCTTGCCAGCGGGCAGCTGCTCGATCATCGGCAGCGCCTCCAGCCGCTCCAGCAGGCGGCGCAGCTGCTCCAGCCACTGGGCCAGCGGGCGCCGCGCCGCGCCCGCGCGCAGCACGGCCAACAGCTCCTGGGCGTCCTGCCACAACAGCGCCGCTGCGCCCTTGAGCAGCTCGTGGCGGACCGCTCCCGCCTGCACCCAGCCCGCGCGCCGGCACTGCGCCTCGAGCGCATCGACGGCGCTCGCGCCGAAGCGCTCGCGAAGGCGCCTCGCGAGGTCGCTCTTGAGCCACAGCAGCAGCTCATCGACGCTGGCGCGGGGCTGGGCCGCCCGCAGCAGAGCCATCAGCTGCGCGGCTTCCGGCGTCGTCGCGAGGGTCCAGCCGGTCTCGTCCCCCAGCCGGACGGACTGCCGCTCCAGCAGCGCCCGTACTCGGCGGACGAGGACCCGATCCTGGGCGATCAGGGCCACGGGCAGCTCCTGGCGGCGCAGATGTTCGAGCACCGTGGCCGCCGTGCACTGGGCCAGCGTCTCGCGGTCCTCGCAACGCGCCTCGTGCAGGCGCGCGGGTGGCGGGTCCTGCACCAGCTGCTCCAGCGTGCGATCGGCGTCCAGCAGCAGGCAGGGGATGCCCTCTGAGGCCGCGCTCGCGAGCAGCGCGTCGCTCAAGGGGTCCGCACCGCCCGCCCGCAGCAGCACCCAGGCGCTGGGGCGCAGGCCGAAGAGCGCATCCGTGGCCGGCACGCGGCTGTCGCTCGCGGCCCATTCCAGCGCCACCAGCGACAGCGCCTGCTCCAGGTCCGCCGGCCCGCCCTGCTGCAGCGCCAGCCGGGCCCTGGGCCAGAAGGCCGCCCGCCCCTGCGGCCCGAGCGTCGCGGCATGGCGTGCCAGCGCCTGGGCCAGTTCCACCAGGTGCTGGATGGCCAGCGAGTAGGCGCGCGGATCCCGCTGGCGCAGTGCCTCCGCCCAGCTCTGCCCGGCCAGCAACTGGCGCGCGTTGAGGCCGTCGATGGCGGCATCGAAGCTGATCTGCAGGCCCTGGGACAGCGGCGTCGGTCCGAGCGCCGCCGCCAGGCTGTGCGTCGTCTCCATGCGCGGCTGCCACAGGCCGGTGCTACGCCAGGCCCGGCGCGCGGACGCCAGCTGCTGCGCGAAGGGCAGCAGCACGATCGCGTCACGGCTGGGTATGCCTCTTGCCTGCATCCAGGCGGCCACGCGAGCGGCCACGGCATCCCAGAAGGGGCGTGCGCCGTCGCCCAGGCTCAGGGGCAGGTGTTGTGTCTCGATCTGTTGTTCTGCAGTCACGCCCTGGCGGCTCCGTCCCGTCGTCCGGCCCCGGCAGCCGCCGAGGCATGGGGCCTTGGACCCCGAAGGTCTCGGGCCCTTGGCTCTTGTGTCAGAATCATTGTGCCCTGAGTCCCGCCCATGGAAGTGATGCCATGACGGCAGTCCTCCCGGACAGCGACTCGGGCCCCGGCTGCATGCAGCCTGTCCAAGGACTCATCCATGAGCAGCGAACTGATCAAACACATCTCCGACGCGTCGTTCGACGCCGATGTCATCCAATCCTCCACGCCCGTGCTGGTGGACTACTGGGCCGAATGGTGCGGCCCCTGCAAGATGATCGCCCCCATCCTGGACGAAGTCGCCAAGGATTACGGCAGCCGCCTGCAGGTCACCAAGATGAACGTGGACGAGAACCGCGAAGTGCCCGCCAAGTTCGGCATCCGCGGCATCCCGACCCTCATGCTCTTCAAGGACGGTCAGCTGGCCGCCACGAAGGTCGGCGCCCTGACCAAGGCCCAGTTGACGTCCTTCCTCGACGCCAACCTATAATCTCCCCACATGCCCGGCCCCACTCGGCCGGGCTTGAATGGCCAACATGCCCCAGCCGGACCGGCTTCGGGGCATGGACTCGGCGCCCAAGCTCCCTTTTCCGTCCCAAAACTGTTGTTGATGGCCTCCCGTGCGCTGCGCATGGCGGGTCGTGATCCTGTGGATGGCGATGGCGACATCAATCCTGATGGCTGTGGCGACCGAAGATCCTGTCCCGGGTTCTTGGCAGACCCTGGACGACCCAACCGGGTTTCCCCATGCATCTTTCTGAACTGAAAGCGCTTCACGTTTCCGCCCTCATCCAGATGGGCGAGGAGCTGGAGATCGACAACGTCGCCCGCATGCGCAAGCAGGAGCTGATGTTCGCGATCATGAAGAAGCGCGCCAAGGCCGGCGAGCAGGTCTTCGGCGACGGCGTCCTCGAAGTGCTGCCGGACGGCTTCGGCTTCCTGCGCTCGCCGGACACGAGCTACATGGCGTCCACGGACGACATCTACCTCTCCCCGAGCCAGATCCGCCGCTTCAACCTCCACACCGGCGACATGATCGAAGGCGAAGTGCGCGTCCCCAAGGACGGTGAACGCTACTTCGCGCTGGTCAAGGTCGACCGCGTGAACGGGCTCACCCCCGAGGAGAGCAAGCACAAGATCATGTTCGAGAACCTGACGCCCTTGTTCCCCAAGGAGCAGTTCAAGCTCGAGCGCGAGATCAAGAGCGACGAGAACATCACCGGCCGCATCATCGACCTCATCGCGCCCATCGGCAAAGGCCAGCGCGCGCTGCTCGTCGCCCAGCCGAAGACCGGCAAGACGATGATGATGCAGCAGCTGGCGCACGCCATCACGGCCAACCATCCGGAAGCGCACCTCATCGTGCTGCTGGTGGATGAGCGCCCCGAGGAAGTGACCGAAATGCTGCGCACCGTGCGCGGCGAGGTGATCTCCTCCACCTTCGACGAGCCCGCCGCCCGCCACGTGCAGGTCGCCGAGATGGTGATCGAGCGCGCCAAGCGCCTGGTCGAGCTCAAGAAGGACGTGGTGATCCTGCTGGACTCCATCACCCGTCTGGCCCGGGCCTACAACAACGTCCTGCCCTCGTCCGGCAAGGTGCTGACCGGCGGCGTGGACGCCAATGCCCTGCAGCGCCCCAAGCGCTTCTTCGGTGCAGCCCGCAATGTCGAGGAAGGCGGCTCGCTGACCATCATCGGCACGGCGCTGATCGACACCGGCTCGCGCATGGACGAAGTGATCTACGAAGAGTTCAAGGGCACCGGCAACTGCGAAATCCACCTGGATCGCCGCATGGCCGAGAAGCGCGTGTACCCCTCGATCCTGATCAACAAGTCCGGCACCCGCCGCGAGGAGATGCTGCTCAAGCCCGAGATCCTGCAAAAGAGCTGGATCCTGCGCAAGCTGCTGTACAACATGGACGAGATCGAGGCGATGGAGTTCATCCTCGACAAGATGAAGGCCAGCAAGAACAACCACGACTTCTTCGACATGATGCGAAGAGGCGGCTGATTTTCTTCAGGCCTTCCGACGCCGCCGCCCGCTGAGGGTAGGCGGCGTTTTCATTTGTGGCTATAATCAGCGTTTTTCCGCCGCCAGAAAGTGCGTCACATGGTGTGACGTGGCTCCCGGCACTGAACCAGCTACGGCGAGAGGTTTCCCATGAAAGAAGGCATTCACCCCAACTACCGCGACGTGGTGTTCGTGGACCAGTCCAACGGCTTCCAGTTCGTGACGCGTTCGACCGTCCAGACCAAGGAAACCATCACCGTCGACGGCAAGGAATTCCCGCTGGTCAAGCTGGAAACCACCAGCGAATCGCACCCCTTCTACACCGGCACTCAAAAGAGCGTCGACAACCTGGGTGGTCGCGTCGAGAAGTTCCGCAACAAGTTCGCTCGCGTCGGCCTCAAGAAGTAAGCCCCGCGGCCGCGCTCTTGCGTCGAGCCCCACGAAAAAGGCAGCCTCGGCTGCCTTTTTTCATGGCCGCGCCCGACGTGATCCCGCCGGCGAGGCCCCCTCTGGCCGGCGGGACGATCCGCCGGCCCCCCAGACCCGAGAAACTCCCGCTTTCCCTGTGGGGCGGCCCCCGATCGGCCGCTGCTCCCCCAGGCGCCGTGCATGCCCGGATTTGGGGCATGATGCGGCCTTCGGCCCCTCTCCTGAGCCCCCTGCTGCCCGCGTGAACCAAGCCACCCCCGCCATCGTTGCCGAGCGCGGCGCCCAGCGCCTGCCCCGCCTGGCCCTGCTGCTCTTCTGCGCGGCGTATGTCCTGCCCGGCGTGTTCGGTCGCGATCCCTGGCGCAATGCCGACCTTACCGCCTACGGCTTCATGGCCAAGATCGCCGCGGGGCTCAGCCCCTGGCATCGCCCGGAGCTCGGCGGCCTCACCACGGATGGCGGGCTGCTGCCCTACTGGGTCGGCGCCCTCTTCATCAAGCTGCTGCCGATGCTGGATCCCGCCCTGGCGGCGCGCATTCCCTTTGCGCTGATCCTCGTGGGCGTGATCGCCCTGGTCTGGTACAGCAGCTTCCACCTGGCCCGCACGGACGCCGCCCAGCCGGTGGCCTTCGCCTTCGGGGGCGAGGCGCAGGCCGTCGATTACGCACGCGCGCTGGCCGACGGTGCGCTGCTGGCCCTGGTGGCCTCGCTGGGCCTGCTGCTGCTCGGCCATGAGACCACGCCGGAGCTGCTGCAGCTGCTGGGCATGGCCCTCTTCGTCTACGGCATGGCCGCGGCGCCTTTCCGTCCGCTCAAGGCCCGCCTGGCGCTCCTGCTGGCGCTACCAGTGCTGGCGGCCTCGGCGGCCCCGGCGGTCGCTCTGATGCTGGGCGTGGGCGGGGCGCTGATCTGCTGGCGCTCGGCCTACGAGCCCGTTCGCGCGAGCCTCGTCTGGGTGCTGGCGTCTGCCGCCCTGTCGGCGCTGCTGGCCTGGCTGCTGGGCAGCTGGGCCTGGCGGGTGCAGGCCCTGCCGGGTGCCGAGTTCCCGCTGCGCGTGGGCACCCTGCTCCTGTGGTTCGCCTGGCCGGTCTGGCCGCTGGCGCTGTGGACGCTCTGGCGCTGGCGCGCCTATCTGCAGCGGCGGCATGTGAGCGTCCCGCTGCTGGCCGTCCTGGTGTCGGTGCTGAGCTCGCTCGCCATGGGTGGTTCCGACCGCGCCTTGATGCTGGGCCTGCCCGCCCTGGCCGTGCTCGCCAGCTTCGCCTTGCCCACCTTCAGTCGCAGCGTCAGCGCGATGCTCGACTGGTTCTCGATGTTCTTCTTCAGCACGATCGCGCTGTTCATCTGGGTCTACTACCTCTCGATGCAGACCGGCTGGCCCGCCCAGCCCCTGGCGAACGTGCGCAATCTGGCCAAGGGCTTCGAGCCCAGCTTCCACCCGATCGCGCTGCTGCTGGCCACGCTGGGCACGGTGGCGTGGCTGGGCCTGCTGCGCTGGCGCACCGCGCGTCATCAGCATGCGCTGTGGAAGAGCATGGTGCTGCCCTCGGGCGGCGTGGCACTCGCCTGGCTGCTGGCCATGACGCTGTGGCTGCCCGTCCTGGACTACGCCCGCAGCCACCGCCCGCTCGTCGAGCGTCTGGCGCGCGTCATGCCGGCGAACGCAGGCTGCATCGCGGCGTCGGGCCAGGCCCTGTCGCTCGTGGCGGCGCTGGAGGTGCAGGGACACTGGCCGGTCGATGCCCGCCACGGCGCCCAGCAGACCGCCTGCCCCTTGCTGATCACGCAGGTCGAAGACGGCACGCCGGACCTCGTCGGCAGCGGCTGGACGCTGCTCGCCACGGTCAAGCGGCCGACCGACCGCAGCCAGTCCTACCGCCTCTATCAGCGCGCCCGGCCCTGAAGCCGCGGCGTGCCTAGAGCGTGCTCTCGGGCACCCGCGCGGCTTCGACGCCCAGGGCCTCGACGCTGCGCACCCGCGCGGCCGGCATGGCCAGCCGGAAGCGGGAGCCCTTGCCCACCTCGCTGTCGATCTTCAGCTCGCCGCCATGGCGTTGCGCCACGTGCTTGACGATGGACAGCCCCAGGCCCGTGCCACCGGTGTCGCGGCTGCGGCTGCCATCCACGCGGTAGAAGCGCTCGGTGAGCCTCGGCAGATGCTCGCGTGCGATGCCCTGGCCGGTGTCGCTGACCAGGATCTCGCCCGACCCATCCGGCAGCATCGCAAAGCTGAGCTCGATGCGCCCGCCGTCCGGCGTGTAGCGCACGGCGTTGTTGGCCAGGTTGGCGACGGCGCTGAGCAGCTCCGCCTCCACCCCCGCCAGCTCGGCCGCCGGCCCGCTGTGCAGCACCAGCTCATGCCGGCCATTGGAGAGCGCCGAGGCATCGTTGAGCACGCGCTGCAGCAGCGATTGCGCACCCACCCAGCGATCGGCATTCGGTCGCGGGCTGCCTTCCAGCTGCGCCAGGGTGAGCAGGTCACTCACGAGCGACTGCATGCGCTGGGTCTGCTGCGTCATCAGGCTCAACACGCGCTTGCGCTCCGGCTCGGTCAGCGGGAGCGAGGCCATGGTCTCGATGAAGCCGGCCAGCACGGTCAGCGGCGTGCGGATCTCGTGCGAGACATTGGCCACGAAGTCCCGGCGCATGGTCTCGGCGCGCTCGCGCTCGGTGATGTCCTGCGTCAGCACCAGGCGCATGCCGTCGCCATAGGCCCGCACCACCACGGCCAGCGTGAGCCGTCCGCGCACATGCGTAAGCACCAGCGGCTGCTGGTAGTCCCCCGACTGCAGCAGCGCCACGAAGGCGGGGAAGCGCACGAGATTGGTCACGCGCTGGTCGCGATCGCGCTGCGGGTCCAGCGAGAAGTGATCCGCCGCCACGCGGTTGCACCAGCGGATGTGGTCGTCGGCATCGAGCATCAGCACGCCGTTGGGCGAGGCCTCGATGGCGGAGAGGAACTGCAGCAGCTCCTGCCGCTCGCGCTCGATCGCGCGGTCGCGGTCGCGCACGGCGCGCTCCACGCGATACGCCAGCTCGCCCCACAGCCCGCGGTCGCGCGGCGCGGCGCCCGCGAGCGCCCCGCGCAGCCACTGCATCAGCCGGTGCGCCCGCAGCGAGTCCACCGTGAAGAGCGCCGCCACGCCAATGAGCGAGCCGAGCAGCGGCGGCAGCCAGGGCCATTGCGGCCACCAGCTGCCGATCCACCAGGCCAGCCCGGCGCCCAGCAGCACGGCCAGCGCCGCGAGCACGGCGCGAGGCAGCATCCAGGTCATGTCAGCGATGCAGAGGCCACCGCCACCTGCTGGGTCAGCCGGTATCCCGCGCCCCGCACCGTCTCGATCATGCGCTGGCATTGCACCTTCTCAAGCGCCTCGCGCAGGCGCTTGACATGCACGTCCACCGTGCGTTCCTCGATGAAGACGTGGTCGCCCCACACGCGGTCCAGCAGCTGCGAGCGGCTGTGCACGCGCTCGGGGTGCGTCATGAAGAAGTGCAGCAGACGGAACTCGGTCGGGCCCAGCTTCACCTCCACGCCCTCGCGGCTCACGCGGCGGGTGCCGGGATCGAGGCTCAGCGCGCCCACCTCGACCACCGAATCCAGCGCCTCGGGCGCCTTGCGGCGCAGCACTGCGCGGATGCGGGCCAGGAGCTCGTTGGTGGAGAAGGGCTTGGTGAGGTAGTCATCCGCACCGGCATCGAGGCCGGAGACCTTGTCGCTCTCCTCCGCGCGTGCCGTCAGCATGATGATCGGCAGCTCCTTGGTACGAGCGGCCGAGCGCCACTGGCGGGCCAGGCCCAGGCCGGACTGCCCCGGCAGCATCCAGTCCAGCACGACGAGGTCGGGCAGGACGCGGTCGACCTCGAGCTGCGCCTGGTCGGCACTGCCGGCCAGGGTCACCTCGAAGCCCGCGTGGCGCAGGTTGATGGAAATCAGTTCGGCGATCGCGCCTTCGTCCTCGACGACAAGAATGCGGCTCATGTTTCGTGCTCCGTCGATGGGGTCAGGGCTTGACCATGGTGGCCACGGCGTCCGGCGTGTTGTGGCGCACGTCGGTGCCCTTCACCACGTAGATGATCACTTCGGCGAGGTTCTTGGCATGGTCGCCCACGCGCTCGATGGCCTTGGCCACGAAGATGAGGTCGATGCTCGCGGAGATGGTGCGCGGGTCTTCCATCATGTAGGTGATCAGCTTGCGCATCAGGCCGTCGAACTCCTTGTCGATGGCGTCATCCTGCTTCAACACTTCCAGGGCACGATCCACATCCAGGCGCGCAAACGCGTCCAGCGCCTTGCGCAGCTGGGCGGTGGCGAGCTCGGCCTCGAAGCTGAGGTCGGACATCGGCAGGCGCAGGCGGCCGGAGACGCCCTCGTTGATCAGGCGCTGCACCGTGCGAGCCACGCGGGCGGCTTCGTCCCCCACGCGCTCGAGGTTGGCGATGGTCTTGGAGACCGCGATCAGCAGGCGCAGGTCGCGCGCCGTGGGCTGGCGGCGGGCAATGATGCTGGAGAGGTCCCGGTCGATCTCGACCTCCATGGCATTCACGCGCTCCTCCGTCTTGAGCACGGTCGCGGCGAGGTCCCCGCTGAAGTTGATCAGGGCTTCGACCGACTGCGCCACCTGCGCCTCGACCAGCCCGCCCATTTCCAGCACGCGGGTCGAAATGCCGCTCAGCTCGGCGTCGAACTGCGTGGAGAGATGCTTGTCACTCATTCTTTTGCTCCTTGCGAAGGCCCCCGCTCAGCCGGGCGGCCTCCATTGATTTCCCCGGCGCAGGCCCTGCCCGCTCCGGCACATCCGCGGGCCGGCCTCAGCCGAAGCGCCCGGTGATGTAGTCCTCCGTGTCCTTGCGCTTGGGCTTCATGAACAGCTCGGCCGTCGGGCCGAACTCGATCAGATCGCCCAGGTACATATAGGCCGTGTAGTCCGAGCAGCGGGCGGCCTGCTGCATGTTGTGCGTCACGATGGCCACCGTGTAGTCGGTCTTGAGCTCGTGGATCAGCTCCTCGATCTTGCCGGTGGAGATGGGGTCCAGCGCCGAGCAGGGTTCGTCCAGGAGCAGCACCTCGGGCTTGATGGCGATGCCGCGTGCGATGCACAGACGCTGCTGCTGACCGCCGGAGAGGCCGGAGCCGCTCTGGTTGAGCTTGTCCTTGACCTCGTTCCACAGCGCGGCCTTCTTCAGGGCCCATTCCACGCGCTCATCCATCTCCACGCGCGGCAGCGTCTCGAAGAGGCGCACGCCGAAGGCGATGTTGTCGTAGATGGACATGGGGAACGGCGTGGGCTTCTGGAAGACCATGCCGACCTTGGCGCGGATCAGCGAGACGTCCTCGCCGCTGGAGAGGATG
Organism: Burkholderiaceae bacterium; assembly: GCA_041912595.1. Taxonomy (GTDB): domain Bacteria; phylum Pseudomonadota; class Gammaproteobacteria; order Burkholderiales; family Burkholderiaceae_C; genus Roseateles_B. Next base: position 16,655 of record JAYRMR010000029.1, read on the forward strand.
TCGCTGCCGTCCAGCAAGATCTGACCCTCGGCTCGCTGCTCGGGGTAGAGCTCGAACATGCGGTTCAGCGTGCGCAGCAGCGTGGACTTGCCGCAGCCCGAGGGCCCGATGAAGGCGGTGACCTTCTTCTCCGGGATGTCCAGGTTGATGTTCTTGAGGGCGTGGAAGTTGCCGTAGAAGAAGTTCAGGTTGCGCACCGACAGCTTGGCACGCTCGGTGATGGGCATTTCGACCTTGGTATCCATGACTCTCTCGCTTCAGTGCTTTTTCTTGAACAGGACGCGCGCCAGGATGTTCAGCGCGAGCACGCCCATGGTGATGAGGAAGACGCCCGCCCATGCCAGCTTCTGCCAGTTCTCGTAGGGGCTCATGGCGAACTTGAAGATAGTGACCGGCAGGCTGGCCATGGGCTCGCCGAGGGACGAGGTCCAGAACTGGTTGGACAGGGCCGTGAACAGCAGCGGCGCGGTCTCGCCGGAGATGCGGGCCAGGGCCAGTAGCACGCCGGTGATCACGCCGGCGCGGGCCGACTTGAGCGTCACCGACAGAATGACCTTCCACTTCGGCGTGCCGAGCGCATAGGCCGCCTCGCGCAGCGCGTTGGGCACCAGGCTCAGCATGTTCTCGGTCGTGCGGATCACCACCGGAATCACGATCAGCGCCAGGGCCAGCACACCGGCCAGGCCCGAGAAGGTCTTCATGCGCGACACGACCACCGCATAGACGAAGAGGCCGATGACGATGGACGGGGCCGACAGCAGGATGTCGTTGATGAAGCGCACCGAGGAGCCCAGGCGGGTCTTCTGGCCGTACTCGGCCAGGTAGACACCCGCCATGATGCCGATGGGCGTGCCCAGCAGCGTGGCCAGGCCCACCATGGTGATGGAGCCGAAGATGGCGTTGGCCAGGCCGCCGACTTCCGCCTGCGGCGGCGGGGTCATCTCGGTGAAGGTGGCCCAGTTGAGGCCGTCGATGCCGAGGCGCACGGTCTCGAACAGGATCCAGATCAGCCAGAAGACGCCGAAGGCCATGGCCGCGAGGGACAGGGTCAGGGCGATGGCATTGGTGCGCTTGCGGCGCGCGTGGTGGCGCAGGCGCTTGGCGTCCATCGACGGAGCGACGGTGGTGTTCATGCGCGGGCTCCTTCGCTCTTCTTCAGGCGGCTCAGCAGGATCTTGGAGAAGCTCAGCACCACGAAGGTGATGAAGAACAGCACGAGGCCCAGGTAGATCAGCGAGGCCTGGTGCAGGCCTTCGCCAGCTTCGGCGAACTCGTTGGCCAGGGCGGAGGTGATGCTGTTGGCGGCCTCGAAGATGGAGGGCGAGTTCAGCTGATTCATGTTGCCGATCACGAAGGTGACGGCCATGGTCTCACCCAGCGCGCGGCCCAGGCCCAGCATGACGCCGCCGACCACGCCGGTCTTGGTGAAGGGCAGCACGACCTTCCACACCACTTCCCAGGTCGTGGCGCCGAGGCCGTAGGCGGATTCCTTCAGCATCGGGGGCGTGACCTCGAAGACGTCGCGCATCACCGAGGCGATGAAGGGGATGATCATGATGGCCAGGATGATGCCGGCCGACAGGATGCCGATGCCCACCGGCGGGCCGGTGAACAGCGCACCGAGGTAGGGCACGCCGTCGAAGAGCTTCTGCAGCGGCTGCTGCACGAAGGTCGAGAGAATGGGCCCGAAGACCAGCAGGCCCCACATGCCGTAGACGATGGACGGCACGGCGGCCAGCAGCTCCACGGCGATGCCCAGCGGCCCGCGCAGCCAGCTGGGGGACAGCTCGGTCAGGAAGATGGCGATGCCGAAGCTCACCGGCACGGCGATCAGCAGCGCGATGAACGAGGTCATCAGCGTGCCGTAGATCATCACGAGCCCGCCGAACTTCTCCTGCACGGGATCCCAGTCCTTGCTGATCAGGAAGCCGAGGCCGAACTCCCGGATGGCAGGCATGGCGCCCAGCAGCAGGGACAGCAGGATGCCGGCGAGCAGCGCCAGCGTCAGCCAGGCAGCGCCCTGCGCCAGGCCGGCGAAGAGCGCATCGGCCCAGGGCAGCGTGCGGCGGCGCTCGGGCGGCTGGCCCTGCGGCAGCGCCTTCTTGCGCGCGCGGTCCGCGTCGTTGGAGTCGGTCATAGGGGGTGTCAGTACGGCGGCCATGGAATCCTCCACGATACGGTGCTTTGGGCAGCTCAGGCGCATTCAGTTGATGAAGAGATGCCCCGGCGCCAGGTTGCAGCGTCGGGGCATGGGGCGCATGGCTGCTCTTCTGGGGTGCTTACTTGAGGCTGATCGACTTGCCGGCACCGTCCTTGATCTGGTCGGCCCACTGCTTGCGGATCAGGTCCTTGACCGAGGCGGGCAGCGGCACGTAGTCGAGGTCATCGGCCATCTTGTCGCCCTGGCTGTAGGCCCAGTCGAAGAACTTCAGGCTGGCAGCGGCCGCGGCGGGCTTGTCCTGCACCTTGTGCATCAGGATGAAGGTGGCGCCGGTGATGGGCCAGCTGTCCTTGCCGGCCTGCTCGGTCAGCACCTGGTAGAAGCTCTTGTTCCACTCGGCGCCCGCGGCGGCGGCCTTGAAGGCGTCATCGCTGGGCGAGACGTAGGCGCCGGCGGCGTTCTTCAGCTGCACGAAGGCCATCTTGTTCTGCTTGGCGTAGGCGTACTCCACATAGCCGATGGAGTTGGGCAGGCGCATCACGAAGGCCGACACGCCCTCGTTGCCCTTGCCGCCGGTGCCCGTCGGCCAGTTCACGGCCGTGCCCTCGCCCACCTTGCTCTTCCACTCGGCGTTGACCTTGGAGAGGTAGTTGGTGAACAGGAAGCTGGTGCCCGAGCCGTCGGCGCGGCGCACCGGCGCGATCGTGGCATCCGGCAGCGCCACGCCCGGGTTCAGGGCGGCGATGGCGGCGTCGTTCCACTTGCTGATCTTGCCCAGGTAGATGTCACCCAGCACGGCGCCGGTGAGCTTCAGCTGGCCGGCGGCCACGCCCTTGATGTTGACCACGGGCACCACGCCACCGATGACGGTGGGGAACTGCACCAGACCGTCCTTGGCCAGCTCGTCGTCCTTCAGGGGCGCGTCGGAGGCGCCGAAGTCGACCGTCTTGGCCTTGATCTGGCGGATGCCGGCGCCGGAGCCGACCGACTGGTAGTTGATGCGGGCGCCGTTGGCCTTGTGATAGGCGTCAGCCCACTTGGCATAGATGGGCGCCGGGAAGGAGGCGCCGGCACCGGTGACATCCTGTGCCTGAGCCAGGCCGCAGGCGGCGGCGAATGCAGTCATCAGGAGGCCGGTGCGGATCAGCTTGTTCGTCATGTCAGTCCTATCGCGTTTTGGGTTGTTGAGCGATGAACGGAATGCTATGACCGGTCTGTGACGGGTGCGTGACACACATGACAAGTGAGTTCGCCCCTGCCAGACGGGTCCGTCGAATTGTCATGCGGCATTCATGGCGCTGTCACGTGGCCTGCCTACGCTGCCGGCATCGCTTACAACTGCCACGCGGAGACCCCGACATGACCCCTCTGAACCGCATCCTCGCGCTCAGCGCCACCCTGTTCGGCCTGGTGGCCTGTGCCACGGCGCCGGCGCCTGCGCCCCTGGCCGACACCCTCGGCCGCGACCCGCAGCTGAGCACCTTCAACCGCCTCGTCGTGCAGGCCGGTCTCCAGGACGAGCTCCGCGCCGCGGGCCCCCTGACCGTCTTCGCCCCCTCGGACGAGGCCTTCAAGGCCCTGCCGCCCGCCACGCTGGACAAGCTGAGCCAGGACAAGGAGCAGCTCAAGGCCGTCCTGCACCTGCACATGCTGGCGAGCAAGCTGCCCGCCGCCGAAGTCAAGAACAGCAGCCCCAAGAGCCTGCAGGGCAGCGCCCTCGCCCTGGCCCGCGCCGGCGAGTTCGTGACCGTGGAAGATGCGGTGGTCCAGCGGGCCGACATCGGCGCGACCAACGGCGTCGCCCATGTGATCGACCGCGTGCTGATGCCGGCCAAGAAGTAAGCCGGCCGCCGGCACCTCGGCCGGCCCGCCTCGCAACCATGCACCCATGCAAAAGGGCGCCCACCTGGGGCGCCCTTTTTTCGTTGGGTCTTTCCGCGGATCAGGCGCGGACGGTGGCGGCCATGCGCTCGGCGCAGGACTGCGCCAGCGCGGCGTCACTGGCCTCGACCATCACGCGCAGCAGCGGCTCGGTGCCCGAGGCGCGGATCAGCACGCGGCCACGGTCGCCCAGCTCGGCCGTGACTTCGGCCTGGACTCGGGCCAGCTCGGCATTGCCCTTCCAGTCCTGGCCAGGCTGCATGCGCACATTGATCAGCGTCTGCGGGAACAGCGTCACGCCCTCCAGCTGCTGCGCCAGACTCTTGCCCGTGCGGCAGATGGCCGACAGCACCAGCAGCGCGCTGACCATGCCGTCGCCGGTGGTGTGCTTGTCCAGGGCCAGCAGGTGGCCCGAGCCCTCGCCGCCCAGCTGCCAGCCTCGAGCGACCAGCTCTTCCAGCACATAGCGGTCACCGACCTTGGCGCGGACGAAGTCGACATCGCGCTTCTTCAGCGCCAGCTCGACGGCCATATTGGTCATCAGCGTGCCCACGGCACCCGGCACGCGCTGGCCCTGCGCCAGGCGGTCGGCCACCATCACGTAGAGCAGCTCGTCGCCGTTGTAGAGGCGGCCCTCGGCGTCGACGAACTGCAGGCGGTCGGCGTCACCATCCAGGGCGATGCCGTAATGCGCGCCATGCTCCTTGACGGCCTGCACGATCGCGCCCGGGGAAGTGGCCCCGACGCCATCGTTGATGTTCAGGCCATCCGGGCTGCAGCCGATGGAGATGACCTCGGCCCCCAGCTCGTGCAGCACGTCCGGCGCCACGTGGTAGGCCGCACCGTGGGCGGCATCCACCACCAGCTTGAGCCCGCGCAGGCTCAGGTCCTGGCTGAAGGAGGCCTTGCAGAACTCGATGTAACGGCCGCGGGCGTCCTGCAGACGGCGTGCACGGCCCAGGCTGGCGGAGTCCACCCAGGCGGCGGGTTCTTCCAGCGCCTGCTCGACGGCGATCTCCCAGGCATCCGGCAGCTTCTCGCCCTTGGCGGAGAAGAACTTGATGCCGTTGTCCGCGAAGGGATTGTGCGAGGCGGAGATCACCACGCCCAGGTCCTGGCGCAGGGCGCGGGTCAGGTAGGCGACGCCGGGCGTCGGCAGCGGGCCCGTGAGCCACACATCGACGCCGGCCGAGGCGAAGCCGGCTTCCAGCGAGGATTCCAGCATGTAGCCGGAGATGCGGGTGTCCTTGCCGATCAGCACGCTGGGGCGTGCCGTGCCATTGCGGCGCAGCACCTTGCCCACGGCATGGCCCAGGCGGAGCATGAAGTCCGGCGTGATCGGCGATTGGCCGACGGTTCCGCGAATGCCGTCGGTCCCGAAATAGCTGCGGCTCATTGCGAGCGTCCTCCGAATTTTGAATGGCTGGCATTCTCGCCGATGAACTCGGCCCCCATGCCGCCGCCGCCGCCTGCCCCCCACACCTGCAGGGCGTCGACCGTGGCGGCCACGTCATGCACACGCAGGATGCGCGCGCCGTGGCTCAGCGCCAGCAAGGCCGCGGCCAGGCTGCCGGGCAGCCGCTGATCGACCGTGCGGCCCGTCACCGCGCCGATGGCGGACTTGCGGGAAAGCCCCGCCAGCAGGGGGTAGCCCAGCGCCTCGAGCTCGCCCTGGCGGCGCAGCAGCTCGAAGTTCTGCTCGACGGTCTTGGCAAAGCCGTAGCCCGGGTCCAGCACGAGGCGTTCCGCGGCAATGCCCCTCGCCCGCAGCACGCCCGCCCGCTCGCCCAGGAACTGCGCGACCTCCTGTACGACGTCCCCGTAGTCCGTCAGCGACTGCATGCTGCCCGGGTCACCGCGCATGTGCATGAGGCAGGCACCGAGCTGCGGGTGCGTCGCCATCACGTCCTCGGCGCCGGGGTCGCGCAAAGCCTGGATGTCGTTGAGGATGTCCGCGCCCAGATCCGCGGCCCGCTGCATGACCGCGGCCTTGCAGGTGTCGATGGACACGGGCACCCCGAGGCTCAGGGCCCCGCGCAGCACACCCTCGACGCGTGCCCATTCGTCGTCCGCACTGAGGCGTGGCGCCCCGGGGCGGCTGGACTCGCCACCGATGTCCAGGATGTCCACGCCCTCCTTCAGCAGCCGCTCGCAATGCGCCAGCCCGGCCGCCGGCCCGGCATGCTGGCCCCCATCCGAGAAGGAATCGGGCGTCAGATTGACGATGCCCATGACCTGCGGGCGACGCAGGTCGATGCGAAAACGGGTGGTCTGCCAGACGAGCGGGCGGGAGGACATGGGTCGGTCTCTGGTGGCTGGCCAACGCTCGCGTAAAACCTGAAAGCGTCGGTGACAAAGCGTCGGTGACAAAGAAAAAGGCCCGTCTCGACGAGACAGGCCTTGGATCTCAGCGCAGGGGCTCAGGCCGCTGCGGGCGCACCGTCGGTGCTCACGGCGGGCGTGCCGCCATTGCTGGGGCCGCTGCTGGGATTGCTGGGCGCCTCGCCGGGGCCGCGTGGCGGCTTGCCGGCCATGATGTCCAGCACCTGGTCGCGGTCGATGGTTTCCCACTTCATCAGCGCGGCCGTCATGGCCTCGACCTTGTCGCGGTTGTCCTCGAGGATCTTCTGCGCCACGGCGTACTGCTGGTCGAGGATGCGGCGCATCTCGCCGTCGACCTTCTGCTGCGTGTTCTCGCTGATGTTGGCGGTCTTGGTCATGTTGCGACCGAGGAAGACTTCGCCCTCGTTCTCCGCATAGACCATCGGGCCCAGCAGCTCGCTCATGCCGTAACGGGTGACCATGTCACGGGCGATGCGGGTGGCACGCTCGTAGTCATTGGATGCACCGGTGGAGATGTCCTTGACGAACAGGTCCTCGGCGATGCGGCCACCGAAGAGGATGCTGATCTCGTTGAGCATCTGCTTGTAGTAGCGGCTGTACTGGTCCCGCTCCGGCAGCTGCCAGGTCACGCCCAGGGCACGGCCGCGCGGCATGATGGTGACCTTGTGCACCGGGTCCGTGCCCGGCAGGCACTCGGCCACGATGGCATGGCCGGACTCGTGATAGGCGGTCGCCCGCTTCTCCTCTTCCGTCATGACCATGCTCTTGCGCTCGGGGCCCATGTAGAGCTTGTCCTTGGCGCGCTCGAAATCGATCATCTCCACGGTGCGGGCATTGCGGCGGGCAGCGAACAGCGCGGCCTCGTTGACGAGGTTGGCGAGGTCCGCACCGCTCATGCCCGGCGTGCCACGGGCCAGGATGGACGCGTTGACGTCCTGCCCGATGGGCACCTTGCGCATGTGCACGTTCAGGATCTGCTCGCGGCCACGGATGTCCGGCAGGGTCACGTAGACCTGGCGGTCGAAGCGGCCGGGGCGCAGCAGGGCCGGGTCCAGGATGTCCGGGCGGTTGGTGGCGGCGATCACGATGACACCCAGGTTGGTGTCGAAGCCGTCCATCTCGACCAGCATCTGGTTGAGGGTTTGCTCGCGCTCGTCGTTGCCGCCGCCGAGACCGGCGCCACGGTGGCGACCGACCGCGTCGATTTCATCGATGAAGATGATGCACGGCGCGCTCTTCTTGGCCTGCTCGAACATGTCGCGCACACGGGCCGCACCCACGCCGACGAACATCTCGACGAAGTCGGAACCCGAGATCGTGAAGAACGGCACCTTGGCCTCGCCGGCGATGGACTTGGCCAGCAGCGTCTTGCCGGTGCCCGGAGGGCCGACCATCAGCACGCCACGGGGAATGCGGCCGCCGAGCTTCTGGAACTTCTGGGGATCCTTGAGGAAGTCCACCAGTTCCTTGACCTCTTCCTTGGCCTCGTCGCAACCCGCGACGTCCGCGAAGGTGATGGTGTTGTTGGCCTCGTCCAGCATGCGGGCCTTGGACTTGCCGAAGCTGAAGGCACCGCCCTTGCCGCCGCCCTGCATCTGGCGCATGAAATAGATCCACACGCCGATGAGCAGGATCATCGGACCCCAGCTGATCAGCAGGGTCTGCAGGACCGAGGGCTCGTCATCGGCCTTGCCGACCACCTGCACGCCATACTTCATCAGGTCATCGACCATGAAGACGTGGGGCGGCTGGACGAGGTTGTAGGCCACACCATCGGACGGCGTGACACGCAACATCCGGTTCTGGACTTCGACCCGCTTGATCTTGCCGGCCTTGGCATCATCCATGAACTGGGTGTAGCTCACGGCGTCGACAGGGCGCTGCTTGTCGAACTGCTTGAACACGGTGAACAGCACCAAGGCGATCACCAGCCAAACAGCTACCTTCGAGAACCACTGATTGTTCACCGCGACTCCTTATTCCATTCCACATGCCGCAGGGAGCGGCTGATGCACGGCATATGGGGTTGATTCTATTGCAGTCAAGGGCTGCCTCCTGATTGTCAAAACCTTGCCGCGCGATAGGCAAAAGTCGCGCAAGGCCGTTTGACTTGACGCCGGCTTGACCTACTTCAAGCCCATGCCGACCAGAAAGGTCTCGGCAGACCGGAAGCGCGAGGCCTTGGGCTTGACCGCCTTCACCTTCTTGAAGGACTTCCGGAACAGCTCCACCAGCTGGTTGTAGCCGCTGCCGTGGAAGACCTTCGCGACCAGCGCGCCGTCGGGCTTCAGGTGGTGCTGGGAGAAGTCGATGGCGAGCTCGATCAGGTGCTCGATGCGCGCGGCATCGGTGATCTCGATGCCGGACAGGTTGGGCGCCATATCCGACACCACCACGTCCACCGGCTTGCCGTCGAGCGCCGCCTCCAGCTGGTGCAGGACGGATTCCTCGCGGAAATCGCCCTGGATGAAGTGCACGCCCTCGACGGGTTCGAACTCCAGCAGGTCCAGCGCGATGATGGTGCCATTGAGCTCCCCCACCGCCGCGCCGCCGGTGCCGGCCTGCTTCGGGGCGAACTTGCGGCGCAGGTACTGGCTCCACGCGCCCGGCGAGGCGCCCAGGTCCACGACGACCTGCCCCGGCTTGATCAGCCGGAGCTCCTCGTCGATTTCCTTGAGCTTGTAGGCCGCCCGGGAGCGGTAGCCCTCCTTCTGGGCCAGCCGCACATAGGGGTCGTTGACGTGGTCATTGAGCCACGCCTTGTTGATCTTCTTGCTTTTGCTGTCGATTTTCATGATTTGGAGCGTCTGGCCCGATAATACGGCCATGCCTGCGATTCAACTGACCCCTGCCCAGCGCAAGGAAAAACGTGCCGACGCCCACCATCTCGATCCCGTCGTGATGATTGGCGCCGATGGACTCACGCCCGCTGTCGTGAAGGAAACCGACCACGCCCTCAAGGCCCATGGCCTGATCAAGGTGCGCGTGATGTCGGACGACCGCGAGATGCGCGGCGCCATTCTCGAGCAGCTCGCTGACGAGCTCGACGCCGCCCCCATCCAGCACATCGGCAAGCTGCTGATCCTGTGGCGCCCCATCCCCGAGAAGGAGCGCAACGAGCGCGAGGGCGGCATGCCCGCGCCCAAGGTGGTGAAGATCGTCAAGTTCTCGAAGAACGGCAACAGCCGTCCCACCATCAAGAAGGTCGAGCTGCTGGGCAACCAGCGCGTGGCCCAAGGCGGCGAGATCAAGCGTGCCAAGCCCAAGCAGCGCAGCGTGAAGAAGCGCGTCGCGGACTGACCCGCCTCCCTGAACACCCCTGGCTTCGGCCAGCCGGGACCGCCGCCCTCGGGTGCCGGTCCTTTTTTCATGCCCGGGGTGGTCTCAGTGCCGGCCGCTCAGTGTCGACTGCTCAGTGTCGACTGCTCGGTGTCGACCGCTCAGGACCGACTGCTTCGCCAGGCCAGGCCCAGCACCAGCGCGGCCTTGAGCGCAAAGATGCCGGACGAGATGCCGTGCAGCGCCCCGAAACTGAGCGCCCCCTGCCCTGCCCTCGCGTCCGCCATCAACGGCTGCAGCCCGTAGTAGCCCAGCACCACGCAGAACAGGGCACCGAGGGGGAGCAGCAGTTCGGGCGTCGTGATGCGAGCCGATTCGGCATCCCGCTGCACGCGCCGTTCCATCATCACCAGCAGCAGTCCGAGCACCAGCCCGACTTGCGCATCCAGCTCGAACAGCCGGTTCACATAGCGCCCCGCCTCTGGCCGTGCCAGCACACCGAAGGCGGTTGGCGCAGCGACACCAGCGATGCACAGAAGAAAGCCGCCCCACAGGGCGGCCAGCATGGCCCGAACACGCATCAGCATCGCTTCAGCCCTCCATCCGCTGCTTCACCGCACCACCGAGTGAATGCCGCGGATCCGGCCCTGCCGGTCCTACGGCCTTGCCCCCTCGAGGGGGCCGGCGAAGCCGGTAGGGGATGGTCAGACATACCTCACGTCGACGATCTCGTAGCGCTTCACGCCGCCCGGTGCATGCACCTCGGCCACGTCACCGGCTTCCTTGCCGATCAGCGCACGGGCGATGGGCGAGGAGATCGAGATCAGGCCCAGCTTCAGGTCGGCCTCGTCGTCACCGACGATCTGGTAGGTGACCTCGTTGCCGGTGGCCTCCTCTTCCAGGTCCACCGTCGTGCCGAAGACGACCTTGCCGCCGGCGTCCACCTCGGACGGGTCGATGACCTGGGCCGCGGCGAGCTTGCCTTCGATCTCCAGGATGCGGCCTTCGATGAAGCCCTGCTTGTCCTTGGCCGCCTCGTATTCGGCGTTCTCGGACAGGTCGCCCTGGGCACGCGCCTCGGAGATAGCGTTGATCACGGCATGGCGCTCGACCGTCTTGAGTCGATGCAGTTCTTCCTTCAGCTTTTCAGAGCCGCGCTTGGTCAGAGGGATCGTGGCCATACATGGAACCTTGATAGACAAAACAAGACCGCCGCAGAGACTCGCAAGGGAGCCGCGGCGGCGGTTTTTGGGGCCGGACCGGGCCCCGTCATATCGGGGCTGTCCGGCAGAGCTGAAGTTTAGTTCAGTTCGGCGTGCAGTTCCTGCAGGGATTGCACGAGCAGGCCGTCCTTGTGCTTCATGCCCTCCACGGCGGCTTCGCAGCCCGCCATGGTGGTGTAGTAGGTCACGCGGTTGGCCAGGGCGGCCTGGCGGATGTGGCGGCTGTCGACGATCGCGGCGCGGGTCTCGTCCACCGTGGTGAAGACCAGCTGGATGTCGCCACCCTTGATCATGTCCACGATGTGCGGGCGACCGTCCTTGACCTTGTTCACGACCTGAACCGGCACGCCGGCCTCGCTGATGGCGGCGGCCGTGCCCTTGGTGGCCACGACGCCGAAGCCCAGCGCCTGCAGGTCGCGGGCCACGGCCACGGCGCGGGCCTTGTCGTTGTTCTTCACCGTGATCAGCACATTGCCCTGGCGCGGCAGGCGGCTGCCGGCACCCAGCTGGCTCTTGAGCATGGCCTCGCCGAAGGTGCGGCCGGCGCCCATGACTTCACCCGTCGAACGCATTTCCGGGCTGAGGATGGGATCCACGCCGGGGAATTTGTTGAAGGGGAAGACGGCTTCCTTGACGCTGAAGTACGGCGGCACGACCTCGTGCGGCACTTCGCCGTTGCGGTCCTTCTGCTGGGCCAGCTTCTGGCCGGCCATGCAGCGGGCCGCGACCTTGGCGAGCTGCTGCCCCGTGGCCTTCGAGACGAAGGGCACGGTGCGCGAGGCACGCGGGTTCACTTCGAGCACATAGACCTGGTTCTCGGCCAGGCCCTTGCTGACGTCACCCTGGATGGCGAACTGCACGTTCATCAGGCCCACGACCTTCAGCGCACGGGCCATGGCGGCCGTCTGGCGACGCAGCTCGTCCTGCAGCTCGGCGGAGAGCGTGTAGGGCGGCAGCGAGCAGGCGGAGTCGCCCGAGTGGATGCCGGCGGCCTCCACGTGCTCCATGATGCCGCCGATCATCACGGCCTCGCCGTCGGAGATGCAGTCCACGTCGACCTCGACGGCATCCTGCAGGAAGTGGTCCAGCAGCACGGGAGACTTGTCGGAGACGCGCACCGCTTCGCGCATGTAGCGCTCGAGGTCCTTGTCGCCGTGCACGATCTCCATCGCGCGGCCGCCCAGCACATAGCTCGGGCGCACGACCAGCGGGTAGCCGATCTCCTGGGCCAGCACGACGGCTTCGTCTTCGCTGCGCGCCGTGCGATTGGGCGGCTGCTTGAGGCCCAGCTCGTGCAGCAGCTTCTGGAAGCGCTCGCGGTCCTCGGCGATGTCGATGGAGTCCGGCGAGGTGCCGATGATGGGCACGCCGTTGGCCTCCAGATCGAGCGCCAGCTTCAGCGGGGTCTGGCCGCCGTACTGCACGATCACGCCGACGGGCTTTTCCTTGTCGACGATCTCGAGCACGTCTTCCAGCGTCACCGGCTCGAAGTAGAGGCGGTCGGAGGTGTCGTAGTCGGTCGAGACGGTCTCGGGGTTGCAGTTGACCATGATGGTCTCGTAGCCGTCCTCGCGCATGGCGAGGGCCGCATGGACGCAGCAGTAGTCGAACTCGATGCCCTGGCCGATGCGGTTCGGGCCACCGCCCAGCACCATGATCTTCTTCTTGTCCGTCGGCGCGGCCTCGCACTCCTCGTCATACGTGGAGTACATGTAGGCGGTCTGCGTCTCGAACTCGGCCGCGCAGGTGTCCACGCGCTTGTAGACCGGGCGGATGCCCTGGGCGTGACGCGAGCGGCGCACCTCGTGCTGGTTCGTGCCCAGCAGCTTGGCGATGCGCTTGTCGGAGAAGCCCTTCTGCTTCAGGAAGCGCAGCTCGTCCTTGCTCAGCGAGGCCAGCGCGCGGCCCTTGAGGCTCTGCTCGATCTTGATGAGCTGCTCGATCTGCGCCAGGAACCACGGGTCCACGGCGGTCTCGTCGAACACTTCCTCCAGGCTCATGCCGATGCGGAAGGCGTCGGCCAGGAAAAGGATGCGCTCGGGACCGGGCTCGCCGATCTCCTGCACGATCTCCTCGCGGTCCGTCGAGCGCTCGGTCAGGCCGTCGATGCCCGTCTCCAGGCCGCGCAGGGCCTTCTGGAACGACTCCTGGAAGCTGCGGCCCATGGCCATCACTTCACCGACCGACTTCATCTGCGTGGTCAGGTGCGAATCGGCCATCGGGAACTTCTCGAAGGCGAAACGCGGGATCTTGGTGACGACGTAGTCGATCGAGGGTTCGAAGGACGCCGGGGTCGCGCCGCCGGTGATGTCGTTCTTCAGCTCGTCGAGCGTGTAGCCGACGGCCAGCTTGGCCGCGACCTTGGCGATCGGGAAGCCCGTGGCCTTGGACGCCAGGGCCGACGAACGCGAGACGCGCGGGTTCATCTCGATCACGATCATGCGCCCGTTCTTCGGGTTGATCGAGAACTGCACGTTCGAGCCGCCGGTGTCCACGCCGATCTCGCGCAGGATGGCGATCGAGGCGTTGCGCAGCAGCTGGTATTCCTTGTCGGTCAGCGTCTGGGCCGGGGCCACGGTGATGGAGTCACCGGTGTGGATGCCCATCGGGTCCAGGTTCTCGATCGAGCACACGATGATGCAGTTGTCCGCCTTGTCGCGGACGACTTCCATCTCGTACTCCTTCCAGCCGATCAGCGATTCCTCGATGAGCAGCTCGTTGGTCGGCGAGAGGTCGAGGCCGCGCTTGCAGATCTCCTCGAATTCCTCGGGGTTGTAGGCGATGCCACCGCCGGTACCGCCCAGCGTGAAGCTGGGGCGGATCACCATGGGGAAGCCCGGGCCGCCGATCTCGGCCTGGATGCGCTTCTGCACCGCCCAGGCCTCTTCCATCGTGTGCGCGATGCCCGACTTGGCGGAGTCCAGGCCGATCTTGGTCATCGCGTCCTTGAACTTCAGGCGGTCCTCCGCCTTCTCGATGGCCTTCTCGTTCGCGCCGATCATCTCGACGTCGTACTTGGCCAGCACGCCGTGCTTGTGCAGGTCCAGCGCGCAGTTCAGCGCGGTCTGGCCGCCCATGGTCGGGAGGATCGCATCCGGACGCTCCTTGGCGATGATCTTCTCGACCACCTGCCAGGTGATGGGCTCGATGTAGGTCACATCGGCCGTGTCCGGGTCGGTCATGATGGTCGCCGGATTGCTGTTGACCAGGATGACCTTGTAGCCTTCCTCGCGCAGGGCCTTGCAGGCCTGGGCGCCGGAATAGTCGAACTCGCAGGCCTGGCCGATGATGATGGGGCCGGCGCCGATGATGAGGATGCTCTGGATGTCGCTGCGTTTTGCCATTGTTTGTTCTCCTTCTCTTCGGCTTTAGGCCTTGGCCATCAGACCGATGAACCGGTCGAACAGATAAGCGATGTCATGCGGGCCGGGGCTGGCTTCCGGGTGGCCCTGGAAGCAGAAGGCGGGCTTGTCGGTGCGGGCGAGGCCTTGCAGCGTGCCGTCGAACAGGCTGATGTGCGTGGGGCGCAGGTTGGCCGGCAGCGTGGCGGCATCGACCGCGAAGCCGTGGTTCTGGCTGGTGATGGAGACGCGCTGGTTGTCCAGGTCCTTCACGGGGTGGTTGCCGCCGTGGTGGCCGAACTTCATCTTGAAGGTCTTGGCACCGCTGGCCAGGGCCATGATCTGGTGACCCAGGCAGATGCCGAAGGTCGGGATGCCGGCCTCGATCAGCTGGCGGGCCGCGTCGATGGCGTAGGTGCAGGGCTCGGGATCGCCAGGGCCGTTCGAGAGGAACACGCCGTCCGGCTCGAGGTCGAAGACCGCGCTGGCGGGCGTCTCGGCCGGCACGACGGTGATCTTGCAGCCGCGCGAGGCCAGCATGCGCAGGATGTTGCGCTTCACGCCGAAGTCGTAGGCGACCACATGGAACTTGGGCGCGGTCTGCTCGCCGTAGCCCTTGCCGAGCGTCCACTCGGTCTGCGTCCAGGTCTCGCGCTCGGTGCGGGAGACGACCTTCGCCAGGTCCTGGCCCGCCATGCTCGGCGCGGCCTTGGCACGCGCGATGGCGTCGGCGATGTGGGCGTCGGTGATGAGCTCACCCGGCTGGAGCGCCAGGATGCAGCCGTTCTGCGCGCCATGGGTGCGGAGCACGCGGGTCAGGCGGCGGGTGTCGAGGCCGGCGATGGCCACCGTGCCTTCATCCTTCAGATACTGCTGCAGGCTGCGGGTCTTGCGGAAGTTCGAATCAAGGACGGGAACTTCCTTGATGATCAGGCCTGCGGCAAAGATCTTCTGGGCCTCGACATCCTCGTCGTTGACGCCGTAGTTGCCGATGTGCGGATACGTCAGCGTGACGATCTGCCGGCAATAGCTGGGGTCGGTGAGGATTTCCTGGTAACCGGTGAGCGAGGTGTTGAACACCACTTCGCCGACGGTATGACCGGCAGCGCCGATCGAGGTGCCTTTGAAGACCGTGCCGTCTGCCAGGGCGAGGATCGCTGAAGGGGAGGAAAGCAGATCGGGCAGCACGGGATTCTCCGTTATTGTGCGCGCCCAGTTCTGCTCTGAAAAAGCCGCCACACACCAGTCGGTCTGAGGCGGCCTTGCCGGCCCGTGGCGCCTCTTTGATAGACGGCGCCTGCAGGCCTTGAATCCCTGATTTCGTGGGGAAACGGTTCGAGTTTCGCTGGGTGCGGTGGTGGTTGCGGGTAAACCTGCTAAGTATAACCGACCAGGGTATTTACCGAGCGAAGTTCCGCACAAAAAGTCCCGTCATCCGTGTGCCGGGCATTCGCCCGGCACGAAGGAACGCCTGATGGAACGAGTCAGGCCTGCTGCCCCGCCGGCACGTCGGCGTTCTGCGGTGCCACGCCGGCGGCTTCCGCGATCGCCCCCGCCTCCCCGCCCGGCCCTTGTGCCGGATCTTCACGGTAGCGGCGGACGAAGGTCTTCTTCACGCGCTCCGAGCTCAGCAGGTACCAGGTCCAGAAACCCACGATGACCAGGCCCCGAATCGCCTTCGTCAGCCCGCCCTTCTCCACCACGTCGGCCAGCAAGGGCACGAGAGTGATGGCGAGGTGGTCCAGCAGCGAGAAGATGGCCGAGGCCCACATGAAGACGAGCCAGATGCGGACGGCGCTGCTGCGCCGCCTGAAGAACACGAGGGCCAGCAGCACCCAGCCGACGGACTGGGCCAGCAGCGCCAGCAACTCGACCAGCAGCAGCGGCGCCATCGCCGGGTGATAGCGGGCGCCCCCAACGACGGTCAGCTCGTTCCACAGGCCCAGGCCATAGGCCGGCAATACCTCCAGACCGTTCTGGACGATGAGAAAGCCATTGATCACGATGCCCAGGGCCATCAGGAGCAGCGGGCCGCTGAGCCCGGGTTCGGTGTAGCCATTCAGGGTCGGCACCGGCGCCGGGTCCCAGCGATGCCACCCCACGGCGAGCTTCACGAACACGGCGAGCGTCACCAGGGCCAGCAGCAGGATCGGCAGGTTGAGCTGCCCCTGCGCTGCGGTGGATGTCGTCGCACTGGCGCTCGTCGCGTCCCCCTTGTAGATCACGTAGCCCACCAGCTTGCGGGCCTTGTCGATGTCGGCCGCATAGGTGGCCGCATCCTGGGGTTCCACGTGCCCGGCCAGCGAGCGGAAGTCATCCCGGATCAGCAGACGGCGGTCCTCGCCCTGCACCGTGCGGCGCAAGGAGAAAGCGGCGTCCTTGATCTCCTCCTGCTCGCCCTGGATGGTCCAGCGCTCCGGCAGCAGCACTTCCAGCTCATGCTGCAGTTCCTGGGGATGCGACAACGCCAGGGGCGCGTTGCGGATGGCCTCGCGCGGCGCCTGCAACTGGCCCAGCACCTCCGGCACCTCCAGCGAGGCTTCGAGCCGATGGCGTTCGTCGGCCCGTGCGAAGAAGTTCTTCACCTGGTAGTGCTCCACCACCGTCATTCGGCCGGCCTGGGCGACGCCATCCTGAACCTCCATCGGCAGCGCCACGGCAATGCCGGGGTAGGAGCGGGCGTAGTAGTTCAGGTAGCGCTTCTGCAACTCGGCGGCCGTCTCGGAGGCCAGGCTGGCACGCATCTGCTCGGCACTCACGCCCTCGAGCGTCGTCGTCACGGTCATGCGCGCAGGCTCGGTCAGGCCCGCGCTGGCGTCGATGCGCATGGCGACCTGCCGCTTGTGCAGCATGGCCGCGCCGGGCTCCACCGTCGTGAGATCCGTGCTGGCGGGGTCCACCAGCAGCGCCCGCTCGAAGTCGGGCTGGCCCAATGAGTCCAGCGGGCCGGGCTGCGTCGCGCGGGTCGGGTCGAGCCAGTAGGCACGCCCACCGATGTCCGCACGGACCAGCACATGATTGAAGACGCTCGGGCGCGGCAGTTGCCGGGCCAGCGTCCTGCGCTGCTGCGTATGCACGAGGGCGGCCTGCGCCTTCACCCCCAGCGCCTTGAGCAGCGCCAGCGTCAGCACCGTCTTGTCCTTGCAGTCGCCGAAGCGCCGCTTGAAGACGAGGTTCGGCGCGTTCGGCGCATGAGACCCTGCCCCGACCTCCACCCCGAGGTAGCGCACCTCGCGCTGCACCAGTCGAAGCGCCTCCGCCGTGCGCAGTTTGGGATCCGTACTCAGGGCCGCGATGCGCCGCACCTCCGACTGCAGCGCCGGCGAGAGCCCGTCCGGCACCTGGTACAGGGGCACGGCCCAGCGAGCCACGTCCGCCCAGCTGCCGAAGTCGCCCCACTGCACCTGGGCGTAGGGGTCATACCAGCCGGGTGCGTCGGGACTCGGCTGCAGTCCGTCCTGCCCTTGTCGGTGCCAGACGTACTCCTCCTGCCCGTCCACCTGTCCTTTCACGGCCTCCGGGGCGCCATTCAGCGACTTGATGTGCAGCGGGCGCCCGGCGGGCCACAGGAGACGCGCCTGGACCCGCCCGACGGGGCTGCCCCACTGCAGATCGAAGGCACCGAAGAAGCGCTCGCCGAACACGGGGTTGCTGCCGCTCACGGTGTAGGCGTACTCGACGACGTCGCCGACGCGGACGTCGTCCAGGAAGGCATGGACGGACTTGCTGCCGTCGAAGATCAGGTAGTCGAGGTCCTTCTCGCGCTGGATGACCCGGAGCTCCAGACCCGGCAGGCGCTCGATGCGCCGGCCGCCCCGGATCACGGTGACCGTGTGAAGCGTCAAGCGCTCATAGGCCGGATCGAAGCGGAGCTCGATGTTGGCAATGCTCTCGACGCCCTTCTCGTTCACCGCCTTCATGGCGAAGTGCCGGTAGGACTGGCGCTGCTTGCCATCCACGCGCACCTGCGCATCGGACAGCAGATAGTGCACGCCCTGACGCACTTCGTCGGCCGCCGCCTGCGCGACCGTGGGCACGGTGAGCGGCGTCACCCACGCCGGCTGAGGCCCGGTCAGCTTGCCGCTTGTCGGGGCGGATGCCCCCTTTTCGTGCGCGGGCGGGCTCGACGGCGGCTGGGCCACAGCCAGCCCACCGACAACGCCCATTCCACACGCAAGCAGCCATGCCAGGCTGCGCCGGCACCATCCGTCCTTCATGATTTCCCCCTGCCACGATTTGTTGGTCTTGTCGCCCGGTCTTCCTGATCGAGAGCCGGAGCGCGGGGGGATTGTCAGGGTCGGTGCGGCGGGCTGGCCTCGGGAATTGCCCCTGCGACGCCCTTCACCCGAGGGGGCGAAAGACGTCGACTTCGTCAACCCAGGGCGGCGATACCGGCCTTGGCGATCTGGGCGTCCTCGCTGGACTTCACACCACTGACGCCGACGGCGCCGACGCAGAAGCCGTCCACCACCACCGGAACGCCGCCTTCCAGCAGGCCCGACAGGCCCGGAGCGCTCAGGAAGGACACGCGACCCTGGTTGATCATGTCCTCGTAGACCTTGGATTCGCGGCGCCCCAGGGCCGCCGTGTGCGCCTTCGCCGGTGCGATCTGCGCCGAGATGGCCGCGGCGCCGTCGAGACGCTGCAGCCACAGCAGGTGACCGCCGTCGTCGACGATGGCGATGCTGACCGCCCAGTGGTTCTTCACGGCTTCGGCCTCGGCGGCAGCGGCGATGCGCTTGACGTCATCCAGGGCGAGATAGGGCTTTTGCTTCATGGGGAGCTCTTGAGTGCGAAAGAGAAGCTGCGCCTTGGGGCCGCAAGGCTTGCAAAGGGCAGACGAGCCCGCACTTTATCCTCAGCCTGTCCAGGGATTGCTCGGGTCCCGGGCAAAACTGCCTCGCGCCGGGCCCTAGAATCAGCGGAACTGCCCACGCTGGGCGGGCACACCGACATCGAAACCGGAGGAATTCATGTACGACGTTCAAGGTCAATTCGGCAGCGCTGCCCTGGGCCTGGCCGCCGACCGCCAGCGCGTGCTGCGCAACACCTACTGGCTGCTGGCCCTGTCCATGGTGCCGACGGTCCTGGGCGCCTGGATCGGCGTCAGCACCGGCCTGCTGGCTGCCATGGGTCGCGGCCCGAGCCTGCTGCTGTTCTTCGTGGGCGCCTTCGGCCTGATGTTCCTGGTCGAGAAGACCAAGAACAGCGCCGCCGGCGTGGCCTCCCTGCTGGCCTTCACGTTCTTCATGGGCCTGATGCTGTCGCGCCTGCTGGCCTTCGTGCTGGGCTTCAAGAACGGCCCGTCGCTGATCATGACGGCCTTCGCCGGCACGGGCGTGATCTTCCTGGCCATGGCCAGCCTGGCCTCCGTGATCAAGCGCGATCTCTCCGGCTTCGGCAAGTTCCTCTTCATCGGCGCCATCATCATGCTGGTGGCCGGCCTGGTGAACGTGTTCCTGCAGTCCTCGGCCCTGATGCTCACGCTGATGGTGCTGTCGATGGCCGTGTTCTCCGCCTTCATGGTCTATGACGTCAAGCGCATCATCGACGGCGGCGAGACCAACTACATCAGCGCCACGCTCGCGATTTACCTGGACATCTACAACGTGTTCCAGAACCTGCTGGCCATGCTGGGCATCTTCGGCGGCGAACGCGACTGAATCGGAACCGCGACTCCCCGGCGCCCGGTGCGCCGCGGCGGAGTCTTCTCGGCAGACAAGGCAAAAGGGCTCCGTTTCCGGAGCCCTTTTTCATGGCGAGTCGAGCCCCGCGCGACTCAGCGCTCGAAGACCGCAATGCTCTCGACGTGCGCCGTGTGCGGGAACATGTTCACCGCACTGGCCGCCGTGCAACGGTAGCCGGCCACGTTCACCAGCAGGCCGGCGTCACGCGCCAGGGTGGCGGGCGCGCAGGACACGTAGACGATGCGGCGCGGCGGCTGCCAGCCGGGCGCGAGGCTCGGGTCCTCGCAGAGGTCTGCCAGCGCCTTCACCAGCGCGAAGGCGCCTTCGCGGGGCGGATCCACCAGCCAGCGGTCGGCATGGCCGTCCGCGACCAGCATGGCCGGCGTCATCTCGAACAGGTTGCGGGCGACGAAGTTCGTCTTGTGGTCCAGCTGGTTGCGCCGGGCGTTCTCGCGGGAGCGCTGCACCAGCGCCTCGCTGCCCTCGATCCCCAGCACCTCGCGCGCCTGCGTGGCCAGCGGCAGCGTGAAATTGCCGAGGCCGCAGAACCAGTCGATGATGCGCTCGTCCTTCTGCACCTCCAGCAGGCGCAGCGCGCGCCCCACCAGCACCGTGTTGATGTGGTGGTTGACCTGCGTGAAGTCGGTCGGCTTGAAGGGCATCAGGATGCCGAACTCGGGCAGCGTGTAGGCCAGCTCGGTGCCGCCTTCGTCCATCAGATGAACCGTGTCCGGCCCCTTGGGCTGGAGCCACCACTGCACATCGTGCGCGGCCGCGAAATCCCGCAGGCGCTGCCGGTCGGGCTCACCCAGCGGTTCCAGATGGCGCAGCACCAGCGCCGTGATCTGGCGCCCGTCTACGTCGCCCATGGCCAGCTCGATCTGCGGCAGACGGTCCCGCTCGTCCATGCTGGCGACCAGCGCGCGCAGCGGCAGCAGCAGGTCGCTCACTTTCGGAGGCAGGATGCGGCATTGCTGCATGTCGGCGATGTAGCGGCTCTTGCGCTCATGGAAGCCCACCAGCACGTCGCCCTTCTTCGGCACGTAGCGCACCGACAGGCGAGCGCGGTAGCGGTAGCCCCAGGCGGGCCCCTCGATGGGGCGCAGCAGACGCTCGGGCTTCACCTTGCCCAGGTGCCAGAGGTTGTCCTCCAGCACGCGCTGCTTGACCGCCACCTGCGCCGAGACGTGCAGGTGCTGCATCTTGCAACCCCCGCAGGCCCCCGCATGCAGCCCGAAATGCGGGCAGCCGGGCGTCACGCGCTGCGAGCTCTCGCGACGCAGGGCCACGAGGCTGCCCTGCTCCCAGTTGTTCTTCTTGCGGCCGACCGTGACCTGGACCTCTTCACCGGGCAGTGCGCCCTCGATGAAGACCACCTTGCCTTCGCTGTTGTGGGCGATGCCTTGCGCCTCGATGTCCAGCGACTCGACCTTGAGCCATTCTGATTGTTGCGTCATGCCGGCGATTATCCCAGGGCCGGACGCACG
This sequence comes from Burkholderiaceae bacterium, assembly GCA_041912595.1. Classification (GTDB taxonomy): domain Bacteria; phylum Pseudomonadota; class Gammaproteobacteria; order Burkholderiales; family Burkholderiaceae_C; genus Roseateles_B. The sequence continues at coordinate 38,057 of JAYRMR010000029.1, forward strand.
CCTGGCTCGGCGGCCGATGCGGCACGCGAAAGCGGGGGACGTCGCTGACTTCGGGGCTTCAGAAGAGCGCGTCGCGGTTGATGCCGTGCCGCATCATGTTGCGCTTGAGCTTGGTGAGCGCCTCGATCTGGATCTGGCGGATGCGCTCGCGGGTCAGGCCCAGGCGCTGTGCCAGCACGTCCAGCGTCTCGGGGTCCCGGTCGGCCAGGCCGTAGCGGCCGGAGAGCACCTCGCGCTCTCGCTCGCTGAGCGCTGCCAGCCCGTGCGCCAGCAGATCCTCGATTTCGTGGCTCAGGCGCGAGCCCAGCGGGTCGGGGGACTGGTCATCCGCCACGAGGTCGACCATCGCCTCGCCGCCCTCATTGCCGCGATCGACCGGCACATCGAGGGAGCTGGGCAGCTCGGCATAGGCCAGCAGCTCGTTGATCTCGGCGACCGGGCGGTTGAGCAGATGGGCGATCTCGTCCGCCCTCACCTGCGCCTCCGCGCCCTTCTGGCTGGCCAGCGCCTCCAGCGCACGACGCGCCTTGAGCACCTGATTCAGCTCCCGCACGATGTGCACGGGCAGGCGCACCAGGCGGGCCTGATGCATGAGGGCGCGCTCGATGCCCTGGCGGATCCACCAGCTGGCATAGGTCGAGAAACGGAAGCCACGCTCGGGCTCGAACTTGCCGATGGCGTGCATCAGGCCGAGGTTGCCTTCCTCGATGAGGTCGCTCATCGGCAGGCCGCGGCCGAGGTAGTTCTTGGCGATGCTGACGACGAGCCGCAGGTTGTGCTCGATCATGGCCTGCCGGGCCTCGAAGCTGCCCGCGCGCGCCTGCATGGCGGTGTCGAATTCCTGCTGCGGCGTCAGCAGCGGCGTGCGGCGGATGTCGCGGAGGTAGGCCTGCAGGGCGTTGCCCAACTCCACCTCGCCCTGCGCCATCAGCTCCGCCGGGCGAGCGGCTTCCCGGGCGTCGTCAGGGGCATCGTCCCCGGTGTCGTCCCGTGCTTCGTCGGACGGATCGTCCGAGCAGGGATCGTCATGCAGTGCACCGGCGCCATTGAGCGGCCGGCGCGGCAGCTCGGGGGCGTGTTCCAGAGAGTTCTCCATGGTCGGCCCCTTGAGCTAGGCGCACTCAGCGCGGCGGCAGCAGCTTGGCGGGATCCAGCGGCCTGCCACCCTTGCGGACTTCGAAGTGAAGCTTGACCTGATCGGCATCGCTAGACCCCATCTCGGCGATTTTCTGACCGCGGTGGACCAGTTGGTCCTCCTTCACGAGCATGGTCTGATTATGCGCATAGACGCTGAGGTAGTCATTCGCGTGCTTCACGATGATGGCGTTGCCGTAGCCGCGCAAGGATGCGCCGACGTACATCACGCGACCGCTGGCCGCAGCCAGCACGGCGTCGCCGGCCTTGCCACCGAGGTCCACACCCTTGTTGCGGGCGTCGTCGAATGCCTGGACGACCGGGCCGGGCACAGGCCAGGCCCACGCCACGTCGTCGTCACCGCCCTTGGCCACCGCAGCGCTGGCCGCGGGCGCGGTGGACGAGGCCGACGACGCCACGGCGCTGGCCGCCGCCGCACCACTGGCCGGGGCCGAGGCCGCATTGCCTGCCGTCACCGCCGAGGACGCCGTGGCCGGCGTCGAGGCCTTGCCATCGAGCGGCCGGGTCTCGACCTTCGCGGTGGTCACCGGCTTCGTGCTCACGGCGGCGCTGGCGCCGGGCGGCACCACGCGCAAGACCTGACCCACCTCGATCAGATTGGCGTTGGGCAGGTTGTTCCACTTGACGAGGTCACGCCAGTTCTGACCGTTGTCCAGGGCAACGCGGATGAGCGTGTCCCCCTGCTTGACCGTGTAGTAGCCCGGCTTGCCGGCGTTCTCGGCACCCGGCAGGGGCTTGACCTCGGTGCCCGCGGTCGCGGCCGCCGAGCTGGGCTGCGCAGGCGCGGACGCCGCAGAGCGGCTGCCGGCGCCGGCACTGCGGTCTTCGACGGGGGCCCGATGGGACGGCGACGCGCAGGCGACCAGCAGGCCCAGCAGGGCCACGGCGGCGCTGCGGCGCAGCCAGGCTCCATTCGACATCAGCGCTGGTTGTGCCGGAGACAAGGGGCGGAGTTGGAAAGGCATGTTCGTGCAATCACCCTGAAAGCCCGCACCCGCGGGACGACCTCGCAGGGCAACGCCTTCGCCCTACATCACGCCCGATTTTAGGGGCACGAAAAGGACAGCCTCATGCTGGGTTCGAACAAATCGCTGCCCGCTGGCATCCCGCACGTGGTCGACCACCACGAGCACCTGCCCCTTGCCGCCCGGCGCCTGCATGGGCGCGACCAGCCGGCCACCCGGCGCGAGCTGCGCCAGCCAGGCCGGCGGCAGGTCCTCGCCGCCGGCGGCCGCGATGATGGCGTCGTAGGGCGCCGCGACGGCATCGCCGAGCCGCCCGTCCCCATGGATGAGCTTGAGCCCCGGCACCTGCAGGCGCGCCAGCGTGTCCACGGCCTTGTCATGCAAGGGCTTGAGACGCTCGATGCTCACGACCTGGCGCGACAGGCGCGCCAGCACCGCGGCCTGATAGCCGCAGCCCGTGCCGATCTCCAGCACTCGACCGAGCTGCCCGCGTTGGCGGGCGCCCTCGCCGGCCAGCAGCAGCGCGATCATCCGGCCGACCACCGACGGCTTGGAGATGGTCTGGCCATGCCCGATGGGCAGGCTCGTGTCCTCGTAGGCCTGGATGGCCAGGGCGCTGTCGACGAATTCGTGGCGCGGCACCTCGGCCAGGGCCTGCAGCACGCGCTCATCGACCAGGCCCTCGCGACGCAGCCGCTGCGTCATGCGCTGGCGCACGCCGGCCGAATCGAGGCCGAGGCCCTGCGGCGTCTGCAGGCGGGCGGCATCGGCCGCTGCCATGTGCAGATGGGCCTGCGGGCGCAGCACCTCGCGCGCGGAGGCCGTCGGCTTGGCCTGCACCTGGTCCAGGCCGAGCGGGAAGCGGCGCGGCCTGGGCCCGCCGGCGCTCACGCCTGCCCTCCCACGGACCCGCCGCCCTGCACGCCAGCCAGGCGCTGCTGCCACTGCGGCAGCCGGGCGTGGTCGGTGAGGTCGATCTGCAGCGGCGTGATGGACACCATGCCATTCGCACAGGCGTGGAAATCCGTTCCTTCACCGGCCTCGCGGGCGTCGCCGGCCGGGCCGATCCAGTACATGGACTCGCCGCGCGGATTGAGCTGATGGATCAGCGGCTCGCTCGCATGGCGGCGGCCCAGGCGCGTCAGGCGGCGCGGCAGGGTCACGGCATCGGGGCGGTTGGGCACATTGACGTTCAGCAGGAAGGGCTCGCCGAGCCCCCCGGCGATCAGCTGTTCCACGAGCGCGCGCGCCAGAGCGGCCGCGGCATCGAGATGCCCCCAGCCCTTCTCGGCCTGGGAGAAGGCCACCGAGGGGATGCCGAAGAGAAAGCCCTCCGTCGCAGCCGCGACGGTGCCGGAATAGAGCGTGTCGTCGCCCATATTGGCGCCGTTGTTGATGCCGGACAGCACCAGGTCCGGCCGGTAGCCCAGGACGCCGGTGAGCGCGAGATGCACGCAGTCGGAGGGCGTGCCGTTGACATACCGGAAGCCGTTGGCGGCCGTGTAGACCGACAAGGGGCGCGACAGCGTCAGCGCGTTGGAAGTGCCCGAGGCGTTCTGCTCGGGGGCGATGACATCGATCTGGCCCAGGCCCTCGCAGGCCTTCACCAGCGCCGCCAGGCCGGGGGCCAGGTAGCCGTCATCATTGGCAATGAGAATCCGCATGTCGGCGATTCTATTGAGCGCGGGGCCGGTCGGGCTCGGGGCTGCCACGGGCTTGACTTGCGTCACACGGGTGACGCCGCCCGCCGCCGCTTCGCCCTAGCATGCGTCGCCAGACGGGACGCACGTAGTTGCTTCCCCGCCGCGGCCTCGCGCCGCCCCGCTGAAGAACCCCTCGAAGGAGACATCAATGCACGCATGGATCAGCCCCGACGCCGCCGGCGTGGAGACCCTGCGCTGGGAAGCCCGCCCCCTCCCGGCGCCCGCGGCCGGCGAGGTGCGCGTGCGCATCCATGCCGCGAGCCTGAATTTTCCTGATCTGCTGATCGTGCAGGGCAAGTACCAGATGCGCCCTCCGCTGCCCTTCGTGCCCGGTGCCGAGTTCGCCGGCGTCGTGGAGGCCGTGGGAGACGGCGTGCGGCACCTGCAGCCCGGCGCCCGCGTCGCCGGTTTCACGGGTACCGGCGGCTTCGCCACGCACGCCTGCGTCAGCGCCGCCCTGCTGGCGCCACTGCCCGACGCCTTCGATCTAGAAGCCGCGGCGGCCTTCATCTGCACCTACGCCACGAGCCAGCACGCCCTGCTGGACCGCGCGCAGCTGCAAGCCGGCGAGACGGTGCTGGTGCTCGGTGCCGCCGGGGGCGTCGGGACGGCCGCGATCCAGCTGGCCAAGGCGGCAGGCGCGACGGTGATCGCGGCGGCCTCGAGCACGGAGAAGAGCCAGCGCTGCCGGGCCCTCGGCGCCGACCATGTCATCGACCTCTCGACGCAGGATCTGCGCAACACCCTGAAAGAGTTGACAGGGGGCCGGGGGCCGGACGTCATCTACGACCCCGTGGGCGGCGAGCTCAGCGAAGCGGCCTTCCGCTCCATCGCCTGGCGCGGCCGGCATCTCGTGGTGGGTTTTGCCCAGGGGCAGATCCCCGCCCTGCCCTTGAACCTGTGCCTGCTCAAGGGGGCCTCGCTCATCGGCGTCTTCTGGGGCGAGTTCGCCAAACGCGAGCCCCAGCGCAATGCCGCGATGCTGGGGGAGCTCGTGCGCCTGCATCTCGCCGGGCGCATCGCGCCGGTGATCGACCAGCGCTTCGCCATGCGCGACCTCCCGGCCGCCTTTGCTCGCATGCAGTCCCGCCAGGTGACGGGCAAGATCCTGCTGATCAACGAGCCCTGACCCCGCGCCTCGGCGCCCCATTCGCGATCGGGCAACACGAGCTTGCAGACTCCCCGCTTTCAGGGGCTTGGTTCGGGGGTCCAGTACGCTAGGATGCAAGCCTGCTGAGCCCCCCGGACCATGGCCGTCAAAGTACTCATCCTCGAAGACAACCCCGTCGCCCGCAGCTTCCTGTGCCGTGTGGTGCGGGAAAGCTTCAGCGACACCATGGAGCTCGTCGAGGCGGGTGACCTGGAGGGCGCCCGCAAGCAGCTGGCCCGTGTGGCCTCGCTGCCGCCGGAGCAAGGCTTCCGCCTCATCCTCGTGGACCTCGAGCTGCCGGACGGCAACGGCATGGAACTGCTGGCGGAGATCGCCGGCAGCCCGGCCATCAAGATCGTCACCACGCTGTACTCCGACGACGACCACCTCTTCCCGGCGCTGCAGTGCGGAGCCGACGGTTATCTGCTCAAGGAAGATCGTTTCGAGGTGCTCGTGGAGGAGCTGCAGCGCATCGTGCGCGGGCAGCCGCCGCTGTCACCGGCCATTGCACGCCGGCTGCTGTCCCACTTCCGCCCCGGTGGCAGCGGAGACAGCGGCCCGATGGGCCTGAACTCCGGTTTCGGTGCCCTCACCAGCCCGGGCGGCTTTGCCAGCAGTCGCAGCGTCGCCTTGGACCCGGCCCCGGAATGGGAGCGCCTGACGCCGCGCGAGAACGAGGTCCTGACCTATCTGAGCAAGGGCTTCACGATCAAGGAGATCGCGAACCTGATGGGCATCAAGTGGTTCACCGTCAACGACCACATCAAGTCCATCTACAAGAAGCTGAATGTCTCGAGCCGCGCGGAAGCCGCGGTGCTGGCCAGCAAGCAGGGGCTGGTCTGACGGCCCCGCTGCCGGTCATGCCGGCCTGAACACGCAAGGCGCCCACGGGCGCCTTTTGTTTTGGCGGATGGCAATCGAGGGAACGGGCTCCTGGATTTGCAGCAGCGCACGGGCCCGCGCAATCCCACCGCCGCCCCATGGCCTGATTGCCCTCTCTCCAGCTGCGGCCTTGCTGCGGACAACCCGACATCGCAGCCCCTCCAACAAGGCTGGCAAGGCGAGTATGGCGAGCATGGCGAGCATGGCGAGCATGGCGAGCATGGCGGACACGACCAATTCCGCGCGCACAAAGCAAAACGGCGACAAGACCTTGATCTTGTCGCCGCTTGCTTGAGTCCTCAGCTTGACGCTGCTGACTCTCATCCGGTGGGGTGGCTGATGGGACTCGAACCCACGACAACCAGAATCACAATCTGGGACTCTACCAACTGAGCTACAGCCACCGGTGAAGCCTTAGATTATAAGCAGTATTTCATTCGCTTGGGAAGAGTTTTCTGAAAACTTTTTATTGAGCTTCAGATTCAGTTCCCGGCAGGGGCCGAGGCCGCCGCTGCCGCGGGCTTGATCGTGGTCTTGAGCTGCGCCTTGAGGGCCTTGTAATAGGCATCCGTTTCGGCGGCACTCCAGGCCTGGGCGTACTGCTGGGCCGTGCGGACCGGGTCGGCGACCTGGGCATCGCGCGGCAGGATCTGCGTCACGGCGGCGATCACAAAGCTGCCATTGCCGGCCTCCACGCCCACGAAGCTCGGCAGCTTGCTGGCGTCCGCTTGCAGGATGGCGTTCAGCACCTTGGGCGGGAGCTTGCCAGCCTGGATGCGCGACACGATCTGAGCTGCCTCGAGCGCATTCACGTCACCCGAGGCCTTGAGTGCAGCCAGCTTCTCGGTGCCCGCCTTCACGGCCAGCACGGCGGCCTGGCGGGCCGTCAGCACCTGCGTGACCTGCGCCTTGACGTCGTCGAGGGCCGGCATGCGCAGCGGCTTGTAATCGGTCACGTGGGCGGCGACGAGCTGGCTCGGGCCGAACTCCACCGCTTCGGTGTTGCGCTTGTTCTGGATCGAATCCGTGGAGAACACCGACTCCAGCAGCTTGGCCGAGGCCAGCGGGCCCTGGGCATCCGCCGCCGGCTTGCGCTGGACGGAGGCCGTGCGGATGCTCAGCTTCAGCTTCTCGGCCACCGGCTTGAGGCTGTCGGACTGCTCGTAGACCGTGTTGCTGAAGGTCTCGGACAGCTCGGCGTAGCGCTTCTGGGCCAGCGACTTGCGGACTTCGTCGTCAATCTCGGCGCGAACGGCCTCGAAGGGCTTGGTGTCACCGCCACGCACGGCCGTCAGCTGGATGATGTGGAAGCCGAAATCGCTCTCGACCACCTTGCTGATCTCGTTCGGCTTGAGGGCGTAGGCCGCGTCCTCGAAGGACTTGACCATCGCGCCACGCGGGAAGAAGTCGAGGTCGCCGCCACGGCTGGCCGAGCCCTCGTCCTGCGAGTTCTTGCGGGCGACATCAGCGAAGCTCGCCGGTGCCTTCTGCACCTGGGCCAGCAGCTCCTCGGCGCGGGCACGGGCCTTGGCCTTGTCCGCGTCAGACGCGCTCTTGTCGGCCTTGATCAGGATGTGGCTGGCGCGGCGCTCTTCGGCCACCGTGTAGCGGGCGCGGTTCTGCTCGTAGTAGTCCCGCAGCTCCTTGTCGGAGACCGACACACCGCCCTTGAGCGCATCGAGATCCAGCACGACGTACTCGATCTGCGCCACTTCCGGCAGCTGGAACTTGGCGGCGTTGGCCGGATCCTTGAAGTAGGCCTCGACCTCGGCATCCGTCGGCTTGACCTGGGCAGCGAATTCCGCCGGACTCACCGTCAGCAGGCGCACTTCGCGGCGCTGGAAGAAGGCGTCGAAGGCCATGGCCGACAGCGTGGAGCCGGCGATGGCCGAGCCCGACACGCCGCGCAGCACCTGCTCCTGCGCCATCCCCTCGCGCAGGCGGCGCTCGAACATCTGCGGGCTCATGCCCTGCGTGGCCAGCAGCGCTGCATTGACCGAACCATCCGGCTGACGGACGGCAGCAAACTGCGGATCAGTGAGGAAGACGTGCTTGACCTGATCGTCGGACACCTGCCAGTGCTGGCGCTGCACGGCCGCCTGCAGCACGCGTTCGCGCACGAGGGCGTCGAGCGACTGCTGGCGCGCCTCGGGCGAGTCCAGGAGCTTGGGGTCCAGATTGGGCATCTGCTGGCGCAGACGTTCCGACTGCTGGCGGTGGGCGTTGTCCCACTCGGCCTGGGTGATCTTCTGGCCGTCGATCTGGGCCACGGCGGCATTGCCGCCGCCCATGAAGTTGCTGTAGCCGTTGACACCCAGCGCCACGAAGGACGGCAGGATCAGGACCAGCAGGATCAGCTGGAACAGACGGTTGTGCTTGCGAACGAAATCAAACATTCAAAACCTCGGAAGGGCCGAAGACGGACACCCCGTACTGGCGGATCACAAGGCCTGTCTCAGGCCACATCAATTGCGACAAAGGCGAACCGGAGTTCGCCTTTGCTGCGTGGAATTCTACCCGCACCTCGCCCGCGTCCCGCTGAAGGGCCGGAGCCGGGTCAGGTGGTGCGGAGGTGGTGGGTGCTAACGGGCTCGAACCGCTGACATCTTCCGTGTAAGGGAAGCGCTCTACCAACTGAGCTAAGCACCCGAAACCGGGATCAGTTCACCGCGTCCTTGAGCGCCTTGCCGGGACGGAACTTGGGCACCTTGGCCGACTTGATCTTGATCGTGTCGCCGGTGCGGGGGTTGCGTCCACTGCGGGCGGCGCGCTTGGTCACGCTGAAGGTGCCGAAGCCTACCAGAGAAACCGTGCCGTTTTTCTTGAGCGTGGTCTTCACGCCGCCGATGACGGCTTCCAGCGCGCGAGCGGCGGCGGCCTTGGAGATGTCGGCCTGCTTGGCGATGTGCTCGATCAATTCAGACTTGTTCACGAACCTACCCCTCAACAACTTGCCTGGACGCGCAGGCGCTCGGAATGGATGCCCTGACCTCGGGAGGCGAGCGCCGCACCTGCGTCGAGCGCCCCTCGGGGAAGCGGATTCTAGACCGAATCACCCCACGCGCCGGCCGGGTACAAGCCCGGATGTCACGGCCGCCGCAGCCCGGCGGCAGCGCGCTCAGCGAGCCTTGGCCCGGATTTCCGGGACGGCCTTCTGCAGGTAGTAGACCATCGACCAGATGGTCAGCACCACGGCAGCCAGGATGAGCCAGGTGCCCCAAGTGCGGGTGGGAATCAGGCCGAAGAGCAGGCCGTCATAGAGCAGGAAGGGAATCGCCACCATCTGCACGGTGGTCTTGAGCTTGCCCACCATGTGGACCGCCACGCTGCGGGAGGCGCCGATCTGCGCCATCCATTCGCGCAGCGCCGAGATCGCGATCTCCCGGCCGATGATGACCAGCGCCACCAGCGCATTCACCCGCCCGAGCTCCAGGAGGATCAGCAGCGCCGCGCACACGAGGAACTTGTCCGCGACGGGATCCAGGAAGGCGCCGAAGGACGACGTCTGGTTGAGCTTGCGCGCCAGGTAGCCGTCGAGCCAGTCCGTCAGGGCCACCAGCACGAACAGCGAGGTCGCGAACAGGTTCTGGTGCCCCGGCGCGATGTCCACATAGAACACGCCGACGATCAGCGGGATCGCCACGATGCGAGCCCAGGTCAGCAGGGTTGGCAGGGTCAGGAACATGGGCGCATTGTGCCCGACGCGGAACCCCCTTCCGGGGAGTGCGTTGTTGCCGCGCCGCTGCGCTCATTCATCCAGCGTGCGGGGCTTGAATCGGCGCTGGTCGTTGAACAGGAAGGTCTCGCTGAAGACCCAGGGCCGGGGCAGCCCCGCCACATTGCCGAAGGGAGCCGCGCGATGCACGGCATCGATGGCCAGCTGCACGGTGTCGAGCGCCTGACCCGGGCGGCGAAGCACCTTGACGTGACGCACGTGGCCGTCCGCCGTCAGTTCGACCTCCAGCACGGGAATGGCCAGCAGCACCTCCGGCACCGTGCCCATGTAGGTGCGATCCGGGTTGGCCGCCACGAGGCGCTGGGCCGCCTGGCGCCGCAGCTCCGCGTGGCTGCGCGGCGTCTTGGGAGGCCCCAGCGTCTGGGGCGCCGCGGCAGGCGCCTTGCCTGAAGGTGCCGGCGCCGTGCCGGTGCCGCGCCCCGGCGCGGGCGAGGTGGTGGATGGCGGGGTGGACGCGCCCGGCGATGCGCCGCCGGACGTCGGCGAATTGCTGCAGCCCGCGAGCGCCAGCATCAGCACCCACCCGCCGGACAGCACACAGCGCCAGGGCCGGCGCACCAGCAAGCCCGAATCAATGCAGGACACGATAGATCTCCTCTGCCAATTCGCGCGAGATGCCCTTCACCGTGGCGATGTCCTCGATGCTGGCCGCCGCCACGCCGCGCACGCCGCCGAAGCGCTGCAGCAGCTGCGCGCGCTTCTTCGGCCCGACACCCGGCACATCCTCCAGCCGCGAGCCCCCCGTGCGGACCGCTGCGCGCTTGGCCCGCATGCCGGTGATGGCGAAGCGGTGGGCCTCGTCGCGGATCTGCGCGACCAGCATCAAGGCCGCCGAATCGCGCCCCAGGTAGACCTTCTCGCGACCATCGGCGAACACCAGCTCCTCGAGACCGACCTTGCGCCCCTCGCCCTTCTCGACGCCGGCCAGAAGGCCGAGATCCAGCCCGAGTTCCTCGAACACCTCGCGGGCCATCGAAATCTGCCCCTTGCCACCATCGACCAGCACCAGGTCCGGCATGCGACCCGTACCCAGCTGAACGGCCTCGGCCAGCTTGGCGTAGCGGCGCGTGAGCACCTGGCGCATCGCGGCGTAGTCGTCGCCGCCCGTGATGCCCTCGATGTTGTAGCGACGGTATTCGCTGCTGACCATCTGGTGGCCCTGGAAGACGACGCAGGAGGCCTGCGTGGCCTCGCCCGCGGTGTGGCTGATGTCGAAGCACTCCACGCGGAAGGCGGCGAGGTCGGCCACATTGAGGTCCAGCGCCTCCACGAGCGCCCGCGTGCGCGCCTGCTGCGAGCCCTCCTCGGACAGCAGCCGCGCCAGGGCGAGCTCGGCTCCCTTGATGCACATCTCCTGCCAGATGCGGCGCTGGCCGCGCGGCTGCGCCTGCACAGTGACCTTGCTGCCCGACTGCACGCTGAGTGCGGCCGCGAGCCCGGCGTCCACCTCGTCGCTGACCACGATCAGCGAGGGCACCGCCGCGTCGAGGTAGTGCTGCGCCATGAAGGCCTCCAGCACCTGGCGCTCGGGCGTGGGGCGCGCCTCGGCCTGCGCGATCTCGTCGTCCTCGAGGTAGAGCTGCGTCCCCTCCTCCACGTGCTTGGGGAAGAAGGCGCGATCGCCGAGATGCCGCCCTCCGCGGACCATCGCCATGTTGACGCAGGCCCGACCGCCCTGGACCTTCACGGCCAGCACGTCGACGTCGCGGTCGCGGCCCGTGGCGCTGCTCTCGTCGACGGCCTGCTGCTGCAGCACGCGCGAGAGCGCCGTGATCTGGTTGCGCACCTCGGCGGCCTGCTCGTACTGCAGCGCCTCGGCATGCGCCATCATCTGCGACTGCAGGCCCTGCAGGACTTCGTCGGTCTCGCCCAGCAGGAATCGCTCGGCATTGCGCACGTCGCGCGCATAGGGCTCGCCCTGCCCCTCGGGCACGCAGGGGCCGGAACAGCGTCGGATCTGGAACAGCAGGCAGGGCCGGCTGCGGTTGTTGAACACGCTGTCCTCGCAGGTCCGCAGGCGGAAGACCTTCTGGATCAGCTGGATCGATTCCTTCACCGCCCAGGCGCTCGGATAGGGCCCGAAGTAGCGATGCCGCCGATCGACCGCACCGCGGTAGTAGCTCACCCGCGGGTAGGCATGCGCGCTCAGGCGCAGGTAGGGGTAGCTCTTGTCGTCCCGGAAGAGGATGTTGAAGCGCGGATTGAGCGCCTTGATCAGGTTGTTCTCGAGCAGCAGTGCCTCGGCCTCGGTGCGCACCACCGTGGTCTCGAGCCTCGCGATGCGTGCCACCATCAGGCCGATGCGCGTGCCGCCGTGGTTCTTCTGGAAGTAGCTGGAAACCCGCTTCTTCAGGTTCTTGGCCTTGCCGACGTACAGCACCTGGTCCTGCGCATCGAAGTAGCGGTAGACGCCCGGCAGCCCGGGCAGCGCCGCCACCTCCGCCAGCACGCGCTCGCGCACCTTCAGCGCCGCCGCCTCGACCTCGGCCACGCGCTGCGCCTCGGCCTGCTCCACCGCCTCGCGCTCCTCGGCCCAGGCGGAGATCTGGGCCTCGCCCAGGGACGCGGCGCCGACGCCCGCGACGGCATCCGGCGGCACATCGCCCGCCGACGTCCCGCCGTCCTTCACATCCTCGTCCACCTCGGGACCCGGCTTCTTCTTGCTCATGGCCGCGATTGTGCCGCCACCGATAATGCCCCGATGAGCTCGCGAGACTGGGACGTGTTCTGCCGCGTCATCGACAACTACGGCGATGCCGGCGTCTGCTGGCGCCTGTGCAAGGATCTGGCGGGCCGCGGGCACCGCGTGCGGCTGTGGATCGACGACGCCGCTCCCTTGCAGTGGATGGGCCCGGCGAAGGCCTTCGAGGCCATCGAGGTGCGCGCCTGGGAGCGCGCCGAGGCTGACTTCGAGGCACGTCCGGCGGGCGTCGTGATCGAGGCCTTCGGTTGCGAGCTGCCAGACGCCGTGAAGGCACGGATGGCCGCGATCCGCCCCGCACCGCAGTGGGTCAACCTGGAATATCTCAGCGCCGAAGACTATGTCGAGCGCAGCCACGGCCTGCGCTCGCCGCAATGGCAGGGCCCGGCCGCCGGCCTGGAGAAGTTCTTCTTCTACCCGGGCTTCACCCCCAGGACGGGCGGCCTGCTGCGCGAGCCGGGGCTGATCGACGCCCTGGATGCCGCCGCGGCACCGGCCTCCACCGCCGCCTGGCTGCAGCGTCAGGGCATCGAACGGCAGGCGGGAGAGCGCCTGGTCAGCCTGTTCTGCTACGAGAACCCCGCCCTGCCGGCGCTGCTCGAGGGGCTGGCACCGGCGCTGGTCCTGGCCTGCCCGGGGCCGGGCAGCCGGATGCTGCGTGAACTGCAGGACCGCGGCGCCATGCCCCCGGGCCTTCGGGTCCATCACCTGCCCTTCCTCACGCAGGAAGACTTCGACCAGCTGCTGTGCGCCTGCGACCTGAACCTGGTCCGGGGCGAGGATTCGTTCGTGCGTGCCCAGTGGGCCGGGCGCCCCTTTGTGTGGCACATCTACCCGCAGGACGACGGTGCACACGAGGCCAAGCTGGAGGCCTTCATGGCGCTGGCCTTTGCCGACCTGCCCGCCCCGCAGCGGCAGGCCTGGCAGGCGCTGTGGCGAGCCTGGAACGGCCTGCCCGCCGCCGACCCGGCCTTGCACGGCCTCACCGTACCGTCACCTCCAGCCGCCGAAGCCGCCTTTCGCCGCTGGCGCGCCACGCTGCTGGCACAGCCCGATCTCGTGACGCAGTTGCTGGCCTTTCTGGCGCACTGACCCCGCCCAATTCGGCCATGCATGCCACTTGCGGCTAGAATAGGGAGCTTTGCCGCGTCGACCCCTGCCTTCAGCTCTGTCTTTTTGGCTTTGTCTTTAGTCCCGGGTGCGCGAGCTGCGATGCAGCGCCGGGTCCTTTGTGACCACAGCGCTTGCATCGCCCCGAGTCAACGCTCCCCATCAAGACATCAGCAAGACATCACCATGAAACTCGCACAGGAAATCCGCGCCGGCAACGTGATCATGCAGGGCAAGGACCCGATGGTCGTTCTGAAGACTGAATACAGCCGTGGTGGCCGCGGCGCCGCCACCGTGCGCATGAAGATGAAGAACCTGCTGAATGGCGCAGGTGCCGAAGTCGTCTTCAAGGCCGACGACAAGATGGACCAGATCATTCTGGACAAGAAGGAATGCACCTACACGTACTTCGCCGACCCGATGTACGTGTTCATGGACACCGAGTACAACCAGTTCGAGGTGGAAGCCGAGAACATGGGCGACTCCCTGAACTACCTCGACGACAACATGGGCGTCGAAGTGGTGTTCTATGACGGCAAGGCCATCTCCGTCGAACTGCCGACCACCGTCGTGCGCGAAATCGAGACCGAGCCCGCCGTCAAGGGCGACACCTCCGGCAAGGTCATGAAGCCCGCCCGCGTGAAGGGCACCGGCTTCGAGATCCCCGTGCCCCTGTTCGTGGAAAACGGCGACAAGATCGAAATCGACACCCGCACCAACGAATACCGCAAGCGCGTCTAAACGCCGGCTTGCCGCTGACCGCAAAGGCGCCTTCGGGCGCCTTTTCTTTTGCCTGGCCACTTGCCTGGCCACTTGCCCGGCGTACGGCCCAGCCGATCACCCCGGAAGCGGCCCGGCACGGGCAAAAAAAATCCCCGCCGAGGCGGGGACTCTGTTCAAGCGCCAGCCGGGAGGCTGGCGGCCTGATTACTTCTTGGCGCGGGTACCGACCACTTCGATTTCCACGCGACGGTTCTTGGCGCGGCCTTCGGTGGTCTTGTTGTCGGCCACGGGCTGCTTTTCGCCCTTGCCTTCGGTGTAGACGCGGTTCTTCTCGATGCCCTTGCCGACCAGATAGGCCTTCACGGCTTCAGCGCGGCGCACCGACAGCTTCTGGTTGTACTCGTCGGAACCGACGCTGTCGGTGTGACCGACGGCGACGATGACTTCCAGGTTGATGCCGGAGGTCTTGGACACCAGGTCGTCCAGCTTGGCCTTGCCTTCGGGCTTCAGCACAGCCTTGTCGAAGTCGAACAGGGCGTCAGCGGCGAAGGTGACCTTCTCGCTTTGCACGACCGGGGGAGCGACCGGTGCGGGCGGGGTGGCCGGAGCAACGGCGGGAGCCGGAGCCACAGGCTTCGGCTCTTCAGCCTTCTTGACTTCCGGCTTCAGCGCGCCATCGCAATCCTTGGCGGCGGTGGCGGGCGTCCAGAAGTTGTTGCGCCAGCAGTATTCGTTGCTGCCGTTCTTCCACACGGTGCCGTCGGTCGAGCGCCAGTTGTCAACGCTCTGGGCGAAGGCACCAGACGACAGGACAGCAGCCACTGCGAAGAGCGACGCCACACGGTTCAATTTCTTCATGTTTATCCTCTCAAGGAAAGACGCAGTTGCCCTGCGAAATGTCCGGAACTTTGAAATGCCAAGCAGATTCCACCGGGCCAATGCCAAGGGTTTCCACTAGGGACTCAGCAATTGTGCCATAGCGCCCAGGGCCTCTCGCATTCTGCTGCCTACCTGCCGAAAGCCATGGAACCATGTTGTGCAAGAGCGACATGCCAGCCGACATAGAATCAACGCTTCCCGTCCGACCCAGATTCGGCGCCGGTTTGCTCCGTGCGCCGCAACGCGCATGACTCAGTTCGCCAAGGAAACCCTGCCCATCAGCCTCGAAGAGGAGATGCGTCGCTCATACCTCGACTACGCCATGAGCGTGATCGTGGGGCGAGCCCTCCCCGATGCCCGGGATGGCTTGAAGCCCGTGCACCGGCGTGTGCTGTTCGCGATGAACGAGATGGGCAACACCTACAACGCCAAGTACCGCAAGAGTGCGCAGGCCGTGGGTGAGACGATGGGTAAATACCACCCCCACGGCGATTCGGCGATCTACGACACCATCGTCCGGATGGCCCAGCCCTTCAGCCTGCGCCACATGCTGATCGATGGTCAGGGGAATTTCGGCTCCATCGACGGCGACAACGCCGCGGCGATGCGATACACCGAAATCCGCCTGGACAAGATCGCGCACGAAATGCTGGCGGATATCGACAAGGAAACTGTCGATTTCGGCCCGAACTACGACGGCAGCCATAAAGAGCCGCTGGTACTGCCGACCCGCCTGCCGAATCTGCTGGTGAACGGGTCTGCGGGTATTGCGGTGGGCATGGCGACGAATATCCCGCCGCACAACCTGAACGAGGTCGTCGACGCCTGCCTGCACGCGCTGAAGAATCCGGACTGCTCGATCGACGAGCTGATGGAGATCATCCCCGCGCCGGACTTCCCGACCGCCGGCATCATCTACGGCCTGTCCGGCGTGCGCGACGGCTACCGCACCGGCCGCGGCCGCGTCGTGATGCGCGCCAAGGTCCACTTCGAGGACATCGACAAGGGCAACCGTCAGGCCATCATCGTTGACGAGATCCCCTACCAGGTCAACAAGAAGTCCCTGCTGGAGCGCATCGCCGAGCTGGTCCACGAGAAGAAGATCGAGGGCATCAGCCACATCCAGGACGAGTCGGACAAGTCCGGCATGCGCGTGGTGATCGAGCTCAAGCGCGGCGAAGTGCCCGAGGTGGTGCTGAACAACCTGTACAAGCAGACGCAGCTGCAGGACACCTTCGGCATCAACATGGTCGCCCTGATCGACGGCCAGCCCAAGCTGTGCAACCTGAAGGACCTGGTGACGGTCTTCCTGGAGCACCGCCGCGAAGTGGTGACCCGCCGCACGGTGTTCGAGCTGCGCAAGGCGCGCGAGCGCGGCCATGTGCTGGAAGGCCTGGCCGTCGCGCTGGCCAACATCGACGAATTCATCGAGACCATCAAGACCTCGCCGACGCCGCCCGTCGCCAAGGCCGCGCTGATGGCCAAGAGCTGGGACTCCTCGCTGGTGCGCGAGATGCTGTCCCGTGCCGAGACGGAGACCTCCGGTGGCCGCAATGCCTACCGCCCCGAAGGCCTGCCTGCGCAGTACGGCATGCAGCCCGATGGCCTCTACCGTCTCTCGGACGACCAGGCCAGCGAGATCCTGCAGATGCGTCTGCAGCGCCTGACCGGCCTCGAGCAGGACAAGATCGTCGGCGAATACAAGGACGTGATGGCCCAGATCGCCGATCTGCTGCACATCCTGGCCACGCCCTCGCGCGTGACCACCATCATCAGCGAGGAGCTGATCCAGCTGCGCCAGGAGTTCGGCCAGACCAAGCTCGGCGCCCGCCGCAGCGTGATCGAGCGCAATGCGCAGGAGCTGGGCACCGAGGACCTGATCACCCCGACCGACATGGTGGTGACGCTGTCCCACACCGGCTACATCAAGAGCCAGGCGCTGAGCGAATACCGCGCCCAGCGCCGCGGCGGTCGAGGCAAGCAGGCCGCCGCCACGAAGGACGACGACTGGATCGACCAGCTCTTCATCGCCAACACGCACGACTGGATCCTGTGCTTCTCCAACCGCGGCCGTGTGTACTGGCTGAAGGTCTGGGAAGTGCCGCAGGGCTCGCGCAACTCGCGTGGCAAGCCCATCGTGAACATGTTCCCGCTGCAGCAGGACGAGAAGATCACCGTCGTGCTGCCCCTGACCGGCGAGTTCCGCACCTTCCCTGAAGATCACTTCATCTTCATGGCGACCGCCCTTGGCACCGTCAAGAAGACCTCGCTGAAGGACTTCAGCAACCCGCGCAAGGCCGGCATCATCGCCGTGGACCTCGATGACGGTGACTTCCTCATCGGCGCGGCGCTCACCGACGGCAAGCACGATGTCATGCTGTTCAGCGACGGCGGCAAGGCCGTGCGCTTCGACGAGGACGACGTCCGCCCGATGGGCCGCCAGGCCCGCGGCGTGCGCGGCATGATGCTCGAGCCCGAACAGCGCCTGATCGCGATGCTCGTGGCCGAGGACGAAAGCCAGAGCGTGCTGACGGCCACGGAAAACGGCTACGGCAAGCGCACCTCGATCATCGAGTACACCCGCCATGGCCGCGGCACCAAGGGCATGATCGCGATCCAGCAGAGCGAGCGCAACGGCCGCGTGGTGGCTGCGACGCTGGTGCGTCCGGAAGACGAGATCATGCTGATCACCGACAAGGGCGTGCTGGTGCGCACCCGCGTCGGCGAGATCCGCGAGCTCGGCCGCGCCACGCAGGGCGTCACGCTGATCGCGCTTGACGACGGCTCCAAGCTGTCGGGCCTGCAGCGCATCGTCGAGAACGATGCCAACGAGGCCAGCAATGAATCCGGCAGCGATGCCGCAGACGACGGCAGCGCAGACGCGGCCGACGACCAGGACTCCACCAAGGAATGAACGTGAAGGCACCCCGCATGAATGCAATCAAGCTGCTCGCAGCCGTCGCTACCCTGGCCTGCGCGAGCGTCGCGATCGCCCAGGGGCCGGCCCCCACCCCTGCCAGCTCGCCGGCCAAGAAGGAGCTGATCGCCAAGCTGCTGCAGCATCAGCAGCAGGGCGTGGACATGCTGGCCCGCAACATGCTGCAGGCGCCCGTGGCCCAGCTGATGCAAGGTGCCGGCGGCATGCTCAAGCAGATGCCCGCCGACAAGCGCGAGGCGGCCGCCAAGGCCATCGAGGCCGACGTCAAGAAGTTCATCGATGAGAACGGCCCCTTCCTGCGCGACAAGGCCACCAAGCTGGCCCCGGGCACCGTGGGTGCCATCCTCGAGGAGAAGTTCACCGAGGACGAGCTCAAGCAGATCGTGGCGTGGATGGACTCGCCGGTGAGCAAGAAGTTCGCCCAACTGGGCCCCGAGATGCAGAAGGCGCTGGGTGACAAGCTGCTGGCCGACAACGGCGCGCTGCTGGACACCCGTTTCAATGCGCTGCAGCAGAGCGTGGCCAAGCACCTGGGCGTGGCCGTGCCCGGCGCCGCCAGCAGCCCCGCGGCGAACAAGAACTCGCCGAAGAAGTAATCCCGCGCCCCGCGCCACGCCTCGCCCTCATGCCATGACCCGACGCCCGTTCAATTTCTCCGCCGGACCCGCTGCCCTGCCCGAAGAGGTGCTGCAGCAAGTCGCCAGCGAGATGCTGGACTGGCACGGCTCGGGCATGAGCGTGATGGAGATGAGCCACCGGGGCAAGGAATTCATCGCCATCTGCGAGCAGGCCGAAGCCGACCTGCGCGAGCTGCTGGCCGTGCCGAGCCACTTCCGCATCCTGTTCATGCAGGGCGGCGGCCTGGCCGAGAACGCCATCGTGCCCTTGAACCTGTCGCGCGGCGGGCGGGTGGACGTCGTGGTGACGGGCTCCTGGTCCCGCAAGAGCGCCCAGGAGGCCCGCCGCTACGCCGACGTGCACATCGCGGCGGACGCGGCCGTGAGCGGCGCAGGCGGCATCCCTTCGCCCGCCAGCTGGCAGCTGCGCCCGGGCACCTCCTACGTGCACCTGTGCAGCAACGAGACCATCGACGGCCTCGAGTTCCACGCCCTGCCCGACCTCCAGGCCCTGGGCTGCGACGCGCCGCTGGTCATCGACTTCTCCTCGCATGTGCTGTCGCGCCCGGTGGACTGGTCCCGCGTGGGGCTGGCCTTCGGCGGCGCACAGAAGAACATCGGCCCCGCCGGCCTGACGCTGGTCATCGTTCGCGAGGACCTGCTCGGCCACGCGCTGCCCATCTGCCCCTCCGCCTTCGACTACAAGACGGTGGCCGAGGCGCAGTCCATGTACAACACGCCCCCGACGTTCTCCATCTACGTCGCCGGCCTGGTGTTCCAGTGGCTCAAGCGCTTCGAGTACGGCGGCAAGACCGGCCTGGCCGCGATCGAGCAGCGCAACCTCGACAAGGCCACCCTGCTCTACGACGCGCTGGACCGCAGCGCCCTCTTCGAGAACCGGGTCGCGCGCGAATGCCGTTCGCGCATGAACGTGCCCTTCTACCTGCGCGGCACGCACGACACCCCGGCACTCAACCAAGCCTTCCTGGATGAAGCCCGGGACAGGCAACTGCTGCAACTCAAAGGCCACAAGTCGGTGGGCGGCATGCGGGCATCCATCTACAACGCGATGAGCCTCGACGGCGTGCAAGCCCTCGTGGACTTCCTGAAGGATTTCGAGACCCGTCATGGCTGAGGACAAGCCCCCTGCCCCCGTCGCCAATCCGGCGCTGCTCGCCCTGCGCGACCAGATCGATGCGCTGGACAATCAACTGCTGCGCCTGCTGAACGAGCGCGCCCACGTGGCCGAGCAGGTCGGCGAAGTCAAGCGCCGCGAGGGCACGCCCTTCTTCCGTCCCGACCGCGTCGCGCAGGTCATCCACAAGATCCAGGCGGCCAATGAAGGCCCGCTGAAGAACGAGCACGTCGCGGCGATCTGGCGCGAGATCATGTCGGCCTGCCTGGCCCTCGAGTCGCCGCAGCGCGTGGCCGTGCTCGGCCCGATGGGCACCTTCTGCGAGCAGGCCGCCATCGAGTACTTCGGCGGCGCCGCGGACCTCATCTACTGCAGCAGCTTCGACGAGGTCTTCCATGCGACGGCCAGCGGCAGCGCGCAGTACGGCGTCGTCGGCGTCGAGAACATGACCGAGGGCGTGGTCACGCGCTCGCTGGACCTCTTCCTGCACACGCCCACGCATGTGGTCGGCGAGGTCAGTCTGCTGATCCGCCACAACCTGCTGCGCAAGGATGACAGCCTGAACGGCATCAAGGTCGTGCTGGCGCACCCGCAGGCCCTGGCCCAGTGCCAGAACTGGATCAGCAAGCACCTGCCCGACGCCGAGCGCCGGGCCGTCTCCAGCAATGCCGAAGGGGCCCGCCTGGCGGCCGAGAATCCCGAGTTCTGCGCCATCGCCAGCGAGCGCGCGGCCACGCTGTTCGGCCTGCACATCGTGGCGCATGCCATCCAGGACGAGGCCTACAACCGCACGCGCTTCGCCGTGATCACGCTGCCGCAGACCATGGCAACGCCACCCGCCACCGGCCGGGACTGCACGAGCCTGGTCGTCTCCGTCACCAACAAGCCCGGCGCCATGCACGACATGCTGGTGCCGCTGAAGAAGCACGGCGTGTCGATGACGCGACTCGAATCCCGCCCGGCCCGCACCGGCCAGTGGGAGTACTACTTCTACATCGACCTGGACGGGCACCCGAGCGAACCGAACGTCGCCGCGGCCCTGGAAGAGCTGCGCGCCCTGTGCGCGTTCTACAAGGTCATCGGCGCCTACCCCCGCAAGGGTTGAGCCAAGCAAAGGACACAATGTTCAATCAACTGGGTGTGATCGGCTGTGGATTGATGGGGGGCTCGTTCGCGCTCGCCCTGAAGAAGGCGGGCCTGGTCAAGCGGGTCGTCGGCTACAGCAAGTCCCCCTCGACGACCGAGACCGCCAAGCGTCTCGGCGTGATCGACATCGCGGCCGAATCCGCGCTGCTGGCCGTCGCCAGCTCCGACATTGTGCTGCTGGCCGTGCCCGTGGCCGCCACCGAGGCCACCTTCCGCGCCGTCAAGCACCTGGTCGACCCGAAGGTGCTGATCATGGACGTCGGCTCGACGAAGTGCGACGTCGTCGATGCCGCCCAGCGCGTGCTGGGCAAGCAGGTGAGCGCTTTCGTGCCCTGCCACCCCATCGCCGGCAAGGAGCAGTCCGGCGTGCAGGCCGCCGATGCCACGCTGTACCAGGGCCGCCAGGTCATCCTGACGCCGCTGCCCCAGACCGACGCCACGCTGATCCAGAAGGCCACCGACGTCTGGTCGGCCCTGGGCTGCCAGGTCCTGAAGATGACGGCGCAGAACCATGACGCCGCCTTCGCCGCCGTCAGCCATCTGCCGCACCTGCTGGCCTACGCCTACTTCAGCACCATTGCCAACCAAGCCGCCGGGCGCGATTACCTCAGCCTGGCGGGACCGGGATTCCGCGACTTCACCCGCATCGCGGCCAGTGACCCGGCCATCTGGCGCGACATCCTGCTCGCCAACAAGCAGGAAGTGCTGGCCCAGTCCCAGCGCTTCCGGGACATGCTCGCCCGCTTCGAGCAGCTCCTTCAGCAGGACAACGCCCAGGCGCTGGAAGCCCTGCTGCAGCAGGCCTCGGACGGCCGCTCGCAGTGGCAGATGGGCCAGCTGCCGGGCGCACGCCCGCGCTGAGCCTCGGGGCACCGGCCCGGCCTGCCGACGAACGTCTGCATCGCTGCCCCCGCCCCATTGCTGGTCGCCATCGATACCTGCCATCGCCGCCCGTTTTTGCCGTTTCGCCATGTACAAGATCCCCTTCCTCGACCTGCCACCGCTGCAGGACGCCGCCGGCACCGTGCGCCTGCCGGGCTCCAAGAGCATCTCCAACCGCGTCCTGCTGCTGGCCGGTCTGGCCGAAGGCGAGACGCTCATCCATGACCTGCTGGCCTCCGACGACACCGCCGTGATGCTGGAGGCCCTGCGCCAGCTGGGCTGCGAGGTGCGCCAGGACGGTCCGGTGCTGCGCGTGCGCGGCATCGGCGCGCAGCTGAATGACGGGGTGCGCGCCGAAGGGCTGAAGCTCTTCCTCGGCAATGCCGGCACCGCGATGCGCCCGCTGGCCGCCGCGCTGGCGCTGCTGGCGGCCACGCAGGGCGCCATCTTCGAGCTCAGCGGCGTGCCGCGCATGCACGAGCGCCCGATCGGCGACCTCGTCGACGCCCTGCGCGAGCTGGGCTGCGACATCACCTGCCTGGGCCAGGAGGGCTTCCCGCCGCTGCGTCTTTGCGGTCCGGCACCGCTGAAGCTGAACGCGCCCGTGCGGGTGCGGGGCGACGTCTCCAGCCAGTTCCTCACCGCGCTGCTGCTGGCGCTGCCGCTGGTGTCCACCGAGGACGTGGTCATCGAGGTGATCGGCGAGCTGATCTCCAAGCCCTACATCCACATCACGCTGGAGCTGCTCAAGCGCTTCGGCATCGAAGTCCGCCGCGACGGCTGGGAGCGCTTCATCCTTCCCGCCGGCAGCCGCTACCGCTCGCCGGGCGAGGTGCACGTCGAGGGCGATGCCTCGTCCGCCTCCTATTTCGTGGCGCTCGGCGCGCTGGCCGGCATCGAGGCGCCCGTGCGCATCGAGGGCGTGGGCACGGCCTCGCTGCAGGGCGACGTCCGCTTCGTGGAGGCCGCCGCGCTGATGGGCGCCACGGTGAGCCAGGGGCCGAACTGGGTGGAGGTGCGCCGCGGCGCCTGGCCGCTCAAGGCCCTGGACCTCGACTGCAACCACATTCCCGACGCTGCCATGACCCTGGCCGTGATGGCGCTCTATGCCGACGGCCCCAGCACGCTGCGCAACATCGCCAGCTGGCGCGTCAAGGAGACCGACCGCATCGCTGCCATGGCCACCGAGCTGCAGAAGCTCGGCGCCACGGTCGAGGAAGGCCCGGACTGGCTGCGCGTGCACCCGCTGCGCGACTGGACGCCCGCCAGCATCCACACCTATGACGACCACCGCGTCGCCATGTGCTTCTCGCTGGCTGCCCTGAACCCGCTGGTGACGGAGCGCCCGGTGCGGGTGCGCATCGAGGACCCCGCTTGCGTGGCGAAGACCTTCCCGGACTACTTCGAGACGCTGTTCGAGGTGGTGCGGGCCCGCCGTGCCGACATCCCGGTGATCACCATCGACGGTCCCACGGCCTCCGGCAAGGGCACCCTGGCCGACGAGGTCGCCCATGCCCTGGGCTACATCGTCCTGGACTCCGGCGCCCTGTACCGCACGGCCGGCCTCGCCGCCTTCCATGCCGGGGTGAGCCTGGACGACGGCCCGGCCGTCGCGCAGATCGCCGCCACGCTGGACCTGCATTTCCGCAAGGGCCGGGCCATTCTGCAGGGCGAGGACATCACCGACCTCCTGCGCGAGGAAGCCACCGGCCTGATGGCCTCCCAGGTCGCCGCCCACCCGGAAGTGCGCCAGGCGCTGCACCAGCTGCAGCTCGATTTCCGCCGCCTGCCCGGCCTGGTGGCCGACGGCCGCGACATGGGCACCGCCGTCTTCCCGGACGCGCCGCTGAAGGTATTCCTCACGGCGAGCGCCCAGACGCGCGCCGAGCGCCGCTATAAGCAATTGATTGACAAGGGAATTTCCGCTAATATGGAAAGCTTGCGCTCGGACCTTGAGGCCCGGGATGCCCGCGACAAGGGTCGCACGGCGTCACCGCTCAAGCCCGCGCAGGATGCGCAACTGCTGGACAACTCCGGCCAGACCATCGAGGAATCGAAGGCCCTGGTGCTGGACTGGTGGCAGTCGCGACAGCCCTTCTGAGGCGGCCCACCGGGCTGGCAAGGACGGGCCGGATCGGGTCCCCCGGCGATGACAGTTCGCGAACGGGCCCACGAGACGGCATGTGAAAGCCTGCCGTCGCATGAGCGGGCGCACCTGCCCTCCGGACGACAGTCCATCGGGTGCGTCCTGTCTGCAACCTAACCCGCAAGGCAACTTGCACTCACCGTCGGCGCTTCTCCAGAGTTCTTCCTACGCTGTGCACGCCGATTCAGGAATCAACATGTCCCAAACCCAAACCGCCACCGGCGGCGAATCGTTCGCCGCTCTCTTCGAAGAATCGCTGCAACGCGCTGACATGCGCTCGGGCGAAGTCATCTCGGCCGAAGTCGTCCGTGTTGACTACAACTTCGTGGTGGTGAACGCCGGCCTCAAGTCTGAAGCCTACGTGCCCATCGAAGAGTTCAAGAACGACCAGGGCGAACTCGAAGTCAACGTCGGCGACTTCGTCTCCGTGGCCATCGACGCCATCGAGAACGGCTACGGCGACACCATCCTGTCGCGCGACAAGGCCAAGCGTCTGGCTTCCTGGCTGAGCCTGGAAACCGCTCTGGAGTCCGGCGACTTCGTGACCGGCACCGTCTCCGGCAAGGTCAAGGGCGGCCTGACCGTCCTGGTCAACGGCATCCGCGCCTTCCTGCCCGGTTCGCTGCTGGACACCCGCCCGGTGAAGGACATGAGCCCGTTCGAGGGCAAGACCATGGAATTCAAGGTCATCAAGCTGGACCGCAAGCGCAACAACGTTGTGCTGTCGCGTCGCGCTGTGGTGGAAGCCTCCATGGGCGAAGAGCGCGCCAAGCTGCTGGAAACGCTGTCGGAAGGCGCGATCGTCCAGGGCGTGGTCAAGAACATCACCGAATACGGTGCGTTCGTGGACCTGGGCGGCATCGACGGCCTGCTGCACATCACCGACATGGCATGGCGCCGTGTCCGCCACCCGAGCGAAGTCGTTCAGGTCGGCCAGGAACTGACCGCCAAGGTCCTGAAGTTCGACGCCGAGAAGAACCGCGTCTCGCTGGGCCTGAAGCAGCTGGGCGACGATCCGTGGTTCGGCGTGTCGCGCCGCTACCCGGCCAACACCCGCCTGTTCGGCAAGGTCACCAACATCGCTGACTACGGCGCCTTCGTCGAGATCGAGCCGGGCATCGAAGGCCTGGTGCACGTCTCCGAAATGGACTGGACCAACAAGAACGTGGCACCTTCCAAGATCGTCTCCCTGGGCGACGAAGTGGAAGTCATGGTCCTGGAAATCGACGAAGACAAGCGTCGCATCTCCCTGGGCATGAAGCAGTGCAAGGCCAATCCGTGGGAAGAGTTCGCTGAGAACGTCAAGCGCGGCGACAAGGTCAAGGGCCCCGTCAAGAGCATCACCGACTTCGGCGTGTTCGTGGGTCTGGCACAAGGCATCGACGGCCTGGTGCACCTGTCCGACCTGTCGTGGAACGAGCCGGGCGAAACCGCTGTTCGCAACTACAAGAAGGGCCAGGAAGTCGAAGCCGTGGTCCTGGCTGTGGACGTCGAGCGCGAGCGCATCTCCCTGG
Source organism: Burkholderiaceae bacterium (assembly GCA_041912595.1). Classification (GTDB taxonomy): domain Bacteria; phylum Pseudomonadota; class Gammaproteobacteria; order Burkholderiales; family Burkholderiaceae_C; genus Roseateles_B. The sequence goes on from JAYRMR010000029.1 coordinate 63,439, forward strand.
GCATCAAGCAGCTGGACGCTGACCCGTTCACCAGCTACACCTCGATCA
>JAYRMR010000030.1:0-59403 GCA_041912595.1 Burkholderiaceae bacterium
CGGCGTGCTTCATGGTCTCCCAGTCACTGCTGGATCCCATCACCACGCCGATCAGGGGAGAGGCGCTGCTCACGGCTCGCTCCATAGGCTGGAAAACCTTGAATTGTAGGCGGCGCGCCCCATCTGCCGCCGGACGGCCGGGCCGCCAGGCGCCGACATCCGGCAAGAACACACCCCACACCATGATCGACATCACTCTTGAGAACTTCGAGACCGAGCTGCTGCAGGCCTCTCTGCAGCAGCCGGTGCTGCTGGACATCTGGGCGCCCTGGTGCGGCCCGTGCAAGAGCCTCGGCCCCATCCTCGAACGCCTGGAAGCCGATTACGGCGGCCGTTTCCTGCTGGCCAAGCTCAACAGCGACGAGCAGCCCGAGATCGCCAGCCAGCTCAGCCAGGCCTTCGGCGTGCGCAGCATCCCCTTCTGCGTGATGTTCGTGGGCGGCCAGCCGGTGGACGGCTTCGTGGGCGCGATTCCCGAATCCCAGATCCGCGAGTTCCTCGCCAAGCACCTGCCGGAGGCCGGCGAGCTGGAGGCCGAGCAGGAGGTGTCCGCGGGCGAGGAGCTGCTGGACGAGGGGGATGCCGATGCGGCGCTCGGCAAGTTCATCGCCGCCCTGGAGGCCGACCCCGCCAACGAGGCCGCCCGCTTCGACCTGGTCAAGGCCCTGCTGGAATCCGGCCGCGTGGGCGAAGCCCGTGCCGCCTTCGAGCCGGTGGCCGCGCAGGCCGCCGACACCATCACCCCGCACGCCCGCTTCGCCGCCCTGGCCCTGTGGCTGCAGGCGGCCGAGGCCGCGCAGCGTGGGCTGGACGCCACGACGCTGCAGGCGGCCATCGCCGCCAACAAGCGCGATTTCGATGCCCGCTACGGCCTCGTGCAACTGCACTTCGCCGCCGGCCGCTTCACCGAGGCGATGGAGGAGCTGCTGGAAATCATCATGCGGGACAAGGCCTGGAACGGCGAGCTGGCCCGCAAGACCTATGTGGCCATCCTCGAGATCCTGACCAAGCCGCAGCCCAAGGCGGCCGCGCCGGCTGCCGGCGAACCCAAGGGCGGTCTGCAGCTGGCCGGGCACGCCACCGTGGCACCCGCCGATCCGCTGCTGGACCAGTACCGCCGCAAGTTGTCGATGGCGCTGTTCTGAGTTCCGTCCGCCCATGAAGAAAGGCCCGCATCAGCGGGCCTTTTGCTTGGTGCTGGGCGGGGTCAGGTGTTGCCGACGCCGGCCTGTGCGGCCTGCTTGTCCGCGTGGTAGCTGGAGCGCACCAGCGCGCCCACGGCCGCGTGGGTGAAGCCCATCTTGTAGGCCTCGGCCTCGTACATCTTGAAGACGTCGGGGTGCACGTAGCGACGCACCGGCAGGTGATGGCCGGACGGGGCCAGGTATTGCCCGATGGTGAGCATGTCGATGTTGTGGGCGCGCATGTCGCGCATCACCTGCAGCACTTCCTCGTCGGTCTCGCCCAGGCCGACCATGATGCCGCTCTTGGTCGGCACGCCCGGCACTTCTTCCTTGAAGCGCTTGAGCAGGTTGAGGCTGAATTCGTAGTCGGAGCCCGGGCGCGCTTCCTTGTAGAGGCGCGGCGCGGTCTCGAGGTTGTGGTTCATCACGTCGGGCGGCGCGGCCTTGAGGATGTCCAGCGCGCGGTCCATGCGGCCGCGGAAGTCGGGCACCAGGACCTCGATCCGGGTGGCGGGGCTCAGCTCGCGGACCTTGGTGATGCACTCGGCAAAGTGGCCGGCGCCACCGTCGCGCAGGTCGTCGCGGTCCACGCTGGTGATCACCACGTACTTGAGCTTCAGCGCGGCGATGGTCTTGGCCAGGTTCTCGGGCTCGTTGACGTCCAGCGGGTCCGGGCGGCCATGGCCGACGTCGCAGAAGGGGCAGCGGCGGGTGCACTTGTCACCCATGATCATGAAGGTGGCCGTGCCGTGGCCGAAGCACTCGCCGATGTTCGGGCAGGAGGCTTCCTCGCAGACGGTGTGCAGCTTGTGCTCGCGCAGGATCTGCTTGATCTCGTAGAAGCGGGTGCTCGGCGAGCCGGCCTTCACGCGGATCCAGTCCGGCTTCTTGAGGGTCTCGGCCGGCACGATCTTGATGGGGATGCGGGCCGTCTTGGCCTGGGCCTTCTGCTTGGCGCTGGCGTCGTAGTCCTCGCCGGTCTTGGCTTCGTGGGTGATGTTCTCGGTGGGCATGGCGCCTCGTCCTCAGGGCTGGCTCGCTGCAGGCTCAGTGCAGCTTCATGGCGTGAGCTGGGCAGCCAGCCGCTCGCCGAATCGCTGGGCCACGGTGGCCCAGTCGGAGAAAACCCGAAGTGTAGCGAGGTCCACCGTCTTCAGGCCTGCGTAGCCGCAAGGGTTGATGCCTTGGAAAGGCTGCAGGTCCATGCCGACATTGAGTGCCACGCCGTGGTAGCTGCAGTGGCGGCTGATCTTGATCCCGAGCGCGGCGATCTTGCCCAGGCCCCGGAACGGGTCCGTCGGGTCGGCCGGGCCGGTCAGCGCGGCGTGCGAGGACGGATCGTCCAGGCGCACGTAGATGCCCGGCGCGCCACTCACCCGGTGGCCGGTGATGTCGAAGGTCTCCAGCGTCTGGATCACGGCGGCCTCCAGGCGGAAGACGTACTCGCGAACGTAGATGCCGAGGCGCTGCAGATCCACCAGCGGATAGGCCACGACCTGCCCCGGGCCGTGGTACGTCACCTGACCGCCGCGGTTGGTCTGCACCACGGGGATGCCGGCCGGGTTGAGGATGTGGTCCGCCTTGCCCGCCAGGCCCTGGGTGTAGACGGGATCGAATTCGCACAGCCAGAGCTCGTCCGGCGTGTCGGGGCCGCGCTCGGCGGTGAAGGCCTGCATGGCGGCCAGCGTGGCCGCGTAGTCGACGCGGCCCAGGGTCTTGATCAGCATGGGCAGGATGGTAGCGCCGCGGCTGTAAGGCCCCACGGGCCGGTCACGACGAAGACTGCGCTACAAGTCGCACCATTCGCATGAACGCCCCGGATGAACCGATCATGACTGCTCGCCCGCTCCTCGCTCCTGTCCTGCTCGCCCTGCTGGCCCTGGCCTTCCCCGGTCATGCGGCACCGCCGCCCGCCGCGCCGGTGGACCGCGCCATCGCGGCCTATGCCGACGGCCGGCTGCCCGAGGCCGCTGCGGCCTTCCAGAAGCTCGCGACACAGGGCAACGCCCTCGCCCGCTACAACCTGGCCATGATGCACCTGCGTGAAGAGCTGCCGCGCAGCCGCGTGCAGGAGGCCCGCCGGCTCCTCGAGCGGGCGGCCACCCAGGGCTTTGTCCGGGCCGAGCTGGCGCTGGGCGAGCTGCACGAGCAAGGCCGGCTGGGACGGGTGGACCTGGTCCAGGCCCAGCGCTGGTTCCTGCGTGCGGCTGAGCATGGCAGCGTAGACGGCCAGGTCGCCGTCGGCACGGCCTTCTTCCTCGGCAGGGGCGCCGCGCAGGACATGGCGCAGGCCGCGCGCTGGTTCCGCGAGGCCGCCACGGGAGGCGACGTCGGGGCCCAGTACCTGCTGGCCTCGCTGTATGAGCAGGGCGACGGCGTGCCGCGCGACCTGCGCCTGGCGCGCTACTGGTACGACATCGCCGCCCGCAACGGGGACGAGGCCGCGCCCTTCAAGCTCAAGGAAATCGACGCCCGGATCGAGTCCGAGCGGCAGGACGGCGCCTGAGCGTCAGAGGACGACCTTCACCATCGGGTGCGTGCTGAGCGTGCGGTAGAGCTCGTCCAGCTGCTCGCGGCTCGTGGCCGTGATGGTGATGGTGAGGCCCAGGTAATTGCCGCTGCTGCTCGGACGGCGCTCGACGGTGCCGGCGTCGAAGTCCGGATCGAACTGCTGCGCCACCATCACGATGGCCTCGAAAAAGCCCTCGACATGCGCGCCCATCACCTTGATGGGGAACTTCGAGGGGTATTCGATCAGGGACTGCTCGGGGGGAATCGTCGGCGCCATGCGCCCTCCTTCAAAAACTCGATCGCTCATCGCCCCGCAGTTGAGGTCATTCAGACCGACTGCAAGGCCTTGGCGCGCTGGTAGGCCTCGTGAAGCCGCGCATAGACCGGCCCGGGCTTGCCGCGCATCGCTCCGTGGCCGACGGGCTCGTGGTCCAGCTGCGTCACCGGCAGCACCTCCTTGGTGGCCGAGCTCAGCAGGACCTCGTCCGCCGCGAAGACCTCGGCCTCCGCGATCGGGCGCAGGTTATAGCCGATGCCCAGCTCCTCGCACAACTCGTGCAGCAGCCCCATGCGCACGCCCTCCAGCAGCAGCTCGGAACGCGGCGGCCCCAGCAGCGCGCCTTCCTTGACGATCCAGACATTGGACGCGGAAGCCTCGGTGAGGAAGCCGTCCCGGAACAGGATCGTCTCGGCGGCCCCCTGGTCCGCGCTGACCTGCCGGGCCAGCACATTGCCCAGCAGGGAGATGCTCTTGATGTCGCCCCGCTGCCAGCGGAAGTCGCGCGCCGTGATGCAGGCGACGCCCTGGTGCCGCTGCTCGGCCGTCGGCCAGGCCGGCGGCAGGCAGTAGCTGAAGACTGTGGGCGTGATGTTCTCGGGCATCACGTGATCCCGCGGCGCCTCGCCGCGCGTGACCTGCAGGTACCACCACTGGTCCCCGCCGCCTGCGCGCTCGACGAGCTCACGGCCCAGCCGCAGCCACTCCTGGCGGCTCAGCGGATTGGCGATGCGCACGCGCGCCAGGCTGCGGTCCAGACGCTCGAGGTGGTCCTCGAGGCGGAACATGCGGCCGCCGTACACGGGCACCAGCTCATAGACGCCGTCGCCGAACAGGAAGCCCCGGTCCAGCGGCGAGATCCGCGCCTCGGCCAGGGGCAGGACCGCCCCGTTGAGATAGCACAGACCCTCGAGCATCGGCTTCATGGCGCCTCCTCGCTGTGACGTTGGCCATCGGCGACGGCCTTCGACGTCTCCTTGCGACGGCAGCTTACGCCACCCGGCGGCGCCTGGGCAGTCCTGCCCGTGGCGAAGATGTGTTTACTTGATCCAGAGGCGGATCGAGTCCCAGGCACGGCCGAAGATGCCGGCCTGCGCCACGCTCTCCTGCACGACCAGGGGCACTTCGGCCACGGCCACGCCACCGGTGGTCGTCACCTTGATGGTGCCCACGCGCTGGCCCTTGTTCAGCGGCGCCACGAGCGGGTCGGTGCGCTCGACCTGCGTCTGCAGCTTGCCACCCTCGCCTCGCGGCACGGCCACGAAGACCGGGCCCTCGGCGCCCAGCTTGACCTCGGGGGTCGCGCCCTTCCAGACCTTGACGGTGCTGGCGGCCTGACCGGCGTCGAAGAGCTTGACGGCGTCATAGGCGGAGTAGCCCCAGTTCAGCAGCTTCTGGCTCTCGTTGGCGCGCGCCTCCTTCGAGGCCGTGCCCATCACGACGCTCAGCAGGCGGCGCTTGCCATTGGGGAAGTCGCGCTGGGCGCTGGAGACCAGGCAGTAGCCGGCGGCGTCCGTGAAGCCGGTCTTCATGCCGTCGACGCTCGGATCGCGGGTCAGCAGCAGGTTGCGGTTGTGCTGGCGGATCTTGTTGAAGGTGTATTCGCGCTGCGAGTAGTACGGGTAGTACTCCGGGAAGTCGCGGATGATGTGCGCGGCAATCACGGCGATGTCGCGCGCGCTGCTCTTGTGGCTGGCCTCGCTCAGGCCGGTCACATTGCTGAAGCGCGTGTTCTTCAGGCCCCAGGCCTGGGCCTGGCGGTTCATCATCGCGACGAACTGCTCCAGCGTGCCGCCCACGCCCTCGGCCAGCGCCACCGCGGCATCGTTGCCCGACTGGATGATCAGGCCGCGCAGCAGCTCGTCCACCTTGGGACGCATGGTGGTGTCGATGAACATCAGCGAGGGGTCGCCCTTGCGCTCTTCCCAGGCCCGCTTCGAGACGCTCAGCTCCTGGTCCAGCGTCAGGCGCTTTTCCTTCAGCGCCTGGAAGGTCAGGTAGGCCGTCATCAGCTTGGTCAGCGAGGCCGGGTCGTTCGGCACATCGGCCTCGCGCTCGGCCAGGACCTTGTTGGTGGTCATGTCCAGCAGCACATAGCTGCGGGCGGCGATCTCGGGGGCTTGCGGCGCCTGGGCCTGCGCGGACACAGCGGCCACGCCGGCCAGGGCCAGGGCAATCAGTCGTTTCATGGGGATGCGGAAGAGAGAGGAAAACGTGCGGCGCAGCAAGGCGGCTCAGTGCCAGCTGCGCAGCACCAGGTTCTTGAGCAGCGTCAGCTGCCCATGGAAGAAATGGCCCACGCCGGGCACGACGACGACGGGCAGGTGCTGCGGGCGGGCCCAGTCCAGCACCGAGCTGAGCGGCACGACGTCATCGACCTCGCCATGGATGACCAGCGCATCCGCCGGCACCGGGGCCATGTCGAAGCGGGAGGTCGCGGGACCGACGAGCACCAGACGCTCCGGCGCCGCATCGCCCGTCAGCTGCAGCGCGGCGCGGGACGCCACGTAGCCACCGAAGGAGAAGCCGCCCAGCACCAGGGGCAGGCCGTCCTGGCGGAAATGCGCGATCACGGCCAGCGCGTCGTCCACCTCGCCGCGGCCTTCGTCCCAGGCGCCGGCCGACTGACCGATGCCGCGGAAGTTGAAGCGCACGACCTGGTAGCCGAGCTGCACGAAGGCGCGGGCCAGCGTCTGGACGACCTTGTTGTCCATCGTGCCGCCCTGGGTGGGATTGGGATGGCAGATCACGGCCGTCCCACGCGGCGCCTGCAGGTCCAGCAGCTGGTCCACGGCGCATTCGAGCGTGCCGGCCGGACCGTCGATCAGCAGCTTGCGCGTCTGGGAATTCATGCGCGGCCCCGGGGTCAGCGGCCGACGGCGTCGGGCAGCACCAGCCGCTCGACGACCTCGCCCTTCTTCAGGTGGGACTCGACGATCTCGTCGATGTCCGTGCTGTCCACGAAGCTGTACCAGACCGCCTCGGGATAGACGACGGCCACCGGGCCGCCAGCACAGCGGTCCAGGCAGCCGGCCTTGTTGACCCGCACGCCGCCCTTGCCGGCCAGGCCCTCAGCCTTGACCCGGGCCTTGCAGTGGTCGAAGGCCGCCTGCGCGCCGTGCTGGGCGCAGGCGTTCTCGCCGCTGTCCCGCTGGTTGAGGCAGAAGAAGATGTGGCGCTCGTAATAGCTCATGGCGCGGGATTGTAGGCGGCTGGGGTTTGCCCCGATGGCAACGGGCCCTTCAGCGTTCGCGCTGCGTCACGCCCCACAGCAGCCACGCGATGGCGGCGAAGGGCCAGACCCATCCCACCCACTGGGCCAGGCCGTAGAGATTGATGAAGCGGCCCTGCTCCCAGGTCTGGAGCGTCTGGGCGAGGTAGGGGTCCGTCGGGGCCTCGGTGATCAGGGCGATCAGCACGGTCAGCGCCACCAGGCCCCAGGCGGCATTGGCCCGTCGGGACATCAGGCAGGCCAGCAAGCCCAGCAGCAGGCCCGCGCCGAGGCCGGGCAGCGTCGTGGTGCTGACCCAGGACCAGGCATGCTGAGGGCCGAAGTTCAACGCGGTCGAGAGCGCGGTCAGCAGCACGCCGACCGACAGCGCGCCCGCCACGAGCAGCAGGCGGCGCCAGCCCGGGCGCGCGACCGACAGCGCCAGCAGCACGGGCCCCAGCAGGCCGAGGGCGATGGCGATGGCCTCCTGCCCCGGCGGCAGCGGCAGCTCCACGAGGTTCACGAAGTCGGCATCGCGCAGGGCCCAGGGCGTGCCGTCGAGGGCCTGGGCGCTCAGCTCGCGCAGGCGCGGCAGCCACTGCCCCAGCCCCAGCGGCAGGGGTGCCGGGAAGAGCAGACCCACGGGCCACAGGGCCAGCAGCGCCAGCGCGCCGGCACTCTGAGGCACGAACCAGCGCTCCCGCCACCCGTGCCAGCGTGCCAGGACGCCGAAGCGGTGCATCAGCCACCCGAGCAGGCCTCCGCCCAGCGCGCCGGCGCTGTTCAGCGCCCAGTCCGCCAGCGACGGCACGCGGCCGGGCAGGAAGTACTGCAGGACCTCGGTGACATAGGACGCCAGCGGCAGCCCCAGCAGCACCGCCAGCCAGGCGGCGCGCTCGCGCCCGCCGCTGCGCACCACCGCCGCGAACAGCAGGATGCCGAAGGGCGCGTAGCCCAGGGCGTTCGCCCAGATGTCGAAGCTCAGCCAGTAGCGCGGCCAGTGCAGCACCAGCACCTCGGCCCCCGCGACACCGGGCGGCCAGGCCCAGGGCCAGAAGGGGTACAGGCTCGCATAAGCCACCAGCAGCGCATAGATCAGGACCAGCCAGCTGGCTGAACTGCGCCGCCCCATGGCTCAGAAGGGCTTGACGACCACGAGGATCACGATGGCCATGAACAGCAGCACCGAGACCTCGTTGAACACGCGGTACCAGCGGTGGCTGCGGCGGTTGGCCAGGGCTTCGAACTGGCGCAGGTGGCTGCGGCAGACGTGGTGGTAGCCCACGGCGCCGATCACCACGGCCAGCTTGGCATGCATCCAGTACTGGCCGGGCCCGCGGCCGATGCCGTAATACAGCCACAGCACCAGTCCCAGCGCCAGGGCCGGGATCATCAGCAGGTTCATGAAGCGGTACAGCTTGCGCCCCATGAGCAGCAGGCGCTCGCGCTCGGCATGGCTGTCCGACGGGACCATGGCCAGGTTGACGAAGATGCGCGGCATGTAGAACAGGCCCGCGAACCAGGAGGCCACGAAGACGATGTGGAAGGCTTTGATCCAGAGCATCGGGGCATTATGGACCGCGGCCCGGGGGGCGACGCCCGGGCCGGTCACGCCGCGTCAGGACTTCAGACGATCCAGCCACGCAGCGAAGTCGGCATCCATCTCCTGGCCCCAGCTGCGGACGAGCGCCTGGTAGCGCGGGTAGTCGCCGGCCCGGGTGAGCGCCAGCATCTGGTCGATGCGGGGCCGATGCCGCTCCATCATGAAGCGCACGGCCAGGTAGCCGCCGCCGTAGATGCGCTCCGTGCCGCCCTGCGTCTCGTAGCCGGTGTTGAACAACTCGCTGAGCGGCAGCGTCTGGGCCCGGGCGATCTGCGACAGCCGCGGGTGCGCGTCGCCGTGGGCCACGTACTCGGCCACCCCCTCGGTCCACCAGACGAGGTAGGGCCGCAGCGGCGAGGGCTGGGCGCAGTTCTCCGGCGGCGCGTGGGAGTCGTGCAGGTTGGCGCAGAAGTCCCCCTGCAGATTGAAGCGGCCGTCCAGGTAGTGCGTGAACTCGTGGGCCAGGTTGTGGACGGCCCCGCTCGCCTGCTGATACGCCACGAACTCGGCCTGGTTGCCCGGGCGGTCGGGCAGTCCTTCGAGGTACATGCCGCCGTTGTCCACCGGCATGTCGAAGTGCCGGCCAGCCCAGCGCTTGAACTCCGCCACCGTGCGGTAGATGTTGGCCCGCAGCGCGACATTGCCGTCGTGCGCCACCGGCCGCCCGGCCGTGCCGAACATCGCGTGGAAGCGGCGCTCGACGGCGCCCAGGTCCTCGCAGATGCGCCCTTCCTGCTCGCTGCCGAGGGCCTGCGAGCGCAGCACGAGGCTGGCGCTGCAGCGGTGCTCCCGGCTCAGTACGCGCTCGACGGCCTCGTCATTCAAAGCGGGGCGGCCGGAGCAGCCGGCCAGCAGCAGCGTGAGCGCCGCCAGGGTCAGCAGGCCCGGCACCGGCCGCATCAGCCGCAGGGGCCCACGCTTCGAGCGGCGCGGGCCCGGGGTTTCCATCGGCATGTTCATCATCTCCTCTGTTAATATATTTTCAGAATCTCAATGATATTTCTGAAACAATGAATCACGCAAGGCATGCCCCGGCGGCACCGGTCCTGCAGACCTGGCAGCCCACGACCGACACCCTGCGCCTGCGCACGATCGACTGCCACACGGGCGGCGAGCCTCTGCGGGTGATCGTCGACGGCTTTCCCGCGCTGCGGGGCCAGACCATGCTGGCGCGCCGGCGCGACTGCCAGCAGCGCTTCGACGGCCTGCGCCGGGCACTCATGTGGGAGCCGCGCGGCCATGCGGACATGTACGGCGCCCTCATCACGCCGCCCGAGCGCAGCGACAGTGCCTTCGGCGTGCTCTTCCTGCACAACGAGGGCTACAGCACCATGTGCGGCCATGCCATGCCGGCCCTGGCCAAGCTGGCCATCGAGAGCGGATGGGTGCCCGCCACCGGCCCGACGACCCGCCTCGCCATCGACGCGCCCTGCGGCCAGATCCGCCTGGAGGCGCAGTGCGAACCGCAGGAAGGCCAGCCCTGGCGCGTCGGCCGGGTGCGTTTCTGGAACGTGCCGTCCTTCGTGCTGGCCGACCGCCAGACCCTGCCCGTCGAAGGCCTGGGCCTGGTGCACTACGCGCTGGCCTACGGCGGTGCCTTCTATGCCTACGTGGAAGCGGCGTCGCTGGGGCTCTCGCTGGCGACGGCGGCGCATGCGCGGCTGATCGAGGCGGGGCGCCAGATCAAGGACGCCATCGTCCGCGCCGGCACCCGGATCGAGCACCCGGACGACCCCGACCTCGGCTTCCTGTACGGCACCATCTTCACCGGCCCGGCACTGGAAGCCGGGGCGGACTACCGCAACGTCTGCATCTTTGCCGCAGGCGAGCTGGACCGCAGTCCCACGGGCAGCGGTGTCTCGGGCTTCGCGGCCCTGCTGCATGCGCGCGGCCAGCTGCCGCTGGACCATCCGCTGACCATCGAGAGCGTGCTGGGCTCGCGATTCGAGGTCCGGGCCGCGCGCGAGAGCCGCTGCGGCCCGCATCCCGCCATCGTGCCGGCCGTCGAGGGCGAGGCCCATGTCACCGGCCGCCATGAATTCCTGATCCACCCCCAAGACCCGCTTGCCAAAGGATTCCTGCTGCGATGACCCCGCCCCTCCAACCCCTGTTCGCCCAGCGCCTGGCGCGGCTGCGCACCCACATGGCCGAGACCGGCCTGGACGCGATGCTCGTCTTTGCGCCCGAGCATCTGCGCTACCTCTTCAACTACAGCGGCGAGGCCGCCTGCGGCCTGATCAGCGCCCGCAGCAGCTGGCTGGTGACCGACTACCGCTTCATCGAGCAGGCCGAAGAGGAATGCATGCACCATGAATGGCGCCGCGGCGTGGCCACGGAGCTGCTGTGCCGGGACCGCCAGCGCGAGCGCCTGGGCGAGGCCCTCGGCCGGCTGCTCGCCGACCTCGGCGCCATGCGCGTGGGCTTCGAGGCCGGACACATCAGCGTGGCGCAGTGGGCGGCGATCAGCGCCGATCTGCCGGGCAGAGTTCTGGTACCGGCTTCGGATGCCCTGATCCAGGCGCGCCGGGTCAAGGACGCCTGGGAGCAGCAGCAGCTGCGCCAGGCCGCCGCCCTGGCCGACGCGGCGCTCGAGGCCCTGCGCCCCGAGATCCGCCTGGGCCGCAGCGAGCGCGAGCTCGCCACGCGCCTGGAGCAGCTGCTGCAATCGCTCGGGTCGGAGGGCTTGTCCTTTCCGACCATCCTCGGCTTTGGCCCCCGCTCGGCCCTGCCGCACAGCGCCCCGTCCGACCGCCCGTTGCAGCGGGGGGATCTCATCGTGCTGGACTTCGGCGCCGTGGTGAATGGCTACCGCTCGGACATGACGCGAAGCCATGTGGCCGGCCCCGCCCAGCCCTGGCAGCAGCGCCTGCATGACACCGTCAGCCAGGCCCAGCAGGCCGCGCTGGCGCTGCTGAAGCCGGGCATCAGCGGCCGTGCGCTCAATGACGCGGCCCGCGCCGTGCTGGCCGGCAGCGAGTTCGCCGCGCACGCCGGCCCCGGGCTGGGGCATGGCGTCGGCCTGGTCCTGCACGAGCAGCCCTTCCTGGACACGGTCTGCGACGCCAGTCTGCGCGCGGGCGAGGTCGTCACCATCGAGCCGGGGATCTACGTGCGCGGCCAGGGCGGCCTGCGCATCGAGGACGACGCCTTGCTGGTGGACGGCGGCCATGAGATCCTGACCCGCGCCCACCGCGACTTCGAGCTTCCTCTTTGAACAAGGCCATGCCCCCCATGCACGTGATCAGCGCCGAGCAGGTGGATGCCACCCTGGACTTTCCCGCCTTGATCGACGCCCTGGCCGCCGGCTTCGCGGCCCCGTTCGAGATGCCGGCCCGGCAGCTGCTGGCGCTGTCGCCCGCGCGCAATGCCGACTGTCTGGGCCTGCTGCCGGCCTGGACGGATCGCCTGATCGCGCTCAAGGCCTTCACCTACCTGCCCGGCAACGCGGCACAGGGCGCGCCGGTGCTGCATGCCCAGGTGCTGGTCTTCGACCGGCGCGATGGCCGGCCGCTGGCCCAGCTGGAGGGGCGCAGCCTCACCCGCTGGCGCACGGCCGCGGTGTCGGCACTGGCCTCGCGACTGCTGTCCCGCCCCGACGCCCGACGCCTGCTGCTGCTGGGCACCGGCGAGCTGGCCTGCCCGCTGGTCCAGGCCCATCTCGCGGTCCGCCCGCTGGAGGAGGTCCGGATCTGGGGCCGCCGCCCGGCGCAGGCCGCGGCGCGCGTCGAGGCCCTGCGGGCCCTGGGCGTGCCGGCCGCCCTCGCGGTGGCGGAGGACCTTGAGGCCGCGCAGCAGTCCGCCGATCTCATCGTCGCGGCCACCGGTGCCGGCGAGCCGCTGGTGTTCGGCGAGCTCGTGCCACCGGGCTGCCATGTGGACCTGCTCGGCAACCACCGGCCCGATCAGCGCGAAGGCGACACCGCGCTCGTGCAGCGCGCCCGGGTCTATGTGGACAGCCGCGCCAATGCCCTCGGGGAGGCCGGCGAGCTGATCCTCCCGATGCAGCAAGGCCTTCTTGATGCGGATCACGTCCTCGGCGAGCTGGCGGACCTCTGCCGGCAGCCGCAGCCCCCGCAGCGCGCGGCGGGCGACGTCACGCTGTTCAAGTCCGTCGGCACGGCGCTGGCCGATCTGCTGTGCGCCCAGCTCGTGCTGACGCGCCTGGGGCTGCTGGCGCCCTGAACAGTCAAAAAAAAGCCCCAGCCAATGGGCTGGGGCGAGAAAGCCTTATCGCTGTCATCACGTTAAGGCTCCTGCTCAGGGAGGAAAAGCAGGGAACGACGCCTTGCGGCTATCATTCGAAAACCAGTTTAACAGAGCCGCCATCGGGCCGTCTCTACGGGTCACTGCGTAGAACTGCACGTTTTTGACGGCCCCACAACCAAACCCCTAGATTGAGGGGGTTTGTCCGGAGAGCCTGCCTTGTCCCGCACCCTCAGCGCCCCCTTCCCCGCGGCACGTCCGCGTCGCCTTCGTCGCGATCCCTTCACCCGCTCCCTGGTTCGCGAGTCCCGACTGGATGCCTCGGACCTGATCCTGCCGGTGTTCGTGCATGAGGGCAGCGAGCCCCACCCGATCGACTCCATGCCCGGCGTGTCGCGCCTGCCCATCGAGCATCTGCTGCGCACGGCCGAGGAGGCGGTGTCGCTGGGCATCCCGGTGATCGCGCTGTTCCCGGCCATCGAGCCGCACCTCAAGACGCTCGACGGCGCCGAAGCCTTCAATCCGCAGGGCCTGATCCCGCGCGCCGTGCGCGCGCTGAAGTCGCGCTTCCCGCAGCTGGGCGTGCTGACCGACGTCGCCCTGGACCCCTACACGAGCCACGGGCAGGACGGTCTGCCTGACGAGACCGGCTACCTGATCAACGACTCGACGGTCGAGCTGCTGGTGCGCCAGGCGCTGACGCAGGCCGAGGCGGGCACGGACATGGTCGGCCCGAGCGACATGATGGACGGCCGCATCGGCGCCATCCGCGACGCGCTGGAGGCCTCCGGTCACATTCACACGCGGATCATGGCCTACAGCGTCAAGTACGCCAGCGGCTTCTATGGCCCCTTCCGCGACGCCGTGGGTTCCAAGAGCGCCCTGGGCAAGGCCGACAAGAACACCTACTACGTCGACCCCGGCAACAGCGACGAGGCCCTGCGCGAGGTCGCGATGGACCTGGCCGAAGGCGCCGACATGGTGATGGTGAAGCCCGGCATGCCTTACCTCGATGTGGTGCGGCGCGTGAAGGACGAATTCCGCGTCCCCACCTTCGCCTACCAGGTGAGCGGCGAGTACGCCATGCTCAAGGCGGCCGCCATGAATGGCTGGCTCGCGCATGACGTCGTGATGATGGAGTCGCTGCTGGCCTTCAAGCGCGCCGGCGCCGACGGCATCCTCAGCTACTTCGCGCTCGAGGCAGCCCGCCTGCTGAAGAAATGACGCTCCCCCTGCCGCCCGCCCGCTCCTGCCCGCAAGCCGGCGGGGGGCGCTGAATGCGCCTGCTCCTGCTCAGCGGCGAGCAGCTCAGCGAGCTCGCCCAGCTTCCCCAGGACCTGCCCGACACCGGCTACCTGTGGGTCGGCCTCAGCCGCGAGGAATTCAGTCTGCGCAGCCTTGAGCTGCAGCTCGCGCTGCAGCGCTGGTGCGGCGCGGCACTGGTGGACCTGCACGTCTCGGACCTGCTCAACGCGCAGCTGCCCTCGCACTTCGACTACACCTCGTGGTATGACCTCATGGTCTTTCGCCGCCTCGCCACCGTGCCAGGCACCGAGGCGCCGGATGAGGATGCGCCGGTGTCCGCCGAGGTCATCGAGCGCTCGCTCAAGGCCATCGACACCAGCCCCGTCGGCTTCGCGGTGTTCGACCGCGTGCTGCTGAGCGTGCATCCCGGCGACTGCCAGGTGCGGGACTTCTTCGCGGCCCGCCTCGGCCAGATGCACGAGGGCCGCGACCTGCGGGGCGGCAACCGCCTCCCGACCAGCCCGGCGGACCTGATGCTGCGCATGCTCAACCACATGGTCGACAGCTACCTGGACCTGCGCCGTCTGCTGACGCGCCAGCTGACGGGCCTGCAGCGGCAGCTCTTCGACCCGCACAGCAACTTCCGCGAGTGGCCCGCCCTGCTGACGGCGCGGGACACCCTGACCCGGCTGGAGGACGTCTGTGAAGACCAGCGCAGCGCGGTCCAGGAATGGCTGGATGCCCTCGCGGAATGGCCGCCCGCCCAGGACGACCGCGCCGACCGCGAGCGCGAGCTGCTGCGCGTGCGCTCGCGTGACGTGCTGGAGCATGTGGAGCGCGTGCTGAGCCACGTGCGCCGGCTGGAAAGCTCGGCCGAGTCCGCAGTGCAGATGCACTTCTCCGCGCTGGGTCACCGCACGAACAACATCATGCGGACGCTGACGGTGCTCACCGCCATCTTCCTGCCGCTGAACCTGATCACCGGCATCTTCGGCATGAACTTCGACAGCCTGCCGCTGATCCACAAGGCCACCGGCTTCTGGGTCGCGCTGAGCCTGATGCTCGGCGTGGGGCTCGGGCTTGGCGTGTTCTTCTGGCGCAAGCGCTACCTCAGCAGCAAGAGCTGAGGCCGGCGCACCGCCTCAGCGGCGGTAGGGATCGGCGAAGCCCAGGGCCAGCAGGATCTCGGTTTCCCGCGATTCCATGGCCTCGGCCTCGTCGTCCTCCTCGTGGTCATAGCCCTGCGCATGCAGCGTGCCGTGCACCAGCATGTGGGCGTAGTGCGCCACGAGGTCGATGCCCATCTCCTGGGCCTCGCGCTCGACCACCTCGGCGCAGATCACGAGGTCCGCACCGACCACCGGCTCGTGGCTGTAGTCGAAGGTGAGCACATTGGTCGCGTAGTCCTTGCCGCGGAACTCGTGGTTGAGCTGGCGGCCCTCCTCGGCATCGACGATGCGCACGGCGATCTCGCCGGGCAGCTCCAGCGCCGCGCGGATCCAGCGCTGCACCTTGTGGCGCGGCAGCTGCGCGCGATGGCGCGGGTCCGCAAACTGCAGGGACAGGCTCAGGTCAGGACGGCTCATGCGCGGGCTCCGTGCGCGGCGCCGCCGGCGGGCGCCTGCTTCTTCTGTTCGGCCTTGGTGCGGGCCTCGTAGGCCTCGACGATGCGCGCCACCAGCGGGTGGCGCACGACGTCGGCCGAGGTGAAATGCGTCATGGCGATGCCGCGCACCTTCTTCAGCACGCGCTCGGCGTCCACGAGCCCGCTGAGCGTGCCCTTGGGCAGGTCGATCTGGCTGGTGTCGCCGGTCACCACGCACTTGCTGCCGAAGCCGATGCGGGTGAGGAACATCTTCATCTGCTCGGGCGTGGTGTTCTGGGCCTCGTCGAGGATCACGAAGGCGTGGTTCAGCGTGCGGCCGCGCATGAAGGCCAGCGGGGCGATCTCGAGCTGGCCCTTCTCGAAGGCCTTGCTGACGCGGTCGAAGCCCATGAGGTCGTAGAGCGCGTCGTACAGCGGTCTCAGATAGGGATCGACCTTTTGCGTGAGATCGCCCGGCAGGAAGCCGAGGCGCTCGCCGGCCTCCACCGCGGGACGGGTCAGGATGATGCGCTGCACCTGCGAACGCTCCAGCGCATCCACGGCGCAGGCCACGGCCAGAAAGGTCTTGCCGGTGCCGGCGGGGCCGAGGCCGAAGGTGATGTCGTGGTTGAGGATGTGGCGCAGGTAGCTGTGCTGGTTGGGCGTGCGGCCGGCCAGGTCGGCGCGGCGCGTGCGCAGCACCACGCCCTGGGAGTCGGGCACAGCCAGCGCCTCATCCGCCGCCGAAGCCACCGCCTTGCGCGGCTTGCGCGCACCGAGGGCCTCGGCGAGCTGCTGGGCCGCCTCGAGGATGGCCAGCTGGAGATGCTCCGGGGTGATCGGCTTGCGGGCGTTGTCGTAGAGGCTCTGCAGCAGCTGCAGCGCCTGCTCGGCCGCCGCCTTGAGCCCCTCGATGCGGAAGGCCTCGCCGCGGCGCGTGATGCGCACATCCAGGGCGGCCTCCACCTGACGGAGATGGTCGTCGAGCCCCCCGCACAGATGGGAGAGACGTTTGTTGTCGGCGGGGGTAAAAACGTGGCGCAGTATCAAGGCGGGACCTTTGTCGCGGTCGGAAGTCAGGCGGGTATTGTCGCCGGGCGCGGCGGCCAGGGGCTCGCCGCCCTCCGGCGCTGTGGCAGATGGGGGGGACGCCCGGCCGGCGGTCCCCAGATGTTCGGCACGACGTTCGGCACAATCAGGCCCGGCCGCGTCCGGCCCGCACGCCCACCATCCATGAGCATCCCTTCCCTTCTCCTGCGACTTCCCCTGCTGGTGGGCATCACCCTGCTGAGCCTGATGCCCGGGCTGCTGCCGGTCCCGGCTCAGGCACAGTCGCAGAACCTCCTCCTGCAGCAGGCCCTGGTGGCCGTGGGCTCGGAGCCCCAGTTCCCCGAGCAGGCGGCGCTCTCGCTGCAGGCCCTGCCGCATGACTGGCAGCAGAGCCGGCCGGAGGCCCCTTCTGAGTTCGCGACGCACCCGCTGTGGTACCGCCTGGCCTTCGACGCCCCCTTTGCCCAGCCCGCCGGTCCGCTGGCCGCCTACATCGCCCAGGCCTGCAGCAATGTGCAGGTGCGCTTCAACGGCATCAGCCTGCTGACCCAGGGCCGCATGGCGGATCCGGTCACGGACCACTGCTTCCAGCCGCTGCTCGTGCCCCTGCCTCCCGAACTGCTGCGCCCGCAGGGCAATCTGCTCGACCTGCAACTGGCCGGCTACAGCCGCCAGCAGCTCAATTCCAGCCAGCGCAGCGCGCGCCTGAGCGCCGTCGAGATCGGCCCGCTGGAGGCCCTGAGCCAGCGCCATGCCCGCGCCACCTTCTGGCGCCAGAGCCTGCCCCAGGCGCTGAACGCCATGCTGGTGATGATGGCCGTCACCACCGGCGTGCTGGCCATCCTGTACCGGCGTGAGCGGCACCTGCTGTTCCTGTCAGGCCTGATGCTCAGCTGGGTCCTGCTGTCCACGCGCTTCTGGATCGGTGCGCTGCCCGTGCCGCGCCACTGGCTCGAGATCGGGCTGTCGACCTGCCTGCCCGCCATCACGCTGTTTGCGCTGCAGTTCTTCCTGCGCGAGATGGGCTGGCGCAATGTCCGGCTCAGCGCCCTCCTGCTGGCCCAGTGCGCCCTGGTGCCGCTGAGCCTCGTCGTCGCCGGGCCGCTGCACCACTTCACCGTGGCCAGCGTCTGGACGGTGCTGCTGGCCGCCGAGCTGGTCGCCGGCATGGCCTTCCACCTGTGGCTGCGCTGGCAGGCCATCCAGGCCCGGCCTCTGGACAGCACCGTGCAGCGACGAGACTTCGCCATGGTGTGCACGCTGCTGGGCCTGTCCATCGCGGCCGTCCTGCTCGAGCTGCTGCTGTCCCAGCTGCAGTTGCCGATGTGGGTGCCGCTGACGCCGCTGACCGTGCCGCTGCTCATGATGGGGCTGGGCCTGCACGCCACGGTCTGCGTCGCGCGGGCCCGCAAGGTGGCCGAGCACAAGCATGTGCAGCTGGAGCAGCGCATGGCCGAGAAGCTGGCCGAGATCGAGCGCAGCTACGCGCAGATGGCCGAGCAGAAGCTGGAGCAGGTCACCGAGCGCGAGCGCAAGCGCATCGCCGCCGATCTGCACGACGACCTGGGCGCCAAGCTGCTGACCATCGTCCACACCAGCGAGTCCGACCGCATCTCCACGCTGGCCCGCGAGGCGCTGGAGGAGATGCGTCTCTCGGTGCGCGGCCTCACCGGCAAGCCCGTGCACCTGCTGGACGCGCTGGGGGACTGGCGCGCCGAGCTGGTCTCCCGCCTGGGCCAGGCCAACATCAACGCCGAATGGAAGTCCCCCGCCGAGGACGTGGAGCACACGCTGCCGGCGCGCGCCTACGTGCAGACCACGCGCATCCTGCGGGAGTCCGTGAGCAACATCATCAAGCACAGCGGCGCCACCCACTGCACCGTGAGCTGCAATGTGCAGGGCGGCGATTTCCAGGTGGTCATCCAGGACAACGGCCAGGGCATCCCCATGGAGCTGGACGGCCGCCTGGACAAGGGCCACGGCATGGCCAGCATGAAGGCCCGCGCCAAGCAGATGCAGGGGCAGTGCCTGGTCGAGTCCGGCCAGGGCCTGGGCACCATCATCCGCCTGACGATTCCGCTGTGATCTGCGTCTCAGGGTCTGGCCGGGACTGGCGCCCCCGCATCAAAAGGCATACTGTTGCCTGATCGTCAGGCCGTGGGTCCCTCCGGGCCCGCCCATACCAAGACCACACCATGAACAACATCCTGCTGCTCGAAGACATCCCGGAAATCCGCGCCTGGCTCAAGACCCTGGTGAGCCAGGTCTTCACCAATGCCGTGATCACCGAGTGCTCCCGCGTGCAGGACGCCCTGCAGCACATCAACAGCCAGCGCTTCACCCTGGCCCTGCTGGATCTCGGGCTGCCGGACGGCTCCGGCGTGGACGTCGTTGCCGCGCTGCGCGAGAAGCAGCCGGAGGTGCAGTCGGTGATCGTGACCATCCACGACGACGACGAGCACATCTTCCCCGCCCTGCAGGCCGGTGCCTTCGGCTACCTGCTGAAGGAGCAGGCGCGCGAGCTGCTGGTCGAGCAGCTGCAGCGCATCAGCCAGGGCGAGCCGCCGCTGTCGCCCTCCATCGCCCGCAAGGTGATCGCGCACTTCAACTCGCAGCGCCGCCCGCAGGCCTCGCCGCAGCTGATCGAGGTTTCGCTGACCGAGCGCGAGACCGAGGTGCTGCTGCGCGTGGCCAAGGGCTTCACGCTGCCGGAGATCGGCGTGCAGCTGGGCCTGTCGCGCCACACCATCGCCGACTACGTGAAGCAGATCTACCGCAAGCTCAATGTGTCGTCGCGCGCCGAGGCCGCGCTCGAGGCGCAGCGCCTGGGCCTCTTCGGCCGGAACTGATTTCGCCGCGGCCGTCAGGCCTGGAAGCCCCCGATAATCGCCCGATGATTGGAAGGCTCACCGGCGTCCTCGCGGAAAAATCGCCCCCGCTCGTGCTCATCGACGTGCAAGGCGTCGGCTATGAAGTCGACGTGCCGATGAGCACCTTCTACAACCTCCCCGGCCTGGGCGAGCGGGTGAGCCTGCTGACGCACTTCGTGGTGCGCGAGGATGCCCAGATCCTCTTCGGCTTCCTGAGCGCCGAGGAGCGCGCCACCTTCCGCCAGCTCATCAAGATCAGCGGCGTGGGCCCGCGCACGGCGCTGTCCATCCTTTCCGGCCTCAGCGTGGGCGACCTGGCTCAGGCCGTGAGCCTGCAGGAGGCCGGCCGCCTCGTGAAGGTGCCGGGCATCGGCAAGAAGACGGCCGAACGCCTGCTGCTGGAGCTCAAGGGCAAGCTGGGCCCCGATCTCGCGCTGCCCGCCAGCGTGGCCAATGACAGCCAGGCGGACATCCTCCAGGCCCTGCAGGCCCTGGGCTACAGCGACAAGGAAGCCGCCGCCGCCCTCAAGCAGCTGCCGGCCGACGTGGGCGTCAGCGAGGGCATCAAGCTCGCGCTGAAGTCCCTGAACCGCTGATCCCGCCCCTCCTGCGCCCCGCCCTGCCATGCCGATCCAGACCGACGACTTCGCCCCCCAGCCGCCCACCCGCGTGATCAGCGCGGCGCCCGGCAACCCGAACGAGGAGGCGCTGGAGCGCGCGCTGCGGCCCAAGCTGCTGGACGAGTACGTGGGCCAGGCGAAGGCGCGCGAGCAGCTGGAGATCTTCATCGGCGCCGCCCGCAAGCGCGAGGAGGCCCTGGACCACGTGCTGCTGTTCGGCCCGCCGGGCCTGGGCAAGACGACGCTGTCCCACATCATCGCGGCCGAGCTGGGCGTGAACCTGCGCCAGACCTCGGGCCCGGTGCTCGAAAAGCCCAAGGACCTCGCGGCCATCCTCACCAATCTCGAGAAGAACGACGTGCTCTTCATCGACGAGATCCACCGCCTCTCGCCGGTGGTCGAGGAAATCCTGTACCCCGCGCTGGAGGACTACCAGATCGACATCATGATCGGCGAGGGCCCGGCCGCCCGCTCGATCAAGCTGGACCTGCAGCCCTTCACGCTCGTCGGCGCCACCACCCGCGCCGGCATGCTGACCAACCCGCTGCGGGACCGCTTCGGCATCGTCGCGCGGCTGGAGTTCTACACGCCCGACGAGCTGCAGCGCATCGTGACCCGCTCGGCCGGCCTGATGAACGCGCCGATCGCGCCCGAGGGCGCCCTGGAGATCGCCCGCCGCTCGCGCGGCACGCCCCGCATCGCCAACCGGCTGCTGCGCCGGGTGCGCGACTATGCCGAGGTGAAGGGCGATGGCCGCATCACCAAGCTGATGGCCGACAAGGCCCTGGCCATGCTTGACGTCGACCCGCAGGGTTTCGACCTCATGGACCGCAAGCTGCTGGAGGCCGTGGTGCACCGTTTCGACGGCGGGCCCGTGGGCCTGGACAACGTCGCCGCCGCCATCGGCGAGGAGCGGGACACCATCGAGGACGTCATCGAGCCCTACCTGATCCAGCAGGGCTTCCTGCAGCGCACGCCGCGCGGGCGCATTGCGACCCTCGCGGCGTTCCGGCACCTGGGCGTCGCACCGCCGAAGAGCTCGGCGGGGCTGTTTGACGAGTAGCGGCGCCGCTGGCGCATGCCCTAGCGTTCTCGCGCAGCCTCATGCGAAACCTTGAGCACCGGCGAAAGTAGGTACTCAAGCATCGTCTGTCGGCCCTGGTGAATCTCAGCGCTGACCAGCATGCCCGCACTCAGCCGCAGGGCCTGGCCCTGTTGTCTGCCGAAATCCTGGGGCCGGTCCAAGGAGACCAGGATGCGATAGCGCGGCTCCTGCACCTGCCCTGCAGCATCCTTGGAATTGGATGTGTCCGCGCTGACCATCGTGACAGAGCCCGCCAACAGTCCGTATTTCTGAAACGGGAACGCCGCTACTTTGACCATAGCCGACTGGCCTGCAGCGACAAAGCCCAGGTCCTCGTTTTGCAGAAGCACCTCCGCCTGAAGGCGGTCGTCCGTCGGCACAATATTCAGCAACAGCCCACCTGCCACCACGACGGTACCGTTGCCCGTGACCGCCAGATCCTTAACCACACCGGCATGAGGTGCCCGAATCTCCATCTGTGCGGACTTCACCGTGCTTCGGATGACCTCTTGGTTGAGTCGGTTCAACTGCGCGATCGCTTCAGTCCGCTCACCTTCAAGTTGGCTGCGGTACTGCGATCGAAGTGCCGCCATTCGGCGTTCCGCAACTGCAATCGACGCACTCAGCCCATCCACTGTGGATTGCTGCGCCTTTGCGTCTTGCTGCTTCTCCAGAAGGTCTCGCTGCTTTTCTGCTGCTGCCAGCTCCCCTACAAAGCCCTCAGCATGCAGGTTCGCAAACGCCATTGCAGATTGCTTGTAGGTGGGCACCACCGCGTTGAGCTTGTTCAACACCTGCTGGGCCGCCGCCAGGTCTGACTGGGCCCGCCTCAGAGACTCGGCCTCTTGCCGCACCGCATCATCGAAAGCCTGCTTGCGGGCCGCAAACTGCGAGCGCACCTGGGCCACAAGTGCTGCGTCAAAGTCCGCAGGAATCGTGGGAGCGGCCCCATGAAGCTCGGCGTCGATCAGTGCCTTTGTCAGTGAACGCAATTGCTGCTCACGCCGGAAGGCCGTGCTTTCGGCTTGCGCGATACGAGCATCCAGCCTCAGCAACACCTGACCGGCCTGTACAAAATCCCCGTCGGCGACGAGGACCTCAGCCACAACGCCCGGCTCCGCGGGCTGGACAACCTTTGTGAAGGACTGCGGAACCAAGCGGCCTTGCGCACTGACGACAATGTCCCGTTTAGCAATGGCCGCCCAGAGCAGCAGCAACAGCAGCAGCGACGAGACGGTCCACAGCACGGTGCGCGGCATGCGGGAAGGCGGCCGCTCTTGGATGGCAAGGAGATGCGGCGCGAAGTCGAGTGCGTCTCTGGAGAGCGTTTGCCCGGAACTCCCGGGGCGCTTGTCGTCCTCAGGCATCCTCGCCCCACGTCTTCAGCTCGGGTTCGCGGCGACCGGGCGTCGCCAGCCAAGCCATCACTCGGCGATCTCCTGCCACAGTCTTGCTGACCTGCGCCGAGACTTCTTCCAAGTCACCGAACGGGCACACGACGTCGACGAGCCAAGGGTGTGCACCTTGTCGCCACTCATGCGGAGCGAGCCGTACGTCTCCTCTGAGGAGTCGCTCATGTACGGCGTCGTTCACCCATGCCCATGTACAAAAGGCCCAAGGCACCCCCTCCTTCTGCAGCAGCTGACATTGGTCAAGCACGAGCGGGGGGAGAAGTCGCCAGTCAATGTCAGCGACAAACGTAAAGCGGCGCACCTCGTCGCGAGCGAAGAGCCATAGAGCAGGGCCCAGAAGCGGCAACTTCTGCAGTTCCGCCTTGGCTTCGTCAAGATTGTTTTGAGTCATAGAGGAAAGGCCGGCGGCTACGCCGCCGGCATGGTCAGTTGATCAAAGTGCGGCGGATCGCGAAATGCGGTCCAGGCCCACCGCCGGCCCACCCATGTGCAGGATCGGGTCCTGAGCGGTGCGGGGACCGTAGTCCGACTGGCCCGACAAGCCACTCCAGCCCAGTTGGACGTCACTGAAGGCTGGCGCGCTCATCGCACTCCAGCGATTCAGAATTCCGGCATCTGCACCGGGCACCATTCCGCTTGCGGGACGAAGATCCTGTTGTGCAGCCAGTGTCAACTTCAACGTGTCAAGGTTGAAGTCGTAGACCTTGCCCTCGATTACGAACTGCGTAGGTGGCGGAGTGGTGGTCGAACCGCCACTTGTACCGGACGCGCCAAGGGAGAGGGTCAGAACCGCCTTGCTGCTGCCGTTCGTCACATTCAGCAAGATTTGGGTGCCCGACTTCTGGAAGCTGAGCATGTTCATCATGACGCCCCCCTCCAGCACGATTCGCGTGGCATCCAACCCGTCAAGGATGCGATCGTTGCCGTCCCCGAGTCCCCAGTAGTAGGTATCGGCCCCCTTGGCCCCGAACAGGAAGTCGTCACCCCGGCCGCCGCGCATGTGTTCCCCCACGGCGGAAGATCCCATGATCATGTCATTCCCGTCGCCCCCTTCGATCACCATGTTGCGTACCGTCTTGATGGAGAAGTCCATGACGTCGTCGCCACTGGTCCCAACGAGGCGGTCAGTGAGAAGCCCGCCTGCGCCGCCATCAATGACATAGATCTTGTCCAGATTGCTCATGGCACTGTCGACCAACAGCACGTCGGCTTTGTAGTCGGTACCAAGGATCCGGTTGTTGCCATTGCCTCCCAGGTATTGGTCCAGGCCCTCGGCCTCTCCGAGCCCCTGGAGCAAGAAGGTATCGTCGCCATCCCCCCCACTGAGCACGTCGTTGCCTCGCCCCCCCTGGATCCAGTCGTTTGCAGACGTACCCGTGATGGTGTCGTTGCCGTCGCCTCCGTCGAGGACAAAGTTCTTCACCGTCAGCGCGGAGAAGTCCAGGGTGTCTGCCTGATCGGTACCCAGGACGCGGTTGTCCAAGATGTTTCCGGTGCCCCCGTCAATCTCCTGAATGCCCTTCAGATTCAGCAGCTTGTCACTGACACGCAGCACATCGGCCATCTGATCGACACCCAGCACACGGTTGCGGCCGGTGCCTCCGTCGTACCTGTCCAGGCCATCAACATCCCCAAGCCCTTGCAGAAGGAAGTCGTCATCACCAGCGCCACCGAACAGGACGTCATTGCCTCGACCGCCCCGGATGCGGTCGCTGGCAGACGTCCCGGTGACGGTGTCGTTGCCCCCTCCGCCATCCAGAACGAAGTTGAGGACCGTCAACGCCGAGAAGTCCAGCACGTCGCCCTGGTCCGTTCCAAGAACGGCGTCCGTCATCGCCCCGCCCTGTCCACCATCCAGCAACTGGATGTTCTTCAGATTGGCGAGGTTGCTAGACACCCTCAACACATCATTGGCATTGGAAACGCCCTGGATGCTGTTGCGGCCCGTCCCGCCATCAATCTGGTCTAGGCCATCAACATCGCCGGCTCCAGACAGAAGGAACACGTCGTTGCCGGCGCCTCCCGAGAGCACGTCGTCGCCTTGGCCGCCTGCCAGCGCATCATTGCCTGCTCCACCGACCAGCGTGTCATTGCCGCCCATGCCGAACAGGGAATTGCCTTGGTCGTTGGCCTTCAGGAGATTGCCAAGCTCATTGCCTCGGCCGATCACGGCGCCACCGCACAGCGTCAGGTCTTCCACATTGTCTTGCAGGGTGTATTCGCGAATCCCGCTGACGAAGACCTGATCATGGCCCTGGCCTGCCAGTTCAATGGTCCGATCACCTGCGTTGTCCACGTAGTACGTGTCATGGCCCAGGCCACCCCGCATTTCATCGGCGCCCTCCCCTCCATCCAGGATGTTGTCCGCCGAATTGCCAATCAGTTGGTTGCTCAGTGCATTGCCGGTGCCATTGATGGCGGCAGAACCTGTCAGGACCAGAGACTCAACATTGGCGGTCAGGCGGTAGCTGATGCTGCTGCGCACGGTATCTGATCCGGCATCTGCGGCCTCTTCAACCACATCGGCGCCGTCCTGAACCACATACTGGTCATTTCCGGCGCCACCGCGCATGACGTCGGCGCCGTCGCCCCCGTCCAGCAGGTCATTGCCCGCGCCGCCGAGCAATGTGTCGGCACCAGCGTTCCCGTACAGCATGTCGTCGCCAGCCTGCCCATCCAACACGTTGGCGGAAGCGTTGCCGCTCAGGACATTGCCCAGCTCGTTGCCCGTCCCGTTCGCTGCATCCAGGCCCAATACCAGAGCTTCCAAGTTCTGGCCCAGCGTGTAGGCCGAAAGCCCGTTGACCTTCACGGTGTCATAACCTTCACCTTGCGCCTCGACGACCTGATCACCCAGGTCATCGACCACATAGGTATCGTTGCCGAGCCCCCCCTTCAACGTGTCAGCACCTGCGGCGCCGTCCAGCGTGTTGTCCAACGGATTGCCAACGAGCACATTGTTCAAGGCATTGCCCGTGCCAATGGTAGCCTCCAGGCCAGCCAGCGTCAGGTTCTCCACGTTGGCCGTCAGCGTGTAGTCGACCTTGGCGATGACAGCGTCGGTACCTTCACCCGCCCGCTCTTCCACCACATCGCCAGCGTCATCCACGTAGTAGAGATCGTCACCGGTACCACCGCGCATGGTGTCGGCGCCGATACCGCCATCCAGCGTATCGTTTCCGGCGAGTGCAGTGAGCACGTTTCGACCTGCGTTGCCGATCAGACGGTTGTTGCCGGCGTTACCCGTGCCATCGAGGTTCTGAGAGCCCGTCAGCGTGAGGTTCTCGAGATTGCTGGTCTCGCCAAGACTGTAGGTGATGCTGGACAGCACCGTATCGGTTCCCTCGTTGACGCGCTCGATCACGACGTCCCGGGCGCTATCCACCTCGTAGGTGTCGTCGCCCGTCCCGCCCTCCATGGTGTCGTTGCCTGCGCCGCCATAGAGATCGTCGTCGCCCGCGTCACCGTAGAGCAGGTCATCGTCGTCCATGCCACGCAGCTCGTCGTTGCCGTCCTTACCGAATAGAGCATCACAGCCAGACTCGCCAAGCAGCACGTCATCGCCGTCATCCCCGGACAGTGCATCGTTCCCGCTGCCGCCCGCGATGAGGTCATTGCCCGCACCGCCGAAGGCCAGATCGTCGCCCCCTTCCAAGAACAAGGTGTCGTTCCCCTCCTCGCCGAAGACCACGTCGTTACCGACGCCCGTGAACACCTGGTCATTACCCGCACCCGCTTCCACGAAGTCGTTGTCACGCCCCGTGAACACGGCGTCATCGCCAGCACCTGCCTGGACATGGTCGCTGCCCTCGTCGTCATTAAAGACGTCGTTGCCATCACCGCCACGCAGCAGGTCGTTGCCGGTACCACCCAGGATCAAGTCATTTCCAGTCCCGCCATCGACGGTCTGGTTCGGCTGGTTCTTGGGGATGATCGTCTCGAACGGCGTGCCGCCACCCGGCGGCGTCACCAGGGCCTTTTCTGAATAGCGCAGGATCACGTCTGCCAGCGCGAAGGAGGTGCCGTCCGTCTTCACGGCTCGGCCCAGGCCCAGCACGGACTGGCCGTTGATGACCCGCAGCTTCTTGTCCGACTCCAGCTCGACCTTGGCAATGCCCAGGCTTTCCAGGGTCATCAGCTCGCCGGCATCGGTCACGCCGTTGCTGTTGGCGTCACGCCAGACCTTGAACTTGGACCAGGCATCGTCGGCAGCCGAGAAGACGCCGTCCTTGTTGGTGTCGAAGAACTTGAGGCCTTCCAGGTCGGACTGGGCGCTGGCCAGGTAGCTGGCAAAGCTCAGCTCGTCACGGTCCGTGATCTTGCCGTCCGAGTTCTTGTCATAGACCAGGAACCCGTCCTTCGGGTTCAGCCAGGCCGTCTTGCGCCGCCAGCCGTCGCCATTCACATCGAAGAACACATTGGCATCGTCGATGTCGGTGAAGGTGAAGCCATTGCCATCAAGGTCGATGGCAATGGGCTTGCCACCGCTGGAGACGTCTGGCTTTGGCGAGGGGCCGAAATGCGGTACAGCGACGGTCTCAGTCACTCGCTTACCGTTTGCATTGACCAAGGTCACCTCGATCAAAGAGGTTCCCGTCTGCTCAGCGCGGACATGCTCGTCGGAGTAGAGGTTCTTGTTGACCACGTTGCCAGTCCGCGGGTCGTACTGTACATATCGCAGGCCAGTGAAGGACAGGCGCAGATCTCCAAACGTGTCTACGCGGCCGTTGTTGTCTGCATTAAGGACCTTGACCGATTCGATCTTGAACGAGGCCGCCAAGTCTTCAAGATCCGGGTCGCTTACCTGCAAAGCCCCGTCATTGCCAACTTCGGTTCCAACGACGGTGCTGTGGGAATATGTCGCCCCCCCTGGATTGACGAGGTAGTTTTGCCCACGCCAGGGGATGACCACCGAGCCGTCTCCAAATCCGAACACCCCGGCGTACCAAGCGGCATAGTCGCTCGGGATGCCGGTATCTTGCGTTGATCCCCACGTATAGTCATCTCGGCCGTCAATGCGTCGTTGACCCGCGACCGTGGCATAAGGCGAATAGTAAGGAACGCCTTGATCCTCCTGGACAGAGTAGTTCCACTGCTGGCCACCAAAGGTCTTTGTGACCAAGGGGCCCCAACCGTAGACGTTTCTCGTGTCGCCGACAAACGTGACCCCAGTTGGATCGTCAACTGGCGTTACGGCGATCGATGCCGTTGCATCGGCGATCTGACCATCAGGCGCCTTTACCGTATACCCAAAGGTCGCGGTCCCGTTGAAGTCCTTCTTCAGTTTCACTTCGACATTCGAGCCATTGAGCACTACGCTCTCCACTCCCGCGCCGAGCTTGAACCCTGGCTGAACGGTAAGACCTGCGCCCACTCCGGTGCCGCTACCAAACGAGTCGTTGGCCAGGAGCCGGGCCACGGAGTACACGGTGATCGGCGTGTCCTCGGCGGTCGGCTCCAGTTGCTCCCCGACCGCCACCAACTTGGGTGGCGGCACTGGATCGTTATCTGCAATGGTGGTCACCAATGAGGTCACTGCGCCCAGTTGCGCACCGTCCGATACGCTGCTCAGATAAACCTCGAAAGTCTCATTCCCCTCGTACGTTGCATCATCCAGGATGTTCACCTGGAAGGTCTTCTGCGTCTCGCCCGGAGCAAACACCAGCTGGGGCAGATTTGAGGGCTGGTTGGGCACAGTGAAGTCAGCACCCAATGTGGCGGTCCTGTTCTTCGCGCCATACCCGATCGTCACCGTCTTGGAGGCCGGCGCAGACAGGCGCACGGTGTAGATCAGGCTGCCCACACCTTCCCCGACCGTGTCCGTCGAGGCGCTCAGCGTGACCTGGGGCACCACGGCTGGGGTGGCGTCCCGAATGACAATGTCCGCGCTCGTGTAGCCGGCGTCGTTCGCGGTCCGTGCGCCAAGACTGAAACGTTCGTCCGTCTCGGACACCAGGTCATTCAGGGTCCCGACCTTGACCAGGAAGCTGGATTTGCCCTTCGGCACCAGCGCGCTGTCTCCGGACAAGACGGTGAAGCTGTTGCCGTTGTCAAAGGACACGAGCATCGTGCTGCTGAAGTCCGAGCCGATTGTCGCAGTCCCGGCACTGAGTCGCAGCCCCACCAGAGCCCCTTCGGCATTCGCCACGGCCTGGTTCAAGTTGACACGGAACAGCGCGTCCTGTCCTTCCGCGACGGCGCCGGTCGTGGCCGCGACATCCGAGACCCGCAGCGCAGTCGGCGGCACATCCCCGCTCTGGATAGTCGTGTTGATCTGGGAGACACCCAGCTCTGCGCCAATCGGGGACTCCAGCCGTACGGTGAAGGTCTCGGTGCCCTCGACCAGCGCATCGTTGATCATGTTCACGCTGACGTACTTGACCGTCTCTCCCGGCGCGAACTGCACAGTCGACAGCGGCACATTCACGAAGTCTTCACCGGCATAGGCGGAGCCATCCACCGTCCGCCAGCGCACAGAAACCGTGCTGGTCGACGCCTTGCTGAGCGTCACGGCGTAGACAGCCATGGCATCGGTCTCTTCATTGATCAGCACAGGGCCGCTGATCGACACCAGGGGCTTGGCTTCCACATCGTTGTCGATGATCGTGCCTGTCGCGATGGCAGGGATAACGTTGGCATTGGTCGTCGCCTGGACCGTGAAGGTCTCCGCAGACTCCACCGCCGTGTCGTCCTTGGTGCGCACGCGCAGGGTGAAGCCCGTCAGACCCGCTGGCACATCGACATAGTCCGACGCAACATCCTGGAAGGTCTTGCCGCCATCGAAGGAGGCTTGCATGGGCAGGTTGAGATCGGCGCTCACGCTGGCCGTGGCGCCAAACACGCCCAGGGACACGCGCGTCATACCGGCACCCGGTGCGTTGAGGCGCACGAGGAAGTCAGCGGCGCCGCCTTCCACGGTCGAGGCGTTATCGATGCTGCTCACGCCAGGGTACAGGGACTTGTCGTTCACCCGCGAGGCATAAACCTTCACCGTGCCATCCGAGAACTCGACCTTGATGCCTTCCGGCGTCACGGACTGGCGGATGCCCTCGTCGCTCGTCTCCAGGTCCGGGCTGCTCATCAAGTAGATCTGGCCATTGCGCGTGAAGCGATTCATGGCGTAGTTGAGCTCGGTGATGCCCAGCTCGGCCAGCTTCTTGAGCTCCGAGCTTTGGCTGACGCCATCGGCGTTCGCGTCTTGCCAGATGCGCAGCTCGTTGAAGACGGGGTCAGACGCATCCAGCCGCCCGTCACCATTGGCGTCCACCCAGGCGAGCGCATTGACGCCCTTGGCGGCATCCGCCAGCTTGGAGTTGGAGAACAGCTCGACGCCGGAATCCACCACGCCATTGGGGAGGCGGTCCAGGAACAGCAGGCCTTCGGCCTTGCCCACCCAGCCGGAGGCCTTCAGGTAGCCGGTGTCGTCCCAGTTGAAGGCGCGGGTGGTCCCGGCCTTGGATTCGACCGTGATCTTGCCGTCGCCATCCAGGTCCAGCGCCACGGGGCGGAACGCGCCGGTCGAGGGTTTGCCATCGACACCATTGCGCGCCAACAGGCCCTCTCGGGCTGCATGCTCGATCTCCGACAGACCGGCCATGCGGATGTTGTTCTGCTCCTGAAGCTTGGCGGTCTTCACCTCCCACATGGGCGCGATCGCACCCCGCTCCATGGCGGAGGTGATCAGGCGCTCCATCAGGTTGTACTTGTCCTCCGGCGCCGTGCCGAAGGCCTGGATCAGCTGGAACTTGTCGTCATAGCGCAGCTCTGGCCGCTTGGGCTGACCAGTGAGCGGGTCGAAGTCTTTGACCTCGTAGCCCGGGCTGCCTTCGCGGGCTTCGCGCCAGACGAGCGAGGGCAGGCGTTGGGGGATGAGACCGAGGGGTTCTTGCGGGTTCATCTGGTTGGCGCGAGCGATGACGCCGTCCAGATAGCCCTTCAAACCACCGAAATACTCAGGATCGGACGGGGCCTTGCCATTGCCTTGCATGACGAGGGAGACCTTGTCCTTGCCGAAACCTTCGCCGGCCACCTGGAATTGCAAGTCTGTGCCGGCGCCAAACTTGAAGGTGCCATCCCCCCATGCATGTGGCGTGTCCTTGAGTGCCTGAGAGAGCTGGTAGATGGCGATGGCCCAGCCGACCGGGGTACTCATTAGAGGCCCATAAGGTGACCCCATCAGCGTATAGGCGGAAGTGGCGACACCGACGGCGTCACCATTCTTGATGGCTTGGACAAGGTTCAACGCCGGCAGCAAATTCGCACCCGAACCCGAGCTGGAGAAAAACTCACTTACCGAGTTCGACGATCCCTGAATTCTGGCCACGGCATCAGCAACTGACGAAATCGCGTTTGTTGCAGCACTTATTTTTTCCAAGTCATCGCCATTCTTGAGCGCATTCAACAAGCTATATACGCTCATCGATGCTGCGCCGATGCTCGCTGCGGTACTGAGGCCGGGAATGACATGCCCCCTATCAATATCATTCGCAAGCTTCAGCCCCGACGCGAGCGTCGGCAGGGGCTGCCCGGATTTCAGGGCGTTGACTAGAGAGGCCACATCCGCTAATGATTGGCCGAATGTCTCGGATAGGCCTGCGACTCGGACAGGCAGCCCGACTTGGTTTCCCGATACATCAAATTCAGTCGTAACTGTAGCTCCATCCGGCGTGGTAACAACCACCACCTTTCCAGTGGCGCTGAAGTTCGTCACCTTCTGACTTGTCACCAAACCAGTCGAATCTTTCCAGGTTTCAACATGCGTGGTGACGCTTGTCTTATCCAGGGAGCCCGAAGCGATTAGCCCGCCTGTGCTCCATTGTTCCAGTGCAAATAGCCCAGGGCCAGTGGGCTTCTCAATGAGTGCCGACTGCCCATCGGCCGTAACGGAAATTCTCAGGGCTCCAGACTTTGTTATTACAGTCAGGACCCCGCCCTTCTCGTCAACATTGCAAACAGCATCAGATTGCTTAATTTGATCAATGCCAATATTTGCAGCAAGCAGATAGCCCTTGAATTCATCACTCAGCAGAGACACCCCTGAGACCCCGAAATAATCGGACAGCCTCAACCTCCCAGCACCATCATTCGTGAAAATCAAAGAGCTAGAGCTAATAGACGGCACCCCGCCCGCAGAGCCAATAGGCAAGCCCGGCAATTGCGTCACCACTCCAGCAAATCCTATCGAACTATAGTCAGTAACGGTAACTCGCTTCTGCCCGTTCACTGTCTCTTCAACGAAGACCTTCCTCTCATCGCCAGATATTTTCTTGACATTCCCGGCGCCATCATTATAAACATACTCAAATTTCAGCCTAATACTATCTTTGTCGCCGATATCAAAACTGAGATAAACGGGGGAGGGGAGCGATTTAATTTCCCCTTCCGAGAGTCCAGCAATAGTCCCTACATAGAAAGCAACATCAGCATCCCCATAGGACCTCAAAACGCCACCTACGCCTGTTGAAGGCTGAGAAAAGGTACGATTGGCTATGGCAAACGCATCGAGCATTGCATTGTCATACACGTCGCCCGTCAAACCAGCGCTACGCAATTCACGACCATAACCAGACAGGAATCCATTGATCACATCTCCGCGAGCAGCCTGCTTCCAAACATCCACCTGCCAGGGGTGCTCCGAGATATACTTATTTCTCGCAGCCTCATCAAACCCTGGAAATGTCTGCGTAAAGAAGTCAGACTTCAGCTGGTCAAATCTGGAATTATATTGCCACTCAAAATCCGTTCCTTTAATAAGCGCTTCCGGGAGCGGACTTCGAGACATTAGGCTGACGCGCCAAGCAGTTCCCATAGTCTCCGCGACTTTAGCTTTCAGCGGATCAGTCCAATAAGCAGCCATGCGCTCGCTTATAACCTCGGGAGAGTACCCCTTATCCCTATAAGAAGCCTCGAGCCGGCCGCCCTCTTGGCGGAATGCCAAAGGAAGGTCCTCCCATATGGAGGTCCCTACAAAGTCTTTGTAGTTGAAAGACGCGTCATTCGCGTAGTCATGGGTGCGCAAGTCTTGATACGTTTTCCATTCAGCCGCAATTGAACGCGCCTCATTTAAATTCCTCTGACGCACATAGTCATAAAGCGTCATGTTAACGCGGAGCTTCCACTGACCATCCATAAACACACTATCAATGGGAGGCCGGGAACTTTGCGCCGTGTGATCTAGCTCATGCACTAGCACCGACAGGAATCCATGAGGACTTTGCAATTCGCTTGGCTCTATATGGATATAGTGTCCGCCGTCGGCGGTATACCCAACAAACGTCCCCTTTTCAATATTGTCAACTCGGACATATTGCTGCAGTTGCTGCAAATTGAGCACCACCCCCTCCTCACTAACAAACCGACCCAGGTTCTGGGTGTCGATCCATTTTGAGATGTAATTAGTCGCCTCAGGAGATATCCTGACAAAATATCTTGATGCCTTTGTAAATCCCAACGCATCAAACAAGGCATCAATCTGCTTTTCGGTAGCCATCTCACTCCTCCATCAAAATTTGAATAACTGCGTCACGCATGACTGAAAACTTTATACCATCGGCATTCTGGTCAGGATGGGCTTCATATACAGAGACATCGCCGTTGGCGCCATGCGAGGCCCGAAGAATACCAATCTGCTGCACGCGGATTTTTCGCCTCAACCCATCGAGGGACCCGCCCTTACCATACTTTCGCCACCAGTCAAAGACGATTCGACAACTTGGCCTATCCTGCCTACCCGACGAATAGTAAACAGATATCGATGGCATATAGCCTCCGTTTTTTCTCGCAAATGTGAATCGCTCCGCATCATGATCAGCATCCATCACATATAGTTTGTTAATCACATTCGAGTACGGAACCACACCAAGGCTATTTTTTACTTCATCAAAGCTGCACAAGTTCACATGGTCGCTTCTCAATCGACGCAGGACATCGACGATTTGACCAAGCTCCTCCGCGCCGGACTCATCTCCGATCACCGATGTTTCTGCCGATCCCCAGGAAGGCATCAGCAGGATTAATACCAATCCCAAAAATTTCATACCCCAATAGCATCTCGCCATATCAGGCCTCTGTTCTTTTATGGAAATTACCCCCACAGCCAGAATACCCTGCCCTGGACACGAACCGCCTGAACCTCGTTGCCTCCATCAAGCTGCCCGCACTATTCTGGCCAACGCAAATCTCCATCGCACCTGTTACAGCAGCCCATTTCTCAAGACTCAATAGCAGCTTGACTGCATACCCGCCACCCCTAGCTTCGGGCAACACATCAAAATGCATGACGCTGGCAACGATTTGATCGCTAAAAATATGATTTTCCAGCACAGCCAACAACGCGCCTACAACTTCGCCATCCGCGCGCTCAGCCACCATAAAAATATACTTACCCTGCCCCCGAGTAATAATCGCCTCAAAATTCCTCGCCACCTTCTCCGGCAAATAATCAAAATGCCTGAAGCGCGTCAGCGCATGCATGCGCCGGCCGCCCTCCACCAGCGCTGGAATGTCTTCCAGGCGAGCCATGCGGATGGGCATCTCAGGCCTCCTTGCTGTCGGGACGGTGGGCGGGTGCGGGCGTCAGGGCGCGCAGCTGGTGCGCCCCTTCCTTGTTGAGCACCAGGACCTCGTCGATCTTCAGGCTCTTGGGCAGGGCATGAGTGATGAAGAGCATGGTCACCTGCCCCTTGAGGGCGTTGATGGTGCGGGCGAAGGACTCGGCGGTGTCGCCGTCCAGGGCCGAGGTGGCTTCGTCGAAGATCAGGACCTTGGGGCCCTTGAGCAGGGCGCGAGCGATGGCCAGCCGCTGTTTCTGCCCGCCGGACAGGCCCACCCCGCGTTCACCGACCTCGGTCTCGTAGCCCTGGGGCAGCGCTTCAACCACGGCATGGATGCCGGCCATCTTGCAGGCCTGAACCACCTGGTCAAAGCGCGCGCCGGGGTTGCCGGCGCAGAGGTTCTGCAGGATGGTGCCGCTGAAGAGGGTGGTCTCCTGCGGAACGACACCGAAGTACTGGCGCAGCTCATTGGCGCTCAGGTTGCGGATGTCCACGCCGTCAATGCGAATGGCGCCATTGGTGGGCTGGTAGAAGCCCAGCAGCAGCTTGGCCAGCGTGCTCTTGCCGCTCCCGGACGGGCCCATGATGGCCATGGACTTGCCAGGCTCGATCTTCAGGCTCAGGGCCTCGTACAACAGGGGCCGGTCCTCGGCATAGCGGAAGGCCAGGCCCTCAATATCGATCACTCCTGCCCCTTGGGACTGGCGCTGCGGAGTGATGTTGTAGGGCTCAACCGGCGAATTCATCAGGTCGCCAAGCCGGTCGACGCTGAGCTTCGCCTGCTGAAACTGGGACCACAGGCCCACGATGCGCAGCACCGGCTGGCTGAGTTTGCCCGAGAACATCTGAAAGGCCACCAGCATGCCGATGGTGAAGCTGGGCTCGCGCATGACGATGTAGGCGCCCATCATCAGCACCAGCAAGGTCATGGTCTGCTCCAGCGTATTGGCGACCACGTTGTAGGTGTTGGCGATCTGCTTGGTCTTGAACCCAGATTGCAGGAAGACGGCCAGGTAGTTGCTGTAACGCTTGCGCAGCTGAGGCTCCATCTGCAGGCTCTTCACCGTCTCGAAACCGGCAATGTGCTCCGTAAGGAAGGCCTGGTTGCGGGCGCCCAGCAGGAACTGCTCATTGAGCCGCGCCTGGAAGATGGGGGCGACCACGGCACTCATCACCCCGATCACGCCAAGAATGGCCAGGACCACGCATGTCAGAAGCGGGCTGTACCAAAACATCACCGCAAGGCAGATCACAAGGAAGGGAAAGTCCAGGATCAGGCTGACCGCCGCGCCGGAAATGAATTCCCGGATCGTCTCCACGCCGTGCATGCGGGCCGCGACAACGCCGGTCGGGCGATGCTCGAAATAGCGCAGTGGCAAGCGCAGCAGATGCTCCCAGACAGCAGCACCCAGCACCGCATCGACCCGGTTGCCCGTGTGCAGCACGAGGTACTGCCGCACCCAGCTGAGCAGGCTGTTGAACACCGTGAAGATCAGCATGGCCACGCCGATGGCGATCAATGTGCTTTCGGTACGGTGCACCACGACCTTGTCGATGATGGTCTGGGTGAACAGCGGAGTGGCGAGAGCGATGCACTGCAAGGCCGCTGAAGCCAGAAGCACGTCTCGCCAGACTTTCCGATGCTTCAGCAACTCCGGCACGAACCATCGAAATCCAAAGCGGCCGCTCATGCTGGCCCGGGCATCCGGATCCTGCAAGGGTTCCGCAGCAGGTGCTGACAGCCACACGGTGCCCTCAAACTGGACCGCGAATGCGCTCAAGGTCAGTCTTTTGGGCTGATTAGACCCTGCGTAGTACAGGACCAAGCCATCGTCGTCAGACTGAGTGACGATGGCGATTTGAGGATGGGAGTGGTTCTCGCCCAAAGCGGGCGACTCACTGCCTGGATGCAAGCGCGCCAACAGCGGAAATGCCAGCCGAGGCACATGTTTGGCTGCAACCCGGCGCGCGCGCATGCGCAATCCGATACGGGGCGCCGCCTCCAGCAGATTGCCCCACTGGCAGGGCGCAGGAAACTCCCGAGCCACCAGCTCGGCCGAAAAAGGCTGGCCATGGATGCCGCATAGCGAGCCCAAAGCCCAGACGAACTCCTCCAGCGGCACAACGCCTGCCGCGTCTCTCAATGGCATGTTCTCTCCCTCTATCGTGCCGGCACTCCGTGTGGGGTGCAGGCATCCCTCTTTGATGCGCCGATTTTATCGAGGGCGCATGTTCTATTGAGTCATGTTAGTAGACTGCCCGCCTCTAGATGGCATATGGCGTGGGGCGTCTGTCGGCAGGTTACCCTCCTCGGAATCCTGCGTACTGAATCTGTCACAGCAACGAAAAAGGCGACCCGAAGGTCGCCTTTTGCACATTCTGATCCCGAGGGATTAGAAGTTGTGACGGATACCGACAGCCAGGCTGTTCAGGTCGCCAGCGTTGTTGTCCTTGTTGTCCAGCTTCGTGAAGAAGCCGTACACCTTGGTGCGCTTGCTCAGGTTGTAGTTGTAGCCCAGGGTCAGCTGGTTGGCCTTATCGCCCTTGGCGCTGCGACCAGCGTCACCGTAGTTCACGTGGAACTCGGAAGCGCCCATGGTGTACATACCGGCCAGACGCCAGATGTTGCGGGTTTCGCCGTTGATGTCTTCACGTTGCACGTAGCCACCGACGGTGAACTCGCCCAGCTCATACAGAGCGCGGCCAGCGAACTGCTTGGCATCGCCTTGCTTGCTGTAGCCAGCGCCCAGGTGCAGAGGACCTTGGTCGTAGTTGGCCGACAGGTCGAAAGCGCGCTTGTCGGCGCCTTCACCAGCGTGCATGGTGATTTCAGCGGTGAAACCGTCGATGTTCGGGGTGAAGTAACCCACCTTGTTCACCGCGGTCCAGCCAGCGCCCGAGTACAGCTTGTCGTCGGAGGTGCCGGTGTCGTGGTTGTGCATGCTGACGTAGTCAGCGGTGGCGAAGTACGAACCGTTGGTCCAGTTACCCAGACGGATGGCACCGAAAGCGCCGCTCAGTTGCACGGACGACTCACGGTTCCAGAAAGCGCCAGGCTTGCCGTCAGCGGTCATGCTGGTTTGCTTGCCGGTGTCCATGTCCAGGCCGTGTTCCAGGGCGAAGCTGACCTTCAGGCCGCCACCCAGGTCTTCCTGACCCTTCACGCCCAGGCGCGAACGGTTGTCCTGCACGACCACCTTGCGGTCGGCGGTGCCGATCTTTTGGCTTTCAACGGTCACGTTGGCGCGGCCCCACAGGGTCACGGAGCTTTGTGCGAAAGCCGAAGCCGACACAGCGGCCAGAGCAGCGACGAGAGCGATCTTCTTCATCATTTGCCTTTGTAGGTTGAGGTTGTGCCGGGCTGAGACACCCGGTCTTGTCACGCGGAATGTGGCGGGAGTATAGGAGGCCTAGGGTTTGACCGAAGCCCCGGCGACGTGAATTCGCAACAGTCACTTTTTGCAGGGGGTCCGGCTTCTTTTGTCGCCCACGGAGGTCGAAGGCGTCAAAGCGTGGCTGAAACCGACTCAGGACGCCAGCGGCAGGTGACTCTCGTCCGCCCATCCCACCAGATGCAGCCGCCCGCCGGAAACCATCAGGCGGTTGATGGCGGCGTTGCCCAGGCGCCAGCTGCGCGGCGCCTGCAGATCCAGGCCCAGGGCAGCCCGGTAGAGGCAGTCCAGCACGCCGCCATGGGTCACGAGCAGGAGGCTCTGGCCCGCATGGCGCGCCGCCAGCGCCTGCACGGCGGCGAGCACGCGCTCACTGAAGATCCGCAGCGACTCGCCCCCGGGCGCGGCAAAGTCCGGCTCCCGCAGCTTCCAGCGCCGCGCGGCCTCCGGGTCCCGCTCGCTGAGCTCGGCCCAGGTCAGGCCCTGGAAGTCGCCGAAGCAGCGCTCGCGCAGGCCGGCCTGCCACTCGACGGGCAGATCGCGGCGGCGCTGCAGCGGCGCCAGGGTCTGGCGGCAGCGCTGCAGATCACTGCAGAAGACCTGATCCAGGCTTTCGTCCTGCAGCGCGCCGGCCAGCGCCTCGGCCTGAGCCTCGCCCGTGGCATCGAGCGCGATGTCGAGCTGACCCTGCAGCCGGCCCTCGGCGTTCCAGCCGGTCTGCCCATGGCGCACGCACACCAGGCGCGTGACGTCGTCCAGTCCGTCCATCAGGGCTCAACCCTGCCAGATCACGTCGGCGCGCTCGGCCTCGCTCAGGCGCAGCATGTCCAGCAGGGGCCAGACCCGCTGCCGCAGGGTGATGCCCTGGCGGCGGGGCGGCGGCTCGCCCTGGGCTTCGGCCTCGGCGACCAGGGCGGCGAAGGCCGCCTCGTCCGCCTCGACGGCGGCCAGCAGCGCCCGCTGGGCGGCGGGCAGGTCGGCGAGCTCGAGGATGCCCTCGCGGGCCGGCTCACGCCCGAGGGCTGCCAGCACCTGCCGGGCGGCATCAGGCATATAGATCACATCGGCCGCGGCCTTGGACTTGAATCGGAACATGGGAACCCCGGCACAGAGAAAACGGGTGGGCATCGGCAAGGGCGGGCACCCGCCCCGCCGCCGTCACGCTATTGTGAACCGTGCCCCGGGCCGGCTCAGCCGGCGCCGCCCTGCACCAGCCGCATGGGCGGGCGATCCGCGCCCCAGACCCGCGCCTCGAACGTCGCGGCGTCCAGCGCGGCGGAGAAGAGGTAGCCCTGGAACTCGTGGCAGCCGGCCTCCTGCAGGAAGCTCCGCTGCGCCTCGCTCTCCACGCCCTCGGCGATGACCTGCAGGCCCAGCGCGCGGCCCACCTGGACCACGGCACGGACGATGCCCGCATCGCTGGCGTCATCCGGCAGCCCCTGGACGAAGCTGCGGTCGATCTTCAGCCGCTGGATGGGGAAGCGCTTGAGATAGGCGAGGCTGGAATAGCCGGTGCCGAAGTCGTCAATGGACAGGCACACGCCCAGCTCGGCCAGCGCCTGGAGGCGGCGCAGGGCCTCGTCGGCGTCGCGGAGCAGGATGGACTCGGTCAGCTCCAGCTCCAGCAATTCCGGCGGCAACCCCGCCGTCTGCAGCACCTGGCGGACCCGGTCCACGAACTGGGCCTGCTGGAACTGCAGGGCCGAGACGTTCACCGCCACCGGCAGTCGCCGCCCCTGGCGTGCCCAGGCCTGCGCCTGGGTCACGGCCTCGTGCAGGACCCAGTCCCCGATGGCGACGATGAAGCCGCTTTCCTCCGCCACCGGAATGAATTCGCCCGGTGGCACCTCGCCACGCACCGGGTCCCGCCACCGGATCAGCGCCTCGGCACCGATGACCTGGCCGCTCGCCAGATCCAGCTGCGGCTGGAAGTGCAGACGGAATCGCTGCTCCAGCAAGGCCTGGCGCATGGCGTGATCCAGGCGCATGCGGGCCAGCAGGTCCACGTCCTTGCGCGGCTGATGGAAGCGGAAGCCGGCGCGGCCACTGTCCTTGACCCCCTGCATGGCGCGCTCGGCGCTGGAGGTGAGCTCGTCCAGGGACTCGCCGTCGCCCGGGAAGAGCGCGATGCCGATGCTGGCGGTGACGGTGAAGCTGAGGGTGTCGAAGCCGAAGGGCCGCGTCATCGCTTCCAGCACCCGCCGGGCCGTGTGCTCCGCCCCGCGGGCGTCCGCCTCATGGATCAGCAGGGCGAACTCGTCGCCCGAGAGCTTGGCCACGGTGTCCACCTCGCGAAGGCAGTCCCGCAGCCGCTGGGCGACCTCCCTCAGCACGCGGTCGCCAAAGGCGTGGCCCAGGGTGTCGTTGATCTGCTTGAAGCGGTCGAGGTCGACGAAGAGCATCGCGAAGCCCGAGGCCTCGCGCTTGGCGATGGCGCGGGCGTACTCGACGCGCTCGGCCAGCGCGCGCCGGTTGGGCAGGCCGGTCAGCATGTCCGTATGGGACAGCTCCTCGATGCGCTGGCTCGCCGCGAGCTGGTCACTGAGATCGCGGAAGGAGAACACGCGGCCCACCGGCCGCTGCCGGCTCCACTGCGGGAGCGACACGCGCTCCAGCACCCGGCCGTCCAGCAGGCGCAGGACCTCGCTGCTCTGGGCCAGCGGCGCGTCCAGCAAGGCATTCAGGCGTGCGGCGTAGGCCGCGCCGTCCGACACGCTGCGGCGCATCCACGCCTGCACGGCGGCGTCATCCCGCTGCTGCAGCAGTTCGGTCGGGATGCCCCACATCGTCGCGAAGCGCTGGTTGAAGTTGCGGATGCGGCCGGCGAGGTCCGTCACCAGGATGCCGTCGACGGTGGACTCCAGCGTGCTGCGCAGGTCCACCAGCAGGGTCTCGCGCTCTTCCTCGCTGCGGCGCTGGGCGCTGAGGTCGCGCATGCTGAGCACCCACACGGCCGGATCGTCGGGCGTGGCGCCCGGCAGCCGGCAGATGCGGCGATCCACCCACAGCGTGTGGCCGTCGGCATGGCGCAGCAGCGTCTCGGTATGCAGCCCTTCGCGGGCGCCCTGGGCGACGTCGCTCCAGAACAGCTGATCCTCGGGCGTCACGCACAGGGACTCGATGCGCTGCCCCTGCAGTGCCGCGGCCGGCAGGCCCAGCAACTGCTCGGCGGCGGCGTTGGCTGCCAGGAGCGTCAGGTCCTGCGCATCCACCAGCCAGACCGCCTCCTGCAGCGCGTCGAGCAGGCCGGCCCAGGGCGCGGCCCCTGTCGCGGCGAGCGCGCTGGGCCGGGAACTGGACGCTGGGGGATTCGCCGAGGCTGCCTGCTGCGTGTGCCGGACCGGCTTCACACCGACACCTCTCCCATGGGCGAGGCGGAAACGGACTCGAAGAAATAGGCCACGCGGGCGCGCGGGCTGAGGTAGTCGAGCGAGGCCCGCGGCAGCGCGCCGGGCTTGAGGCTGCGGCGGATGCCGAGGTCGGGATGGTCTTCGAGGTTGACCACCAGTGCCTCGTCGCGAGGGATCTTGGGGTCATGCACCATCACCCGCGGCTTGAGCGGCCGCGAGGAGTTCACCGCCACGACCAGCGCATAGCGGTCATCCGTCAGCTGCACCGTCGAGCCGGGCGGATAGACGCCCATCATGCGGATGAAGGCATTGAGCATCGTCGCGTCGAAGCGGCTGCGGCCCTGCGCGAACATCAGCGAAAGCGCCTCGTGCGGCGTCATGGCCTTGGAGACGAGCAGCGGATTGCACAGGCCGTCGAAGCGGTTCACCAGCGCCACGATGCGCGAGGCGGCGCTCATGCGGTCCACGTTGATGCGCTGCGGGAAGCCCGTGCCGTCGGCGTTCTCGTGGTGCTGGGCGATCACCAGCAGCGGGCCGGCCGCCAGGTCCATCTGCTTGGCCAGCGCCACGCCCTTGACCACGTGGGTCTGGTAGACCTGGCTTTCGGCCGTGGTGAAACTCTCGTCCCGGTGGCGCAGGCGCGGGGGGAGGTCGAGCTTGCCGATGTCATGCAGCAGCGCACCGACGCCGAGATCCATCATCTCCTCGCGCCCGAGACCGAAGGCCCGCCCCAGCAGCAGCGAGATGATCGACACGTTCAGCGCATGCGCCGTGCCGCGGTCACCGGCGCCCTCGTTGAGCAGGCGGATGTTGAGGTCGCCCTCCACCAGCATCTTGTCCAGCAGGGCACTGACGAGCGCCGTGGATTGGTCACGCGAGTTGACCGGCGCGCGCGGCACCATGTCCACGATGCCCTTGAAGGCCGCTGCGGCCTCGGCATACTGTTTCTCGCAAAGGGAGAGCGCCTCGCGCTGGGCGGCCAGCGCCTTGCGGTGGGCCTCTTTCTGCTGCTGCTCCGGGCTGAGCGCGGGATTGACGGTCTCGGAGGCCGTGACGGGGGCCGGCGGCGTGTCGTCGGGCAGCTCGCTCTTGGAGGGACTCCAGCGGACCTGCTTGAGACCCAGGCGGCGCAACACGAGCAGCTGGTCTTCCGAGCTCAGCTTGAAGCTGCTCAACGGGAAGGGATGCGACATCCAGCCCAGGTCGAGATGGATGAACATCCCGACCTTCAGCTGTGCCACGTCAATCAGCGGATCTGTTGTGTTGTCCTTCATGCCTGTCCTAGCCCATTCCTCCGCGGGCGGCCCTCTTTCGATGCATCGGCTGTCCCCTTGGAGAACTTGAGCAATGCACTAGGGAACTTTACACGGATGGAAACACCTCCATGCCGAATCTGACGGATCAGTCACCGCCTTGACTGGAAAGATCGCACGGCCCTAGCATGTTCATTTAATGAACCCATGTTCATGTAAAGAACTTTTTGACTGCAATCCTTTCCATTTCTTAATCACCGGCCGACCCCCTTTTTTATCGAGGGGCAAGGCTCGAGCCTCCCATCAGGAACCCCATGCGCACTGCCTATATCTGCGACGGACAACGCACCCCTTTCGGCCGCTACGGCGGCGCCCTCTCCGGCATCCGGGCGGACGATCTGGGCGCCCTGCCCCTCAAGGCGCTCATGGCCCGGCATCCCGGCCTCGACTGGCAGGCCGTGGAAGATGTGCTCTACGGCTGCGCCAACCAGGCGGGCGAGGACAACCGCAATGTCGCCCGCATGGCCGGCCTGCTGGCGGGCCTGCCCATCGAGGTGCCGGGCGTGACGCTGAACCGCCTGTGCGGCTCGGGGCTGGACGCCGTGGGTTCCGCAGCACGTGCCATCAAGGCCGGCGAAGCGGACCTGCTGATCGCCGGCGGCGTCGAGAGCATGAGCCGCGCCCCCTTCGTGATGCCCAAGGCCGATGCCGCCTTCTCCCGCCAGAACGCCGTCTATGACACGACCATCGGCTGGCGCTTCATCAACCGCCTGATGAAGGCGCAGTACGGCGTCGACTCCATGCCCGAGACGGCCGAGAACGTGGCGCGCGAGTTCGGCATCGAACGCGAGGCCCAGGACCGCATGGCGCTGGCCAGCCAGAAGAAGACCGTGGCCGCCCAGCAAGCCGGCTTCTTCGACGCCGAGATCTGCCCGGTCGAGATTCCGCAGAAGAAGGGCGACGCCGTCTGGGTGCGGCAGGACGAGCACCCGCGTGACACAAGCCTGGAGTCCCTGGCCCGGCTCAAGGGCGTGGTGACGCCGGAGGGCTCGGTGACCGCCGGCAACGCCTCGGGCGTCAACGACGGCGCCGTCGCCCTGCTGCTGGCCAGCGAAGCCGCCGCGCAGCGCCACGGTTTGACGCCTCGCGCCCGCGTCGTGGCGATGGCCACGGCCGGCGTGGCGCCGCGCATCATGGGCATCGGCCCCGCGCCGGCCACGCAGGCCGTGCTCGCCCGGGCCGGGCTGCGCCTCGAGCAGATGGACGTGATCGAGCTGAACGAGGCCTTCGCGGCCCAGGGCCTGGCGGTGCTGCGCCAGCTCGGCCTGCCGGACGATGATCCCCGCGTGAATCCCAACGGCGGCGCGATCGCCCTCGGGCACCCGCTGGGAGCCAGCGGCGCCCGCCTGGCCCTCACGGCGGCGAACCAGCTGCAGCGCACCGGCGGCCGCTATGCCCTGTGCACCATGTGCATCGGTGTCGGTCAGGGCATCGCCCTGATCCTGGAACGGGTGTGACGCCTCGGGGAGGGCCGCCGCCCTTCCCTTGCTGCTTCCGCTGCGGCCCGCCTTGCTGGTCGCCGAGTGGGCTGGAACGCTGGTCGGCATGCGAACGCGAGGCCGGCGCCCCGGCCGGCGCCTCCCCCTTTGGACGGGCCCGCGCAGTGATCACCTCGCGCCGGAACGTGTGATACTGGCCGCCGCCGGGGCCATATATCACACATATGCCTAAAGTCATATGCGTACGTTCTTGGCCCCTCCTGCAACTTGCCGAACAGAAGAAGCAAGACAGGGAGTCGATCCGCCACCCGGTGCCACAAGGTGATCGGGGCCTGCTCAAAGCGACCTGCACGAGGCCGTCAGATCAGTGCGCCCAAAATTCACCAACATGGTGCATTCATGTGCGTTCGTCGCCCAATGCTTGCAAAGCCGTCACCATTTGTAGTGACAGACTTCTATAGTCGGCGACTGATTTGATCGCGCTCAGACTTTTTTGGGCGCTCTCGCACCCTGGAACGCCATGTCTGCAGCTCGCGCCCTTGATGATCTCGCCTCCGTCGCAGTTCCGGCCAGCCCGGCAACGACTGTCTCCCAGGAACCACAGGCGCCGCTGAAGCGCGACCTGGTGGCCGGCCTGGAGAAGGGTCTCGCCGTGATCGAGGCCTTCGACCAGGAGCGCCCCCGCCTCACCATCAGCGAGGTGGCCGCCCGCACCGGGCTGACCCGCGCGGCCGCCCGCCGCTACCTGCTGACCCTGAGCTACCTGGGCTTCGTCTCGCAGGACCGCAAGATGTTCGCCCTCACGCCCAAGGTGCTGCGCCTGGGCCAGAGCTACATGCATTCGGCCCGCCTGCCGCGCATCGTCGAGCCCGAGCTGCACAAGCTGGCCTTCGCCCTCAAGGAGGCGAGCGCCGCCGGCGTGCTGGATGGCAATGACGTGATCTGCATCGCCGCGACGAGCGCCGGGCGCGTG
This sequence comes from Burkholderiaceae bacterium, assembly GCA_041912595.1. Taxonomy (GTDB): domain Bacteria; phylum Pseudomonadota; class Gammaproteobacteria; order Burkholderiales; family Burkholderiaceae_C; genus Roseateles_B. The sequence goes on from JAYRMR010000030.1 coordinate 44,875, forward strand.
CTGTCGCAGCATCTGCAGTCCGGCGGCCGGGTGCCGGCCTACTGCTCGGCCAATGGTCGCGCCCTGCTGGCCGCCCTGAGTCCCGAGGACGCCGACGCCTGGATTGCCCGCCAGACGCTCGAGGCCGTCACGCCGCACACCATCACGAATCCGGACCGCCTGCGCAATGAGGTCGCCCGCGCCCGCGCCCTGGGCTACGCCAGCGTGGACCAGGAGCTGGAGCTCGGCCTGCGCAGCCTCGCGGTGCCGCTCAAGAACTACCGGGGCGACGTGGTGGCGGCCCTGAACATCTCCATCCATGCCTCGCGCATGAGCATGGAGCAGCTGGTGGAGCACGCCCTGCCCCCGCTGCTGCAGGCCCAGCAGCACCTGCGCATGCTGCTCTGAACGCGCCGCGCACTCAAAGAGAAAGCCGCCCTCGGGCGGCTTTCCTTCTTTCTGGCCCGGGAGATCAGCCGGCCCAGACGCGGTGCTTCAGCAGCGGGCTGACGCGGTAGCGCTCGCTGCGGCTGGCCTCGAACAGCGCGTCCAGCGTCTCGACCACGCGGGGCGCGCCCAGCAGCGCGAGCCACTCGAAGGGCCCGGCGGGGTAGTTGACGCCCAGCTTCATGGCCTGGTCGGCCGCCGCTTCATCGCACACGCCCTGCCAGACCGCGTCGGCCCCTTCGTTCACCAGCATGGCCAGCGTGCGGGCGACGACCAGGCCGGGCGCATCGCGCAGCACCAGCGGCGTCCAGCCCAGGGCCGCGAAGAGCTGGTGGGCGGCGGTCCGGCCGGCCTCGCTGCAGCGCGGCGCGAAGGCCATCGCCAGCGCCTCGGTGCGCGGGCCGCTGACGGGCCAGTCGATCACGGCCAGCTCGGCCACGCCCTCCCGCTGGGCGAGTTCCGCAGCGCAGCGGCCGCTGCTCAGGCGCAGCTGCAGGCCGTCCAGCGCCAAGCCCGCCCAGCCCGCACCGCTGCCACGCTGGAAGGCCACGCCCGCGGCCTCGAGCGATTGCGCCAGCGCCTCGACCAGCGCGCCCTCGCCGTGCAGCACGAGCGAGGTCCAGCCCGCGACGCCCGACCGCTCGGCCGGCACCGGCGCGGCCGGCACGCCCTCATAAAAGCCCTTGCCCACCTTGCGGCCCAGCCGGCCGCCATCGACCAGCGCCTTCTGCACCAGGGACGGCACATAGCGCTTGTCGCTGAAGTTGGCCTCGAACACCGACTGGGTGACCAGGAAGTTCGTGTCGTGCCCGATCAGGTCCATCAGCTCGCAGGGGCCCATGCGGAAGCCCACCGAGCGCAGCGCCCGGTCCAGCTGGGCCGGCGTGCCCGCCTGCTCCAGCAGCAGCGCCAGCGTCTCGGCGTAGTAGGGCCGGGCAATGCGGTTGACGATGAAGCCGGGCGTCGACTTCGCATGCACCGGCGCCTTGCCCCAGCGGCGCGAGAGCTCGTAGATGGCCTCGGCCACGGAGGCCTGCGTCTCCGCACCGGACACCACCTCGACCAGCTTCATCAGCGGCACGGGGTTGAAGAAGTGCATGCCCACCAGGCGCTCCGGGCGCTGCAGGCCATTGGCCAGCGCCGTGATGCTGATGGAGGAGGTGTTGGAGGCGATGAGCGCCTCCGGCCCCAGCAGGGCGTCCAGCTCGCGCAGCAGGGCCTGCTTGGGCTCCAGCTTCTCGATGATGACCTCGACGACCAGCGCAGCGTCGGCCAGGTCGGCCAGCGCCGAGGCCGGCTGGATGCGCGCGAGCACGGCGTCCCGCTCGGCGGCCTCCATGCGGCCCTTGGTCACCAGACCGTCCAGCGCCTTGGCGATCTGGCCGTGGGCCGCCTGGGCGGCACCTTCACGGACGTCCATCAGCCGCACCGGGTGTCCGGCCTGGGCCGCCACCTGGGCGATGCCGGCCCCCATCACGCCGGCACCGATCACGCCCACCAGCGCCTCGGCGGCCGGCCGGCTCGTCACGGCCCATGCTTGAGAAGTGCCGCTCATGCGCCTTCTCCCTGCGGCACCCAGGCCGCCGGACGCTTGGCCATGAAGGCGGAGAAGCCCTCGCGCGCCTCGTCGCCCACCCGCACGCGGGAGATGGTCTGGGCGGTGAGCTCACGCACCTCCTCCGTCACCGGCCCCACGGCCAGCTGGCCGAGCAGGCGCTTGATCTCGCCCTGCGCCTGCGGACCATTCGCCAGCAGCTCGTGCAGCCAGCGCTCGAGGGCCTCGTCCAGCGCCTCCAGCGGCACCACCTCGTGCACCAGGCCCATTGCCAAGGCTTCGCTGGCGGGGATGCGGCTGCCGGTGAGCGCGAGGCGCCGGGCCTGGCGGCTGCCGACGGCGTTCACCACATACGGGCCGATGACGGCCGGCAGGATGCCGAAGCGCGCCTCGCTGACCGCGAATTTCGCGTCATGGCTGGCCACGGCGATGTCGCAGGCGGCCGTGAGCCCCACGCCGCCGCCCAGCGCCACGCCTTGCACGCGGGCGACGGTGGGCTTGGGGCAGGACTGGATGCGGTAGAGCATGGCCGCGAAGCGGCGCGCGTCCTGCAGGTTCCATTCCTGGCTGGCCTGCGCGGCGCGCTGCATCCACTGGATGTCCGCCCCCGCGCTGAAGGCCTTGCCCGCACCGGCCAGCACGATGACGCGCACCTTGGGGTCCGCCGTCAGGCGCTCGAAGGCCTGGTCCAGCTCGCCGATCATCTGTTCGTTGAAGGCGTTGAACACCTCCGGCCGGGTCATGGTGACGCGCGCGACGCCGCGGGCATCCACCGCAATATGCAATGTCTCCACCGTGAAACTCCTTGTAATGCCTTGAAGTATCGCAGCCCGCGCCGGTGCTTGCGGCGGCGCACAATGCGCGCATGAGCACGTCCAGGGCCCCTGTCGCACCTGAGATCTTCCACCAGCCGGTGATGCTGGATGGGCAGGCGCTGCGCATCGAGGCCTGCTGGCTGGGCCCTGCCGCCGAGATGCAGGACCCGCAGCGGCCGCTGATCGTCTTCCTGCACGAGGGCCTGGGCTCGCTGAGCCAGTGGCGGGACTTCCCCGCGCGGCTGTGCGAGGCGCTGCAGCTGCCGGGCCTGGTCTTCTCACGACCGGGCTATGGCCATAGCACCCCACGCACGGAGCCCTGGCCGCAGGACTACCTCCAGCGCCAGGCCCGCGGCCTGCTGCCCGCCTGCTTCGCGGCCTTCGGGCTCGCCGGCCGCCCGCTGCTGCTCTTCGGGCACAGCGACGGCGCCAGCCTCGCGCTGCTCTATGCCGCCCATGCGCCGGCCCACGTCCTGGGCGTGGTGGCCATGGCGCCGCATCTGTTCGTCGAGCCCGTCACGCTGCTGGGCCTGCAGGCCGCCCGCACCGCCTATGAGCAGGGCGAGTCCCTGCGCAAGGCCCTCGCCCGCCACCATGCGGACACCGACTCCGCCTTCTACGGCTGGAACGACGCCTGGCTGCGGCCGGGCTTCGAGGCCTGGAACATCGAGGACCTGCTGCGCGGTCGCCTGCCCTGCCCGGTCCTGGCTGTCCAGGGCGTGCATGACGAGTACGGCAGCCTGCGCCAGATCGAGGCCATCGCCGAGTTGCATGAGGACACGCGCCTCGTTGCGCTCCCCGACTGCGGCCACAGCCCGCACAAGGACCAGCCGGAGCGCCTGATCGCCGCGGTCCGGGACTGGCGGCCCGGCCGGGCCTGAGCACCCTCCCCGCCCCGCACGCCGATCGCCGCCAGCGACCGTTCACGTCGCCGCGGCGTCGATTCGTCGCAGGCGCCTGGAAGCGCCGGGCGGCGGCGCGCACACTCCTTCCATCGACAAGGCCATGAGGCCCGCCCAGACGGAGACCCCGCCGAACTTCAGGAGAGACACGCCATGAAATCCGCCACCAAGACCCTGCTCACTGCCCTGCTTGCCATCGCCAGCGCCGCGTCCCTGACGCTGGCCCAGGCCGACGTCACCGGTGAGCAGCCGTGCCTTGGTGCCCCCGCCCTGCAACTGCCCTCGATGAGCCTGGCCCAGGCGGCCACGCCCGAGACCGCCCCGCAGGCCTGACGCCCGCCCACAGGGCCCCCGGCCGCCCCGGCCCGGGCCCGCACCGAGTAAGTCCTCCCTTGAGCCCGGCACCCGCCGGGCGCTTTTTTTGGTGCAGTGCCCACGCCGCTGGCGCACGCGGCCATGAAAAAGGCCACCCGAAGGTGGCCTCGCGGACCCGAGGCAGCGCGCGCTGCCGTCGTGTCGAGGGTGTCGCCCTTGCGATCACCAGATCCGGATGCGCTCCTCGCCGGCCTTGTACATCTTGTCGCCCTGCTTGGTGCCGAAGGCCTGGTGGAAGCCGTCGTGGTTGACCACGGCGCCGTTGGCGCGGAACTCGCCGGGCGAGTGCGAATCGGTCGTGATCAGCTGCAGCATGCGCTCCTCGCGGGCCTTCTCGCGCCAGGACTGGGCCCAGCCCAGGAAGAAGCGCTGCTCGCCGGTGTAGCCGCCGATGGTGGCCGAGGGCTTGCCGCCGAGCGAGCGCAGGTAGGCCTTGTAGGCGACCTGCAGGCCCGACAGATCGGCGATGTTCTCGCCCAGCGTCAGCTTGCCGTTCACGTGCTTGCCCGGAATGGGCTCGTAGCTGTCGTACTGCGCGACGAGCTTGGCGGCGATGCCCTCGAAGGCCTTGCGGTCCTCCGGCGTCCACCAGTTGCGCAGCACGCCGTCGCCGTCGTACTGGCTGCCCTTGTCGTCGAAGCCGTGGCTGATCTCATGACCGATCACGGCGCCGATGGCACCGTAGTTCACGGCATCGTCGGCGTTCATGTCGAAGAAGGGCGGCTGCAGGATGGCGGCCGGGAACACGATCTCGTTGGACAGTGGGCTGTAGTAGGCGTTGACGGTCTGCGGCGTCATGCCCCATTCGCTGCGATCCACCGGCTTGCCGGCCTTGGCGATCATGCGCTTCCAGCCGAACTGCGCGGCGCGCTGGCTGTTGCCGAAGGCGTCACCCTCGCGCACGTCCAGGCTGCTGTAGTCGCGCCACTTGGCCGGATAGCCGATCTTGGTCACGTACTTGGACAGCTTGTCCTGCGCGGCGGCGCGGGTGGTCGGGCTCATCCAGCTCAGGCCGTCGATGGAGTCCTTGTACGCGGCCAGCAGATTGGCCACCAGCTTCTCCATGCGGGCCTTGGCCTCGGGCGGGAAGTGGCGGGCCACGTAGAGCTGACCCACGGCCTCGCCCAGCGCGCCGTTCACTTCGCCGATGGACTTCTGCCAGCGCGGCAGCTCCGCCTTCTGGCCGGACAGCGCCTGGCCGAAGAAGGCGAAGCGCGCGTCACGCACCGCCTTGGGCAGCACGTCGGCATTGCCCGAGACGGCGTGCAGGCGCAGGTAGAGCTGCCAGTCCTTCAGCGGCTCGCTGGCGATCAGGCCCGACAGCGCGGCGATGGCGCTGGGCTGGGCGACGGCGATGCTGTCCAGCTTGCCCAGGCCCGTGGCGGCGAAGTAGGCGTCCCAGTCCATGCCGGGCGCACGGGCGGCGATCTCGGCCGGGGTCATGGGGTTGTAGGTCTTGACCGGGTCGCGGTTCTCGACCTTGTCCCAGTGCACGGCGGCGATCTTCTCTTCCAGGGCCAGCACGCGCTCGGCGGCGGCGCCCGGGTCCTTCTCGCCCAGCAGGCCGGCCAGCGTGGCCAGGTAGGTCTTGTAGGCCTCACGGGCCTTGGCGAAGCGCGGGTCGTCCTTCTTCAGGTAGTAGTCGCGGTCGGGCATGCCCAGGCCGCTCTGCCACATGCGCACGCCGTTGACGGTGGGCTTCTTGGCATCCGCGGCCACGAACACGCGGATCGGGGCGACCGAGCGCATCTGGGCGCCGCCGAACCAGCGGGCCAGCGCCTTGGGCGAATCGATGCCGGCGATCTCGTCCAGCGTGGGCTGCAGCGGCGCGAGGCCGGCCTTCTCGATGGCCTCGACGTCCAGGTGGCTCTTGAAGTAGGCGGCCACCTTGAAGGCATTGCTGCCGGCGGGCTGCGGCTTGGCGGCGAGCTCGTCGATCAGGGCCTTGACGCGGGCATCGGACTGGTCGCGCAGCAGCTCGAAGCTGCCGAAGCGGGACTTGTCGGCCGGGATCTCGGTGGATTGGATCCAGCCGCCGTTGACGGCGCGGAACAGGTCGTCCTGCACACGGACCTGGGCGTCATAGCCCGAGGTCTGCAGGCCGGCGGAGGGTTCGGCCATGGCGGTGCAGGCCAGCTGCGTGAGCAGCGCAAGGGTGGCAAGGCGGAGTCGTTTCATGAAGAGGCTATCCGTGAGTCGCGTGAAAGGGCAGCAGAGGCCGGCGAGGCCGGCCGGGCGGGCATTACCAGATGCGGATGCGGTCCTCGCTGGACTTGAACATCTTGTCGCCCTGCTTGGTGCCGAAGGCCTGGTGGAAGCCGTCGTGGTTGATGGCGGCGCCGTTCGCGCGGTACTCGCCAGGCGAATGCGGGTCGATCACCAGCAGCTGCAGCAGGCGCTGCTCGCGTGCCTTCACGCGCCAGGACTGCGACCAGCCCAGGAAGAAGCGCTGCTCGCCGGTGTAGCCGCCGATGGCCGGCGCCGCCTGGCCGGCCAGCGAGCGCTGGTAGGCCTTGTAGGCGATCTGCAGGCCCGACAGATCGGCGATGTTCTCGCCCAGCGTCAGCTTGCCGTTCACGTGCTTGCCGGCGATCGGCTCGTAGCCGTCGAACTGCGAGACCAGCTTGGCCGTGATGGCATCGAAGGCCTGGCGGTCTTCCTGCGTCCACCAGTTGCGCAGCACGCCGTCGCCGTCGAACTGGCTGCCCTGGTCATCGAAGCCATGGCTGATCTCGTGGCCGATCACGGCCCCGATGGCGCCGTAGTTCACGGCGTCGTCGGCGTTCATGTCGAAGAACGGCGGCTGCAGGATGGCGGCCGGGAACACGATCTCGTTCTGCGAGGGGTTGTAGTAGGCATTCACCGTCTGCGGCGTCATGCCCCATTCCTTGCGGTCCACGGGCTTGCCGGCCTTGGCGGCCATGCGCAGCCACTCGGCGCGGCCGGCGCGCTGGTTGTTGCCCAGCGCGTCGCCGGCCTTCACCACGAGGCGGCTGTAGTCACGCCAGGTGTCGGGGTAGCCGATCTTGGTCATGTACTTGGACAGCTTGTCCTGCGCCTGCAGCTTGGTGGCGGGGCTCATCCAGCTCAGGCCGTCGATGGAATCCTTGTAGGCGGCCAGCAGGTTGGCGACCAGCTTCTCCATGCGGGCCTTGGCCTCGGGCGGGAAGTGGCGGGCCACGTAGATCTGGCCGATGGCCTCACCCAGCGCGGCGTTCACTTCGGCCACGCCCTTCTGCCAGCGCGGCAGCTCGGCCTTCTGGCCCGACAGCGCCTGGCCGTGGAAGGCGAAGGCGGCGTCACGCATGGCCTTGGGCAGGACGCCCGCGTAGCTGTCCAGCGTGCGGGCCTTCAGGTAGAGCTTCCAGTCGGCCAGCGGCACCTCGGCCATCAGCTTGGCGATGCCCTTGACGGCGCTGGGCTGCATCAGCGAGACGGACTCCATCTTCGGCAGACCGGCCGCCTGGAACAGCGCCGCCCAGTCGAGCTCGGGCGCCTGCTGGGCGAGGTCCGCCACGTTGATGGGGTTGTAGGTCTTGACCGGGTCCCGGTTCTCGACGGTGCTCCAGTGCAGCTGGGCGATCTTCTCTTCCAGGGCGTAGACGCGCTGGGCGGCTGCGGCGGCGTTCTTCTCGCCCGCGAAGCCGGCCAGCTGCTGAAGGTAGGCGAGGTAGGCCTTGCGGGCCTCGCCCATGCGGGTGTCGTCCTTGAGCAGGTAGTAGTCGCGATCGGGCAGGCCCAGGCCGGCCTGGTAGATCGTCAGGCGGTTTTCCTGCGGCTTCTTGGCGTCGGCATCGACGTACATCGCGAAGGGCGTGGCCACCTCGCCCTGCACCTGGCCCACCCAGCGGGTCAGCTCGGCGACGGACTTCAGGCCGTCGATGGCCTTCAGGTGCGGCTGCACGGGCTTGAAGCCGGCGCGGTCGATGGCGGCGGTGTCGAGGTAGGCGGCGTAGTAGGCGCCGATCTTGGCCTCGTTGCTGCCGGCGGCCTGCTTGCCCTTGGCCAGCTCCTCGACGATGGCCCGCACGCGGGCGTCCGACATGTCACGCAGCTGCACGAAGGTGCCGAAGGAGGACTTGTCCGCCGGGATTTCCGTGCGGCTCAGCCAGCCCCCGTTGGCGGCCAGGAACAGGTCGTCCTGGGCGCGCACGGCCGGGTCGTAGTTGGGCAGGTCGAGCCCGTGGTTGTGGGGGGCAGCGAAGGCGGCGCCGGCGAGCTGGATCATCAGCGCCAGGGCGCCCAGTTTGAACGTGGACTTCATCGACTCTCTCTCGGCCCCGCCGCGCAGGTAGGCGCCGGGGCTGGTGATGGATCTAGGGATGGACGAAAGGCCCGAAGCATACGTGCAGGGCGGCATCGGCCCAAAAGTCAGTCACCCCGTGAAAGCCCTAGAAAGGCGGCAAAAACCCCGCAGGCACGGGCGGTCTGCGCCCGGCGCCAGGGTCCGCGCCATGGCCTTCGGCATCTTGCGGCGCGCCCCGAGGCTGGCACCATGACCGGCATCCCCACCCCGGCCCCGAGGCACCGCACCATGTCTTTCGTCACCCTGCTGCTGTGGTTGCTGCTGGCCGTCGTGTGCTGGCCGCTGGCCTTGCTCGTCCTGCTGCTGTGGCCGCTCGTGTGGCTGCTGCTGCTGCCCCTGCGCATCCTCGGCTTCGCGGTCGGCGGCGTGATGGCGCTCGTGCAGGCGATCTTCTTCCTCCCCGCGCGGCTGCTGGGCTGGCGGGGCTGATCAGCCCTGCATCTGACCGTCCACCACCATGAGCGTGGTGTCGCAGCGCCGGGCGAGGTCCGGGTTGTGCGTCACGAAGAGCACCGCCGTGCCGTGCTCCCGGTTGACCTGGCGCAGCAGCTCGAAGACGGCATCGGCGCTCTTGGTGTCGAGGTTGCCCGTGGGCTCGTCCGCCAGCAGCAGGGCCGGCTGCATGGCCAGCGCGCGGGCCACCGCCACGCGCTGCTGCTGACCGCCGGAGAGCCTCGCCGCGGGCGTGTCCTTCCAGCGCTCCAGGCCCACGCTGTCCAGCAGGCGCAAGGCCCGCGCCTCGGTCTCGGCATCCGGAAAGCCCTTGAGGCCGACCATGGGCAGCATCACGTTCTCGAGCGCGCTGAACGCGCCGATCAGGTGGTGGTACTGGAAGACGAAGCCGATCGTGTGCCCGCGCAGCCGTGTCAGCCGGGCGTCGTCCATGGCTGTCGTTTCCTGGCCCTGGATCAGCAGCTGGCCGCCGGTCGGGCGGTCGAGCAGGCCGACGATGTTGAGCAGCGTGCTCTTGCCCGAGCCCGAGGGCCCCATCACGGCCGAGAACTGGCCCGGCATCAGGCGCAGGTCGATGCCGTGCAGCACCTCCACCTCCGTGGGCTGGCCCACATTGAAGGACTTGCGCACCTGGCGCAGCTCCACGACGGGTGTGTTCATGTCATCCACGGATGGCCACCACGGGGTCGAGTCGCGCCGCGCGCAGGGCCGGCGCCAGCGCGGCCAGCAGGCCGGTGATCGTGGCCAGCACGAGGGCGGTCAGGTAAAGACTGGGGTCGAAGGTGATGGTGAACATCGGGCTGCCGTCAGGCGTCTTCGCGTAGCCCAGCCACAGCTGCAGCGCCCCCGAGCCGACGAGGCAGCCGATCAGCGCGCCTCCCAGGCCCAGCAGCCCGCCCTGCAGCAGGAACACGCGCATGACCTGACCCCGCGAGATGCCCATGGCGCGCAGGATGCCGATCTCCTTGGAACGCTGCACCACGGACACCACCAGCACGCTCGCGATGCCGAAGGCCACCGAGAGCCCCACGAAGAAGCGGATCGCGGTGTTCGCGGTGCTCTGCGACTGCACGGCGCTGAAGAACTGCGCGTTCGTCTTGATCCAGCTGTCGGCCTGCACGGGCGCCATGGCGCCGATGCGCTGGGCCACGTCCTCGGCGGCGTAGACGTCCTGCACGGTGAGGTCGATGCTGGTCACGCCGCCGGAATAGCCCAGCAGGCTCTGCGCGCTGTGCAGCGCCACGAAGCCGGTGCGCTGGTTCGCGCCCTTGTTGCCGAGGTCCAGGATGCCGGCAATCTCGAAGGTGTTGGCCGCGCCGCTGGCCGCGCTCACGCGGAGCTTGTCGCCCACGGCCAGGCCGAGGTCGTGCGCGAGCTCGATGCCGATGAGGATGTCCGTGGCGCCGAGCCGCGCGCGGCCCTCCACGATCTTGTCGCTGAGGCTGACGATGCGGTCGTAGTGCTCCAGCTCGACACCGACGAGGCTCAGCGAGCGGCTGGTGTCCCCGCGCTGGATCAGCGTGGAGCCGCTCACGGTGGGCGACACCACCTTGATGTCCGCCATGGCGCGCAGTTGTAGCAGCAGCGACTGCCACTGGTCGATGGACTTGAGCCGCTGCAGCGGCGCCTGCGTCGTGGTGGCGAAACGCTCGCGCCCCTCGGCATGCAGCACGCGCACCTGCTCCTTGGGCGGCAGCAGCTGGATGTGGGGCTGCGCCGTCAGCACGCGTCGCACGAGATTGCCCTGCAGCCCGGCCAGCAGCGCCGACATGAAGACGATCACCGCCACGCCGATCGAGACGCCGACGATGATGAAGAGGCTCTGCATGCGGCCCTCCCGCAGGAAGCGGGCCGCGACGATCCACTCGAAGGGCTGCCAGCGTGCCAATGCCATGCTCAGGCCCCTGCCTCACGAAGGTGCTGCCCGGCCTTCCAGCGGCGGTCGGGCGCCAGCAGCACGCGCTCGCCGGCCTTCAGGCCCTGCTGCACCTCCACGACGCCACCGGCCCGCAGGCCCAGGCGCAGCTCGCGGCGTTGCAGGCGGTCATCCGCATCCAGCACCCAGGCGAAGGGCTGCGCCGAATCGGCCTGGACGACGGCCTCGAGCGGCAGGCTCAGCACCTGCGGACGGCGGGCCACCTCGATCTCGACGGACACGGTCATGTCCTGGCGCAGATAGGCCGGCGGCTTCGGCACGGCCAGCTTCACCTCGACGGAGCCGCGCTGGGCGTCAACACCCGGGCTGACCTCGCTCAGGCGGGCCTCGAAGCGCTGGTCGGCGTAGGCATCCGCGGAGGCCAGGGCCGCCTGCCCCGGCTGCAGCAGGCCGAGGTTGCGCTCATCGATCTGCGCCACCAGTTCGCTCGCACCGGCGGGCGCGAGCAGCAGCAGCACCTTGCCGGCCTGCACCACCTGCCCCGGCTCGACGCTGCGGTTGACGATGGTGCCCGCCACCGGCGCCTTGATGTTCAGGTAGTCCAGCCGGGCCTTGGCCGCGAGCGCGCTGGCCCGGGCCTGCTCGAGCGTGGTGCGGGCGAGCGCGAGGTCCGCCCCCTGCGGGTCGCCCGACTGGCGCTGCAGCGTGGCGGCACGGGCCTGCGCCTCGGCCACCTGGAGGGCGCGACGGGCCTCGTCCAGCGCCGCCTGGCCGATGAAGCCCTGGCGGAAGAGATCCTGCTGCCGCGCGTGCTGGGCGCGGATCTGGGCCAGATTGGCCTCGGCCTGGCGCTCCGTCTCACGCGCCGCCGGCGCCTGCACCTCCTGCAGCTGCCGCAGCCGCGCCGCCGCCTGCTGCACGGCCAGGTCGGCCGCCTGCCACGTGGCCTGGGCCTCCGTCGCCTCGAGCGCCACCAGCCCCTGCCCGGCCTGCACCGCCTGCCCCTCCTCGACCAGGACCTGGCGCACAGTGCCCGTCACCTGCGCGCCCAGCTCCGCCGAATGCGGCGCCTGCACGCGGGCACTGGCCACGACGGTGCGGACGAGGTCGCGCGGCTGCAGCGTCTGCAGCCGCACGGCCGGCCCTTCCCAGCTGCGCCACGCGAAACCGGCGGACAGCAGGACCACGGCCCCGAGGGGCAGCATGATTTTCCAACTCCAGCGCATGGGCAGATGACTCCCGATCGACGAGTGATGCGGCCATTGTCGAAACAAGGCCGGCCGGGTCGGCTTGACACAACTCAAGCCCAGGCCCTGCGCCATCGTAAAGAAACGCGCCGCCTTCGCTTCGGCAGACCGCAGATCCGCGCAGGAGCCCGGCGCCGCGGCAGGGCGGCCCCGGCGCCCGGCCAGCGGCCGGACGGATCATCTGCGGCGCATCCCCGCAGACGCGAGGCCAGGGCTTACAGTTGGCAGGCCCGGCGCGGCCCTGACGAACGAACGATCCGCGCGGCAAGGAGGACCTCTCTTGCAAAGCCCGCGCGAGCTTTCCAACCTGACGGCAGCCGGCGCTGCGGCGGACGCCGCGAGCGTCAAGCTGCCGGCCCTGGCCCGCCAGTGGCTGGACCACCTGCCCGAGATGGTGTGGCTGGCCAATGCGCGCGGCCAGCTCAGCGCCTGCAGCGGGCCGCTGCAGGCCTATGTCGGCCTGCCCGAGAGCGAGTTGATCGCCCAGGGCTGGCGCCGCTTCATGGCCGCCGAGGAGCTCGCCATGCTGGGTCAGGCCTGGCCCGCACGGCAGCCGCTGAGCATCGACCTGCGCCTGCGCAACGCCCAGGGCGAGCTGCGCTGGCACCTCTGCCTGGCCCGCCCGCTGCTGGACCACGACGGCAGCCTGCAGGGCTGGATGGGCTCCTTCGTGGACATCGACACCCGCAAGCGCAGCGAGACCCAGCTGCGCGAGGCCGACGCCGTCTGGAAGCTCGCGCTGGAAAGCACGGGCGACGGGGTCTGGGACTGGCGCATCGACGAGAACGTCGAGACCTTCTCGCCCCGCTACCTGCAGATGTACGGCTACGACCCCGACGAGATCGCGGAGCAGCCCGATGCCTTCGACGCCCTCACGCACCCGGACGACGTGCCCGGGATGGTGCGCGACCGGCTCGACCACTTCGAGGGCCGCACCCCGGCCTACGTCAACGAGCACCGCGTGCGCTGCAAGGACGGCCGCTGGAAGTGGGTGCTGAGCCGCGGCATGGTGATCGCGCGGGACGAGGCCGGGCGGCCCCTGCGCATGGTCGGCACGCACACCGACATCACCGCGCGCAAGGAGGCCGAGGTGCTGATCTGGCAGCAGGCCAACTTCGACCCGCTCACCGGCCTGCCCAACCGCCGCATGCTGCGAGAGCGCCTGGAACGCGAGATCCGCCGGGCGCGCGAGCACGGGCATCAGCTGGCCGTGCTCTTCATCGACCTCGACCACTTCAAGGAAGTCAACGACACGCTGGGCCACGGCAAGGGCGACCTGCTGCTGCAGCAGGCCGCCCAGCGCATCCGCGAGAGCGTGCGGCCGGCGGACGTGGTCGCGCGCATGGGAGGCGACGAGTTCACGGTGCTGCTCAGCCCCGTCACGCAGCACGCCGACGTCGACGCCATCGTGGAGCTCATCATCGAGCGCGTGGCCAGCCCCTTCCGGCTGGAGGACGAGCGGGCGTTTGTCTCGGCCAGCGTGGGCATCAGCCTCTTTCCCGACGACGGCGAGCACATCGAGGCGCTGTTCAAGCACGCCGACCAGGCGCTGTACGTGGCCAAGGACGCCGGCCGCAACCGCTACAGCTACTTCACGCCCGCCCTGCAGCGCGCGGCCCTGAACCGCATGCGCCTGGGCAACGACCTGCGCGACGCCCTCGCCGCGGAAGGCCTGCAGGTCGTCTACCAGCCGATCGTGGACCTGCGCCGCGGCCACATCTGCAAGGCCGAGGCGCTGGTGCGCTGGCACCATGCCGAGCGCGGTCCGGTGCCGCCGGCGGAGTTCATTCCCATCGCCGAGAGCAGCGGGCTGATCCTGGAGATCGGTGAATGGGTGTTCCGCCAGGCGGTGCGGGACGTGCAGCGCTGGCGCACGGAGCTCGATGAGCACTTCCAGGTCAGCGTGAACAAGTCGCCGGTGCAGTTCCACAGCGAGTCCGGCATGCACACCCGCTGGCTGCGGCAGATCGTGGAGGCGGGACTGCCGGGCGACGCGGTGTCGCTCGAAATCACCGAGGGCCTGCTGCTCGAGGGCGGGGACAACGCCAGCCAGCAGCTCATGGCCCTGCGCCGCGCCGGGCTGAGCGTGGCACTGGACGACTTCGGCACCGGCTATTCCTCGCTGTCCTATCTGCAGCGCTACGAGATCGACTGCCTGAAGATCGACCGCGCCTTCGTGCACGAGCTGGAGCCGGGGAGCAAGGCGCTGGCCCTGTGCCGGGCCATCATCACGATGGCGCACGAGCTGGGGATGACCGTCATTGCCGAGGGCGTGGAGACGGCGCGTCAACGCGACCTGCTGGCCAGCATCGGCTGCGATCTCGGCCAGGGCTTCTTCTTTGCCCGCCCGATGCCGGCGGCGGCGCTTGAGGAGCTGCTGCGGCAGCAGGGCGCGCGGCCGGCCTGATCGGACGCCCGGGGGTCGGCGATCCGCTGCGGACGACAAAAAGGCGCCCGGAAAAACGCAAAGGCCAGCACTTGCGTGCTGGCCTTTTTGTTTGGTGCCCAGGAGAGGACTCGAACCTCCACGGAGTTACCCGCTAGTACCTGAAACTAGTGCGTCTACCAATTCCG
>JAYRMR010000031.1:0-59184 GCA_041912595.1 Burkholderiaceae bacterium
GGTCGCTGGAGGGCTGCAACTTGGGCGCCACGCCGCCGACGTAGGCCGTGTCTGCGGCCGCCGCCTTGGCGGCATTGCCGGGGTCTGCGCGGGCCACCTCGACCGCCACATGACGCTCCAGAGCCCGGAGGCGCCACTGCAGGTTGTCAATCGGGTCGGCGTTCAAGGCCGGGTCTTGCGCGCCACGCACCAGGGCATCTCTCGCGGCGTCCCGCTGCAACGGGGAGGCCATGGGCAAGATCCCTTCAGCAAGCACGGCAAAGGCCGAACCGTCGCCGGCCTCGGCTTCCCGCAGCACCTGCACCAGGACGTCCGGTCGGTCGATCCCCTCCCGGAACAGCCCCATGCCCGCACCGCTGACCTGGTCGAGCAGGGCCACCTCAAGCAACTGCCGGCGCAGGGCCTTGCGGTCGCCGCTGAGCGCCTGGCATTGGGCGAGATCTTGCTGCATGCCATTCAAGTACCGCGTCGTCCAGCGCTGATCGCTCGGCTTCAATATCCGCTGAGCCTGCATTTCCGTCAGGTGCTGGCGGGTTCGCTCCATGCTTTCCGGCAACCTTTCACAGGTCTCGATCAGGCTCACCAACTCATAGGCGGCGCGCCCGTCCTGCTCGCGCACGGCCCGTGCCGAGGCGGGCATCAGCCCACCCGGGAATCGGCTCCAGTCCACCATCGTGGCCCTGGCCTCGACGCCCGCGGCGCCGGTCGTGCCCTGGGCTTCTCCGACTGGACCGGGCCCCGAAGCAGCAGTGGGAGTTCTTGCATGAGGCACGTCGTTCAACACATTCGATGCAGGCTGCTGCACACGCTGTGCCATGCCCTCAGCAGCCTCCATCGAGTTCTTCCGCACGAAGAGGCCTGCAGCGGCCATGGCCAGGACGACCACCATCGTCAACCACCGAGCGCGCATGAAAGCCAATTTATAGAGTCTCACGGGTGTCCTTGTCAGTTGCCGTGGGCTGCCTTGACCCGACAAGAATTGGCTCGGGCCTCGGTCAGCTTCACTTCAGTGTCTCGATCTTCCTTGGCTTCGGCTTCGCACTTTTGTCGCTTCGCCGCAAGTGAACGCCTGGCAATACGGGCCATCACTCAAGGACCCGCGCGGCGCGGCACCGGGGCGAAGGCATCGATGTCGCCCCGGCGCAGCGCCTCGAGCAGGCGTGGATAGAGGGCCAACACCTCGCGCCGGAGCGCCGAGTCCGCTGGCAGGTCCGCCAGCACCAGGTCCTCCACCCGCCCCTCGCAAGCGCCCATGCGGACACACACGGCAAGCTCGGCATGAGATCTCTCACTCAGACACCTCACTCAGGCCGCGCCTGCGGCCTCGGCATGGGCTGGGCGTCGACCCATCGGCAAGTCCCAGGAACTCGGATCAGGCAAGCGGCCAGTCCAGGCGTGCGCGGCCCGACGGCGCCATGTGGCGCCAGGATGGTTCATGGATGGACCCTGCACGTCAGCCGCCGCCCTGCTGTGCCTTCTGCCGCCGCTTCAGCGCAGCGAGGTACTGGTCGGCCAGGGCGCGGACCTGAGGGTCAGCGGAGGGCTCCAGGCGCGCGCCCTCCTGCGCATCGGTCCAGGCCCGGCTCGCAGCCTCCCGCTTGCTGGCGTTGCCCGGGTCCACCTTCCATGCGTCCACCGCCGCGTGACGCTGCAGGAAGTCCAGTTCCTTGTCGAGCTCGGGACCTCCAGGCCCTTGCAGCGCCGGGTCCCGCGCGCCTCGAACGAGGGCATCCCGGGCGGCGGCCACCTGCAGGGGCGTGGCCGCCGCGACCATGCCATCAGCGACCATGCTCAGCGCTCGAACCTGGCCGAGCGCCATCTCCTGGAGCACCTGCTTCATCACCGCCGGCTGGCCGCCCTGCCCGGCCAAGGCGAGGTCCGTGCCGGATCCGGGCACCTCCTGCTGCACCGCCAAGGCCAGCAGCTGGACGCGAAGCGCCCCCACGTCACCGGGAATCGCCTGACAGTAGGCGGCGTCCTTCTGGCGCACCGTCCATTGCTGCTGAAGCAACTGCCGCCGCGCCGCATCCGTGGTCCGATTCAGCTGCGATTCCAGCGCCCGCAGCGCGGCTCCCATCCCCTGGCACACCTGCAGATCGGCCGCGACGGCGTAGGCTTGTCTTGCGTCCCGCTTCTGAAGCGCCAGGTCGGCCGCGGCCGGCATGCCGCTGGGATAGCGGTGCCAGGGAATCGTGGCCAAGGCCTCGTCGGGAACGCTCACCGGGCCGAGGCTCGGTCCAGATGCCGCCGGCGCAGCACCGGCCACCGGATTCGACGCCAGGGAGGGATCCCGCGAGGTGACTTGCGCTGAGGGCGCCCCCCCGGCGCCCCGCCATTCGGCGGCCACGGGCTCCGCCGGGCGCTCCGCGAGGCCAAGCCACCCTGCGACGCCCAGAACGCTGAGGAGAAGGCATCCGCCCCAGATCAGGGGACGACGGGGCCTGGGTGCACGGTCTGTGTGCATATCCATTGCGTGCTCGCTGAAGGCAGTCCAAGTTTGCTTCGTTGGCATTCCAGATTTCCTTGTCGCGAGCTTCGAGGGCGCGGTCGTAGCAACCCTTGCCGATAAGCCCCAGCGCATCATCAACAACGGCGTAAGTCACTGGCCCCATCCCGCCGGCATTTTTGACAACGCAACCGGCGCTACGCTGCGCAAGGCGATCCTCGATCAACCGCCGCTCTGCTGGGCCATCTGTCGCCGCTTCAGCGCAGCGAGGTACTGATCGGCCAGGGCACGAACCTGAGGGTCGCTGGAGGGCTGCAACTTGGGCGCCACGCCGCCGACGTAGGCCGTGTCTGCGGCCGCCGCCTTGGCGGCATTGCCGGGGTCTGCGCGGGCCACCTCGACCGCCACATGACGCTCCAGAGCCCGAAGGTGCCGCTGCAGATTGTCAATCTGGTCAGCGTTCAAGGCGGGGTCCTGTGCACCACGTACCAGAGCATCTCTCGCGGCCTCGCGCTGTAGGGGAGAGGCTGCAGGGAGGACGCCCAAGGCCACTTGCTTCACGGCCAACCCGTCGCCGGCCTCGGCTTCCCGCAGCACCTGCGCCAGGACGTCCGGCCTTTCGAGCCCCTCAAGGAACAGCGCCATGCCGGCGCCTTCCACGCGATCACGCAGGGCGACTTCCAGC
Organism: Burkholderiaceae bacterium; assembly: GCA_041912595.1. Classification (GTDB taxonomy): domain Bacteria; phylum Pseudomonadota; class Gammaproteobacteria; order Burkholderiales; family Burkholderiaceae_C; genus Roseateles_B. The sequence continues at coordinate 3,132 of JAYRMR010000031.1, forward strand.
AACTGCCGACGCAGGGCCTTGCGGTCGCCGCTGAGCGCTTGGCACTGGGCGAGGTCCTGCTGCATGGCGTTCAGGTACTGCGTCGTCCAGCGCTGGTCGCTCGGCTTAAGGATCCGCTGGGCCTGCATTTCCGTCAGGTGCTGGCGAGTTCGCTCCATGCTTTCCGGCAACCTTTCACAGGCCTCGATCAGGCTCACCAACTCATAGGCGGCGCGCCCGTCCTGCTCGCGCACGGCCCGGGCCGAGGCGGGCATCAGCCCGCCAGGGAATCGATCCCAGTTCACCATATTGGCCTGAAGCTTGGCTGGAGGCGTACCCTTGCCTGCTTGGGCGACCCCACTGACGGGGACAGCCGCAAGGCTGGCGGCAGGCGCTGCGCTTGGCACCTCGTTCGAGCGGCCCGACGCTGGATGCTTTACGACAAGTGCTCCATCAAGAGGCGTCCCTGCCAATTCACTCCAGCGGACGTAGCCCAGCACCGCAATGCCCAACACCGCTGCCACAGCGACCCACAGAGCGTGTTTGATGCTCAACTTACGCGTAGTCATGGAAGTGCTCAGTAGCCGTTGGCTGCTTTGACCCGACACGAGTTGGCGCGGGCATCAATCAGCTTCATTTCGGTATCCCGGTCATTCTTGAGGTCCGTCTCGCACTTCTTCCTCTTCTCAGCGGCTGATGAGAACCATTCAGCGGGGAGCGAAATGGATCCCCCCGTACCGGAGACGGTGGCGCCAATGCTGATCGATCCGGAGGGGTCAGGATTGTCACGAGCGCAGATCTGCTTGTTGTTGTTGTACGCCTTCTCAACCTCGACCTTTCGATTGTCTGCCTGCTCGTTGCACAGCCGGATTTTGGCCAACTTCTCCTCGTCCGACGGCCCGGTCCCACCGGAGGTATCCGGCGTACACGGCACCGCCTGTAGCACCTTGCTCGACCCACAGCTCTGGGGGCCTCCGATGCCGCCACCGCCGCCACCCAATCCACCGCCACCTGAGCCCCCTCGGTTGCTGGAACCGGACACCTCGACAGTGCACTCCTCCTCGCCGTTGGGTCCGCGCGGGCAGCCCTCGCTGTCGCCCGAGAGTGCCTGAAGATTCGCGCCCGGTGCGCCGGCGATCAACGCGGGCTTGCCAAGCGGCTTGGCCGCGGGCGACGGGGTGGCAGTGGGGACGGTCGCCGGGGCGCTCTGCGCCTTCGCGGCAACAGGCGCGCAGAGGTAGGCCGCGCCGAGCAGCGCAGCAAAGGTCTTCATCATGTGTTCTCCCTAGTGATGCCTGGCCCGACCGCATCTGCGACGGTCTGGGTCCTCGGCGCTCTTCGTGGCTGCGGGCCTCGCGGCCGGCTTCCTCCGGAGCTGTTGATCGTGAGGGCGGGACTTTAGCGGGCCACGCAGGGGCCACGGCGCGGAGCACCCTGCAAGCTCTGACAGGGTGAGGCCACCCGCGTGCGAATGGCGCGCAAAGCCTGAGCGCCCGGGCCGATCAGGCGCGCTGCAGCGCCTTCACCACCGCGAGGCGCGGCTCGGCGGCCACGGGCTGGGGCAGCTCGAAGGCGTCGGCGGGCATGGGGCGGCCGTAGTGCCAGCCCTGGGCCCAGTCGCAGCCCTCGCGGCGCAGCCACTCGGCCTGCTGGGCGGTCTCGACGCCCTCGGCCAGCACGTCGAGGTTGAGGCTGTGGGCCAGGACGATCACGGTGCGGGCGATGGCCGCGACGTTGTTGTCCTCGCCCAGCTCCTGCACGAAGCTGCGGTCGATCTTGAGCGTCTGCACGGGCATGCGCTTGAGGTAGGCCAGCGAGGAATAGCCGGTGCCGAAGTCGTCGATGGCGACGCGCACACCGCGGTCGGCCAGCTGGTTGAGCAGGCGGATGGCCTGCTCGGCGTCCTCCAGCAGCAGGCTCTCGGTGACCTCCAGCTCCAGCGCGGTGGCCGGGCAGCCGGTGCTCATCAGGATGAAGTCGAGGGCCAGGATGAAGTCCGGCTGGCGCAGCTGGCGGGCCGACACATTGACGGCCACCTGCTGCGGCTTGCCCGGCTGGCCCTGCCAGCGCGCGGCCTGGGCGCAGGCATGCTCCAGCACCCAGCGGCCGATGGGCACGATGAGGCCGGTGTCCTCGGCCAGGGGAATGAACTCGGCCGGCGAGATGGGGCCGCGCGTCGGGTGGCGCCAGCGCAGGAGGGCCTCCGCGCCGATCAACTGGCCGTCCGAGAGCCGCACCTGTGGCTGGTACTCGAGGCGGAACTGCGCGGCCTCGTTGGCCATGCGCAGCGCATGGGTGAGCTCGAAGCGCTGCTGCACGGCCTGCGTGAGCTCGGGGCGGTAGGACTGCACGCTGTTGCGCGCCTGGGCCTTGGCGCGGCACATGGCGGCCTCGGCATTGCGCAGCAGCTCGTCCACGGTGTGGCCGTCCGTCGGGAAGAGCGCCAGGCCGATGCTGGCGCCGATGTTGAAGCGCTGCAGGCCCACGAGGATGGGCTCGTCCATGGCCTGGATCAGGCGGTCGCCCAGGCGCAGCGCGGCGGACTCGTCGTCCAGCCCGCCCAGCACGATGGCGAACTCGTCGGCCCCGACGCGGGCCACGGAATCGCTGGCACGGACGACGTTGACGAAGCGCTCGGCCGCGGTGCGCAGCACGTGATCGCCGGCGGCGTGGCCGGCGATGTCGTTCACGTCGCGGAAGTCGTCGAGGTCGATGAACAGCACCGCGACCTTGCCCTGCACGCGCTGGGCCTGGCCGATCTCGCGCTCGATGCGGTCGCGCATGAGCGCCGAGTTGGGCAGGCCGGTGAGGCGGTCATGCAGGGACTGGTGCAACAGCTGCGCCTCGGTCGCCTTGATGCGGGAGATGTCGGTCAGCACGCTCAGGTACTGCACGCCCTCGCCGGCGCTGCCATCGGCCTCGGGATCGACGCGCACGACGGTCGCCCACACGGGCACCGACTCGCCGTTCTTGTGGCGCAGCAGCAGCTCGCCGCTCCAGTGGCCCTCGGCCTCCACCTGCGCATGCAGCGCGAGCAGCTGCTCGGGGGCCTGCTCGCCGTCGCGCCAGAGCTGGGGCACCTCGCCCAGCAGCTCCTCGCGCTCGAAGCCGCAGATGCGGCTCAGGGCGGGGTTGAGGTCCAGCACGCGCTGTTCCTCGTCGCACACGAGGATGCCCTCGCCGCAGTGGGCGAAGACGGTCTCGGCGCGGCGGGCCTTCTCGCGCGCGAGCTGCAGCTCGGTGACGTCGCGGCCCACGGCCATGCGGCCGAGAAAGTCCTCGTCGTCGTGGATGTCCACCTGGACCACGTCCAGGCACTGGCGGTCGCCGTCGGGGCGCTGGTACCAGCTCAGCTGGCGGTCGCGCTTGCGGGTCCAGTCGAGGCGGATGCCCAGCTCATCGTCGCGCCGGCCCAGCAGCTCGGCCTCGCTGCGGCCCACGGCGGCCTCGAAGGCGGGATTGCAGCCCTCGTAGGCGCCCCAGGCGTTCTTGCAGAACATGGGATCGGGAACGGCGTTGAGGAAGGCGCGCAGGCGGACGCGCTCCAGGCGCAGCCGGCGCAGCTCCTCGCGGCGGCGCTGCAGGCGCTGGCGCTGGTGGAAGAAGAGCGCCAGCACGCCACCCATCGCCAGGCCGCCGGCCACGCAGGCCAGGCCCAGCCACACGACGGGATCACGGGCGCTGAGGTCGTCCCAGGTAGGCAGCAGCCCGCCGCGCGCGTGGGCGCACAGGGGCAGGAGCAGCGGGCTCGCCAGCAGCAGGCGGCGACGCGGGAAGCGCATGGAAAGACAGACCTTTCGCGACGCCGGCCGGGCGGGTCTGCCCGCGGGTCGCTGTATTTATCGGGTTCGAGCGTCTTCCAGGATCACAGGACGCCCCCTCGAGGCAGGACTGTCAGGCCAAAGCGGCCGCCGTGGCACACCGTCTAGGGTTTACCGGGATCGCACCGCCTGGGCATCAGAGAAAAGTTGCACGATTGCTGCGCGGCCGTCCGCGCTCACAGGCGCGTGGCCAGCTCCACACCCTGACGAATGGCACGCTTGGCATCGAGCTCGCCGGCTTCCAGCGCGCCGCCGATCAGGTGCACGCGGCGGCCCGCGGCCTCCAGCGGTGCCTGCAGCTCGCGCACGGGCTCCTGGCCGGCGCACAGCACGATGGTGTCGGCCTCGATCAGCTGCAGGTCCTCGCGCTTCTCGCCGTAGCTGACCCACAGGCCCTCGGGCGTGATGCGCTCGTAGTTGACGCCGCCGACCATCTCGACGTTCTTCATCTTCAGCGCGGCCCGGTGGATCCAGCCGGTGGTCTTGCCCAGGCCGGCGCCGAGCTTGCCCTTCTTGCGCTGCAGCAGCGTGATCTGGCGCGTCGGCGCCTCGGGCTGCGCGCGCAGCAGGCCGCCGCGCGTCTCGGCCGGATCGCCCACGCCCCAGTGCTTGCGCCACGCGGCCGCATCCAGGGCCAGCGAATGACCCGCCTCCAGCAGGAACTCCGACACGTCGAAGCCGATGCCGCCGGCGCCGACCACCGCCACGCGCTGGCCCACGGGCTTGCGTTGCAGCAGCACGTCCACGTAGCTCAAGACCTGACCCCGGGCCTCGCCCTCGGCCTGGCCCTCGATGCGCGGATTGCGCGGCGCCACGCCGCTCGAGAGCACGACGTCGTCGAAGCCCTGCAGATCGTCCAGGCCCACGCGGCGGTTCAGGTGCAGCGTGACGCCGGTGGTCTCGATGCGGCGGCGGAAGTAGCGCAGCGTCTCGTTGAACTCCTCCTTGCCCGGCACGCGGCGGGCGAGGTTGAACTGCCCGCCGAGCTCCGCGCCCGCCTCGAACAGCTCGACGGCATGGCCGCGCTCGGCCAGCGTCGTCGCCGCGGCCATGCCGGCCGGGCCACCGCCCACGACGGCCACGCGCTTGCGCGGCTGCTCCTTCTGCAGCGGGATCACACGCAGCTCGGTCTCGTGCGCCGCCCGCGGGTTCACGAGGCAGCTGGCGATCTTCTGCTGGAAGGCGTGGTCCAGGCAGGCCTGGTTGCAGGCGATGCAGGTGTTGATCTCGTCGGCGCGGTTCTGGCGCGCCTTGCGCACGAAGTCGGCATCGGCCAGGAAGGGGCGCGCCATGCTGACCATGTCGGCGCTGCCCTCGGCCAGCACCTGGTCGGCCACCTCGGGCGTGTTGATGCGGTTGCTCGTCACCAGCGGCGTCGTGATGCCTTCGGCGCGCAGCTGCTCGCGCAGCTTCTTCGTCACCCACGAGAAGCCGGCACGCGGCACGCTGGTGGCGATGGTGGGCACGCGGGCCTCGTGCCAGCCGATGCCGGTGTTGATGATGTCCGCGCCGGCGCCGGGCAGCTCGCGCGCCAGCTGCAGGACCTCCTCCCAGCTGCTGCCGTCGGGGATCAGGTCCAGCATCGAGAGGCGGTAGATGATGATGAAGTCCCGGCCCACGGCCTCGCGCGTGCGGCGCAGGATCTCCAGCGGCAGGCGCATGCGGTTCTCGTAGGCGCCGCCCCAGCGGTCCTGGCGGTGGTTGGTGTGGGTGACGAGGAACTGGTTGATGAAGTAGCCCTCGGAGCCCATCACCTCGACGCCGTCATAGCCGGCCTCGCGGGCGAGCTTGGCACAGCGCACGAAGGCGCGGATCTGGCGCTCGATGCCCCGCTCGCTCAGCTCGCGCGGCGTGAAGGGCGAGATGGGCGACTGGATGCGCGACGGCGCCACGCACAGCGGGTGGTAGCCGTAGCGGCCGGTGTGCAGGATCTGCAGGGCGATCTTGCCGCCCTCGGCATGCACGGCGTCCGTGATGACCTTGTGGCGGCGGGCGGCGCCGCTGGTGGCCAGCGTGCCGGCGAAGGGCTTGGCCCAGCCCTCGATGTTGGGAGCGAAGCCGCCCGTCACGATCAGCCCCACCTCGCCGCGCGCGCGCTCGGCGAAATAGGCCGCCATGCGGTCGAAATGCTTGCGGGAATCCTCCAGGCCCGTGTGCATGCTGCCCATCAGCACCCGGTTCTTCAGCTGGGTGTGGCCCAGGTCCAGGGGGGCCAGCAGATGCTCGTAGGCCATGGCGGTCTCCTTCATGATTGTTGTGTGCACAGGCAGGCCACCGCCGGCGGCCCGAGGTCGCGGACGATGCTAGCAGCGGCCCCCGCGCACCCCATGGCGGGCAACCCTGCTTTGGAGAGCCGGCTCTAGCGGCGGCCACAGGCCCGCCGGTGCCCGCGGCGGGGGCAGCAAATCTTTACGGAACGGCCTTCGCCCCGGCTCGCCGACAGCGTCAGGCCATCTCATTACAATCGCCCGCAGTCGACGCCGGCAGCCCCGGGCTGTCGCGTACTCGATTCATGCGTGCCCTCGATGGGGTGCGAACGGAGAACTGGAGCGTTTGATGAGATTCACTCGATGGGCAAGCGCCCTCGCCATGATCGGCACCCTGGCGCTGAGCGCCTGCGGCAGCGGCGGCGGCGGCAATGACGGCAACACCAATGTGCGTCTGCTGAACGCCAGCGTCGGCTACTCGTCGCTGGACCTGAAGGTCAACGACACCAAGGTGAACACCGGCATCGGCTTCGGCACCGTGGCCAGCTACGCCAGCATCAGCACCGGCAGCAACACGTCCGAGCTGCTGATCGGCGGCACGTCGACCCTGCTGTCGACCCCGGCCCTGAGCAACCTGATCAAGGACGGCAACTACACCCTGATCGCCTTCGGCAACACCGGTTCGATGGCCACCCGCCTGCTGAACGAGTCGGAAACCGAGCCGGCCAGCGGCAGCACCAAGCTGCTGACCCTGAACCTGGCCTCGGATTCGGGCAACGTCGACGTCTACGTGACCGCCCCGGGCGCCTCGCTGGCCGACGCCACCCCGACGGCCTCGAGCCTGATCCCCGGCAACGGCGACGCCTACCGCACGCTGACGTCCGGTACGTACCAGATCCGCGTCACCGCGGCGGGCAGCAAGACCGATCTGCGCCTGGACATCCCCAGCGTCACCCTGGACTCCACCAAGGTCAACACCCTGGTGCTGACCAGCGCCACCGGCGGCGTGATGGTCAACGGCCTGCTGCTGGGCCAGAAGGGCACCGTCACCAAGTACGAGAACGGCCTGGCCAAGGTCCGCGTGATCTCCGCGCTGCCCCGCACCTCGGCCGTGTCCGCCTCGCTCAACGGCGTCGCCTCGCTGACCAACGCCGGCTCGCCCGCCGTCTCGCCCAGCTACAGCGACATCACCGTGACCAACGGCGTCAAGGTCGACTGGTCGGTCAATGGCGTGGCGCAGGCCTCCAAGCAGATCGCCCTGGACCGCAGCACGGTCTACGGCATGCTGATCTGGGGTGACGCGTCCGCCCCGACGCTGACCGCCATCAAGGAAGACAACGCCCTGCCGTCGGCCCTGAACACCGCCAAGGTGCGCATCCTGAACGGCGTCGCCGGCCTCGGCAATGTCGCCCTGTACGTCAACGCCTCCCCGGTGGTGAGCGGCGTGGCTCCCGGCACCCTGTCGGACAGCTACCAGGCCAACACCACGAGCGAGATCCAGTTCGACGTGCGCGCTGGTGCCCCGACCGTCTTCACCATCAAGAAGACGCTGACCTCGGGCAAGGTCTACACGATCCTGCTGAGCGGCACGCCCGGCGCGGTCGAAGGCAGCTTCATCGAGCCCTGATCGCCCTGCGCTGATCCGGGGCCTCCCCGGAGCTCACGCCAAGAACCCCCTGCGCCTCCCGGCCAGGGGGTTTTTTCTTGCGCGCGGCACCGGGGTGCCGCGCTCCTGACAGCCGGCGGCGGCCGGCGCTGGCAAGATCCGGGCATGCCCGCCACCGCCCCCTCCTCCCGTCTCGCCCTGCTGGCGGGACTCCTCGTCATCCTGGCCTGGGGCCTCAACTTTCCCCTGCAGAAGGCGCTGCTCGCCGCCATGGGCCCGGGCGGCTTCCTGTGCCTGCGCTTCACGCTGATGCCGCTGCTGGTGATCGGCCTGCTGCTGCACCGGCATGGCCTGCGCTGGCCTCGCGTGTCCCGCGCGGACGCCTGGGCCCTGCTCCGCCTGGGCCTGCTGGGCCAGGGGCTGCACCTGGTGCTGTCGAGCTTCGGGGTGCACTGGTCCACGCCCTTCTCCAGCTCCGTGCTGCTGGCCTGCGGCCCCATCTTCACGCTGCTGATCCTGCGCGCCTGGGGGCTGGAGCCGCTGCGGCGGGCGCAACTCGTGGGCATCGGCCTGGCCGTGGGCGGGGCGCTGCTGTTCATGTCCGACAAGCTGCTGGCGGCCGACTGGCGGGCGGGCGGCGGGGATGCCGTGCTGCTGGTCGCGGCGGCCCTCTTCTCCTACTACACGGTGGCCGCCAAGCCGCTGATCGAGCGGCACGGGCCGGTGCTGGTCATGTGCTACGCCAGCCTCGCCGCGACGCCCCCGGTGCTGCTCTACGCCGTGCCGGCCGCCCTGCACACCGACTGGTCCGCCGTCACGCCCGGGCTGTGGCTGGGCGCGCTGTGGGCCGTGGTGGGCATCGGTTTCGGGAGCTGGCTGGCCTGGGGCTGGGTCAACGCCCGGCGCGGCGTGGCCCGCACGGCCCCGCTGATCTACCTGATGCCGCCCATCGCCGGCCTCGCGGCCTGGGTGGCCGGCGGCGAGCAGTTCGGCACCGCCAAGCTGCTGGGCGCCGCGCTGACCCTGCTGGGCGTGGCCTGGGCCCAGTTCGCCCCGCAGGCCAGCCCGGCGCGCCAGGCGGCCGACGCCCAGGCGCCCCTGCTCGACTGAAGGCAGCACCATGGCCCTCGGAACCCCGCACTGGCGCCGGCTGCGCGAGATCTGGCGCAGTGCCGGCTGGCCCTGCCAGGACCTGATCGAGGTGGAGCTGCTGGCCGCCGGCCTGCTGGAGCGTCTGCAGGAGGACGGCCGCGAGCGGCTGCGCGTCACGGAGGCCGGCGTCCAGGCCCTGGCCGCGACGCTGGACCGCAACCCCCGGGCGCGGGATGCCCACGAGCAGCTCGTCGGCCGCGTGGCGCTGGAGCTGCAGCGGGCCGGGCGCGTGGTCTGGCGTGGCCTGACGCTGCGGGCCGGCCTGCCGGGGGCGGCCGAGGCGCCCGGCGCGCCCACCCCACTGATCGAGACCGCCGCGCCGCCCGCGCGGGAGCGGCCGCGCTGGGTCCAGGCCATGCCCGATGTGTTCTCCCTCCGCCACACCACGGTGCCGGACTACCTCGACGTCGCCGTGCACGAGATCAAGGTCCGCCGCGCCGACCTGCTGGGCGAGCTGCGCCGGCCCGCCAAGTCGCAGGCCTACCTCGCGCTCAGCAGCCAGTGCTGGTTCGTGCTCCAGGCCGGCATCGCCGAGCCCCAGGAGATCCCGGCCGACTTCGGCGTGCTGATCGCCCACGCCCAGCACCTGGAACTCGCCCGCCCCGCCCCGCGCCGGGCCCATCAGCCCGATTTCGCCACCTGGATGGCCCTCGCGCGCCATGCCTGCGAGCCGGCGCCCGACGACGACGCCCAGGCCTGGCTGGGCGATGTCGAGGGCCCGCAGGATCCGGCCCCGGGCTGACGACGGCGCCATGGCCTTTGGCTGCCGGCCCGCCGCTCCCCACAATGCCTCGTCCGGCCCGGAGCACCCGCCATGACCCCTGCCTACACCTTGCTGAAGCAGACGCCCACCGTCTCCACCTACCGCCATCTGCGCCAGCAGGCGGGCCTGAGCGACAAGAGCGACACGGCCGCCGCGCGCGGCCTGCGCCAGACGCTCTTCGGCGTCCAGTTGCTGCAGGGGGACGAGGTCGTCGGCATGGGGCGCGTCATCGGCGACGACGGCTGCTTCTACCAGGTGGTGGACATCGCCGTGCTGCCGCAGCACCAGGGCCGAGGCCTGGGCAAGCGCATCATGGGCGCCCTGTGCGACTGGCTGCATGCCCACGCGCCGCGCACGGCCTATGTCAGCCTGATCGCCGACGGCGAGGCCCACCGGCTCTACGCGCAGTTCGGCTTCCAGCCCACGGCGCCGCAGTCCATCGGCATGTCCCTGAAGCTCTGAGCGGCCCACGGACCGGCCTTATGCCCTTTGCGCAGATCGCCCGGACGAGCCCGCATAGGCACCGTGGCGGGCTTGGGTTCACAATGCGCGCTTCTTCACCCGACACCGCTCGTCCACGAGACGAGCGCATGAACGCATGAAGCTTCCTGCCTCCCTGCGCCCCACCTCCCTGGCCTGCGCCGGCCTGCTGAGCCTGGCCGCCTTCAGCCCCTCCTGCATCCTGCCCGTCAGCGCCGCAGCGCCCACCGCCAGCAGCGTGTCCTGGCAGGAAGCCGCCGGCGATGCCGACATCGAGAAGGCCTTCGCCCAGGCCCGCAGCGAGAAGAAGCCCGTGCTGCTGTACTGGGGCGCCAAGTGGTGCCCGCCCTGCAACCAGCTCAAGGCGACGCTGTTCAACCGCCAGGACTTCATCGAGCAGACGCGCAGCATCGTCGCCGTGCACCTCGACGGCGACGTCCCCGGCGCACAGAAGCTCGGCACGCGCTTCAAGGTGCGGGGCTATCCCACGCTCATCCTCTTCAGCAACGACGGCCAGGAGCTGACGCGCCTGCCGGGCGAGGCGGATGCCGCGCAGGTCATGAAGGTGCTGCAACTGGGCTTGGCCGGCGGCCGGCCGATCAAGTCCGTGCTGGCCGATGCCCGCGGCGGCAAGAAGCTCAGCGCCAACGAGTGGAAGCTGCTGGGCTTCTATTCCTGGGAGACCGACGAGCAGCAGCTGGTGCCCGCGGCGCAGCGCCCGGCCCTGCTGGCGCAGCTGGCGGCCGGCGCCCAGGGCGCGGACGCCGAGACCGGCACGCGCCTGTGGCTCAAGGCCCTGGCGGCCAATGAGGACGGCAAGGGCCTGAAGGTCGATGCCGCCCTGGCCGAACGTGTGAACAAGGTGCTGGCCAGCGCCGCCGACGCCCGCGCCCAGACGGACACCCTCAGCTACGGCGCGCCCGAGATCGTCCGCAGCCTGGCCCCCAAGGCCGGTCCGGAGCGCCAGGCGCTGATCGACAAGTACGAGGCGGCCCTGAAGCGTCTGGAAGCCGACGCGAGTCTGTCCCGCGCCGACCGCCTGGCCGCGCTGAGCGCCCGCGTGGAGCTGGCCCGCATCGACCTGCCCAAGGACGAGCGCCATCCCAAGCTGAACCCCGCCCTGCTGCAGGAAGTGCGCGACACCGCCGCCCGCCTGGACAAGGAGATCACCGACGGCTACGAGCGCCAGGCCGTGATCACCGAAGCCGCCGGCCTGCTGGGCCTCACCGGCCAGTGGGAGGCAAGCGATGCGCTGCTCAAGTCCAGCCTCGCCAAGAGCCACTCGCCCTACTACCTGATGAGCATGCTGGGCGGCAACGCCAAGAAGCAGGGCAAGAAGGACGAGGCCCTGCGCTGGTACGAGGAGGCCTTCAACAAGAGCGAAGGCCCCGCCACGCGCCTGCAGTGGGGCGCGACCTACCTGGCCGCGCTCGTCGAGCTGGCGCCGCAGGACGCCGCCCGCATCGAGAAGGTGGCCGGCCAGCTCTTCGCCGAGGCCGAGAAGGACAAGGGCGCGTTCTACGAGCGCAGCGCCCGCTCGCTGAAGAAGGTGGGCACCGACCTGCAGGCCTGGAACAAGGGCGGCCAGCACGAGGCCACCCTCGGCAAGCTGCGCGGCCAGCTGGAGGGCGTCTGCGCCAAGGTGGACACCGCCGACCAGCAGCGCGCCACCTGCGAAGGCCTGCTCAAGCCGGCTCGCAAGGGCTGAGGCTCCGGCATCACCATGACAAAGGCGCCCCGCGGGGCGCCTTTTGCGTGGCAGCGCCCGCGCCCGATAGCGGGCCGGGCGCCGGGCGGCCGGCTTACTTGATCAGGCCTTCGGCCTTCATCGCGGCCTGCACGGCCGGGCGGGCGGCCACACGGCCGCGGAAGGCGCCCAGGTGCGCGAAGCCGCTGATGTCCACACCGACGTACTGACCCCAGTTGCTCACCACGAAGAGGTAGGCATCGGCCACGCTGAACTGGCTGCCCAGCAGGTAGTCACGGCCTTCGAGCTGGCTGTCCACCCAGGCCATGCGCTTGAGCAGGGCCTCGCGCAGCATCGGCTTGGCGTCTTCCGGCGTGGCGGGGTTGAACAGGGGCGAGAAGCCCTTGTGCAGCTCGCTGGTGATGTAGTTCAGCCATTCCTGCAGGCGGTAGCGCGGCCAGGTGCCATTGGCGGGGGCCAGCTGCTTGTCCGGAGCCTGGTCGGCGATCCACTGGACGATGGCCGGGCCTTCGGTCAGGCGCTCGCCGTTGTCCAGCTCCAGCACCGGCACGGAGCCCTTGGGGTTGATGGTGAAGAAGTCCGTGCCGTCGGCCAGCTTCTTGGTCTTGGTGCTGGTCATCACGGCCTCGAAGGGCAGGCCGGCTTCGAGGAGGGCGATGTGCGGGGACAGCGAGCAGGCGCCTGGGCTGTAATAGAGCTTCATGCAGGTTTCCTTCCTGAGTGGGTGCCGGCCCTCAGGCCCGCACCGAAGTGGGCAAGGCGCCGACGATACGCCATTGCCCGCCGGCCGTCAGAAAGCCTGCGTCAGCAGGATGTGTGGAAACCTGCTACGGCACCAGGGGCATGCCAGCCCCTGCCACCGCATCCGGGCCCGACCCACGCCCCGCTCAGTAGGTCCAGCGCTTCAGCGCGGCCTGCAGCTCGGCGCTGGTGAACTCCTGCCGCGTCGGCGAGCGACCCGGGGCGCCCAGTTCCGCCACGCCCCGCAGGCCGTCATACGAGACCACCGTGACCGAGGAGCCGTCCGGCGCCCGGAGCGTGACGCCCGGCTTCTCGACGGTCCACTGCATCGCCATCGAGAACGGCAGCCTCGAGGTCTGCAGGCTCATCTCTCCCACGACAACCTCGCCCGACGCACCTGGCTGGCTCGTCAGGGTGTATTTCCAGCTGTCGCTGACGGCGCCGGCCGAGACCTTGACGTCCCCCACCACGCGCTTCGGCTGCATCGCCATCTGCGACTCCACCACCGTGCCGGCGACGTCGAAGCTCAGGCTGATGAGCGGCATGTCGAAGCCGACGTCGGTGAGGGTCAGCGTGTTGCGGTCGGCGGCCTCGACGTAGCCCAGGCTGCCCTTGCGATAGCGGTAGTCCTTCAGCTGGCATTGGCGCAGCTGCAGGCTGTGCTGCTGGCCGCTACCGGTGTAGCTGAAGTCACCGCCGCCGCTGCAGGCGCCCGCCGTCTTCGCGGGCAGATCGGTCAGCAGCTCGATGGAGGCCAGCCGGAACAGCTGGTTCACCACGAGCACGCTGTCCTGGGCGCGCTGGGCAACGGCCAGCGCGTCCACGAGGTTGGTGGCGTTCAGCTGCGCGGGCTCGACGGGCTCAATGGGGGATCCGCTGCCGCAGGCGGTCAGCAGGGCACACAGGGCGAGCGCGTAGGGGGCGTGAGAGTGGGTCATGGCATCGACGGAAGTTGGCGGAAGTTGGCGGAACGCCGCGCCTCCCTGGCGCAGCCCCTGCAGTGTCGGGAGCCACCTCACTGGCGCATTAGGATTTGCAGCCTCGATGCGAACGCCGCTACCGCCGGTGGCGCCAGGCGCTACCGCCCTCGCCCCACGTTCAGGGCACCGCGCGCTGGACGGCGGCCTTGAACTCGGCGTCGGTGTACAGCCGCGTGACCAGCGGGCTGGCCCCCGGCGACGTCCGCAGCGCGATCGAGCGGTAGGTGCCCGAGAGGCTGATGGAGATCGTGGTGCCGTCGTCCGCGCTGGCCACGTACTCGCCGCCATACTGCGCTTCGATGGCGACCTTCATCGCGACGGGGAAGGCCGACGACTTCACGCGGAAGTGGCTCGTCGCGGGGGTGCGGGCGATCGCCGTGTACTCGCGCGTGCTCACCGGGCTCTGCACGGTGAGCGTGGCCTCGGGCACGTGCTCCGACGGCTCGCCGCCCGCGGCCAGGTCGTGCAGGTAGTGACCGGAGAAGTACAGCTCGGGGGCGTTGGCCCAGAGCCCGAGCAGCTTCAGCCGGTCCATGCGCACGTGGATCTGCCCCTTGGCGGCGGCGTCGCTGGCGTCGACCTCGAAGCTGCCGGACCCGACGTTGAGGCGGGCCGTCAGGCAGTTGCTGACGGTGTAGACCCAGCGCTGGTCCTGGCGTTTCAAGCTGACCGAGCCGCCCCGGGCGCAGGGGTAGGTGCCGTCCACGAGCTGAACCTGGTAGCCCCGGAACAGGTCGTCGTACAGCACGGCGTAGTCGGCCCAGCTCATGGCATTGCCGACGTAGGCGACGGCCGCGGCCTCCAGCAGGTTGGACTCGTTCAGGAGCGCATTCGGCTTGGGCAGGGGCGGCGTGGGCAGGTGGCCTTCGCCGCCACCACAGGCGGCGAGTGCCAGGACCAGGCAGGTCATCGAGAGCTTGTGAGGGGTCATGGTCGTCGCGAAGAAAGTTGCAGAAGGCGGGCCAGCGTAGGGAGCCCCCGCCCGAAAGCCGGTGTCAAAGGCCGGCAGCAGCACCCGGTGCGCCGGGCGGGCGCGTGACGCGCTACCCGGCCGCTGCCCGGGCCACCGGGCGGGGCTCACCACACCGGGCCGATGAAGAAGTAGGTCGCCCGGCTGCCCCCGCGGGTCCCGCCATGCGCCACGTAGACCGGGCCGAATCGGGTGTCGACGGCCAGGAAGACGCTGCCCGCCTGGGTCGACCAGGGCTGCCGGCGCGCCTGCTCGCCGAGCTTCAGCTGCGTGGGATCGCCCGGCCAAGGCAGCTCCCGGGCCGTCTCCAGCGAAAAGCCCCAGCGCAGCGCCCCGCCCAGGCCCGTCGGCATCTCGCCGATCTTGCGGGCCATCACCAGGCGCGCGAAGGCATGGGACTTCACCTGGTCATAGGCCTGGGGCGCGAGGCCGGACAGCCGCAGGAAGCCGCCCAGCACCTCCTGCGAATACAGGGGCGAGCCCTTGGCGACGTCGGCCAGGTTCACGTAGGCATGGCCCGCCCAGTCGCCCAGGCGGAAGGCCTGCATGCCCTTGGCCTGCCAGCTGAGGGTGACCGTGTCGTCGCGGCCCCGGATGCGCTGGACCTGCAGATCGAGCAGCTGGCCCGCGGTGGGGAAGGCCATGGCGTCGAGGGTGTCCACGCGCCCGCGCCCGTAGGCATAGCGCTCGTCGAAGAGGTTGGGCGTTCCCTGCAGCGTCATCTGCGTGTGCTTGCGGCCGGCCCCCAGCTCGACGGTGCCCCAATCCCCCAGCTGGCGCCCCAGCGACACCGCGCCGTTGCGCACCCGCACGGACGCCAGCTGCTTCTCCAGGTTCACCGTGGTCGCGGAGACGCTGAGGCTCGGCTCGAGGTACCAGCGCGATCCCGGACCCAGCGGCTGGAACCAGCTGCTCTGGAGCTGGCGGCTGAAGCCGAGCTTCGCGCCGGTGCGCAGCTCGGCGCCCCAGTCGTTGACCCAGCTGAGGGTGTGCAGGCCGGAGAGCGTGTACTCGGTGGCGCGTTCGAACTGGCTGGCCACCTCGAAGCCCAGGCGCACGCGGCTGCGCGTCCACCGAGCCTCCGTGAGCTCGAACGTCACCTGCCGCTGGCCGTCCTGGTCCTCGATGCGGGGCTCGACGCGCTCGAAGTCCCCTCGCCCGTACAGGGTCGCCGTGGCCTGCTGCACCTGCTGCAGCGAGGCCGGCGCCCCGACGCTCAGGGGCAGGGCCTGCTGCAGGGCCTCGACGCGGCCGGGATCGACGCCCTCCAGCCGGACCGCGGCCAGCACCGGCGCCGACTGCTGTCCCAGGGCCCGGTGCCGCTCGCGGGCGGCCTCGTGGCGGCGGTAGTCCTCGCCGCTGAGCGACAGCGCCTGCAGACGCGCCGCGACCGCGCGGGCGGCGGCGGTCCCGTCCTCGAGCGCCTGCTCGCTGCGCTGGAAGTCGGTCAGGCCGATGTCCTTCAGCGCGGGGCGGATGAGGATGTCCTGCGGCCGCAGCTCGGCCAGCGAGCGCTCGACGTTCTGCGAGGTCAGGATCTTCAGCATCTGGTCCGCCACGCCCAGGGCGCTCTGGATCTGCGACTCCTCCAGCAGCGGCGAGCCGACGTCGACCGCGATGATGAGCTCGGCGCCCATCTGCCGGGCCACGTCGATCGGCAGGTTGCGCACCAGCGCGCCATCCACCATGAGGCGCCCCTGCAGCCGCACCGGCGTGAACAGACCGGGCACCGCCATCGAGGCACGGATCGCCTGGCGCAGCGGTGCGTCGGCCAGCACCACCATCTGCCCGTTCAGCAGGTCCGTCGCCACGGCCCGGAAGGGCATGGGCAGCTGGCTGACCGGGGTGTCGTGGTCGGCGGCCGGCGGCAGGCGCTGCAGCGTGAACTCGAGCCCGCTGTTGCCCGCCGCCGCGCTGGGCAGGCGAACGCCCTGCGGGCTCAGCCCGAATTCCACCCGCGAGGCCAGGAGGCGGTCGTCCTCCCGGCGCCGGAAGCTCAGTTCGTCCCGTGGGGGGCGGTCAGCCAGGATGTTGTCCCAGTCCGCCCCGCGCATCAGCACTTCCAGCTCGTCGGCCCGGCGCCCCGCGGCGTAGGCCCCGCCCACGACGGCGCCCATGCTCGTGCCCACCACGAGATCCACCGGCACCCGCAACTCCTCCAGCACCTTGAGGACGCCGATGTGCGCCAGGCCCCGCGCCCCACCGCCGGACAGGACCAGGGCGACCCGGGGCCGGCGGGCGTCGACAGGACCGGCGGGCTCCGCCTTCGGACCGTCGGCAGCGGCGGCAGGCAAGGCCACGGCCAGCAGGGCGAGGCGGACGAGCCATGGAGTGGGCGGGCGGATCCGGAATCGAGGGGCAGGCATGGCGGTTCGGCAACTCGCGCTTGGAGAAGACTGGTATTGTGGTGGACTACTCCTGGTACTGCCAGAGGGCACCAGGACGGCGGGCGCCCCGTCCGGTCACCGCGTCGTGGTGTCATGAGCGGACCCCAGCCTTCATCGACGACCCATGCCTTCCTCACACCCTCGCCAGCCACGCCAGCACGGTCTCGCCGCCCTGGCACGACGCCCCTTCCTCCTGCTCGGCCTGCTGATGGCCTCGGGCGCCAGCCTTGCGGAGCCCCCGCCTCCACCGGCACCGCCGCGGCCCATCGTCCTGGACGCGGGCTGGGAAGCGCAGGCCGAGAGGCTCCCCGCCAGCGATCGGAGTGGCTGGCGCCAGCACGGGCTCGGCAGCAGCCCGGTCGAGGCCTTCCGCCTGGGCCCCTATGCCGTCGACGAAGTCCGCCGCAGCGCGGTGAGCACCGAGGGCTTCACGCTGGGGCCGTTCGGGAGGACCACCGAGGGCTGGGACCTGCGCTTCCGCTTCGAGGCGGCCACCGCGTGGGACGGGCGCTGCGACAGCCGCCGCCAGTCCTCTCTGACCAGCCGGCTCGGGCTTCTGCCGGACGCGGTCACCACCCTGCGCTGCCGCTGCACCGGCGGATCGCAGGTGGCCGAGCTCAGCCTCAGCGACGAATGGCGGCCGGCCCACGGCGAGCTGCGCATCGACGGGCAGGTGCTGCAGATGCAGATCCAGGACGTGCCAGGTCATGAGATCCATCTGGCCAGCCCGGCCCCCGCCTTCCTCGTCTCGGACGCATCCGGCGCGCAGGTCGCCGCGCTGGAGACCCTGCAGCCCGGCCGCGCCTGGCGGAGCCCCTCGCTGGCGCCCGAGGCGGGAGAGGCCCTGGCGTGCCTCTTCGCGGGGGTGCTGCTGAGGTATCCCGACTGACACCGGCGAGCCGGCCGCCGTGCCGCCGGCCCCCCGATTCCCGCCAGTCGCCGCACCTCCCTGCCATTCACCGCAAGTTCCCGGCGGCCCCTCGCCAGTCTTCCCATAATCCGCCCCATGCCAACACACAGGGCCTGAGCGGCCCGGGGAAGGACGATGATGAAGATCTGCCGAACACGGCACGGGGGACGGCTCGCCATCCTGGCCGGCCTGCTGACGGCCCTGCTGGGGGCCCAGCACCGGGCGGAGGCCGCGACGAAGGCCTGCCGGATCGACGGCATTCCCAACGAGCTGCAGTGCGGCTCGGTCCAGCGGGCGCTGGATCCGGCACGGCCGGACGGGCCGCAGGTCGAGATCCACTACCTCGTGGTGCCGGCGATGGCCCGCAACAAGCAGCCGGACCCGGTCGTGATGCTCGCGGGCGGCCCCGGGCAGAGCGCCATCGGCATCGCTCCGATGGTGATGTCGCGTCTGGCCCGGCTCAACAACCGCCGGGACCTGGTCTTCATCGACCAGCGCGGCACCGGCAAGTCCGCCCCGCTGGAATGCGCCGATGAATCCCGGCTGCCGCTGTCGCAGGTGGCCGACGAGGCGGCGAGCCTGCGTCGGGTGGACGCGTGCCGCGAGCAGCTGAAGAAGCTGCCCTACGGCGACCTGCGCTTCTTCAGCACGACCCTCGCGATGCAGGACTTCGACGCCGTGCGGGCCGCGCTGGGCGCCGAGCGCTGGAACCTGATCGGCGGCTCCTACGGCACGCGGGCGGCGCTGGAGTACCAGCGGCAGTTCCCCCAGCGCGTGCGCCGCACGGTGATCGACGGCGTCGCGCCGCCGGACCTGGTGCTGCCCGAAAGCCTCTCCACCGATGTGCAGGCGGCGCTGGACGCCGAGTTCACGGCCTGCGAAGGCGAGCCCGCCTGCGCCAAACGCTACCCGCAGCTGCGCCAGCAGTGGGAGCAGGTGCTGGCCTCGCTGCCCCGCAGCGTCACGGTGCGGCATCCGGTCACGAATGAGCCGGCCACGTTCACGCTGACGCGCACGGCCCTGCTGCGCGTGATCCGCGGCCCGCTGTACGTGCCGGCCATGACGTCCATGCTGCCGGCGGCCATCCAGTCCGCATCCCGCGGGCAGTTCGACTTCCTCGGCGGCCTGGGCGGCTCGATGGCCAGCAACAAGGCCACGCGACTGGCCATGGGCATGCACTTCTCGGTGATCTGCGCCGAGGACGCCCCCCGCCTGGGCAAGAGCGGCGAGACGCCGTCCCGCGACATGGGCCGCATCGACGCCGAGCTGTACGAGCGCGTCTGCCGCGACTGGCCGCGCGCCGACGTGCCGGCGGCCTTCTACCAGGTGCCGCCCGCGCAGAGCCCGGTGCTGCTGCTGTCCGGCGGCGCCGACCCGGTGACGCCCCCGCGCCACGCCGAGCGCATCGCCAAGGCCCTGGGCGCCAAGACCCAGCACATCGTCGTGCCGCAGGCCGGCCACGGCGTGATGGGCCTGGGCTGCATGAGCGAGGTGCTGTACCGCTTCATCGACGCCAGGACCGACGACACCGCCCTGCCCCAGGACGCCGGCTGCGCCATGCGCATCCCGCGCCCGCCCGCCTTCCAGCCCATCGTCCGCACGGAGGTGCAGCCGTGATCCGCATCGACCAACTCTCCAAGCAGTTCATCACCCAGGCCGGCGGCAAGTCGCTGTTCAAGCGTCCGCCCAAGCGCGTGGTGCAGGCCGTGCAGTCCCTGAGCTTCCACGCACCCGACGGCCGCATCACGGGCCTGCTCGGGCCCAACGGCGCCGGCAAGACGACCACGCTGCGCATGCTGGCCGGGCTGTTCCCGCCCGACCAGGGACGGCTCGAGGTCGATGGCATCGACGTGCTGAAGCAGCCGCGCGGCGCCCTCGCCCGCATGGGCATCCTGGGCGATGCCCACGGGCTCTACCCGCGCCTCACGGCCCGCGAGAACATCGTCTACTTCGGCCGGCTGCAAGGCATGGACAGCGACGCCGCCAACGATCGCGCCGACGTCCTGGCCGAGCTGCTGGACATGCGCCGCATCCTGGACCGCCGCACCGAGGGCTTCAGCCAGGGCGAGCGCATGAAGACGGCCCTGGCCCGCGCCCTCGTGCACGACCCGGCCAACATCGTGCTGGACGAGCCCACCAACGGCCTGGACGTGCTGGCCACGCGCGGCCTGCGCGACGCCCTGCGGCATCTGCGATCGCCCGAGGGCGGCCGCAAGTGCATCGTCTTCTCGAGCCACATCATGCAGGAGGTCGAACAGCTGTGCGACCACGTGGTCGTGATGGCCCGCGGCCGCGCCGTCGCCCAGGGCAGCGTCCCCGAGCTGCTGGCCCAGACGGGCGAGACCCGCTTCGAGGAGGCCTTCGTGAAGCTGGCCTTCGCTGACGAATCCACCGAGGAGGCGCTGGCATGAGCCTTTCAGCAAGCCCCTCCGCCCCCGCGCCCAAGGACACGTCGATGACGCCTGACCGCCCGCCCCTTTCCTTCCTCGCCCATGTGCGCATCGTGCTGTTCAAGGAGCTCGTGGACGCCGTCCGCGACCGCCGCACGCTGCTGCGCATGCTGGTGCCCGCGGTCATGATGGGCCCGCTGATGCTGGCAGCACTCTCGGGGCTGATCGCCTCGCTGGAGGAGCGGGCCGAGAAGCGCGAGCTGATGGTCGCCGGCCTGGAGCACGCCCCCACGCTCGAGAACTACCTGCTGCGCCAGACCTACACCCTCAAGACCGCCCCGGCGGACTATGAGCAGAAGCTGCGGGCGACCCAGCTGCTCGAACCCGTGCTGGTCATCGGCAAGGACTTCGAGCAGCAACTGCTGGAGGGCGAGCGCCCGACCGTCGAGGTGGTCAGCGACAGCGCCAACCAGCGCGCCCAGGTGGCTGTCGGCAGCGTCCAGCGCCTGCTGCGCGGCTTCAACCAGGAGCGCGCCGGCCTGCACCTCGCCCTGCGCGGCGTGTCGCCCGAGCTGCTGCAGTCGGTGGACATCGAGGAG
Organism: Burkholderiaceae bacterium; assembly: GCA_041912595.1. Lineage (GTDB taxonomy): Bacteria > Pseudomonadota > Gammaproteobacteria > Burkholderiales > Burkholderiaceae_C > Roseateles_B. The sequence goes on from JAYRMR010000031.1 coordinate 23,825, forward strand.
CGGGACCTGGCCAGCGCGCAGGCCCGCGCGACGCGCATCACCAGCATCGTGCCGATGTTCATCATCATGGCCGTGCTCTACGGCGCCCTCACCGCGGCGCTGGACAGCACGGCCGGCGAGCGCGAGCGCGGCTCGCTGGAGCCGCTGCTGATGAACCCGGCCTCGCCGATGGCGCTGGTCATGGGCAAGTGGGGCGCGGTGGCGCTGTCGGGCATTGCCGTGGCGGCGCTGGCCAACCTCAGCTTCCTGCCGGCGCAGTATCTGATCCAGAGCGACAGCCTCCAGGCCATGTTCCAGTTCGGCTGGGGCGAGGCCCTGCGCTGCCTGGCGGTGCAGCTGCCCCTCGCGGCCGGCGTGGGCGCGCTGCTGATGGCGATGGCCGTGCGCACCAAGACCTTCAAGGAGGCCCAGGCCAGCGCCACCCTCGCGATGACGCTGATCAGCCTGGCGCCGATGGTGGGCCTGATGAACCCCGGCGGTGAGGCCGACTGGTACTACTGGGTGCCGGGTCTTGCCCAGAACACGCTGATGCTGCAGGTGCTCAAGGGCGAGGGGCTGACGCTCGCCAAGTGGCTGCCGTCGGTGCTGGTGTGCGGTGCCATGACGATCGCCGGCCTGCTCTTCATCGCGCGCTCGATGCGCCTGGCCGTGGCACGCTGAGCTCCGGCCCTCCAAAAGCAAAGGCGCCTCCGAGGAGGCGCCTTTTTCATGCCGGCCGCTGGTCGCGCAGGAGCGCCGGGCGGAGCAGGGGCTAGTGCATCAGACCGAGCGCGCGATGCACCTCCTGCTGCCAGGGCAGGGCATGGACGATCTCGTTGAGCTGGCGTGCGGAATCCGCGGGGGCGAGCACCTCACCGCGCGGGTTGAGGAACTGCAGATTGGTCACGAGGGACATCGGATCCACCATCGCCACGACGCCCACCGGCAGCCGGACCCAGTCCCAGGCCACGCCCGCGGTGCCATGCTGCCATTCGCCCTTCCAGAGCGTCTGGCCCATGGCGGGATGGTCGGCATCGCCCGGCACCAGGACGCGGGTGCTCAGGTGGGCGAGTTGCAGCTGCGGTGTCGCGTCAGTTGCGCACAGCAGGCGGGGCCACGCGTAGACAATCCAGGCAGGTGTCATCGACAGGTCTTGCTTGTTGTGGAGGATGACGAGTGGGGAGCATCATCCTGTAAGCGCAGTGTGCTGAGACCTGCAAGTTGTTGCTAGCTGTAAACCCTAGCAGAATGGGTCCTCTGAGCGCTGACAATTCCCGCACAACTCCAATCTTCCCGAGGGATCCCCGGCCTCATGCTGCAAGGCAGTTTTCAATCGGTGCTTGAAGCCAAGAATCGCGACGAGTTCCGCGAGGAGATCGTGCGGTTTGCGCAGGACCTGGGGTTCAGCACGGTGTCGGCCACGGTGATCATCGACCGCGGACCGGGCAATGCCGATTTCTTTTCGGTGGATAACGCCCCTCAGGCCTATTACGACACCTTCCTGGATCCTGACCAAGGGAAGAAGGATCCTGTGATGCAACACTGCAAGCGTCACAGCATTCCCATCATCTGGAGCCAGAGCACGTACATCGAGAGCGGCAAGGCCCACATGTGGGAAGAGCAGGCCCGGTTCGGCTACAAGACGGGCATTGCGCTCGCACTGCATCTGCCCGAGGGCAAGCATTTCCTGATGGGGGTCGATCGCCCCGATACCCTGCCCGGGGACGCCGCGGGGCTCACTCGACTGGTGGCCGACCTCCAACTGTTCGCCATTCATGCGCAGGAAGCCGCCTGGCGCGTATTTCTTCCCACGATGCTGGAAGGGGATGCGACCCGGCTGCCTTCGCTGACTCCGCGTGAGCTGGAATGCCTGCGTTGGACCATGGAAGGCAAGACGGCCTGGGAAGTGGGCGGGATTCTTGGCATCAGCGAGCGCACCGCTGTGCTGCACCTGAACAATGCCATGCACAAGATGGACTGCAACAACAAGCACCAGGCCGTGCTGAAGGCGCTCCGGCTCGGGTTGATCCGGTAAGGATGATCCCTAGGGTGTAATGTGTGACAGTGGTCGCCGTCCGCTGTCAATGGTCCAATTGTCTGAGCCAGCTTCCAACTGGAGCCAACTGGAGAAAATTCATGAGCACCTTCGAGTTACTGAACGACAGCGAGTGGCAGTTTGTTAGCGGCGGGGAAGATACCGGTGCACCCAAAGGCACTTGGCAAACCACCGATCCGCAGCCTGCGCCGAAGGGCACCTGGCTGGTTGCTGAGTCTGATCCGGCGCCCAAGGGCACCTGGCAGACCACCGACCCGGAGCCCGCTCCCAAAGGCACTTGGTAATCTATCCATGAGACTACCCCTCGAGGCTGGCATCCGCCAGCCTCTTGTCTTTGTACCTGCCCATTGACGCATGCCCCGTGCCACCGGCCGCTTGAGCGGGCTCGTGCACAGGATGGCGCTGCGCTGGGCACCCCAGGCCGAACACGGGAGCGCACCAGACGCGGCCCCTGCCGCCACCAGTGACGCCGACGCGCTGGCCTACATCGCGCTTCACCATGGCCTGCCCGCGCCGGCTGTCACGCCCTGCCCGGATCGCCAGAACCCCGCCGGGCTCGAGCAACTCTGCTTCAGCGCGCTGCGTGCCGGCCTGCGTAGCCGCGCCGTGCGGCTGGAAGCGGCGTCCCTGGATCACCTGCAACTGCCCTGCCTGCTGCTGCACCGTCAGCTGGGCTGGACGCCGCTGGTGGCCGTCCACGACGGCCATGTGACGCTTCATCATCCGGCGCAGGGGCGCCTGCGCCTGGCGGTGGATGCCCTGGCCATGGAGTTCAGCGGCCTGGCCCTCGAGCTTCGCCCCGCCCGCTGACTTTCGCCGTCAGCGGCTGTCAGCCCGGCAGATCCGGCGCGGTCTGCTCTTCCATCCAGCCCAGCCAGCGCATGGCCTGCTCCCGGCTCTCGCCGCACATGAGCTCGGACGGCTGCAAGGACGCGCAGACCGCCGGGCGCTCGGGGTGGCCGAAGATCCGGCAGCGATTCTCGTCGTCCAGCTGGACGCAGCGCACGCCGGCCGGCTTGCTGATGCCGTTGATCAGCGGCATGCCGGGAATGGGGGAGCTGATGGACGGCGCGATGCAGCAGGCAGCGCAGCGGGGACGGCATTCCATCAGCGCGCCTCCGCCGCAAGCCGCAAGGGGCAGGCCCGCATGAGCTGCTCCGACAGGCTAGCCCGCAGGGACTGCAGCTCTGCCAGCCGTTGATCGATCTGGGCCAGCTTGCCCTGCAGCAGGGTCTGCACCTGCCCCGCCTCCAGGGACCCTGACTGCAGGGCGTCCATCTGCTGCAGCACCTCCCGAATCTCCGCCAGGCTGAAGCCGAGGCCCTGTGCCAGGCGAATGAGCGTCAGGCGCGCCGCCGCCTCGGGGCCATAGCGTCGATAGCCTTTGTCCGTGCGCAGGGCCGACAGCAGGCCCTGACGTTCGTAGAAGCGCAGGGTGTCATGACTGAGACCACTGACGGCGGCCAGCTCACCAATGAGCATGCGGGACTCCAGGCATCCAGGCCCATCGCATGGGGCGCGACCGGCGGACGGGTGACGCCCCCGCCATCCCTGGCGCCACACCACGCACGGCGGCGATAAGGAAAAGAAGCGCGGGGGCTTGACCCTGGAGTGTAGTCAAGGCCTGAGCATCCGCATCGTCCCCGCTCCTTCAGGCATGCATTCCATGACGATCGAACCTCCCCTCGCGCCCCGCGTGTCCCCGACCTCGGCCACGATGCTGATCACCGGCGCCACCGGCCAGATCGGGCGCTGGCTGCTGCACCGTCTGCTGCAACTGGCACCCGAAACGCGCCTGGTGCTCGCCCTGCGCGACCCCGAGCCTCAGCTGGCCACCCTGCGGGCCTGGCTGGCGACGCGCGGCATCCCCCGGCCCGTGCTGGAGAGCCTGCAGACCGCACCCTATCGACTGGAGGACACGGTGACAGCGCAGGCGCTCATCGGTCGGCTGCGCCCCGGGGTCGTTCTCCATCTGGCGGCGCGCTTCGAGTGGGGGCTGAGCCACGCCGAGGCTCACCGGGCCCAGGTGCAGGCCACGCAAGCTCTGTGGGACGCCCAGACCGATCCGCGCGGCCATGCTGGTCGCTTCATTGCCCTGGGAGGCTACATGACGCAGCATCGCCCGCACCTCGAGCGCCTGGGCATGGCCGGCACCGGCACCCCCGACTGGGCCCGCCTCTACCGCCGGGTCGGTGGCTACGAAGCCAGCAAGCTGGAAACCCAGGCCCACATGAGCGCGCGGGCCTCGCGGCTGGGCCGGCCCTGGCTGTGCGTCCATCCGGCCACCGTCTGCGGGCATTCCGTCGAAGGGGAGCTGCCCCGCCACGCGGCGCTGCATGCCCTGTGCCGCCAGCTCCTGCGCGGCCGCCTCAGCGCCCTGCCCGGGTCTCGCCGCCATCAGCTGCCCCTCGTCAGCGTGGATCACCTGGCGGACTTCCTCGCCCATCTCGCACTGGACAGCGACATCCTCACGGGCGACTACCTCCTGCTGGACCGCAGCAGCCCCAGCTTCCACGCCCTGGTGCACCAGCTGGCAGCGGCCCTGTCCGTGCGGGCGCCGCGCCTGGCGCTGCCCCTGCCGCTGATGCGCGCCGTCCTGCGTCTGCCGGGCATGGCCGCCTGGAGCGGTGCGTCCGCGGAAGGCCTGGACTTTCTCCTGGAGGCCCCCCAGTTCGACACCGCCGCTGCGGACGCCCTCGCCCGGCGCTGGCAGCTGCAAGCTGCCCCACTGGATGCCGCCCTGACGGCCACCGCCCGCTTCGTCCGGCAGGAGGCGCGGGCCTGATCAACAGCCCGCTGGCGGCAAGGTGTTGGGCTCGCACTTATCCACAGGCCCCGGTAAAATCGCCCCCCTTCCCCGCTGCTGATCTCGGGCTCAAGGCTGCTGCCGCGGCTGGGGGCCCGTGCCTTTGCCATGCTGTATCCCCAAGAGTTCGACGTCATCGTGGTTGGTGGCGGTCACGCCGGTACCGAGGCCGCCCTGGCCGCGGCGCGCATGGGTGTGCGCACCCTGCTGCTGACCCACAACATCGAGACGCTCGGCCAGATGAGCTGCAACCCGTCGATCGGCGGCATCGGCAAGGGACACCTCGTCAAGGAAGTGGACGCCCTCGGCGGCGCCATGGCCGCCGCGACGGACGAATCCGGCATCCAGTTCCGCATCCTCAACGGTTCCAAGGGACCGGCCGTGCGCGCCACCCGTGCCCAGGCCGACCGCGTGCTGTACAAGGCCGCCATTCGCCACCGCCTGGAGAACCAGCCGAATCTGTGGCTGTTCCAGCAGGCCGTGGATGACCTGATGGTCGAGGGCGATCGCGTGGTCGGAGCCGTCACACAATCCGGCCTGCAGTTCCGCGGGCGGGCCGTGGTCCTGACGGCGGGCACCTTCCTGGACGGCCGCATCCACATCGGCCTGGAGAACTTCAGTGCCGGACGCGCCGGCGACCCGCCCGCCGTGAGCCTGTCGGGCCGCCTGAAAGAGCTGAAGCTGCCCCAGGGCCGACTGAAGACCGGCACGCCGCCCCGCATCGACGGCCGCAGCATCGACTTCACCCAGTGCACCGAGCAGCCCGGTGACCTCGACCCGGTGCCCGTCTTCAGCTTCATGGGCACGGCGGACCAGCACCCGCGCCAGCTGCCTTGCTGGATCACGCACACCAACGAGCGCACGCACGCCATCATCCGCTCCGGCTTCGACCGCAGCCCGATGTTCACGGGCGTGATCGAGGGCGTGGGGCCGCGCTACTGCCCCTCCATCGAGGACAAGATCAACCGCTTCGCCGACAAGGACTCGCACCAGATCTTCCTCGAGCCCGAGGGGCTCACCACGCATGAGTTCTACCCGAACGGCATCTCGACCTCCCTGCCCTTCGACATCCAGCTCGCCGCCGTGCGCTCGATCCCCGGGCTGGAGGAGGCCCACATCCTTCGCCCCGGCTATGCCATCGAGTACGACTACTTCGACCCGCGCGAGCTGAAGTCCAGCTTCGAGACCCGCGCCATTCAGGGTCTCTTCTTCGCCGGGCAGATCAACGGCACGACGGGCTACGAAGAGGCCGCCGCCCAGGGCCTGTTCGCCGGCATGAACGCCGCCTTGCAGACGCAGGGGCGCGAGCCCTGGCTGCCGGGTCGCGAGCAGGCTTACCTGGGGGTGCTGGTCGACGACCTCATCACCAAGGGCGTCACCGAGCCCTACCGCATGTTCACCAGCCGCGCCGAGTTCCGGCTGCAGCTGCGCGAGGACAACGCCGACATGCGCCTGACCGAAAAGGGTCGGGAGCTGGGCCTCGTCGATGACGCGCGGTGGACGGCCTTCAATCGCAAGCGTGATGCTGTTTCACGTGAAACAGAGAAGCTGAAGAGCACCTGGGTGCATCCCGGCATCCTGCAGGCGGCGGACGCCGAGCGGCTGGTCGGGAAGGCGCTCGAACGCGAATACAACCTCGTCGATCTGCTCCGCCGCCCCGGCGTGGCCTACGACACCGTCGCCGAGGTCGCCGCCCTTGCCCGGCCGGAAGCCGGTGTTTCACGTGAAACACTGACGGCAGATCTGGGCAGCACGCTGGCGGATGCCGTCATCGAACAGGTGGAGACCAGCGTCAAATACGCCGGCTACATCAGCAAGCAGGCGGAAGACGTCGCCCGGGCCGCGCACTTCGAGCACCTCAAGCTGCCCGAGGAGCTGGACTACGCCCAGGTGACCGCCCTCTCCTTCGAGGTTCGGCAGAAGCTCAACAAGCACCGCCCGGAAACCCTGGGGCAGGCGTCGCGGATTTCCGGCGTGACCCCGGCGGCCGTCTCGCTGCTCCTGGTGCACCTGAAGAAAGGCCGCTTCAAGGGCTTCTCGGACGAGGCCAAGGCGCTCGCATGACGGTCGCCACCCCGGCCTTCGGCGTTCCGGACCTCCGCCAGGCAGCTTTGCTGGTTATCGACGTTCAATGCGGCGCCTTCGACGGGCGCCTGTGCCCGCCGATGCCGGACGGCGATGCCCTGGTGCAGGCCTGCCGGCAGGCGGTGGACTGGGCGCGTCATCGAGGCGTGCCCGTGCTGTGGATTCAGCACAGCGAGCCCGGTGGCCCGATGGATGGGCCCGGATTCGACATCGACCCACGCCTGACACCCCGGACCGATGAGGCCCGTTTCACGAAGACGGTGCCCAATGCGCTGGAGGTGCCGTCGCTGGTTCAGGCCTTGGCCCAAGGCGGCGTCACCCAGCCCCTCCTGATCGGCCTGCAGTCGGATTGCTGCATCGAGGGCACCACCCAAGGCGCCCTGGCGCTGGGCCTGCAGCCCTGGGTCGTGCGCGACGCCCACCACACCTGGCCGGATCGTGGTCTGAGCGCTGAAACCCTGCGGGACCAGATCTCCGCGCAGCTGGGCCAAGCCGGCGCGGCCCTCATTTCCCTTCACACCCTCGTCAGCATCTGAGAGATGACCCTCGCATGAGCTCTTCCGAATTTTTCGCCCCCTTGCGCGATGCCGCCCAGACCCTGGGGCTGGACCTCAGCGACGTTCAACTCCAGCAACTCCTGGACTACCTGGGCCTGATCCAGAAGTGGAACAAGGTCTACAACCTGACCGCCGTGCGCGACCCGCAGGCCATGCTGGTGCAACATCTGGTGGACAGCCTCAGCCTGATCCCCGCCCTGCGCCGCCACCTCGCCGCAACGCCGGGTCAACGCCTGATGGACGTGGGCAGCGGCGGCGGTCTGCCGGGGGTCGTGGTGGCCATCTGCGAGCCCGGGTTGGATGTCAGCTGCGTGGACGCGGTCGCCAAGAAGGCCAGCTTCATCCAGCAGGTGGCGGCCGAACTGCGCTTGAGCAACCTCCACGGCGTCCACTCGCGTGTGGAGGAGCTGCAGGTGGCGCCCTTCGACGTCATCACCTCCCGGGCCTTTGCCTCGCTGCTGGACTTCACCACCCTCACCCGCCAGCACCTCAAGCCGGGCGCCATCTGGATGGCCATGAAGGGTCAGCACCCGCAGGACGAGCTCGCCGCCCTGCCGGCGGACCTCGATGTGTTTCACGTGGAACAGCTCCAGGTGCCCGGCCTGGATGCCCAGCGCTGTCTCATCTGGATCAAAACCCGCGCTTGAGCCTGAGGCGAGCCGGCCTTCCCAAGTACGATAGCCCACCAAGCACACAAGCCCTGCATTGCGTACCGCGAGTCCCAGCGGACCGGCCGATCCGGCCCCGTCGATCGACCGGGAAGAGCCCCTCGTCAGGGCCGGCGCACAGGGGGGAGCCCTCATGAAGATTTTCTGCGTTGCCAATCAAAAGGGTGGGGTCGGCAAGACCACCACGACCGTCAACCTTGCCGCTGGCCTGGCCAAGGTCGGCCAGCGCGTGCTGGTGGTGGACCTGGATCCTCAGGGCAACGCGACCATGGGCTCCGGCGTGGACAAGCGCGCGCTGGAGCTGAGCGTCTATGACGTGCTGCTGGAGTCCTCCACCATCGCCGAGGCCCGCCAGCGCAACGAGCAGGTCGGCTACGACGTGCTGGGCGCCAACCGCGAGCTGGCGGGTGCCGAGGTGGAGCTGGTGGAGCTGGAGCGTCGCGAGCGCCGCCTCAAGGCCGCACTGAAGGCCGCCGAGGCCGAATACGATTTCGTGCTGATCGACTGCCCGCCCTCGCTGTCCATGCTCACGCTGAACGGCCTGTGCTCGGCCCATGGCGTCATCGTTCCCATGCAGTGCGAGTACTTCGCGCTGGAAGGCCTCTCGGACCTGGTCAACACCATCAAGCAGGTGCATGCCAATCTGAATCCGGACCTCCAGATCATCGGCCTGCTGCGCGTCATGTTCGACCCCCGCATCACGCTGCAGAACCAGGTCAGCGAGCAGCTCAAGGCCCACTTCGGCGAGAAGGTCTTCGACACCGTGATCCCCCGCAACGTCCGCCTGGCCGAGGCCCCCAGCTACGGCCTGCCGGGTGTGGTGTTCGACCCCTCCTCCAAGGGCGCGCAGTCCTTCGTGGAGTTCGCCAAGGAAATGGTGCGCCGCATCGCGGCGATGTGACATGAAGGCGGACGAGCTGGCTGAACTCGGGCGACAGGCCGAAGCGGCCGGCCTGAACGCCACCTCGCCGCCCCAGGAATCGCGCATCGAGGGCTGGCTGATCCGCCTCTCACCCGGCCAGGCCAAGCGAGCCCGCTGCATCAACGCCCTCGAGGCCGGCACCCTGCCGGTGGACGAGCTGCTCGCCCGCAGTGCCCGGAGCTTCCATGCCGCCGGCCTGCCGCTGGTGGTCCGCATCACCCCCTTCACCCAGCCGCCCGACCTCGACGCCCGGCTCGCCGCCAAGGGCTGGCCCCGCTACGACGCCGCCGAGGTCCTGGTGCGCCCCCAGCTGGACGACGTGATGGGCTGGCCGCTGCCCGGGGGTCAGGTCTTGCATGCCGTCGACGCCCTCGAATTCGCCCGCCAGATGGGCGAGCTCAAGGGCAGCAGCGAGCTCGAGATCCAGGCGCAGGCCGAGCGGCAGTCGCAGTCTCGCGTGCCCTACCAGGGCTTCTGGCTGCGCCGCAACACCATCCGCGGCTGGGAGCTGCTGGCCTGCGGGCAGATCGCCCAGGAAGGCGACTGGGTGGGTCTGTACGACATCTACACCCCGGAGGCCTTCCGCGGTCAGGGCCATGCCCGCAACCTCTGCCTGGCCCTGCTCCAGCAGGCCTGCACGCAAGGAGCGCGCCGGGCGTATCTGCAGGTCGGGGAGCACAACGCCGCCGCGCTCGCGCTGTACCGCGGTCTCGGCTTCCTGAGCGCCTACCGCTACCACTTCCGCAGCCCGCCGGAAGACCTGCGCTGACGCCGCCTGGCCCGGCACCAGGGCCGGCGTGATCCCCGGCTTGAGGGGGGCTGCACACTCACATGGTTACATCATGTCGAAGTGTGCTCGCTAGGATCGCGCAGCATCCCCACTGCCACGGAACACACCGGTCATGCCCCACCCCCTCCTCTCCCGCAGCATCGGCCTCCTGGGCCTGACGCTCGTCGCCCTGGCCGCTCATGCCGCCGTGCTCAAGGCGGACGTCCCCGGCGGCCGGGACCACCCGGTGCTCCAGCGCTTTGCCGGCAGCGTGCTGGTGGGCTATGCCCAGCAGGACTGGGACCAGCGCCAGTTCCCCGACGCGCGGGGTGCCGCCAAGGACGACAACCGCTTCGCGAACCCGGTGAGCCTCGAGGGCAAGGTCACGCGCCTGTTCTACCTGGCCCCCCAGGGCAAGAGCCCGCTGGAGGTCTTCCGCAATCACCAACAGGCGCTGATGGCCGCCGGCTTCAAGACGACCTGGACCTGCGAGACCGAAGCCCAGGGCTGCGCCCGTGCCTACTTCGCCCTGGACGGCTACGAGCGCGCCAAGGGCATGCGCTGGGCCGAGGGCAACCTGCCGGGCGTGGATGCCGAGTACCGGGACAGCAGCTGGAACCTCGAGATGTCCCTGAGCTTCGAACAGGGCCGCATGCTGGTGGGCTCGCTGTCGCAAGGCGGCCGCACCCTGCAGATGCTGCTCTACACCTCGGCGGCCGAGAACGTCCACACCGGCCGCGCGGCCACCTACATCGAGATCGTCGAGCCCAAGGCCATGCCCACCGGGCAGGTCACGGTCGACGCCAAGGCGCTGGGCCAGGGTCTGGCGTCCGAGGGCCGGATCGCGCTGTACGGCCTGCAGTTCGATACCGGCAAGACGGAGATCAAGCCCGAGAGCGGCGCGCAGCTGGACCAGATGGTCAGCGCCCTGAAGGCGCAGCCGGCGCTCAAGGTGCTGATCGTCGGCCACACGGACAACGTCGGCGCCGTCGACGCCAACCTGATCCTGAGCCAGGGCCGGGCACAAGCCGTGGTGGTGGCGCTGGTGCAGCGGGGCATCGCCGCCGGCCGGCTGCAGGCGCGGGGCGTGGCCAACTTCTCGCCGCTGGCCAGCAACGCCGCCGAGGACGGCCGCGCCCGCAACCGCCGCGTGGAAATGGTGCTGCAGTAAGCCCGCACCCGGCCAGGCCCAGGGCGGCATCGCCCTCGGCCCCTGAGCGGCCTCGCAGGCCCACAGGGCCGCGCATCCCGACGTGTCACCGGCGTCGCCCCGGCGCCCTTCCCCAGTCTTCCGGAGAATCCCCCATGAGCCCTTCGCGTGCCCCCCGACTCGGCGCCGCCCTGCTCCTGCTTGGCAGCATCTTCACCGCCCTTTCTTGCCGGGCCGACGTCCCCACGACCGACGTGCCGGGCGGCAGTGACCACCCCGTGCTCCAGCGTTTCAGCGGCAGCGTGCTCGCGGGTTACGCCCACCAGGACTGGGAGCAGCGCACCTTCCCGGATGCCGGCGGCGTCGGCAAGGGCAGCGAAGGCTTCATCAAGCCGCTGACCCTCGAGGGCAAGGTGACGCGCCTGTTCTACGTGGCACCGCTCGACAAGGGCCCGCTGGAAGTCTTCCGCAACCACCAGCAGGCGCTGCAGGCGGCGGGCTTCAAGACGGTCTGGTCCTGCGAGACCGAGGCCCAGGGCTGCGTGAAGGCCTACTTCGCGCTGGACAAGAACGAGCGGCTGCGCGGCATGGGCTGGGCCAAGGGCGACCTGCCCAGCATGGATCCGTCCTCCGGCGGGCGCTGGTCCCTGGCGTCGAGCATCAGCCACGAGCAGGGTCGCATGCTCGTCGGCCAGCTCTCGAAGGGAGGTCGCCAGCTGCACCTGCTGCTCTACACCTCCGTCGCCCAGACCGCCCACACGCACCGCGCGGCCACCTACATCGAGATCGTCGAGCCCCGCGCCATGCCCACGGGCCAGGTCACCGTCGATGCACAAGGCATCAGCCAGGGCCTGAAGGTGGAGGGCAAGATCGCCTTCTACGGGCTCTTCTTCGACACCGGCAAGAGCGAGGTCAAGCCGGAGTCCCAGCCGCAGCTCGCGGAGATGGCCCAGGTGCTGAAGGCCGATCCGAAGCTGCGCGTCTACATCGTCGGGCACACCGACAACGTGGGCGGCTTCGACGCCAACCAGGCGCTGTCGCAGGCGCGTGCGCAGGCCGTCGTGGCGGCGCTCACGAAGCCGCCCTACGGCATCGAGGCCGGCCGCCTGAATGCCAAGGGCGCGGCCAGCATCGCCCCCGTGGCATCGAATGCCGACGAGGACGGCCGTGCCCGCAACCGCCGCGTGGAGATGGTGCTGCAGTAGGCCCGCTCAGGCATCCGCCGCGCCCACGTGGCCGGCGCGGATGGCCTCGCGGTTGGCCCGGGCGAAGGCGAGGCGATAGGCCTTGTTCGTGAAGCCGAAATGCAGGGCCAGGACCGTCCCTCCGAGGCGCTGGCGCGTCAGCCGCCGAATGCGCACCGGCTGGTAGAAGCTGCTCTGGGGGGCCTCGGCCCGATGCCGGCGGAACCAGACCCAGCTGAGCGTCAGCCCCACGAGCACAGACACCGCCCACGGATGCCGGGCCACCAGGCCCGCGCCGGGGCCGTCCGGAATGGCGACGGTCAGCACGGCCGCGCAGGCGCCCGCCAGCAGGGCCGTGATGGCGAACTTGCCGCCCCAGCTCACCGGCGGACGCGACAGGCTGTCCGCGCAATGCAGGCAGGTCGGCACCGGCAGGGCAAAGGCCGCCGACGATCCGCCCAGCGGCAGCAGCCGGGTCACCCGGGTGTCCTGCTCGGCCACGAAGACCTCGCTGCGTGTGCCGCAGTTGGCACAGACATCTTCCGGAAATTGCAGGCTGAAGCCTTCAGCCAAGGGCTCTGCGCCCAGGTTTGCGTGCATGGCGACTCCTCCGTTCGCACCGGCGGCTCCCGACCGCCCTCTCCCGTCACATCCACTGTCTTTTGAACCGCCCGCATCGAGGCAGGGTCGGCGGGCGGATTATGAGAAGCTGCGCCGCATCTGATGCCGAGGGTCGGCCCCCGCACTGAGGGGGATGCGAGCCGTTGGCGTGAATTGCATCACGATCGGAGCGGGTAGGCGCCGGGGGGCCGGGCTCAGTCGCGTGGCCGCCAGACCTTCAGCAGCGTGTGCCGCGTGAAGCCGGGCACGAAGTCGTGGACGTGGGCGATGCAGGCATAGCCCAGGTGTTCGTAGAGCGCCGCGGCGTCGTCCAGCAGCGTCTCGATCAGGGCGTCGAGGCAGCCGCGCCGCAGCGCCTGGGCCTCGAGGCGGCGCAGGGCGTCCCCGCCCAGGCCCTCGCCCCGGTGCTCGGGGTGCACCCAGAGGTAGTCGACATAGAGGCGCTGGAACTCCGTGCGGCCGCAGCCGCCGGCCACCAGCACGCCGGCGTCGTCATAGAGGGCGCAGGCGATGTCCTGCGCGTCACTGCCCTGCGTCTGCTGCCGGCCATGCAGGACGACGGCGTCGCGGATCGCGTGCAGTGCCGCGGCGGGCACCTCGGCGTCGGAGCACCAGCGCATGGGCCGGTGTCAGACGAGGCCGAGGGACTCGTCCACGCCCAGGTGCACGTTCATGCTCTGCACGGCCGCACCGCTGGCGCCCTTGCCCAGGTTGTCCAGGCGGGCCATGACGAGGATCTGCCCCGGCTTGTCGTCGGTGCTGCCGAAGACGAAGAGGTCCACGCGGTTGGTGTCGTTGCAGGCCTGCACGTCGAAGAAGCCGCCCGCCAAGGTGTCGGCGTCGCGCAGGGGCATCACGCGGATGAAGCGCTCGCCCTCGTAATGGGCGGCCAGCGCCTCGCGGACCTGCTCGGGCGTCGTGCCCGCGCGCAGCTGCTGCAGGTGCAGCGGCACGGTCACGGTCAGGCCCTTGTAGAAATCGGCCACGATGGGCATGAACACGGGCGCAGTCTTCAGGCCGGTGTGGGCCATCATCTCGGGCAGGTGCTTGTGGGCCAGGCCCAGGGCATAGGGGCGCGGGGACTTCAGCAGCGCATTGCCGCCGGCCTCGTACTCCGCGATCATGCCCTTGCCGCCGCCGGAATAACCCGTGATGGAGGTGGCCGAGACCAGCGCCTCGGGCGCCAGCAGACCGGCATCGACCAGCGGCCGCACCGCCAGGATGAAGGCGCTCGCATGGCAGCCGGGATTGGCGATGCGCTTGGCACCGCGGATGGCCTCGCGCTGGCCCTTGCACAGCTCGGGCAGGCCGAAGGTCCAGCCCGGCACCGTGCGGTGGGCCGTGCTGGCGTCGATCAGGCAGGTGTTGGGGTTGCTGATCATGGCCGCGGCCTCGCGCGAGGCGGCGTCCGGCAGGCACAGGAAGGCGACGTCGGCGGCATTGAGCAGGCGGGCGCGCTCGGCGGCGTCCTTGCGCTTGTCGGCGTCGATGCGCAGCACCTCGATGTCACCGCGCTGGGCCAGGTACTCATGGATGCGCAGCCCCGTGGTGCCTTCCTGTCCATCCACAAACACGGTGTACGTCATGAGATCTCCAGCACAATCAATGGGAACAATCCGACAGCATAAGGGATGACCCGGCCCTCGTGCCCTGCCGGGGCGCCTTCTCCCTTCGTCCTGATGATGCCCATGACCTCCTCCGCTGCCGCCACGCCCGTCTATCTGCTGCCCGGCTGGCTGAACTCCGACACGGACCACTGGCAGAGCCGCTGGGAGCGGGCGCTGGGCCATGTCCGCATCGAGCAGGCCGACTGGGATTGGCCCCGCCGCGGGGACTGGATGGCGCGGCTGGACGAGGTGCTGCTGGCGGACGCCCGGCTGGCGCACACGCCGGCGGTGCTGGTGGCCCACAGCCTGGGCTGCCAGCTCGTCGCGGCCTGGGCGGCGCACTCGCAGCACACGGCCCGCGTGCGAGGCGCGCTGCTCGTGGCGCCGCCGGACACGGAGCGGGAGGACATGCCCCCGCAGCTCCACAACTGGCGCCCCATCCGCCGCCCCCGCCTGCCCTTCCCGGCCATTGCGGTCGTGTCCACCGACGATCCCTACTGCGATCCGGCACGGGCCGGCGAGATGGCCGCCGACTGGGGCGCGCGCCTCGTGCTGGCCGGACCGCTCGGGCACCTCAACACCGCCAGCGGGCTCGGGGACTGGCCGGACGGCCAGGCGCTGCTGGCGACGCTCTGCGGGCCGTCCGCCGAGGACTGAGCCGCCTCAGCCTTCCCGTTCCGACCACAGCCAGCCGCACAGCAGCGCGACCAGCCCCAGCAGGCCGGTCAGCAGCACCCCCAGGGCCGGTCCGCCCCCGCCGCGGACGCCCGACAGGGCGCTCGGCAACAAGCCCGCGCCGGTCAGCTGCAGGGCCAGCAGCAGCCCGCCCAGCGCGGCGCCCCACAGCGGCGCCGCCGAGCGCCGCTGGTAGCGACGCGGATCCGGCAGGCGCTGCATCATCGCCGCGGTGAAGCCGTCGTCCGGCACCGGGTCCAGCCTCGCCTGCGCGAGACAGGCCTCCAGCCAGGCGTCCTCCTGCGTGGCGTCCCCGGGCGTCGTCGGGTCGTGGTCCTGCGCCTGTTCGCTCATGGCGTCCTCTCCTTCCAGTCCTGCAGCCAGTGGCGCAGGCGTTGCTTGCCTCGTTGCACATGCGACTTGAGCGTCCCCAGCGGCACCCCCATCACCTGGGCCGCCTCCTCGTGACTCAGCCCCAGCTCGGCGCAATGCATGAGCGCCTGGCGCTCCGCCCGGGGCAACCGCTCCAGGGCCTGCTGCAGGTCCAGACGCAGCGCCTGCGGGGCCTGCGGGGCGGCGCCCAGGGCTTCGTCCAGCGACTCCGGCGCCACGCCGTCCTGCACGTCCAGCCGGCCCTTGCGCCGGGACTCCAGGAACACCGTGTAGGCCATGCGGAAGAGCCAGGTCGCGAAGCGGGCCTCGCCCCGGTACTGGTCCAGCTTGCGCCACAGCCGCAGGAAGACCTCCTGCGCCAGCTCATCCGCCTGGGCAGCATCCCCGTGCAGCAGGCGGCGCAGCTGTGCCCGCACGAGGCCCTGGTGGCGCCTCAGCAGCTGCTCGAAAGCCTGAGGCTCGCCCGTGTCCAGCACGCGACGCACCAGGAGCCGGTCGAGCCGGTCCTCGGGGTCGTGGGGCTCAGCCACCGGCACGCGCGTCGCGCTCACCGAGCCACCAGCTCACCAGATACCCCAGCCCCACCATCAGCGGGAGGCAGGCCAGGCCCCAGAGCTCGGAGAGGCGATGGCCCTCGTTGTACTCCAGCGGCAGGGCCACGAGCGTCAGGAAGAGCCCCAGGCCCCCGCTGACCAGCACCAGGCCCCGGCGGCGATCGGCGTCGGTCGGGGTCGGCTCCAGCAGCAGCTCCGGCGGCAGCGTCTGCTGGCGATCGGCCAGCTCCAGCAGGAAGCGGTAGCGCTGCTCCTTCTGGCGGGTCTGGTGGCGCATCAGGCGCAGCAGCACCACCACCGGCCCGGCCACCGAGGCAAGGATCGCCAGGGTCACGCCAATCGCCACGAACAGTTCATTCACGTTGTCCATCGTTCCATCCTTCGTCAATGCATGGCCACGGGCCGCTCACAGCCCCAGGCGGCGAGCGACCTCGTCCGCCTCGCCCAGCAGCTCCTCGCGCTCGCCGGGCAGTCCCGAGGGCACCCGTCCCTCGACAAGATCCTTCAGCGCCCGGCCATAGGCCGCCCGGCGGGCGTCGGGCGCCGGCACGCGGACCTGCGGCAGCACCCCCTGGCCCTCCCAGTTGCCGCCCGTCACCGGGCTGACCGACCGGGCCAGCGAGACCCACAGACGGAAGTGCGGATGCACCGTCCGGAACGCCCCCGGATTGGCGCCGCCACCGCTGGCCTCGCCCAACACCGTCGCGCGCCCGGCCTGCTGCAGGTCGTAGGCCAGATGCTCGCCGGCGGAGAAGGTCTTGGGACCGATCAGCAGGTACAGCGGCACCGTCTGCAGCGCCGGCCCCGGCAGACCCGGCATTGTGGCCAAGGATTCGCGGGTGGTGTCCCGGGCCCGGACCATCGCGCTCAGCGGCGTCCCGGGCGGCAGGAAGTGGCTGGCCAGCCACTGCACCATCGCCGGGCTTCCCCCGCCGTTGCGCCGCAGGTCCAGGATCAGCGCGTCACTCTGGGCCAGCACCTGCAGGGCCGAGGCCAGCGTCGGCGCGCAGGCCTCGGGCGGCGCCATGGCATCCACACGCAGGTAGCCGATGTTGCCGGGATAGTGCTCGACGCGCTCCACGCCGCAGTTCAGGTGGCGCATCACCTCGGGCGGCGGCCCGGACGGGGACTCTTGCGCCGCCTCGACCTCCGGCGGCAGCGCCTCCGGGCTGTAGACCAGGCGGGCGTGGGCATCCTGCAGCTGGCTTTGCAGCTGCCGGGTCCAGGCCTCCGCCAGCACCGGGCCGGGCACGGCCTCGGCCCGCGGCTTGAGGGCCGCCAGCGCGGCGGGCACCCGGGCCGGGTCGTGATAGTCCTGGTTCAGGCGCCGGGCAATCTGCTGGCCCAGGGCCGCCTGCTCCGCGGGCGGCAGGACCTGCGGCGCATCGACCGCCGGCGCGGCCATGCCCAGGGGGCTCAACATCAGTGCGGCCGCCAGGACCAGGCCTTGTCTCTCGGATTTCTTCATGCAAGCGCTCCTCGCTCCAGGGCCCCGCCACATGAGGGGCCTCTGTGACTTGGATGCCGCGGGCGTCGATCCGGATGCAGCTCGACGAAAAAATCGATCCTCGGGCGGTGCGAGCGGCGTGGCAGCGGCACTTTGCGACAATCCGCCCCATGGTCACGAAAAAACCCAAGGGGCTCGGCATGGGCCTGGAGGCCCTGCTCGGCCCCAAAGTCTCCGAAACGCCCGCCCCGCGCGAAGGGGAGCCCAGCACCCTGCGGCTGGAGCAGATGCAGGCCGGCAAGTACCAGCCACGCACGCGCATGGACGAAGGCTCGCTGTACGAACTGGCCGAGAGCATCAAGGGCCAGGGCATCATGCAGCCCATCCTGGTGCGCCCCATCGGTGCCGACGCCTCGAAGGACGGCGTGGCCCGCTACGAGATCATCGCGGGTGAGCGCCGCTTCCGGGCCGCGAAGCTGGCGGGTCTGCGGGACGTGCCGGTGCTGGTCAAGGCCGTGCCGGACGAGGCCGCCGCCGCCATGGCCCTGATCGAGAACATCCAGCGCGAGGACCTCAACCCGCTGGAAGAGGCGCAGGGCCTGAAACGCCTCACGGACGAGTTTGGGCTCACTCACGAGCAGGCCGCGCAGGCCGTGGGCCGCTCGCGCAGCGCCGCCAGCAATCTGCTGCGCCTGCTGAACCTCGCCGAGCCGGTCCAGAACATGCTGATGGCCGGCGACCTCGACATGGGCCACGCCCGCGCGCTGCTGGCCCTCGACGGTGCTCACCAGATCACGAGCGCGACCGAGATTGCCGCTCGCAAGCTCAGCGTGCGTGAGGCCGAGAAGCTCGTGCAGCGCCACCAGGGCGCCGGCCGGCAGACGCCGCTGCTGCGCGTCAAGAGCGACAAGAGCCGCGACGTGTTGCGCCTCGAGGAGGAGCTCTCCGATCTGCTGACCGCCCAGGTCGAGATCCGCGTGAAGAAGAAGACGCGCCGCGGCGAGTCCGGCGAAATCGCCATCCAGTTCAGCTCACTGGACGAGCTCAACGGTCTGATCGAGCGACTGCGCGGGCCGCAATGAGACGCATGCGCCGATGAGGCGCAGAAGTCATGCCCAAAGCCGTGCCCCGCGCACGGCTTTTTTTCACGCGTCGACGCAACACCGGCACTGCCCGCGCATGATGCAGAGGTCTATGCTGTCAACGAGCCCCCGCAGGATGGCGTTGCGAAGTCATCGTGAAAGGACTACAAGAGACGTCATGCGGGGTCAGGTCTTGTGTCCTTCCCAGCCGTCACGAGCGGCGTAGGATGACGCCAGGGCCCGCCGCTGCGGCAGACCCTCGGAATGCGCAAGAAGCGTGGTGTTCATTGCCCTCATTCCTGCGTGCCTGCGGCCCTTGCTGCATGATCCTGCTGACGTGAGCTGATGCTCGGAAAGCTCTGATGACGCCTTGCCCCAGGACGTCACCAGAACTTCCCAGACGGCGCCGGCTGCCACACGCCCGGCGTCGCCTCCCACCGGATCAGGAGGTCAGCATGGACGTGATCAGCAACTACGCCGCCCGCTACGAACGCACCCGGGTCGAAGAGCTCTCGCTCGAGGAATACCTGGCCGAGTGCAAGCACAACCCCCTCGCCTACGCCTCGGCCGCAGAGCGCATGCTCAAGGCCATCGGCGAACCGCAGATGGTGGACACCCGCAACGACCCGCGGCTCTCGCGGATCTTCGCCAACAAGACGATCAAGCTCTACCCCGCCTTCGCCGAGTTCTACGGCATGGAGGAGGCCATCGAGCAGGTCGTGAGCTATTTCCGCCATGCCGCCCAGGGGCTGGAGGAAAAGAAGCAGATCCTCTACCTGCTGGGCCCGGTGGGCGGCGGCAAGAGCTCCATCGCCGAGCGGCTCAAGCAGCTGATGGAACAGGTGCCGTTCTATGCGCTCAAGGACTCGCCGGTGAACGAGTCGCCGCTGGGGCTCTTCGACCCGGTCGAGGACGGCCCGCTGCTGGAGAAGGAGTTCGGCATCCCGAGCCGCTACCTGAACCGCATCCTCTCGCCGTGGGCCGTCAAGCGGCTCGACGAGTTCGGCGGTGACATCCGCCGCTTCCGCGTCGTGAAGCGCTATCCGAGCGTGCTCAAGCAGATCGGTGTGGCCAAGACGGAACCGGGCGACGAGAACAACCAGGACATCTCGAGCCTCGTCGGCAAGGTCGACATCCGCAAGCTCGAGACCTACGCGCAGGACGACCCCGATGCCTACAGCTACAGCGGCGGCCTGTGCCTGGCGAACCAGGGGCTGCTGGAGTTCGTGGAGATGTTCAAGGCGCCCATCAAGGTGCTGCACCCGCTGCTGACCGCCACGCAGGAAGGCAACTTCAAGGGCACCGAGGGCTTCGGCGCCATTCCCTTCGACGGCATCGTGCTGGCGCACAGCAACGAAAGCGAGTGGAAGACCTTCCGCAACAACAAGAACAACGAGGCCTTCCTCGACCGCATCTACATCGTCAAGGTGCCCTACTGCCTGCGCGTCAGCGAGGAAGTGAAGATCTACGACAAGCTGATCCGCACCTCCTCGCTCTCGCAGGCCAAGTGCGCCCCGGGCACGCTGAAGATGATGGCGCAGTTCGCGGTGCTCACCCGCCTCAAGGAGCCCGAGAACTCGACGCTCTACTCGAAGATGCAGGTCTACGACGGCGACAACCTCAAGGACACCGACCCGCGGGCCAAGAGCCTGCAGGAATACCGCGACTACGCGGGCGTCGACGAGGGCATGAACGGCATCAGCACGCGCTTCGCCTACAAGATCCTCTCGAAGGTCTTCAACTTCGATCCGGGCGAGGTCGCCGCCAATCCGGTGCACCTGATGTACGTGCTCGAGCAGCAGATCGAGCGCGAGCAGTTCGCGGGCGAGCTGGAGCAGAAGTACGTCGGCTTCATCAAGGAGCAGCTGGCGCCGCGCTATGCCGAGTTCATCGGCAAGGAGATCCAGACCGCCTACCTCGAAAGCTACTCGGAGTACGGCCAGAACATCTTCGACCGCTACGTCACCTACGCCGACTACTGGATCCAGGACCAGGAGTACCGGGACACCGACACCGGCGAGGTCTTCGACCGCTCGGCGCTCAATGCCGAACTCGAGAAGATCGAGAAGCCGGCGGGCATCAGCAATCCCAAGGACTTCCGCAACGAGATCGTCAACTTCGTGCTGCGGGCCCGCGCCAACAACGCCGGCAAGAACCCCGCCTGGACGAGCTACGAGAAGCTGCGCACGGTGATCGAGAAGAAGATGTTCTCCAACACCGAGGAGCTGCTGCCGGTGATCAGCTTCAACGCCAAGGCGAGCGCCGAGGAGGCCAAGAAGCACGAGAACTTCGTGCAGCGCATGGTCGACAAGGGCTACACGGCCAAGCAGGTGCGCTTGCTCTGCGAGTGGTACCTGCGCGTGCGCAAGAGTAGCTGAAGGACCACCCCCTACGCGCTTCGCGCGCCCCCTCAAGGGGGCGAGCCCGTAGGACCGGCAGAGCCGGATCCTCGGGCTCCACTCGGGAAGGCAGGTTGAGCGAAGCGAAGAAGGAAGCACATGCTGCAGCAGATCATCGATCGACGGCTTTCGGGCAAGAACAAGTCCATCGGCAATCGCGAGCGGTTTCTGCGTCGACACAAGGACCAGATCCGCGAGGCGGTGCGACGGGCGGTGGACGGGCGCGGCATCCGGGACATGGAGCGCGGCGAGGAGGTCCACATCCCGAAGAAGGACCTCAGCGAGCCCGTGTTCGGCCACGGCGAGGGCGGCACGCGCGAGGTGGTGCGTCCCGGCAACCGCGACCACGTCAAGGGCGACCGCGTGCCCAAGCCGCAGGGCGGCCAGGGCCAGGGTCAGGGCAGCCAGGCGAGCGATTCCGGCGAGGGCGAGGACGACTTCGTCTTCCACCTCAGCAAGGAGGAGTTCATGCAGGTCTTCTTCGAGGACCTGGCCCTGCCCAACCTCGCCCGCACCACGCTGGCCGAGACCCCCGAATGGAAGAGCCACCGCGCTGGCTTCACGAGCGACGGCACGCCCACCAACCTGCACGTCGTGCGCTCCATGCGCGGCGCGCTGGGCCGGCGCATCGCGCTGGGCATGGGCAAGCGGCGCGAGCTGCATGAGCTCGAGGAACGCCTCGCGCTGCTGCTTCGCGAGCTGCCCGAGCACCCCGAGAACAAGCCGCTGATCGAGGACACCGAGGCCCGCATCGCCCGGCTCAAGGGGCGCATCGAGGCCATTCCCTTCCTCGATCCCATCGACCTGCGTTTCCGCTCGCGCGTGAAGGTGCCGGTGCCGACCACGCGGGCCGTGATGTTCTGCCTGATGGACGTCTCCGGCTCCATGGACGAGTCCCGCAAGGACCTGGCCAAGCGCTTCTTCATCCTGCTCTACCTCTTCCTCACGCGGCACTACGAGAAGATCGACGTCGTCTTCATCCGCCACCACACACAGGCGCAGGAGGTGGACGAGCAGAACTTCTTCCATGCCACCGAGACCGGCGGCACGGTGGTGTCCTCCGCCCTCGTGCTGATGGAGCAGATCATCCGCGAGCGCTACTCGCCGTCCGAATGGAACATCTACGGCGCCCAGGCCAGCGACGGTGACAACTGGCACCACGACAGCGGCCGCTGCCGCGAGCTGCTCACCGACAAGATCCTGCCGCTGTGCCGCTACTTCGCCTATGTGCAGGTGGCGGAGGCGGAGCAGAACCTCTGGGAGGAATACGTCAAGCTGGCCGACGAGGTGCCGCACTTCGCCATGCGCAAGGCCGTGGAGGTGAACCAGATCTATCCGGTCTTCCGCGACCTGTTCAAGAAGGAAGGGGCCGCCACATGACCGACATCGAGAACCGCCGCCGCACCGGCCTGTCCCCCGACCGCCACGAATGGGGCGGCCGCCGCTCCCCACCGCCGCTGCGCGAGATGAAGCCGCTGGAGAAGCGCCCGGACCATCCGCTGCCCGCGCCGAGCGACTGGACCTTCGAGCTCATCAACGAGTACCACGAGGTCATTCGCCAGACGGCCGAGCGTTACGGGCTCGACACCTACGCCAACCAGCTGGAGATCATCACCGCCGAGCAGATGATGGACGCCTACGCCTCCGTGGGCATGCCGGTGAACTACCGCCACTGGAGCTACGGCAAGGAGTTCATCGCCACCGAGCGCAACTACAAGCGCGGCCAGATGGGGCTGGCCTACGAGATCGTCATCAACTCCGACCCCTGCATCGCCTACCTGATGGAGGAGAACACCATGGCCATGCAGGCCCTGGTGATCGCCCATGCCTGCTACGGGCACAACAGCTTCTTCAAGGGCAACTACCTCTTCCGCATGTGGACGGACGCCTCGTCCATCATCGACTACCTCGTCTACGCCAAGAACTACGTGGCCGAATGCGAGGAGCGCCACGGCCTGGACGCGGTGGAGGCCGTGCTGGACTCCTGCCACGCCCTGATGAACCACGGCGTGGACCGCTACCGGCGGCCCGCCAAGCTCTCGCTCGCCGAGGAGCGCAACAGGCTCAAGGACCGAGAGTCCTATGCGCAGCAGCAGATCAACGACCTCTGGCGCACCCTGCCCCGCCGCGCGGACAAGGACGCCGAGGCCCAGGCCGCCCGCCGCTTCCCCGAGGAACCGCAGGAGAACCTGCTGTACTTCATCGAGAAGAACGCCCCGCTGCTGGAGCCCTGGCAGCGCGAGATCGTCCGCATCGTGCGCAAGATCGCGCAGTACTTCTACCCGCAGCGCCAGACCCAGGTGATGAACGAGGGCTGGGCGACGTTCTGGCACCACCGCCTGCTCAACCAGATGTACGACGACGGCTACCTCACCGACGGCATGATGATCGAGTGGCTGAAGTCGCACACCAACGTCATCGCCCAGCAGCCCCTGGCCAACCTCAATCCCTATGCCCTGGGCTTCGCGATGTACACCGACCTCAAGCGCATCTGCGAGACCCCTACCGAGGAGGACCGCCGCTGGTTCCCCGACATCGCCGGCAGCGACTGGCTGCCCACGCTGCACCACGCCATGCGCAACTTCAAGGACGAGAGCTTCATCGGCCAGTACCTCAGCCCCAAGCTCATGCGCGACTTCAAGCTCTTCGCCATTCTGGACGACGAGAAGGAGAAGGAGTACCTGATCTCCGCCATCCATGACGAAGGCGGCTACCAGCATGTGCGCGAGGCGCTGTCGCGCCAGTACGACCTCTCCACGCGCGAGCCCAATATCCAGGTCTGGAACGTGAACCTGCGGGGCGACCGCTCCCTGACCCTGCGCCACACCCAGCACCTGGACCGCCCGCTGCACGACAGCGCGCAGGAAGTGCTCAAGCACGTCGCCCGCCTATGGGGCTTCGGCGTGCACCTCGAGAGCGTCAACGCCAAGGGCGAGGTCAGCAAGCGCTGGACCGTGCCGGCTCCGGCGCATTGAGCGGCACCGTGCCCGTTCGGCACCGACCGCTCCGGGACTTGCGCTTGAACGCCTCGTGGGGCCCCGGGTGAGAGCCGCTCGCCGCCGCCCGTTTGTGATGAGCCTGCTGTGGCTGCTGGGGCTCCTGCTCTGGCCGCCGATGCCGGCCTGGGCGGCGCCACCGCTGCGCCTCCTGGTCACCACCGGCTCGAGCCCGCCCTTCGCGGATATCAGCCAGGGCAGCAACGACGAGCGCCTGCTGGGCGGCATCATCCAGGACTGGGGCCAGGCTCTGGCCGAGCGCCTGGGCCGCGAGCCGCAGTTCCTGCTGGTGCCCGCGCGGCGGGTCGGCCAGCAGTTGCGCGAGGGCAGCTTCGACCTGCAGTGCTTCGAGAACCCGCAGTGGTACGGCCGCGAGGACGAGGCCTTCGTCGACTGGCTGCCCCAGCCGCTGATGGAGGTCGTCGAGGTCCTGGTGAGCACGCGCGGCCTGCCGCCGGTGCGGCAGCTGGACCAGCTCAAGGGGCGGACCATCGGCGTGGTCAACGGCTACCGCTACCCCTTGCTCGATCCGCTGTTCGAGGCCCGCCAGCTGCGCCGCAGCGCCGCCCACAACGAGATGCGCCTCCTGCAGATGCAGCAGCTGGGCCGGGCGGACTACAGCGTCATCAGCCTGCTGCAGCTCGAGCACGCGCGCCTGCGCGACCCGCGGCTGCGGGCGCTGGTCGTCTCACCGCTGGAGATCTCGCGCACGGCGCTCTTCTGCCTGCGACAGCGGCAGTCGCCGATCTCCCGCGCCGAGCTGGCCGCGGCCCAGCAGGCGCTGCTGGCCGAGGGCCGGCTGGAGGCCATCCTGCGGCGCTACCGCTGAACGCGCGGGCTAGCCGCGAAAGATCTTGCCGGGGTTCATGATGTTCCGCGGGTCCACGGCGCGCTTGAGCGTGCGCATCAGGTCCACGGCGCCCTCGCCAGCCTCGTCCAGCAGGAAGTCCTGCTTGTGCAGACCGATGCCATGCTCGCCCGTGCAGGTCCCGCCCAGGCGCAGCGCACGGGCCACCATCTGCGCGGACAGCCGCTCGGCCGTCTCGCGCTCGGCCGGCAGCGCCGGGTCGATCAGATAGCCCATGTGGAAGTTGCCATCGCCCACATGGCCGACGATGAAGTAGGGCAGGCCGGACGCCAGCACCTCGGCCACCGACTCGTTGATGCTCTCCGCCAGGCGCGAGATCGGCACGCAGGTGTCCGTGGTGACGCAGCGGCAGCCCGGCTTCATCTGCAGGGCCGAGAGGTAGGCATGGTGGCGCGCC
The DNA here is from genome assembly GCA_041912595.1 of Burkholderiaceae bacterium. Lineage (GTDB taxonomy): Bacteria > Pseudomonadota > Gammaproteobacteria > Burkholderiales > Burkholderiaceae_C > Roseateles_B. Next base: position 49,040 of record JAYRMR010000031.1, read on the forward strand.
GTCCACAGCCGCGTGCGCTCCTCCGGCGTGCGGGACCATTCGAAGTCCTCGCCGCCGAAGTCGCGGGCGATGTCCTGCACGGTCGCGGCCTGCTCGGCCACGCCGGCCTCGGACCCATGGAACTCCATCAGCAGCATGGCCGACTCCCGCAGGCCGAGGTGGTCATGGGCGTTCACGGCCCGCACGGTGTTCGCGTCCAGCAGCTCGCAGCGGGCGATGGGCACCCCCATCTGGATGATCTGCATGGTGGTCTGCACGGCCGCGTCGATGCTGGGGAAGAAGCAGATCGCGGCCGACACGGCCTCGGGCAGCGGATACAGGCGCAGCGTCAGCTCGGTGATCACGCCCAGCGTGCCCTCGCTGCCCACGAACAGGCGCGTGAGGTCATAGCCCGCGCTGCTCTTGCGCGCCCGCGAGCCCGTGCGGATCACCTCGCCGCCCGGCGTCACCACGCGCAGCGCCAGGACGTTCTCGCGCAGCGTGCCGTAGCGGACCGCATTGGTGCCGCTGGCGCGCGTGGCCGCCATGCCGCCCAGCGAGGCATCGGCGCCGGGGTCGATGGGGAAGAACAGGCCCTGGTGGCGCAACTCGTTGTTGAGCTGGTGGCGCGTCACCCCGGGCTGCACGGTGACGGTGAGGTCCTCCGCCTGCACGGCCAGCAGGCGGTTCATGCGGGAGAGGTCCAGGCAGAGGCCGCCCTGCACCGCCAGCAGATGGCCTTCCAGCGAGGTGCCGGCGCCGTAGGGAATCACGGGCACGGCATGCGCATGGGCCTGCGCCAGCACGAAGGCCACCTCCTCTTCCGACTCGGCAAAGAGCACGAGCTCGGGCGGCGCCACGTCGAAGGGGCTCTCGTCCCGCCCGTGCTGCTCGCGCACGGCCAGGGACTCGGCGCAGCGGGCGCCGAAGCGGTCACGCAGGGCCTGCTTCAGCGTCTCGGGCACCGCGCGGCGGGGGCTGTCGAGGGCGGCGGGCAACGAGACGTGGGACATGGCGGGCTCCATCAGCGCAGGCGTGACCCATTCTAGGAAGCCGGCCTGAACCGATGCTGAACAAGGCTGATCGCCGGGAAGCTGCGCTGGCGCAAGCCGGGAGGCTTGAAGCGCTGGCGCCCGCGTGCCACCATGGCTGCAAGACCGCCACCCCGAGGAGATGCCATGAGCCTGTCGAGCTGGATCCTGTTGAGCGCTGTCGTCATCCTGGCCCTGCTGGGCCTCTGGCGCCGGGACATGCTGGCCCTGCTGGTCCAGAACATCATGAGCGCCTTCCGCGCGCCCAGCCCGCCGGTCGCCCCGCCGGGCCATGCGCCCACGCCGCACGGCGAAGGTGCCCAGGCCCATCCGGCCAGCCCGCATCGGCCCGACTTTCACCGCAGCGGACGCAGGGGCTAAGACGGGCCGCCGGCCCGGTTCAGGCAAGATGCGGGCCTCTTCACCACGACCCGCTCCCTGACACCATGGCCAACCGACTTTCCCAGATCGCCACCCGCACCGGAGACGACGGCACCACGGGCCTGGGCGACGGCACGCGCGTGCCCAAGGACCACCTGCGCGTCCTGGCCATGGGCGATGTGGACGAGCTGAACTCCAACATCGGCGTCCTGCTGGCCGAGCCGCTGCCGGACGACGTCCGGGAGCTGCTCATCACGATCCAGCACGAGCTCTTCAACCTCGGCGGCGAGCTCTGCATGCCGGGCTACAGCCTGCTCAAGGACGACGCCGTACTGCGGCTGGACGAGGCCCTGGCGCACTACAACGCCGCCCTTCCCCGCCTCCAGGAATTCATCCTGCCCGCCGGCACCCGCAGCGCCGCCATCGCCCATGTGTGCCGCACCATCGCCCGCCGGGCCGAGCGTGCCGTGGTCCATGCCCTGCACCAGGGCGAGCAGATCGAGGCCGCGCCGCGCCAGTACCTCAACCGCCTCTCGGACCTGCTCTTCGTGCTGGCCCGGGTCCTGAACCGCGCCAATCTCGACGGCAAGGGCGGCGACGACGTCTACTGGCACAGCGAGCGCCTCAAGCGGCAGTCCGAGGATAAATGACGCAAGCCACCCAGGGATGATGCAAATCAAGGGCTTGTTCCACTTCCCGGGCTGTCGCAAGATGCGTCCAGAGTGCTGACGCCGGCTTGACCCCCTGGGCCCCTGCCTCTTGCAGGCCACGGTTCGAGCCAGCCTCACGGTGTGGGGTCTTCGGGAGCTTGCCATGCCCTTGCTGAGTCAACTGAGCGTCCAGCGCAAGCTGATGCTGCTCGCCCTCGCAGTCCCGCTGGCCATCAGCGTGCCCAGCGTCCTCCAGTACCGCCAGAGCAGCGCGCTCACCCAGACCGCCCAGGCCGAGCGCGAGGGCCTCGGCCCGTGCCGCGACGCCGTCCGGCTCATCCAGCTGACGCAGCAGCACCGCGGCCTCTCGGCGGCCCTGCTGGGCGGCAATGCCGCGGTCCAGAGCCAGCGCGAGGCCAAGAACGCCGAGGTCCAGGAGCAGCTCGCCAAGGTGGTGAACGCGCTGGGCGGGCTCGCGCAGGTCGCCGCCGTCCAGCAGACGCTGGACAAGGGCCGGACGGCCTGGGCCGCGTTGTCCGGCGAGGTCGGCGCACGCTCGCTCAGCGCCGCACAGAGCAGCACCCGGCATGCCGAGCTCATCGCGGTCTACCTCGAACTGCTGGACCACCTGCTCGACCAGAGCCGCCTGACCCTCGACCCCGAGGCCAGCACCTACTACCTGATCACGGCCAGCCTGGCCCGGCTGCCGCAGGCCACCGAGGCCATGGGCCAGACCCGCGCCCGTGGGGCGGGCTTTCTCGCCGAAGGCAAGATCGGGCTCGACGGGCGCACCCAGCTGATCGGCCTGGTGCAGCAGGTGGCCGATCAGCATGGCGCGATGGTCAAGGCCTTCCACAAGAGCTTTGCCGCCAGCCCCGCCATCCGTGCCGCCCTGAGCGAGCGGGTGGACGCGCTGGGGGCCCAGATCGACGCGGCCCTGCAGCTGACGCGCCGCGAGCTGATCCAGAACCAGAACGAGTCGCTGACCTACTCCTCGGCCGACTACATCGGCACCTACACCCAGACCATCGACGCCATGTTCAGCGTCGAAGCGCTGGCGCTGGCGTCGCTCGAGCGCGCCCTGGATGAGCGCATCAGCGGCCTGCACAAGGGCAATCTGTTCATGGCCACGCTCCTGGTGCTGCTGATCATCGGGCCGCTTCTGCTGGCCCGGCGCATCTCGCGCAGCATCGCCCTGCCCCTGAGTGAGGCCACGGCGCTGGCACGGCAGATCGCCGAGCGCGACCTGGGCGGCGAGGTGCAGACCCGCACCCAGGACGAGATCGGCCAGCTCTGCACGGCCCTGCTGGCCATGCGCGACAGCCTCAGCCAGGTCATCCAGGAGGTGCGCAGCAATGCCGAGCAGGTGGCGCGCGCCTCCGACGAGCTGGCGAGCGGCAATGCGGACCTGTCCCAGCGCACCGAGCAGCAGGCCTCGGCGCTGCAGGAAACGGCCAGCTCCATGGAGCAGCTCAACACCACGGTGCGCAGCAATGCCGACGAGGCCGCCGACGCGCGCTCACTGGCCGAGCGCGCCTGCAGCGTGGCCGTCGACGGCGGCAATGCGGTGAAGCAGGTCGTGGCCACCATGGGCGACATCGAGGCCAGCAGCCGCCGCGTCGAGGAGATCACGGCAGTGATCGAGAGCATCGCCTTCCAGACCAACATCCTGGCGCTCAATGCGGCCGTGGAGGCGGCCCGGGCCGGCGAGCAGGGCCGCGGATTCGCGGTCGTGGCCACCGAGGTCCGTGCCCTCGCCCAGCGCAGCGCGGAGGCCGCCAAGCAGATCAAGCAGCTGATCTCCGCCAGCGTGGGCCAGGTCGAGACCGGCGCCCGCCAGGTGCGCAGCGCGGGTGACACCCTGGAAAACGCGGTCCAGGCGGTGCGCGAGCTCACGGACATCATCCACCGCATCAGCACGGCCTCAGCCCAGCAAAGCGGCGGGCTTCAGCAGATCAGCGCGGCCGTCTCCCACATGGACCAGCTGACGCAGCAGAACGCGGCCCTGGTCGAAGAGACGGCGGCCTCCGGCCTGCATCTCCAGGGGCGAGCCCAGCAGCTGGCCGACCTCGTCGCCACGTTCCGGCTGCGGCGCTGAGCCGGGCTCAGCCCTGTTCCACCGCCGCCTGCAGGCGCTTGAGATAGGCCTGACGCAGGCTCGCGGGCGCCAGCACCTGGACCTGCCCGGCGTGGCGCAGGACGTCCATCAGCAGCTCGGTGGCCTCGACATACGGCACTTCCAGCTCCCAGCGGCCATCGTCCAGCCAGCGGCTGCGCTGGGCCGGATGCCATTCCTCGCGCGACACCCACTGCGCCGCCTCGGCGCTGAAGGCCAGCTGGGCCCATTGGGTGCTCGCCCCGGCAAAGATGCCGTAGCCCTGGTCCAGCTCGGCCTCGAGCTGCTTCACGGCCACCGCGCGGGCCTTCTCCTCGGTCACCTCGGCGGCTTCCACGGCATCCAGCGCAAAGCGGCGCAGCCCCTCGCTCTGGTGGCACCAGGCATCGAGGTACCAGGTGTTGCGGTAGTGGACCAGCCGCTGTGGCGAGACCCGTCGCTCACTGCATGAGCCAGGCTGGCCGCCGCGGCCCCGCTTGCGGTAGGCCAGGCGCAGGCGCAGGCGCTTCACGAGCGCGCTGCCCACGGTCTCGAAGTGCTCGGACGGCACGCGGCGCCGGGCCGTGGAGATGAGCTTGACCCGCCGCGTCAGCTCGCGCGCCTCCGCCTCGTCACTGCCCAGCATGCCGCTGAGCTTGTCCAGCATCGGCTGCAGATGGCGCGTCAGCAGGCCGTTCTCGTCCAGGCTGGACAGCAGCTGGTTCATCGTCAGCAGGGCGTGCAGCTCCTTCTCGCTGAACCACACGCCCGGCAGCTCGTGCTTCTGCCCGCGCCAGTCCTGGCTGAAGCGATAGCCCTTGTCCAGGGCGTCGTACTCGATGGGCGCATCCATGCGCTCGCGCAGGTACTGCAGATCGCGCTTGAGCGTCGCCGGCGACACCTCCAGGGCCTCCAGCAGCGTCGCAAAGCTGACGCACTCCTGGGCGCGGATCAGCATCTCGATCTTGTAGAAGCGCTCGGTTCGGTCCATGGCCAGCGGCCCTCCCTCTCGTGGTTTTCCCCAGATTTCAGAGGCGAGCCCGGGAGCGCACCCCGTGGGCGACCGGGCTAGCACACAGTGCCACAAGGTCGCGGGCAGAGTTTTGGGGGCCCGCCCCTCCCCTCACTTCCGGAGATGACCATGGCCCAGCTCAGCACCCCGTCCACCGCCCGATTCGTTCCGCCTGCACCGGCCCAGCTCGACCTGGCCATGGACGACGGCCCGGCCCTGCCCGCCGGCCGGCAGGTCGGCTTCGAACTCGGCTGGGACCACGCGCGCCATGGCATCGCGCCGGCCGTGGAGCATCTCTTCAGCACGTCGCCGCTGCGCCAGGGCTGGCAGGCCGGCCAGGCCACCTTCGGGCGCCGCACGCTCAAGGCGGCCGGGCACACGCAACGCTGGCTGCAACTGCGCACGCATGCGTGGTCCCGCGGCCGCAGCTTCGAGACCACGCTGCTCACGCCCAACTACCTGCAGCAGCTGGACACGGAGCACTGCCCCGTCAGCCGCCTGCCCCTCAATGACGTGCCCGGCCATGCGCAGCAGCGCAGCCTCGATCGCGTGCGGGACGACGCTGGCTACGCCGCCGGCCACCTGGCCATGATGAGCCGCCAGGCCAACACGGCCAAGGGCCGCCGCGGCTGGAGCGAGCTGCAGGCCGCCGCGCGCAGCCTGCAGGCCGGCCCCATCCGCGAGATGGGCGGCCTCGACGCCCAGGCCTGGCAGCGCATGGCCGTGCTGGCCAGCTTCGTGACGACGCTCCCGCACGAGGAGGCGGCCGTGCTCCCGCTGCAGGTGCTGCCGCCGAACCGCCTGCGCCTGTTCAACCCCATCCAGGCACTGCAGGCCCTCGTGACCCGCCAGTTCGCCACGCCGGGCTGGAGCCAGCGCCTGGCGCGCCTGGAGGCCCTGCTGCCGCACGACGAGCTGCGGGCCGACTTCAACCGCTTCGTGATGGCCTTCGTGCCCCGCGTGCTGCAGCAGCAGCATCTGCAGACGCCGCACGAGATCCGCTGGGCGCTCGAGGACGCGTGGGGCCATGAGCTGGTGCAGCGCCGCTGGAGCCGCTTCGCCCTGCGCCTGAGCGCGGATCAGGCCGAGCAGCTGGTGCAGCGTGCCGCCGCCAAGCGCCTGTGCCCGGTTCATGTGCAGCAGCATGAGGCCCCCGCCGCCACCGAAGGCTGGGGCCTGGCCTGAGGCCGGCGCCGCGTCATCACCACGTCATGCCGGCGTGGCACAGTCGCCGCGTCGATCGGCCGGCCCTGCCAGCTTTGCGACAGAGCTCGAACATCCGCTCTTGCCTTCTCAGCCCCGCCAGGCTCCGGTCCGGCGGGGCTTCTTTTTGGGCACGCACCCTGCCCCCGCCGCCCTCATGCCGGGGGGCCCGGGCGGTTGACGCACGAGGCCGTCACGCGAATGATGCGGCGTTGGCGCTGCGGCGCCCGGCATCACACAAGGAGACATCGAGCATGCAAAGAGTGGCCATCGTGACGGGAGGCACCCGCGGCATCGGCGGCGCCATCGCCCTGGGCCTGAAGGCGGCGGGCTACCGCGTGGCCAGCGTCTACGCAGACAACGACACCGCCGCGCAAGCCTTCCACGAGCACAGCGGCATTCCCGTCTTCCGCTGGGATGTCTCCGACTACGATGCCTGCGAGCGCGGCGTCGTCGAGGTCGAGGCCCAGCTCGGGCCGGTGGACGTGCTGGTCAACAACGCCGGCATCACCCGCGACGGCATGCTGCACAAGATGACGCTCGCCCAGTGGCAGGCCGTGATCAACACCAACCTGAACTCGGTCTTCAACATGAGCCGCCAGGTGATCAACGGCATGCGGGAGCGCGGCTTCGGCCGCATCGTGAACATCTCGTCCATCAATGCCCAGAAGGGCCAGCTCGGCCAGACCAACTACTCGGCGGCCAAGGCCGGCGAGATCGGCTTCAGCAAGGCGCTGGCCCTGGAGAACGCCAGCAAGGGCATCACCGTGAACGTGATCTGCCCCGGCTACATCGCCACGGACATGGTCAAGTCCATGAAGCCCGAGGTGGTGAGCAGCATGATCCTGCCGCAGATCCCGGTGGGGCGCCTCGGCACGCCGGAGGAAATCGCCCGCTGCGTGTGCTTCCTGGTGGCCGACGAGGCGAGCTTCATCACCGGCGCCACGATCAGCGCCAACGGCGGGCAGTACCTCGCCTGATGCGGGCGGGTGGCCTCAGGCCGGGAGGCCCTGGCTGAAGCGCTCCACCGTCCCGGCGGAGTCCTGCAGCGCCACGTGGTAGCCCCGTTCCTTGAACCACATCGCCCAGTTGTGGGCGAGCTGGCGATCGGGCAGCCACGGACCCGTGCGGTCGATATGAATGCGGTGGCCGCGGCGTTCGTAGAACACCACGCGCCACATGCTCCCACTCGATCCGAAGTTATAGCTGCTCATAAGCGGGCGTGAATCTATCAGATCGCTCGCGGCCCTCCGCCTGCTCAGCTTCTCGATTCGTCAACCCATTCACGCAAGCTGAGCACACGCAGGCCCGGATAACGCGCCGCCTGCCGTGCCACGTGGCTGCGAAGCGCGACGGAATCGCTCAGCAGCAGCCCTGCCCCCGCGGCCTGCGCCAGGCTCAGCGCCAGCAGCGGGCCCAGCGGCAGCCGCGCGGCCACCCGCCTGGCCAGCGGCTTGCAGACCTCGGCATAGGGCAGCACATCGGCCAGCAACTCCTGCTGCTGGGCGGGCTTGAGCTTCAAGGCGGGCGCCGCCAGGCTCAGCATCAGCAGTTGTGCGGTTTCCGCACAAACCAGCAGGGGCAGCTGCCCCTCCTGCCAGGCCTGGCGCAGCAGCCCGCCCGCCTCGTCGTTGTGCAGCAGCACCTGAAGCAGCAGCGCCGTGTCCAGCACGGCGGTGGGGGGTCGGGTCTTGCGCGAACGCCCACCCGGCCGGGGCGTACCGGCCTCTCGTGGACGCGGGCTCATGCCGCGCGACGCGAGGCCGTCGCGCCACGGCCGGCGCGGCTCGCCGGAGCGGCGGTGGCTGTGCTGCGGCGCACGGCAGCGGTACTCGATGGTGTTGCCGCGCTCTTGCGGCTCACGGCTGCCGTTGCGCGAGGCTTGGAGACGGCACTCGATGGTTTTGCACGCGGTTCAACGCGCGGCTTTTTCGGGGTCTCGATGGTTTTGACGGCGGGCTGGACGCTTTTGAGGGCCGGCATTCGGACCACCGCTTTCCTCCCCGTCTTCTCCGGTGTTTTGGCCGTCTTCTGGGCCACCTTTTTGGCCACCTTTTGGGCCGCCGCCTTCTTCGGTGCCGTTTTCGGCGCCCGCGGGGTACTCAATGGTTTTGCCGCCTTCGCGGCCCGGGGCTTTTGGGGGGTCTCAATGGTTTTGACACCTCCCATCTGCGTTTCGGCCCAGTTCAAGGCCGCATCCAACGTTTTTTGAGACAGGGCCAGTTCGGCCAGCTTGGCGCGCAGGGCATCCCCTCGCTGGATTCGCACGGGGGTCAGCACGATTTGGCCACCCCGGGTCTGCACGTCGAAGTACTGCACCGGCCCGAGGGGCTCGGTCACGCTCTTGGGCAAGGTCAGTTGATTCTTGGCGGTAATCTTCGCGAGCACTTGATGGAAATTCTGAAAGTAAGGACTCCTTACTTTACCTCGGATCAGGCGTCTCGAAGGGATTGCCGGGATCAATGGCAACAAGCCAAGACACCCGATGAATGCGGACTTCCGCTCGATCGAGCTCCCGATCAATGCCTTCCATCATCTGCCGCTGATTTAAAGAGTTACTTTCAAAACGAGGAATCGGCGTTCGATCAATCCATGAGAAGGCGTGACGAAGGAGCCGGCCCCACCGGCGCCCTCAAGGCAGCAGTCGACCCTTGGCAGCGTCCCGCATCACCTGGGCCAGACGCCCGGACGCCCGCCCCTGGACCAGGGCGCGGTTGATGCGCTGGAGGACCTCCGCGTGATGGCCGATGGCGGTGGCCATGTGGACGTCGTCGCTGAACACCGGCTGGGGCATCACGCAGAAGGGATGGCGCCGCATGGGCTCGGGCTCGCGAGCGCCCAGCATCCCGTAGCGCTCCTGCAGCGCACGTTCGACGTCTGGCGCCGGCCAACGGCTGTAGATCAGCAGCGCGTCCGTGCGGCCCAGCAGCAGCTTCTCGAAACGGGCACGGGAGTCGCCCGTCTCGTAATCCAGCCGGAAGCGGCCGGCGCGGACCGCCGCATCGAAGCCCGGACCGTTGATGGCCCCGCGGACGGCACCGAGCGTCTTGCCGTCCAGCTGCGACAGCTGCTGGTAGTCGAAGGTCCGGTCGCAGCGCGCCACCAGCCAGGCGGACTCGCGGTAGAGCGGCTCGCTGAAGCTGAGGGTCTGCTGCCGCTCGGCCGTGCGCGAGGCACCGAAGAGCAGCCCCTCGTCCTGCGAGGCCATGCGCAGCGCGCGCTGCCAGGGATAGGCCTGCACCTCGAAGGTCAGCCCGGTTTCCTGCTCAAGGAAGCGCAGCAACGACTGGGTTTCGCTGCTCAGCGGCATCGCCTGCCCGCGCCCATCGGTGGTGCCGCTGATGAGCAGCGTCACCGGCGCCTCGGCAGCCGCCGCGGTCGACCCGGCCCATGCCAGGGCCAGTGAAGTCATGAAGGCCAGTACACCCGATCTCACGGCAAACGCCCATCCCGTACTACAGGGCGCATCTGATGCCGATGTGCCACCGCGCCAGAATACCGCGGGGATCAGGCCTTCTCTCGGGGTCCCCGGCGATTCGGGGACAGGGCGGCATTCGTGCACGAACGACCGCCCGAAAGCGTCAGCACCGGAAGCACCGCATCTCACGACGAGGCGCTGCCGGCGTCAGGGCCTCACACCAGCGAGCGGTGCAGGCGCAGCTCTTCGAGGCGCACCGAGCCCACTTCGGTGGTCTTGGTGGTGTTGAGCTCGCGCTTGAAGCCGGCCAGCTCGAAGAAGCGCAGGGCGCGTTCATTGCGCAGATAGGTCCACAGCGTGACCTTGGTGCAGCCTT
>JAYRMR010000032.1:0-57039 GCA_041912595.1 Burkholderiaceae bacterium
GGCCGTGCTGGTGTGCAACCACGTCAGCTTCATCGACGCCGTGCTGGTGATGGCCGCCAGCCCCCGCCCCATCCGCTTCCTGATGGACCACCGCATCTTCCGCATGCCGGTGCTGGGCTGGATGTTCCGCCTGGCCAAGTGCATCCCCATCGCGCCGCAGAAGGAGCATCCGGCCATCTACGAGGCGGCCTTCAAGGAGGCACAGGCCGTGCTGGCCGACGGCGAGCTGCTGGGCATCTTCCCCGAGGGCGGCATCACCCGCGACGGCCAGCTGCAGCCCTTCAAGGGCGGCATCATGAAGATCCTCGAAGGCCAGCCCGTGCCCGTGGTGCCGCTGGCGCTGCAGAACCTCTGGGGCTCCTTCTTCTCCCGCGTCGAGCAGGGCCAGGCCATGGTGCGGCCCTTCCGCCGCGGGATCTTCAGCCGCGTCGGGCTGGTGGCCGGGCCGGCGATCGCGCCGCAGGACGTGACGCCGGAGGGGCTGCAGGCGCAGGTGGGGCAGCTGCTGGCGCGCTGATGGCCGGAGGCGGCGACGCCGCCGCGCTGTTGCAGCCGGGTGACGCCACCGGCGCCGTCCGTGCCAGACGCCGGGCGTCCGGGCGGGAAAAGTCGCGCTTTTGCCGGACAGCGTCTTTCACCGCGCCCGGGCTTTGTCGCATCATGGGGCCTTCCCGGCCCGCCCCCGAGGTGATGCATGCCCCGTGACACGCTTCCCGACGCCACCCGCCGCCAGCTGCTGCGCCAGCTGGGAACGACCGTCGGCCTGGCCGCGCTCGGCGCGCCTGCCCTGGCCCAGGAGAAGGTCTACAACTTCTCCCCCGTCAACCAGGCCAGCATCCCGCTGATGGCGAGCTACTGGAACCCGATCATTGCCTATGTGTCGGAGAAGAGCGGGGTCAAGCTGGCGCTCAAGCTGGGGCGCACCTCCGCGGACACCACGAGCTATGTGCTCGCGCAGGAGGTGGACTTCGTCTTCAGCAACCACCTCTTCAGCCCGGAGCGCGAGCAGCTCGGCTGGCGGGTCTTCGGCCGCCGCCAGACGCCGCCCATCCACGCGCAGATCATCGTGCCGGCGGATTCGCCCATCAAGGAGCTCGCCCAGCTGGAGGGCAAGGACGTCGCCTTCCCCGGCCCCGAGGCCCTGGTGGCCTACAAGTTCAACTATGCGCAGCTGCTGAACCGCAAGGTCACTGTGCGCGTGGTCTTCGGCGGCAACATGGACGGCGCGCTGACGCAGCTCTACAGCGGCAAGGTCGCGGCCTGCGGCGTCAATTCGCAGCTCGCCGAGAACCACGCCCGGCGCGAGAGCAAGGCCTACCGCGTGCTGTGGAGCTCCGACCCGCTGCATGACCTGGCCCTCATGGCCTCCTCCCGCGTGTCCGACAAGGAGATGCAGGCCGTCGCCCGCGCCTTCGTGAACATGCACAAGGATCCCCGCGGCCTGGCCATCCTGGAGCAGGGCTCGCAGGCGCTCGGGCTGACGGGCGAGGCGCACTTCATCGCCTCGGACGGCAGCGAGTACGCCGCCTACCGCCGCTTCTACCAGACGGCACCGGCCCCGCTGCGCTGAACCATGGCCCTGCGCCTCGGTGCCCTGCTGCCCCAGAGCCCCGTGGCTCGGGTGTTCCTGCTGCACTCGGCGGCGATGCTGCTGTTCGTGGGGCTCGGCTTCGGCGGCTTCGTCTGGTACACCACGCGCACCAGCATGGACCAGGCCGTCGCCGAGGTGGACACCCTGGGCAGCCTGATCAGCCCGGCGATCGGCGAGTCCGCCGTGATCGGGGACTACGACACCATCAAGCGCCTGCTGGAGCGCGCCATCGACCATCCGGCCCTCGACAAGGCCCAGTTCATCGACCTGAAGGGCGCCCTCATCGACGTGCGGCGCCAGGAGCATCCCGGGCTCGGCGCGCCGGCCTGGCTGCTGCACCGCGTCGAGAACGAGCTCGTGGACGCCAATGTGCCCATCGGCGTGGGCGGGCGGGACTACGGCGTGCTGCGCCTGAGCTTCCACACCCAGCGCGTGGCGGGCGAGATCTGGCGCCAGGGCCTGCTGGCCCTCGCGCTCGCGCTCACGGCGCTGGGCAGCGGCGTGGTGCTGGTGTGGTTCCCGCTGAAGCGCTGGCTGGGCAACCTCGGCAAGATCCAGGCCTTCGGTGAGCAACTGCAGACGCAGGGCGGGCAGCTCAGCAGCGTCGCCCCGGATGGCGCGGCGCCGCTGGAGTTCCGCCAGACCTTCGAGATCCTGAACAAGGCCGCCGCCTCGCTGCAGGCCGAGCGCGCGCAGGCGGCCGTGACGCTCTCCGCCATCGCGGACGGCATCGCCACCACGAACGTGCAGGGCGAGCTGGTGCTCGTCAATCCGGTGCTGGCGGACTGGCTGGGCAGCACCCCGCAGGACCTGCTGGGCCGCAGCCTGCGCTCGCTGGTGCCGCATCTGCATGACGAGGACGACCAGGAGTCCAGCAGCCTCGTGCTGCTGCCCCGCCATATCGGCGCGCCGCGCATCGTGTCGGTCAGCCGCTCGGCCGTGCGGGCCGGCGACGAGCAGATCGCCGGCTGGGTCTACGCCCTGCGCGACGTGAGCGAGCAGCAGCGCCTGGCCGCCCAGCTGCGGGACGAGCTCGCGGCGCGCGCCGCCGCCATGCGTTCGATGCGCGAGCTGCTCGAGCAGCACCGCAACCGCGGCAGCCTCTCCAACCTGCTGGCGCTGCGGGACGAAGCCCCGTCGGAGATCGAGCACCTCTCCCACCTGGTGGGGGACCTGGTCCAGCAGCTGAGCAGCCAGTCCGACCAGCTGGAGGCGATCTTCGCGCTGAGCCCGGACGCCTTCGTGGCCTTCGACGCCCAGGGGGTCGTCCACTACGCGAGCCCGGCCTTCGAGACGCTCACCGGCTGCGAGGTGGCCGAGATCCTCGGGCTGGACACCGCCGGCCTCACGCGCCGGCTGCGGGCGCGCTGCGTGGAGTCGCAGCCGGCCTTCTCGATCGACCAGCTCGCCGAGCGCCGCTGCACCATCGAGCTCGCCCAGCCGCGCGACCGCGTGCTCGAGCTGGCACTGCACCGCGGCGCCGGCAGCACCATCCGCCAGGTGCTGCACATCCACGATCTGAGCCACCAGGTAGCGGTGGACCGGCTCAAGAGCGAGTTCGTCACCACCGCCGCGCACGAGCTGCGCACGCCCATGACCAGCATCTACGGCTTCTCCGAGCTGCTGATGATGCGCACGCCCTCGCCCGAGCGGCTCCAGGACATCCTCGGGCGCATCCACCGCCAGAGCCAGGCCATGATGCAGATCCTCAACGAGCTGCTGGACCTCTCGCGCATGGAGGCCCGCCGCGGCAAGGACTTCGTGTACGAGCAGCTGGCCCTGGCGCCGGTGCTGACCGAGCTGGTGAAGGACTTCCAGCCCGCCGACGGCCGCGAGGCGCCGGTGCTGGAGACCGCGCCGGACGTCGGCCTGGCCGAGGTCCGCGTGGACCGGGCCAAGCTGCTGCAGGCGCTGCGCAACGTGCTCTCCAACGCCTACAAGTACTCGCCCGGCGGCGGCGAGGTCCGCGTGACGCTGTCCCGCCAGCCCACCCGCGACGGCAGCGGCATGCAGCTGGCCATCGGCGTGCAGGACCGCGGCATCGGCATGAGCGCGGAGGAGCTGAGCCACGTGACCGAGCGCTTCTACCGCGCGGACAAGTCCGGCGCCATCCCCGGCACCGGCCTGGGCATGGCCATCGTCAAGGAGATCGTGGACCTGATGGAAGGCCGCCTCTCGCTCAGCAGCGTGCCCGGCGAAGGCACCTGCGTGACGCTGACGCTGCCGGAGCGCACGGCGGCGGTGGAGGCCTGAGCCCGCGCAGGGATTGTGCCCATCAGGGCACCGTGCCGGCGCGAGCCCCGAGCCCCGAGTCTCAGGGCGTGCCGTGCATCATCGCCCGCCACTGCGCACGCCAGCGCCTGAAGAGCTGCTTGAGCTGACGCTTGAGCGCCCGCGCCTGGCGCCACAGCAAGGTGGCATGCAGCCAGTCCAGCACGCTCTGCTTCCAGGCCGTCCAGCGCCCGTACAGCCGCGCGAACCAGGGCAGGGCCATGAGCGTGGGCTGCGTCAGATGGAAGAGGCGGGCCAGCAGCGCCGTGCCGCCGAACTTGACCGAGAGGATGAGCAGCAGGCCCAGCAGCGCGCGGCCCGAGGCCATCAGCCACACGGCCAGCAGCTTCACGGGGATCGCCAGCAGGAAGGGCAGCGCCAGCACGACCAGCGCCGGCTTGGGCGGGAGCGCCCGGATGCGGTCCTCCAGCCACTTGAGCGGCGGCCACTGGGCCAGCCATGCCATCAGCCGCTGCAGGGGCACCCAGCCCCATTCCTCGAAGAGGATGAGCAGGGCCATCAGCAGGCGGCCCAGCCAGCGCAGCGGTGCGATCAGCAGCTTGAGCATGAACTCATGATGCGCCGCGGGGCGCCCTCTGCCAAAAGCCATGCGGGCGTAACGGAGGTGGCGCGCATGGCTTCAGGCGTCGAGACGGCTCAGAGGCCGCGCGCGCGGTCCGCCGCGAAGCGGGCGCGGAAGCCCTCGAAGTCGCCGGCATCGAGCGCGTCGCGCACCTCCTGCATCAGGTTCAGGTAGTAATGCAGGTTGTGGATGCTGGTGAGCATCGGGCCCAGCATCTCGCCGCAGCGGTCGAGGTGGTGCAGGTAGGCGCGGCTGAAGCCGCCGCTGACCGAGCCGTCGGCGTTCGTCACGCCCTTGCAGGTGTAGCAGGTGCAGGTCTCGTCGACGGGCCGCTCGTCGCTCTTGTAGCGGCTGTTGCGCAGGCGCAGGTCGCCGAAGCGGGTGAAGAGGTGGCCGTTGCGCGCATTGCGCGTGGGCATCACGCAGTCGAACATGTCGATGCCCTGGCGCACGCCCTCGACGAGGTCCTCCGGCGTGCCCACGCCCATCAGGTAGCGCGGCTTGTTCGCGGGGAGCTGGTGGCCGGTGTGGTCCAGCACGCGCAGCATGTCGGCCTTGGGCTCGCCCACCGAGAGGCCGCCGATGGCATAGCCCGGCAGATCCAGCTCGACGAGGCCGGCCAGCGAGTGGTCCCGCAGGTTCTCGTACATGCCGCCCTGCACGATGCCGAACAGCGCGTTGGGGTTCTGCAGGCGGCTGAACTCGTCCTGGCAGCGCTTGGCCCAGCGCAGGCTCATCTCCATGGACTTGCGCGCCTCGAGCTCGGTCGTGATGTGGCCCTTGGTCTCGTAGGGCGTGCACTCGTCGAACTGCATGACGATGTCGGAGTTCAGCACCGTCTGGATCTGCATGGAGATCTCGGGCGTGAGGAAGAGCTTGTCGCCATTGACGGGCGAGGCGAACTTCACGCCTTCCTCGGTGATCTTGCGCATCTCGCCGAGGGACCAGACCTGGAAGCCGCCGGAGTCCGTGAGGATGGGCTTGTCCCAGCGCTCGAAGCGGTGCAGACCGCCGAACTGCTTCATGATGTCCAGGCCCGGGCGCATCCAGAGGTGGAAGGTGTTGCCCAGGATGATCTGGGCGCCCATCTCCTCGAGGGAGCGCGGCATCACGCCCTTGACGGTGCCGTAGGTGCCCACGGGCATGAAGATGGGCGTCTGGACCACGCCGTGGTTGAGCGTCATGCGGCCGCGGCGGGCGCGGCCCTCGGTCTTGAGGAGTTCGAACTTCAGCATGGGCGCGATTGTCGCAGGCATGGGCCCGCGAGGCCACGCGCGCGCGCCGGAGGACAATCCGCCCCATGCCCTTCAGCCTTGCCGACACCGTCCACAGCGAACTGATCATCAAGAAGAGCCGCTTCATCGGCTGCGTCGAGCCCTGCGCGGACCGCAGCCTCGCGCAGGCCCGCGTGGCGGCGCTGAAGCAGCAGCATCCCGGCGCCGCCCATGTGTGCTGGGCCCTGCTGGCCGGCGGGCAGTCGGCCGCGAATGACGACGGCGAGCCTGGCGGCACCGCCGGGCGGCCCATGCTGGACGTGCTGCGCCACCAGGACCTCGACGGCGTGCTGGCCACCGTGGTGCGCTATTTCGGCGGGGTCAAGCTGGGCGCGGGCGGTCTGGTGCGGGCCTACACCGACAGCATTGCCCAGGCCCTGCTGCAGGCGCAGAAGATCCCCCGCGTGCGCCAGGCCCGCCTGCGCTGCACGCTGCCCTATGCGCTGGAAGGGCTGCTGCGCCGCGAGATCGAGCTGGCGCAGGCGCAGCTGCAGGACGTGCAGCACGGCGCGATGGTGGAGATGCACCTCACCCTGCCCGAGCCGCAGGCCGCCGCCTTCCAGGCCCGGCTGAACGAGGCCTGCCAGGGGCGGCTGGGCTGGCTGACGCCCGATGAGGCCTAGGTTGGCCTGATCAGCCCTCGCGGCGCTCCAGCAGCATCGCGTCCCCATAGCTGAAGAAGCGGTAGCCGCCGGCGATGGCGTGGCGGTAGAGCGCCATCACGGTCTCATAGCCCGCGAAGGCCGAGACCAGCATCATCAGCGTGCTCTTGGGCAGGTGGAAGTTGGTGACGAGTCGGTCCACCACGCGGAACTGGAAGCCCGGGGTGATGAAGATGCTCGTCTCGCTGGCGCCGGCCTGCAGCGTGCCGCCGCGGGCGGCGGACTCCAGCGCGCGCAGCGTGGTCGTGCCCACGGCGACGACCTTGCCGCCGCGCGCACGCGTCTGCGCGATGGCCTCGACCGTCGCGGCGGGCACCTCGAAGCACTCGCTGTGCATCTGGTGCTCGGCGATCTTCTCGACGCGCACCGGCTGGAAGGTGCCGGCACCGACGTGCAGCGTCACATGCGCCGTCCCGATGCCGCGCGCGGCCAGATCAGCGAGGACGCCTTCATCGAAGTGCAACGCCGCCGTCGGCGCGGCCACGGCGCCGGGCGAGCGGGCGAACACGGTCTGGTAGCGGCGGACGTCGTCGGCGCTGTCGTCATGCGTGATGTAGGGCGGCAGCGGCACATGGCCGTGCTGCTCCAGCAGCGTGAGGGGGTCGCCCGAAAGGCGCAGATGGAAGAGCCCGTTGTCCGGGCCGCAGCGGCCCAGCACCTCGGCGTCGAAGGCGTCGGCGAAGCGCACGACGGCGCCGGGCTTGGGGCTCTTGCTGGCACGCATGTGGGCCCAGACCTCCTGCGTGCCGGGCAGCACGCGCTCGATCAGCGCCTCCACCGCACCGCCGCTGGCCTTGGCGCCATAGAGACGCGCCTTGATGACCTGGGTGTCGTTGAAGACGAGCAGATCGCCCGGGTTCAGCAGGCCGGGCAGCTCGCGAAAGATGCGGTCCACCGGCGGCTGGCCGCGGCCGTCCAGCAGCCGTGAGGCGCTGCGCTCGGCGGCGGGATGCTGGGCGATCAGTTCGGGGGGGAGTTCGAAGTCGAAGTCGGCAACGGTGAAGTCGCGCGTCGCGTCGGAAGGTGTACTGCTCATGATTTGAGGGCCGGACAGACCCGTGCCAAAGAAGGTTGCGGGGGTGTGACGCGCTGGCGGCGTGCCACGGGCGGATTGTTCCATGCCCTCAGGAGGCTTGATGCGCATCAACGTCCGCCGGGGCCGGCAGTGCCACCATGAAGTCAAGGAGCCTTCCATGAGCACTGCCCTCACCCCCGGCCAGAAAGGCCTTCTCGAGACCGCCCTGCTGACCCAGCGCCAGCGCCTGGAGGGCGAGCTGACGCTGCAGCTGGGCGGCACGGACCGTGTCACCCATGCCCGCGAGCAGCTGCTGCAGGACACCGACGGCGAGACGGCCCATGACGCCGATCGCGAGGTGGACCTTGCGCGCAGCGACGCCACGCTGCAGGCCCTGCGCGACATCGACGCCGCCCTGCAGCGCCTCCAGGAGGCCGACTTCGGCCTGTGCGCCGACTGCGGCGGCGCCATCGCCTTCGACCGCCTGCGCCTGAGCCCGCAGGTCACCCGCTGCATCACCTGCCAGACCGCCGCGGAATCCCGCGGCGGCCATCCCCACCCCGCCACGCTCTGACGCGGCCGGGCACGTCTTTTCACCGTTATGACCCAAAGGAGCTTCGCATGAGTCTTTTCCACGCCGTCGTCTGGCTGGACCACCACAGCGCCAACATCCTGCAGTTCGACGCCGAGCATGTGCAGGCCGAGAAGGTCAAGGCCCACACCCACCACACCAAGCAGCATGGCAGCGCCGTGCGCAGCGAGCATGAGTTCTATGCCGACGTCTGCGCCGCGCTGACGGGCATCCAGGAGATCCTGGTGGTGGGCTCGTCCACCGCACAGAAGGACTTCAAGCACTACGTCGAGAAGCACCGCGCCGCGCTGGTGAGCAGCATCGTCGGCTACGAGTCCGTGGACCATCCGAGCGACAAGCAGCTCGTCGCGCTGGCCCGCCAGTACTTCCTGAAGCACGACCGCATGGCCGGCGTGCCGACGCCGACCTGATCCGACGGTCTGCCCCACGGTCCACCCCACGTGACGCCCTGGCCCGCCAGGGCGTCTTTCATGGAGCGGCCGCTCAGGGTCGCGGCGCGGACAGCATCTCCATGCGCTGGCGCTGACGCAGGCGCTGCTGCTCGATGTCCAGCTCGCGCAGCAGGCCGCGCAGGCGCTTGCGCTCCTCGTCGGTCTTGGCCTCGGCCAGGTCGCGCTCCAGGCGCTGCATGTCGCGGTAGTTGCGGTCGATCTGCTGGCCGACGTCGTAGATGCGCTTGGCGGACTGGTAGTAGTCCTCGAAGGCCGCGCCGTCCGGCTGGTCGGCGCACACCCCACGGTAGAACTCGCCCTTGAGGCCCAGCTGCCAGCCATTGACGGGCCGGCAGTAGCGACGCACGCCCTCGGCCCAGCCCGACTGCCAGCGCGCCTCGTCCGGCTGGATGCCGACCTTGCCGCAGGCCTGGGCGTGGTCCTCCACGCGCTCGCGGGTCTGGCCGTCGCGCCCGTCCTGCACGCCCTTCTGGTACCAGTCGGCCCGCTGGCACTCGCTCTCGCTCATGCTGGCGCAGCCGCAGAGGACGGCCACCGCCGCCGCCAGGGCCATCCGGGTCGCGGTCCGGCTCATGCGGCGTGCGTGCTTGCTGTTCATTCCTCGGCTCCTCGATCGGTCAGGGGTGGGTGCTCAACGCATCTTCGCCGATTCCCGCTGACCGGCGCCCATGACCTGCCGAGGCGCTCCGGCTTAGGCAGAATGCCGCCCATGTCCGCCGACCCCGATTCCTCCACCCGGTCCCCCGCGGCCCGCGAGGCCAGCCCAGCCGCCGGCACGCCTGGCGCGACCAAGTCCGGCCCGAAGAAGGCCATGGAGAAGCTCGGCCTGCGGCGCGACATCGACCTCGCCCTGCACCTGCCGCTGCGCTACGAGGACGAGACGCGCCTCACGCCCATCGCCGAAGCCGGCGAGGGCGAGACGGTGCAGTGCGAGGGCGTGGTGCGCGAGTCCCGCGTGGAGCTGCGCGGGCGCCGCCAGCTCATCGTGCGGCTGCAGGACGAGGGCTCGGAAGGCGCCGGCCGCGCGCGCGGCACGGAGCTCACGCTGCGCTTTCTGCACTTCTACCCCTCGCACCAGAAGAGCCTCGCCGTGGGCCAGCGCGTGCGGGTGCGCGGCGAGATCCGCGGCGGCTTCTTCGGCCGCGAGATGGTCCACCCGACCTTCCGCACCGTGGACGAGGACACGCCGCTCGCCACCGCGCTGACGCCCGTCTACCCGGCCGGCGCGGGCCTGCCGCAGGCCTATCTGCGCAAGGCCATCGCCGCCGCGATGAAGCGGGCGCCGCTGGACGAGGTCCTGCCCGCCGGCACCGTGCCCAAGCCGCTGCCGCCGCTGCGCGAGGCGTTGAACTACCTGCACCACCCGCCGCCGCTCGCCCGCCTGGGCAGCCTGGAGGACCACAGCCACCCCGCCTGGCAGCGGCTCAAGTTCGAGGAATTGCTGGCTCAGCAGCTGAGCCAGATGAAGGCCCAGCGCGAGCGCGCGCAGCTGCGGGCGCCCATGCTGCCCACGCGACCCGGCGGTCTGCAGGAGCGCCTGCTCGCCGCCCTGCCCTTCGCCCTGACCGGCGCCCAGCGCCGCGTGTGCGAGGAGATCGCGCATGACCTCGCCCGCCCGCAGCCCATGCACCGGCTGCTGCAGGGCGATGTGGGCTCGGGCAAGACGGTGGTGGCGGCCATGTCCGCCGCCATCTGCATCGAGGCCGGCTGGCAGTGCGCGCTGATGGCGCCCACCGAGATCCTGGCCGAGCAGCACTTCCGCAAGCTCATCGGCTGGCTGGAGCCGCTGGGCATCCGCGTCGCGTGGCTGACCGGCTCCGTGAAGGGCAAGGCCCGCCAGAAGATGCTGGACGCCGTCGCCGATGGCAGCGCGCAGCTGGTGGTGGGCACGCATGCGGTCATCGAGGACAAGGTGCAGTTCAAGTTCCTCGGCCTCGCCATCGTCGATGAGCAGCACCGCTTCGGCGTGGCTCAGCGCCTGGCGCTGCGCAAGAAGCTGGAGTCGCACACCGGCGAGCTGCCGCCCGGCTATGGCGACCACGTGCCGCACCTGCCGCCGCAGCGCTCGGGCATCGAGCCGCACATGCTGATGATGAGCGCCACGCCCATCCCGCGCACGCTGGCCATGACCTACTTCGCCGACCTCGATGTCTCCACCATCGACGAGCTGCCGCCAGGCCGCAGCCCCATCGTGACGCGGGTGTTCGCCGACGGGCGCCGCGACGAGGTCATCGCCAAGATCGCCGACGCCGTGGCCGAGGGGCGGCAGGTCTACTGGGTCTGCCCGCTGATCGAGGAGTCCGAGGCGCTCGACCTGAAGAACGCCACCGAGACCCACGCCGAGCTCAGCGCCGCGCTGCCGGAGCGGATGATCGGGCTGCTGCACGGCCGCATGCCGCCGGCGGAGAAGGCGGCGGTGATGTCGCTGTTCTCCGCGGGCGAGATGCAGGTGCTGGTCGCCACCACGGTGATCGAGGTGGGCGTGGACGTGCCCAACGCCAGCCTGATGGTGATCGAGCATGCCGAGCGTTTCGGCCTCTCGCAGCTGCACCAGCTGCGCGGCCGCGTGGGGCGGGGCTCGGTGGCGAGCGTGTGCGTGCTGATCTACACGGGGCCGCTGTCGCAGACCGGCAAGGAGCGCCTGCGCGCCATGGCCGAGACGACGGACGGCTTCGAGATCGCGCGGCGCGACCTCGACATCCGCGGCCCCGGCGAGTTCATGGGCTCGCGTCAGAGCGGCGCCGAGCTGCTGCGCTTCGCCGACCTGCAGGAGGACGCGCCGCTGCTGCAGGCCGCGCGCCGCCTGGCGCCGCAGCTGCTGGATGCGCATCCGGCGGCCGCGGCCAGGCATGTGGACCGCTGGCTGGGCAGCAAGGCCGAGTTCCTCAAGGCCTGAGGCCCGGCCCTCCCGTTCTCAGGGGCGGCAGCCCTCGCGCGCGGGCGTGCCCGGCTGGTAGCCGTCGCTGAGCGTCTCGAGGAAGCACAGCAGGTCCCCCAGCTCCGCGGCCGTCATGCGCGGCGTGGCGCTGCCAAAGGGCGCCTGCGTGTTGACGTTGCCGCGCAGCGCCACCGGCAGATCGTCGAAGCGCTGCACCACGCCATTGACCGTCGGGTACCAGCGGGCCGGGTCGCTGTCCCGCGTGTTGTAGAACTCGAGCACCGTCATCAGCGAGTTGAAGCGCCCGTTGTGGAAGAACACGGGCCGGCGCGCGACATTGCGCAGATTGGGCGTGCGGAAGGCGCCGCAGAAGGCCGGCGTGGCCAGGTCCTGGCGCTGCGGGCCGCACAGGCCCTGGTCGAAGTAGGCCGGGTCGCGGTTGGCGGGCAGGTCCGGGTGGCGGGGCACGCCCAGCACTGCATAGCCGAAGTTCGTGAAGCGCGGCTGCACGGAGGACTGCGTGACGATGTCGTGGCAGCTCATGCAGTTGCCCTTGGCGGGATCGCGGAAGAGCTGCAGGCCGCGCTGCTCGGGCGGCGTCAGCTGCGCCTGGCTCAGCAGCACGCGGTCGTACTTGCTGTCGAAGGGATGGAACTGGGCGCTCTCGCGCTGGAAGGCCGCCAGGGCCTGCGTGGCCTGCGTCAGCTTGAGCTCGTCGTCTGCCGTCTCGCCGAAGACCTGGACGAAGAGCGGTGCGTAGGCGGCGCGGCGCAGCTTGCCGGCCAGGACGGCGACGCTGCCGTTGTCCATCTCCAGCGGGTTCAGGAAGGGCAGCCGCGCCTGGGCCTCGAGGCTGGCCGCGCGGCCGTCGCTCATGAGCCCGCCGCGCAGGCTGCCGAGGCTGCCGTCCCCGCGGCTGAACGCGGGCACGAGGTCGAGGTAGCGCAGCGACGGCGCGGCGCGCAGGCCGAACTCGGTCTCGAACGCGCCCCCCACCTGCACGGGCTGCGCATTGGACGGCCCGTGCGCGAAGGCCGGGTCGTGGCAGGTGGCGCAGGACATGCGCCCCGAGCCGCTGAGGTTGCGGTCATTGAAGAGCCGCTCGCCGAGCTGCACGCGGGCCAGCGCCGCCTGCTCCGGCGTGGTCGTGGTCGGGGTCGGGCCGACGGCAGCCCCGCCGCCACCGCCGCCGCATCCGCCCAGGATCGACAGGCTCAGGAGCGCACCCGCCACGAGCGCGGCGGGGCGGCGAGTGGGGCGGGTGGGGCCATTGGGGCGAGGCCGAAGGAGCGGCATGAGCGGGCGAGCGGGCATGGCGCGCATTGTGGTGCGGGGCCGCGCCGCTGCCATCGCATCCTAGGGAAATTCCTCAGCGTCCCGCCGCGGGGCTGCGCGTCCAATGCCCGAACGCACCGCATCCCCAGCGAGAGGATCCCATGCCAGGACAAGAACAACGCCGCCGCCTGATCCTGGGTGCCGGCATGGCCGGCCTGCTGCAGGCCTGCGGCGGAGGCGGTGGATCGTCGCCGACGCCCACCCCGACGCCCACGCCCACGCCCACGCCAACCCCGACGCCGACCCCGACGCCCACGCCGACCGCCGGCCAGCCCTGGTACTTCTACGGCGGCAATGCCCAGCACACGGCGCAGGCCAGCGTGGCGGCGATGTCGCTCAGGCGTGTGCTCTGGACGGTGCCGGTGGACCGCCAGCCGCCCTACCGCGCCGGCGGCTTCCTGCTGATCCACTATGGCACGCCCGTGATCAGCGCCGCCAACACGGTCATGGTGCCGGTCAAGACGACGACGGCGGGGGACTTCATCGTCGATGCCCGCAAGGGCGCCGACGGCAGCCCGCTCTGGACGCTCACCACCGACTACGTCCTGCCCGCCAGCAGCTGGACGCCCGCCTTCAACATCGCCCTGGACCGCCAGAACCGGCTCTACGTGCCGGCCAAGGGCGGCCGCGTGCTGCAGCGCACGCAGGTGGACCAGGCCACGGGCAGCACGAGCGCGATCGCCTTCTACGGCAACGCGGCCTATGACGCCGCGCCCGCCAGCTTCGACAGCAGCGTGCTGATCAACACCCCGCTCACGACGGGCGCCGACAACGCGCTGTACTTCGGCTTCATCGCCCGCAGCGGGGCACCGCTGGGCCTGCGCGGGGGCATCTGCCGCCTCGCCGCGGACGGCACGGCCGTCTGGAAGGCCGTGGCCGATCTCGCGGGCGACCCGCTGATCTACCAGCCGGCCATGAACGCGGCGCCGGCGCTCTCAGCGGACGGGCAGACGCTGTACGTGGTCGCCAACACCGACCCGGCCGCGGGCAGCCAGACGGGCTATCTGCTGGCCCTCGACGCCACCACGCTGCAGCTCAAGGCCCGCCGGCAGCTCCTCAACCCGGCCACCGGGCTCGCGGCCCGCATCAGCGACAGCAGCACGGCCTCGCCCACCGTCGGGCCCGACGGCGACGTCTACTACGGCGTGCTCGAGGGCGCCCGCAGCGACCACAACGGCCGCGGCTGGCTTCTGCATGTCGACGCCACGCTCGCCCAGCTCAAGACGCCCGGCTCCTTCGGCTGGGACGACACGCCCTCGGTGGTGCCGGCCTCCGCCGTGCCGGGCTACACCGGCGCCTCGAGCTATCTGCTGCTCGTGAAGTACAACAACTACTACGGCATCGGCAGCGGCACCGGCCAGAACCGCATGGCCCTGCTGGACCCGGCCGCCACGCGCGCCGACCCCATCACGCCGGCCGTGACCGTCATGAACGAGGTGATGACCATCCTCGCGCCCACGCCGGACCCGGACACCCCGGGCGGCGTGCGCGAGTGGTGCGTGAACTCGGCGGCCGTCGACGTCGCGGGCCGCGCCGCGCTCGTGAACTGCGAGGACGGCTTCGTCTACCGCTGGGACTTCCGCACCAACACCTTCAGCGAACAGGTGCAGATGAACGCCGGCGTGGGCCAGGCCTACACGCCGACGGTGATCGGGCCCGACGGCCGCGTCTACTCCATCAACAACGCGCAGCTGCACGCCGTGGGCCTCTGACGCCGCCGCCGGCGCCAACGTTCAGCGCAGGCGCTGGACCCAGTACACCAGCACCTCCTGCTGCGGCTCGATGTCCGAGGCGCTGTAGTAGTAGGTCGGCTGGCCGTTGATGGCGTAGACCGTGCTCATGCCGGAGATCACGCGGCCGAAGACCGTGTAGCCCGGCTTGGCAGCGCTCTCGTAGTCCAGCGTCTTGCTGTTGTCGACCACGTTGATGAAGAACTGCGAGGTCGCGCTGTTCGGTTCGCTGCGGCGCGCCATGGCCACCGTGCCCACGAGATTGCTCAGGCCGTTGTTGGACTCGGACAGGATCGGCGCGTAGGTCGGCGTGCGCGGGCGCATGCCGCTGGTGTAGCCGCCGGCCTGGACCACGAAGTCGCGGTCGACGTGGTGGAACAGCGTGTTGCTGTAGAAGCCGTCCGACACGTAGCGCAGGAAGTTGTTGACCGTGATCGGGGCGTAGGTCGGGTAGAGCTCGATCACCATCTCGCCGCTGCTGGTGAGCATGCAGACGGTGGGATAGCTGCTCTGGGCGGCAGCGGCCAGGCCGGCGCTGCTGCAGCTGAGCGTGGGCGGGTTGGGCTGCGGGTTCGGGCGCGGGTAGGGGCCGCCGCCGTCACCGCCGCCACCGCTGTGGTATTCCGCACCGCCGCCGCAGGCACTCAGGACAGCGACGGCCACGGCCGCCACACTGCGCAGGATCAGGGATTTCATGGCTGGGTTCTCCTCGGTACCCAGCACAACGCGGCAAGGCCTGCGCCCGATGACCGCGCCCGCGCGCGGCTCGCACAACTGTCAGGCCTTGCAGCAATGCTTCTTGACAAGCGATCGCTACACTTCGGCGCGCCTGCCGTCCTGCGGCAGCTCCCCCGACTCGCGCAGCCCCCCGGCTGCGCACCAACCGCACTGCACGCCATGACGATGTCCCCGACCCGCCGCCTCACCCTGATCGCCACGCTGGCCACTGCCCTGGGCCTCAGCGCCTGTGGCGGCGGCAGTGGGGGCGGCACGCCACCCGTGGTGGAAACCGTGACCATCACCGAGCTGACCGTGGGCACCGGCCCCACCGCCACGTCCGGCAAGACCGTCACCGTGCACTACACCGGCTGGCTCTACGACGCCACGGCCGCCGGCAACAAGGGCAAGAAGTTCGACAGCTCCGTGGACCGCGGCCAGCCCTTCACCTTCGTGCTGGGCGCCGGCCAGGTCATCGCCGGCTGGGACCAGGGCGTGCCGAACATGAAGGTCGGCGGCAAGCGCAACCTGGTCATCCCGGCCAGCCTGGCCTACGGCTCCGCGGGCGCGGGCAACGGCGTGATTCCGCCGAATGCCAAGCTCGTGTTCGACGTGGAAATGCTGGGCGTGCAATAAGCGCAGGCCTCCCGGCGCCCGTGCCGGCGCCGGCCCGGTGCCTCAGGCCTCGAGGTTGTCGATGAGGCGCGTGCTGCCCAGGCGGGCGGCCGCGAGCGCCACCAGCGGCTGGCCCTCGGCCGGCGCGCCCAGGTCGTGCTGGCGGCGCAGCACCACGTAGTCCGGCTCCCAGCCCGCGGCGCGCAGCGCCTGCAGGGCGTCGGCCTCGAGCGCCGGCAGGTCCCGCTCGCCGGCCTGCCAGCGGGCGATCAGCGCCTGGAGCGTGCGCGACAGCAGCAGCGCGTCCACCTTCTGGCCATCGCTGAGATAGCCGTTGCGGGACGACAGCGCGAGGCCGGCGTCGCTGCGGCAGGTCTCGCCGCCGAGGATGCGGATGGGCAGCGCCATCTGCTGCACCATGCGGCGGATCACCATGAGCTGCTGGTAGTCCTTCTTGCCGAAGACGGCCACCTGCGGCTGCACGATGTTGAAGAGCTTGGCCACCACCGTGCAGACGCCGGTGAAGAAGCCGGGCCGGAAATGCCCCTCGAGGATGTCCGCCAGCTCGGCCGGCGGCTGCACCTTGTAGCCCTGCGGCTCGGGGTAGAGCTCCTTCTCGGACGGCGCAAAGACGGCATCGCAGCCCACGCCGGCCAGCAGCTCGCAGTCGCGCTCCAGCGTGCGGGGGTAGGTGTCGAAGTCCTCGTGCGGCGCGAACTGCAGGCGGTTCACGAAGATGCTCGCCACCACTAGGCCCTGCGGCCCGACGGCCTCGCGGGCCTGACGCACCAGGGATAGATGCCCCTCGTGCAGATTGCCCATGGTGGGCACGAAGGCAACGGGGCCACGGCCCTGGAGGGCGGCCCGCAGGCCGGAGATGTCGTGATGGATCTGCATGATCGGGAGGCGTTCGGGGGCGACGGCCGGGTCAGAAGCCGTGCACGGCGTCTTCCGGGAAGGTCTGGGCCTTCACCTCGGTGACGTAGCGCTGCAGGGCCTCCTGCACCGAGGCGGCGCCCTGCATGAAGTTCTTGACGAAGCGGGGCTTGCGGCCCGAGGTGATGTTGAGCATGTCGTGCAGCACCAGCACCTGGCCGGAGCAGCCCACGCCCGCGCCGATGCCGATCACGGGGATCGGCAGGCTGCGGGTGAGCTCGGCGGCCAGGGCCGACGGCACCATCTCGAGGACGAGCATCTGGGCGCCGGCCTCGACCAGCTCCTCGGCGTGTGCGCGCAGGCGGGCGGCGGAGGCCTCGTCCCGGCCCTGCACCTTGAAGCCGCCCAGGGCGGTGACGGTCTGCGGCGTGAAGCCCAGGTGGGCGCAGACGGGGATGCCGCGCTCGACGAGGTAGCGCACGGCCGGGGCCGTCCAGCCGCCGCCCTCGAGCTTGACCATGTGAGCGCCCGCTTTCACCAGAGCCGCGGCGCTGTGCCAGGTTTCGGCCAGCGTGCCCTGGTAGCTGCCGAAGGGCAGATCGCCGACGATGAAGGCTGCCTTGCGGCCGCGGGCGACGCAGCGCGTGTGGTAGACCATCTCCTCCAGCTCGACCGGGGCCGTCGTGGGCTGGCCCTGCAGGACATTGCCCAGGGAGTCCCCGACCAGCATCACGTCCACGCCGGCCTCGTCCAGCGCCTGGGCGAAGGCGGCGTCATAGCAGGTCAGCATGGCGATCTTCTCGCCGCTGGCGTGCATGTCCAGCAGGCGCTGCAGGCTGACGGGTTTGCGCTCGGTCGTCATGGCGTGAAGCCCTCACGGTTGATCACGGTTTGAAAAGCTGCGGCAGTGTAGCGGGGCGCTGCGGGTTTGCACCGAGCCCGGCAGAATGTAGGGCTCATACCCTAAGAGCTTCTGGAGATCGATAGCATGACCCTCACCGAGCTCCGCTACATCGTCGCGGTGGCCCGCGAGCGCCACTTCGGCCGCGCGGCCGAAGCCTGCTTCGTGTCGCAGCCCACGCTGTCGGTGGCGATCAAGAAGCTGGAAGAGGAGCTGGACGTCAAGATCTTCGAGCGCGGCGCCAGCGAGGTGACGGTCACGCCGCTGGGCGAGGACATCGTCCGGCAGGCGCAGTCGGTGATCGAGCAGGCCAGCGCCATCAAGGAGATTGCCAAGCGCGGCAAGGACCCGCTGGCCGGCGCGCTGCGCCTGGGCCTGATCTACACCATCGGCCCCTACCTGCTGCCCGAGCTGGTGCGTCACACCATCGAGCACTACCCGCAGATGCCGCTGATGCTCCAGGAGAACTTCACCGTGAAGCTGCTGGAGATGCTGCGCACCGGCGAGCTGGACTGCGCCATCATGGCCGAGCCCTTTCCCGACACCGGCCTGGCCCTGGCGCCGCTCTATGACGAGCCCTTCGTCGTGGCCGTGCCCGCCAGCCACCCGCTGGCGCAGCGCGAGTCCATCAGCGCCGAGGAGCTGAAGGCCGAGACCATGCTGCTGCTGGGCACCGGCCACTGCTTCCGCGACCACGTCCTGGAGGTCTGCCCGGAGTTCGCCCGCTTCTCGAGCGACGCCGAGGGCATCCGCAAGAGCTTCGAGGGCAGCTCGCTGGAGACCATCAAGCACATGGTGGCCTCGGGCATGGGCATCACGGTGGTGCCGCTGCTGAGCGTGCCCAAGGAGCCGAGCCCGCACCTGCGCTACGTCCCCTTCAGCGCGCCGGTGCCCAGCCGGCGCGTGGTGCTGGCCTGGCGCCGCACGTTCACGCGCTACGAGGCGATCGCCGCGCTGCGCAACGCGGTCTACGCCTGCCCGCTGGCGGGCGTGGCGCGACTGTCCTGAGCGCCCGGGCGCAAGAAGCGGGTGGCCGGGCGCACCCGGGCTGCCCAGAATGAGGGCATCGTCGTCCTGCTTCCCTCCCGCCATGGACCAGCCCTCCCTGAAGCCTCCCGCCCCCGGCGCCCCGCCGCCGCACTTCGCCCGCGTCCGCGCCGCCATCGAGACCATCGCGGCGAGCCCCCAGGCGCCCAGCCTGGAGTCGCTGGCGCAGGCGGCGGGCCAGAGCCCGTCCCATTTCCAGCGCAGCTTCGTGCAGCTGGCCGGCATCAGCCCCAAGGAACTGAGCCAGGCACTGAGCCTGGACCGGGCCAAGCAGGCGCTGCAGGCGTCGGCGCCGGTGCTCGGCGCCTCGCTGGACGCGGGGCTGTCGGGGCCCTCGCGCCTGCATGACCTCTTCCTGAGCCTCGAGGGGCTGACGCCGGGCGAGTTCAAGGCGGCTGGCGCCGGCCTCGTGGTGCAGTGGACGTGTTTCGAAAGCCTGCTGGGGCCCGTCTTCCTGGCGGCGACCCCGCGGGGCGTGTTGCGCATGGCCTTCCTGCCGGATGCCGCGGCCGATGCGGACACCGGGCCCGCCCTCGCCGAGGCCCAGGCGGCGTTGCCGGCCGCGCGCTGGGTGCGTGACGATGCCGCATTGGCCGATCTCGCCGCCGAGGTGCAGCGGCGCCTGTCCGGGGCGGCGCCGCTGCGACCGATCGGGCTCCTGATGAGCGGCAGTCCGCTGCGGCTGCAGGTGTGGCGCGCGCTGCTGGCGATGCCGCCGGGCCGGGTCTGCTCCTACAGCCAGCTGGCGCAGGCCGTCGGGTCACCGCGCGCCGTGCGGGCCGTGGCCAGCTGCGTGGCGGCCAACACCATTGCCTACCTCATCCCCTGCCACCGGGTGATCCGGGCCAGCGCCCAGTTCGGCGAGTACCGCTGGGGGCCGCAGACGAAGCGGGCGCTGCTGGGGCTCGAGCTGGCCCGGCACGCGCCCTGACGCCCCGAGGGGCTCAGATCATGCGGACGGTGCCGCTGCGCACGCGCTCCTCGAACTGGCTCTGCACGGCTTCCCATTCCTCGAAGGTGGAGTCGCTCACTTCCAGGCCGTCGATGCCCTGGCCGGGGCGCAGCAGCGGCAGGCTCAGCAGGCCGAGCGCCTCGCGGCCCACGCGGGCCCAGCGCCAGGCGTCGGCGAAGGCGCCCTTGGCGGCGTGAGCCGAGGTGGAAGCGGAAGCGACAGCAGCAGCGTGGAACATGGCGACCTCTCGTGAATCAGTGCACGAAGTGTCGAGCGGGAGGCCCTCGCGACGGCATCCCACCGAAGTGGCCCCCACGCCCCCCCATTGGTGGGAACGGCCGGCGCCTCCCCCCGAGTGGGCCGCTCGCCACAGGCCCTTGCATCGCCAACGGAATACTGTACATTCATACAGTACATTCACCGTGCTTGCCAAAGAGGCCCGTCATGCACCTGGACCTGAACAACCCCCGCAGCATCGTCACCTGGTGGCAGGTCTACCCGGAGCGTCACGGCCCGCAGCTGAGCGCCCTGGCGCGGCTGCAGCCGCAGTTCGCCGCCAGCATCCGGGAAGCGCGCCGCCTGATCGACGACGACCCCCAGCTCGCCGCCCGCCACGCGGCGGCCCGCCTCCAGCAGGGGCGCCAGCCCGGCTGGGTGCCCAGCGCCGAAGACCTCGCCCTGGACGGCATGGCTGAGGAGCACGGCGCCGAGCTCGCCCCTGACACCGCCGACGCACCGGAGGACGCGCACGACGCCCCCTCCCCCGCCGCCGCCTGGCACTGAACCGGCGCCCCGGCGCCCCGCGGAGGCGCTGCCGGCTCAGTAGCTGCGCGCCTCGATCACCTCGCGCACCCGCCCCAGCGCCCGGCGCAGCTGCGGGATCTCGACCGAGCCCAGGGCCAGGCGGATGGCATGCGGGACGACCGGACCCGTGGCATAGGGTTCCGCCGTCGAAACCGACACCCCCTGGCGCAGCAGGTCCATGGCGACCTGATCCGCTCGCACCTCCTCGCCCAGCGGCAGCCACACGAAGTAGGAGCTCGGGTGCCCCTGGCGCCGCAGCGGCCCCAGCACCTCCGCCGCGAGCTGCTGGCGCTCGGCGGCATCCGCCCGCTTGCGCGTCTCCAGCCGCGCCACGGTGCCGTCCTCCAGCCAGGCGCAGGCCAGGGCGCTGGTCAGGCCCGGCGTGCTCCAGCTGCACGCGCGCAAGGCGCGCTCCAGGCGGGGGATGGCCTCCGGCGGTGCCGCCACGAAGCCGGCGCGCAGGCCCGCCGCCACGCTCTTGGACAGGCCGGTGACATGCACCGTCCGCTCCGGCGCCAGCGCCGCGAGCGGCGGCGGCGCCTCGCCCGCGAGGTAGGCATAGGCCCCGTCCTCGATCACCAGCAACCCCTCCCGCCGGGCCAGGGCCGCCAGCTCGCGGCGGCGCGTGAGACTCATCACCCAGCCCAGCGGGTTATGCAGCGTGGGCATGGTGTACAGCGCCTTCACGCGGCGGCGCCGGCAGGCCGCGGCGAGGGCGTCGACGTCCGGCCCCATGCCGCTGGACGGGATCGGCAGCAGCTCCAGCCGCAGCGACTCGGCGACGAGCTTGAAGCCCGGATAGCTGAGCGCGTCCACCGCCACCACGTCGCCCGGCTGCAGCAGGGCGATGCCGCACAGCATCAGGCCATGCTGGGCCCCCTCCACCCACAGCACCTGGGCCGCCGGCACCTGCAGACCCTGCGTCGCCAGGTGCCGCGCCGCGAGCGCGCGCTCGTGAGGGCGCCCGCCCAGGGGCTGGTAGCGCAGCAGCGCGTCGAGGTCGCCGCCCTGGGCCAGCTGGCGCAGCGCGGCCCGCAGCGCCTCCGCCTGCCCGGGCAGCGAGGGGTAGTTGAAGCTCAGGTCGACCATGTCGGCCGCCGAGGCCAGCAGATCCACGCCCTGCCCCGGCGGCAGCGCGATCTCCTTGACGAAGGTGCCGCGCCCCGTCTCGCCGCTGACCAGGCCCATGGCCTCGAGCTCGGCATAGACGCGGCTGGCCGTGACCAGCGCCAGACCCTCGCGCGCAGCCAGCTGGCGGTGCGTGGGCAGGCGGGTGCCCGGCGGCAGGCGGCCGGCGCGGATGTCAGCGGCGAGCTGGTCGACCAGCTGCTTGTAGCGGGCGCGGGGCATGGCGGGAGGCAGGCGGCGTATCCATGACGATTTTTTGATTGTATTGATTGCCGTCCCTAGCATGGCCGCCAGGCGCTGCGGACCGGCCGCGGCGCGCACGATCCCACGACCAGGAGAATCGCATGGCGCAAGACACATCACCCGGAGCACCGTCGCGGCAGGGGCGCGGCTGGCTGCACGGCTTCATCGGCATGCTCATCTTCAGCGGCTCCATGCCGGCCACGCGCCTCGCCGTGGCGGACTTCGAACCGGTCTTCCTCACCCTGGCCCGGGCGAGCCTCGCCGGCCTGCTGGCGGTGCTGGTGCTCGCGGCCTGGAAGGCGCCCCGGCCGACGCGCTCGCAGCTCGTGCCCCTGGCCATCGTCGCCGGCGGCGCGGTGCTGGGCTTTCCCCTGCTGACGGCCCTGGCGCTGCGCGACATCAGCGCCGCCCACGCCCTGCTCTTCCTTGGCCTGCTGCCGCTGTCCACCGCCAGCTTCGCCGTGCTGCGCACCGGCGAGCGCCCGCGGCCCGCGTTCTGGATCTTTGCCTTGCTGGGCAGCGGGCTGGTGGCCGCCTACACCCTCAGCCGGGGCCAGGCCGCCCAGGGCTCGCTGCTGGCGGACGGGCTGATGCTGCTGGCCGTCGCCGTGTGCGGCCTGGGCTATGCCGAGGGTGCCCGCCTGGCGCGCTCGCTGGGCGGCTGGCAGGTGATCTGCTGGGCGCTCGTGCTCTCGCTGCCGGCCGCCGGCCTCGGGGCGCTGCTGCTGATGCCGGCGGACTTCGGCGCCGTTCATCCCGGCGCCTGGGCCGGCCTGGCCTACGTCAGCCTCTTCAGCATGCTGATCGGCTTCGTGTTCTGGTACCGCGGCCTGGCGCTGGGCGGCATCGCCACCGTCGGCCAGCTGCAGCTGCTGCAGCCCTTCTTCGGCCTCGCGCTGGCGGCCTGGCTGCTCCACGAGCCCATCAGCGCCGGCATGCTGGGCGTGGCCGCCGGCGTGCTGGCCTGCGTGGCCGGCGCGAAGAAGCTGGCCTGAGCGTCAGCGCCCTGCCGGCCTCCACGGGCCGACTCAGTGCAGGCCCTGCGCGGCCCGCACCAGTGTGCCGACCGCCAGCCCGACCAGGCTCAGCCCCATCAGCCCGGACAGCAGCGTCATGCCGCGGCCGTCCCCCTGCTGCCAGCGACGCGAACCGAGGCAGGCCAGCAGCACCGTCCCATAGACCACCACCTGGTTGCCCGCGATGATCCCGCCCAGCAGCAGGCCCTGGGCGGCCAGGCCGCGTTCGGTGCTGCGCAGAAAGCCCGGAAACACGGCCAGCATGAAGGCATAGGCCTTGGGATTGAGCAGGCAGTTGGCCATGCCGCTGACGAAGATGCGCCAGGGGGCCTGCGCCGGGGCCGATGCGGGCGCCGGGGCTGCGGCGTTCGAAGGCGGTGTGCGCCACCCCTGCCAGGCGCCGTGCATCATCTGAACGCCGATCCAGGCGAGGTACAGCGCGCCGGCCCACATCAGCGCCTCGAAGGCGCCGGGGAGCAGCATCAGCAGTGCGGACAGCCCGCTGAGGTTCAACAGCACATGGACGACGCCCCCCGCCACGATGCCGCCCAGCGCCAGCAGCCCGGCCCGTGCGCCGGACTGCAGCGTGTGGCCGGCGACATAGGCCATGTCCATGCCCGGCAGCACGATGATGCCGAGGGTCAGCAGGAAGAAGAGCCAGAGGCTGTGCGAGGCGTCCATGCGAGAGGGCTTTCAGACATCGGCTCGGAGGCGGGCCGGTGACTCGCACTGTAGAGGCCATACAGGACAGAATCCGCCCTGTATCAATCCGGTGCCGACCCATGCCCCGCCCGAACGCCCCGTCTTCGTCGCCCGCGCCCGACGGCCATCCCGCCGGACGGCTGCTGAGCCTGCTGGAGCTGCTGCAGGCCCAGCGCCTGCGCAGCGGCACCGAGCTCGCCGCGCTGCTGGGCGTGGATGCCCGCACGCTGCGGCGCTACATCGCCCAGCTGCACGCGCTGGGCATTCCCGTGCACAGCCAGCGGGGCTGCGATGGCGGCTACGGGCTACGGCCGGGCTACAAGCTGCCGCCGATGAGCTTCAGTGCGGACGAGGCGCTCGCGCTGGCCATCGGCCTGCGCGCGGCCCGGGAACTGGGCCTGCAGGGCGCGCTGCCGGCCATCGCCAGCACGCAGGCCAAGCTGGACCGCGTCATGCCGGATGCCCAGCAGCGGCGCATCCAGGCGGTCAATGCCAGCGTCGCGCTGGACCTCGGCCGCCCCGGGGCGCAGGGCTCCGCCGGCCGCGAGCTGCTCACGCTGAGCGCCGCGGCGGCCGCCGGGCAGCGCGTGTCCCTGCACTACCGCGACCGCGATGGCCAGGCGAGCCGACGTGAGCTGCACCCCTACGGCATCGCCTACCGCGGCGGCGCCTGGTACCTCGTGGCCTGGTGCCGCCTGCGCGAGGACCTGCGCAGCTTCCGGCTGGACCGCGTGGAGGCGGTCGAGGCGCTGCCCGCGAGCTTCGCCCGCCCGGCGGACTTCGACGTGCTCGACTACCTCGACAAGACGCTGGCCCGCCTGCCCCGCCGCCACGAGGTCGAGCTGCTGCTGGGCGAGCCCGGCAGCCCCGCGCCGACGCTGGATGCCAGTCTCGGCGAGCCGGTGCCGGACGCCCAGGGCTGGCGCCTGCGGGCCCAGGTGGACGACCTCGACTGGATGGCGCGGGAGCTGGCCCGCCAGCCCGCGCGCGTCCGCGTGCTCGCCCCGGCGCTGCTGCGCGAGCGGCTGGCCGAGCATCTGCGCCGCCTGCTGGCCGACTGCATCGATGACAGCGCGAGTGCCAGCACGGACGCCCGTGCCGACGGACCGGCACCGCCTTGACAAGCGCCGAGGCCGCAGACCGCCCGGGCAGGCAAGACCTGACCCGCGGCTATGAGCGTCATCAAGGCAATTGACTGGCCCGACCCTGGCGGCTGGGGTAGATTGAGGCGTTCCCGTCATCCGACGCACGTCCCACCCACATCCCGCCCACATCCCACGCATTCGCCAGGAGGACCCATGGCCAAGAAGCCCGCATCCGCACCGACGCTCAACATCGGCATCTCCGACAAGGACCGCGCCGCCATCACGGCCGGCCTGTCCAAGCTGCTGGCCGACACCTACACGCTGTACCTGACCACGCACAACTTCCACTGGAACGTCACCGGCCCGATGTTCAACTCGCTGCATGCGATGTTCATGGGGCAGTACACCGAGCTGTGGAATGCCGTGGACCCCATCGCCGAGCGCATCCGCTCGCTGGGCCACGTGGCGCCGGGCAGCTATGCCCAGTTCGCCAAGCTCAGCAGCCTGAAGGACGCCCCCGCGACGCCGCCCAAGGCGCTGGAGATGGTGCGCATCCTGCAGGAAGGCCATGAGGCCGTCGCCCGCACCGCGCGCAGCCTCTTCCCGGCCGTCGAGAAGGCCTCGGACGAGCCCACCGCCGACCTGCTGACCCAGCGCATCACCGTGCACGAGCAGACGGCCTGGATGCTGCGCAGCCTGCTGCAGGACTGAGCCGGGCGGTTCGGCCTTCTCTCGCATGAGCCCGGCGGCAGCCCTCGCGGCGCCGCCGTCGGGCCTGACGCCCTCCCCGGACGCTCAATTTCGCGCAACGCCGCGAAACGCCTCGCAATTCCGCGGGATTGCCCGCGACTTCGCCAACAGCGCACCCCATCGGCTTGCGGCTCCCCCCGCAAGCGCACCCGATTCCCCTCAAGAGATAGCGCCGCCCCGCCGCCGGGCGGCCGCTCGCGTGGGTGCATCGCTGCCCCTGACGACCGCGCCCCATCGGCTCAAAGTTTGATCCAATGCAAATGCGAATACTTCGCATTACTGCGTAGAATCCCGGCATTCGCCCAGGCGGACAGGGCCCCTCAGCGGGCCCTGCCTCCGGCGCGGGATCCCCCAGCGGGCCCTCCGCGCGCCCCGCCCGGTCTCCTCATCCCCCTTTGCGGAGCCTCTCTTGAAGTCTCGAATCCCTTGCGTCCCTGCCCGGCTGTTGACGCTCTCGACGCTGGCCCTGGCCACCGGTGCCGCCCTCGCCCAGTCGGCGCCGCCGGCCAAGCCGGCCGAAGCCGCCCCCGGGGGCTATGTGATGCCCACCCTGCGTGCGGAGGCCAAGGCGGGCAGCGAATACGCCCCCGCGGCGAGCCGCAGCGCCACCAAGACGGCCGCGGCGCTGCGCGACGTGCCCCAGGCGGTGAATGTGGTCTCCGAGGAGCTCATCCGCGACCAGGCGGCCCACTCGCTGCAGGACGTGCTGCAGAACGTGCCCGGCGTCGGCCTGAGCAGCGGCGACGGCCAGCGGGACCAGGTGACGATCCGCGGCTTCAATGCCCTCTCGGACCAGTTCGTCGACGGCCTCCGCGACGACGCGCTCTACTTCCGGGACCTCTCCAACGTCGAGCGCGTCGAGGTGATCAAGGGCCCGGCGGCGGTGCTCTACGGCCGCGGCTCCTCGGGCGGCCTCATCAACCGCGTGACGAAGAAGCCCCAGCCCGGCCGCTTCGGCGACCTGACGCTGACCCTCGGCAGCCACGCGCTGCGGCGCGTCGCGGTGGATGCCAACGGCCCGCTGGCCGAGGGCGTCGCACTGCGCCTCACCGGCGCGCACGAGGACTCCGGCAGCTACCGCGACCAGGGCTTCGTGCGGCGCACGGCCATCGCGCCGTCGCTGGCCGCCCGCCTCGGCGCCCGCACCGAGCTGCTCGTGCAGGCCGAGCACGCGACGGACCTGCGCATCACCGACTTCGGCATCCCCTCCTTCAACGGCCGGCCGGTCGACGTGGCGCCGGGCACCTACTACGGCTCGGGCAACGCGCGCCGCGACGACACCAGCCGCTCGCGCGTCTCGTCTCTCACCGCCACGCTGGACCATCGCTTCAGCGAGTCCCTGGCGTTGCACCACGTGACGCGCCGCTACACCTACGACCTCGACCGCAACAACACCCAGCCCAGCGGCACGGTCGACACCGCGACGATGACCGTCGGCCGCAGCCGCGGCCACGTGACGCGTGAGGAGAACGGCTGGTTCAGCCAGACCGAGCTCAGCCTGCGCCAGACGCTGGGCGGCCTGCAGCACGAGTGGCTGGCCGGCGTCGAGCTCGGGCGGCAGAACAAGGACCAGAACTTCGTGAGCCAGAACGACGTCGATCGCGTCTCCCTCCTGCAGCCGGGCCGCGTCGAGCCGCCGGCGCTCTCCGCGGCCACGCTGGCGGCGGCCAACCCGGCGCACAGCGTGTTCGACGTCGTGGGCGTCTACCTGCAGGACCAGCTCACGCTGTCGCCGCAGTGGAAGGCCCTGCTGGGCCTGCGCTACGACCGCTTCGACCAGTCGACCAGCTTCGCGCGCACCGGCGCCCCGCTGTCCCGACAGGACACGACCTGGAGCCCGCGCGCCGGCCTCGTGTGGCAGCCGAGCGACTGGAGCGCCTACTACCTCTCGGTCAGCAAGTCCTACCAGCCCTCGGGCGAGAGCTTCGCCCTGGCGGCCAACAACGCCGGCAACGACCCCGAGCAGACGCGCAACGTGGAGGTCGGCAGCAAGCTCGACCTGCTCGACGGCGCGCTGGCCTTCACGGCCTCGCTGTTCAATCTCGAGCGCAGCGGCAT
This sequence comes from Burkholderiaceae bacterium, assembly GCA_041912595.1. Lineage (GTDB taxonomy): Bacteria > Pseudomonadota > Gammaproteobacteria > Burkholderiales > Burkholderiaceae_C > Roseateles_B. Next base: position 27,278 of record JAYRMR010000032.1, read on the forward strand.
CAAGACGAATGACCCGACCCGACCGGGCGTGCTGATCAACATCGGCGAGCAGCGCACCCTCGGCCTGGAGCTCACCGCCAGCGGCCACCTGCCGCAGGGCTGGGATGTGTCGGCCAGCTACGCCTATCTCGACGGCCGCATCACGCGTTCCAACGCCAGCCAGGCCGCGCCGCAGACGCCGGTTGTGCAGATCCCGCTGCAGGGCAAGCGCCCCAGCCTGACGCCGCGCCACTCGGCCTCGCTGTGGGCCGTCAAGCAGCTGGACGGCGGCTTCAGCGCCGGCGGCGGCCTGCGCTACTCGGCCGATCGCTACGCCTCGGCCAGCAATGCCGTCGTGCTGCCGGGCTATGTCGTCATGGACCTGGGCGCCTACTACCGCTCGCGCGCCGTCGATGTCGCGCTTCACCTGAAGAACGCCACCAACCGCCGCTACATCGTGTCGGCCCATGGCAGCAACGACAACCTGCTCGTGCCCGGCGCCCCCCGCTCGGCCGAGTTGTCGGTGACCTGCCACTTCTGAGCTGAGCGCGGATGGCGCGCCGGCGCTCCCCGGCCCCTCCGCCAATGAAAAGAGGCCCCGCGGGGCCTCTTGATTTTGCGGTGATGCGGACCGGCCGTCAGAGCACGGCCAGCAGACCCACGATGCCCAGGCCCAGCGCCGCCAGCGCGTCGCCGGCGATCAGACCGCCGCCGACCAGCGAGGTCGAGCTCATGTCGGACGGGAGCTCCTCCTCGCCCGGCTTGGGCGGCGTCTTGGGCGCGAAGGTGTTGATCGCGCTGGACACCACGCCGCCCGCGGCGAACCAGGCCGAGGTGGCCAGGTTCACGAAGCCGCCGAAGGACGAGGCGTAGGGGCTGGGCAGCACCACGGCATCGAGCATGAAGTCCGTGCCGAAGCCGACGCGCGAGCCGGCCGCGAAGCGCTGGTAGGCCGCGTTGGCCTTGATCCACTTGCGCAGGAACTCCGTCACCAGGCCGATGGCGACGCCGATCAGGATGGCGTCGGTCTGGTAGGGCTTGGGGTCGGTCAGGCTGCGCAGCGCGCCCACGAACTTGTAGGTCATGGCCGAGGTCCACTGGGCCGGGGCCTGGTCCTTGCTCATCACGGTCTGGTCGAGGTTCAGCACCGGGTAGGCCGTCATGAAGAGCTTGGCGATGGCCACGGCCAGCACGGCGCCCAGCAGCAGGCCCACGACCTGGAAGCGGAACTGCAGCGTCCGGTTCGAGCCCAGACGCCAGCCGGTGGAGCGGTCCTGCTGCATGTCGCCGGCCACGCTGGCGGAGACGAAGACCACCATGGCCGCCATCAGCGCCAGCATCGGATCCTTCAGGCCCAGGCTGGCCAGCACCAGCACCGTCACCACGAAGGACGAGGAGATGGGGTTGGAGTCCGTCAGGCCCAGCGAGATGCCGCAGACGATGACGAAGAGGTACACGAGGCCGACGGCCAGCAGCATGAAGCCCAGGGGCTCGTTGAAGAACTGCACGCCGCAGATCACGGTGGCCACGGTCCACACGCCCACCCAGGTGAGCAGGCGCGGCAGGCTCGCGCGCGGGCCGGTGCGCTGCTCGTCGGGCACGACGACGCGCTCGCCCGGCTGCGCGAGGCGGCGCACGACGCGGTAGAAGATCAGCGAGAGGTCGACCACCGCCGCGCCGAGGATCATGCCCAGCGCGATCAGGAAGGCGATCTTGCGGAAGGGCTCACCCTCGTGCAGCCAGCCGATGCTGATGAAGTAGGGCGAGAGGCCTTCGAAGACCAGGCCCGCCACGATGGCCGGGATGCCCACGCGGGCCCCCACGATCAGGCCGGCGCCGAAGGTCGAGGTGGACAGCTCGATCGTGCCCATCCAGGCGACCTTGGCCGCCGCGATGCCGCCGCCCAGGCCCACCCCCAGGCCACCGAAGAGCCGCGACACCGACTGGCGCAGCAGCACCGGGTCGGTCAGCGCGCGCAGGATGTTGGCCACGGCCAGGCCCGAGGGGAAGGTCAGCTGCATGCGCTCGACCAGGATCGGCGTGTAGAGCATGCCGATGCCGGCGGCCATCATGCTGATGCACAGCATGTACAGCACGAGCTGCCAGTCGGGCACCTGGGGCATGCCCATCCAGGTCATGGCCTGGATCAGCGTGCTCATGGCCATCATGCCGGCCACGGATGCGGCCGTGGTCTGGATGTAGTTGGCGCCATGGCGGCCTTCGGGGCCGTAGCCGTAGGTGATCACCGAACCGAGGATGCCGGCGAGCACCTGGCCGCCCACGAAGAAGCCGATGGAGAAGTTCATGAAGGCGGCCGTGACGCCGCCCAGGGGCCCGAGGATGAACATGCCGACCGCGGCCAGCAGGGTGTAGTAGCCCCAGCTGCCGACGGGCGGCAGCCAGGCCCAGCGGCGGGTGTCCGGCTGGGTGAGGGAGGGGTTGGACATGGTGCTTCCGAAGTGGGGAATGGGCGCGACTGTAATCGCCGCGTAAGCCCCTCACCACGGGTCTTTCACCCCCCTGCCCGGCCCCGCCGCAAGGCCCTGATCTGGCGCAAGGGCCGGCCGCCGCGAGGTCCGGGCCGGCCCTGCGACGCGCCCTCAGGGATAGCTCAGCGTCAGCGTGTAGCGCTGCGTGGTGCTGCTGCCCGAGTAGGAGATCACCTTGAGGTAGACCGTCTGCGCGCTGCTGCCGTTCGTGTACGTCATGCTCTCGCTGCTGGTGCTGCCCTCGGAGGCCACCAGCGTCGTGCCGCTGCCGTTGACGAGGTAGAGGTCGTAGTCGGTCGTCGACGGCCCGACCATGTCCACGCGCAGCTTCCTGCCGGCGGCCAGGCTCACCTTGAAGAAGTCCTTGTCCGAGCTGCTGCTCATGGTGCCGCTGATCGTCGTCTGGCCGCTCACCACGTTGGCGCTGGCGATCGTGCCGTTGGATTCCGTCTCGTTCAGCACGGCGCTGGCATTGCTCACGCTGAAGCTCACGCTGCTCGAGGCCCCGACATTGCCGGCGGCGTCGTAGGCCCGGGCGACCAGCGTGTGGCTGCCGTTGCTGAGCGTCGTGGAGTCCAGGGCCAGGCTGTAGGGCGCGCTGCTGTCGCTGCCGACGACGTTGCCGTCCACCACGAAGTCCACGCGGCTCACGCCCACGTTGTCGCTCGCGGTGGCCGCCAGCGTGATGCTGCCGGCCGTGCCGCTCACGGAGGCGCTGGCCGTCGGGGGCGTGGTGTCCGCCGTGCCGCCGCCGGAGGTCTGGGTGACCCAGATCGGCGCGGACCACAGGATCTTGCCGTCATCCTGCGTGACCTTGGCGTAGTAGAAGTGCTCGCCCACGGCCGGCGTGACAGTGGCCGTGGCCGTGCTCGCCAGCGTGCTGACGGTGCCGTTGCGCTTGGGCACGCCCTCGATGATCTGCACCGTGGCGACGCTGCGGCCGGCGCTGTTGGCGAAGCCCACGGTGAGGTTCAGCGGGCCGCTGTTGCTGAAGCGCTCGCCCATCAGATGGCCGTTGGCCTGCAGCACCAGCTGCGAGTTCTTGTCCATGGACGCGAACACGCGGCGCGCCTTGAGCGCCTCCAGGAAGGCCGTGCGGCCCAGCGCGGTGCCGGTGGGGATCAGCACGCCGGTGCGGTTCGTGTAGGACTTGCCCCAGTTCGCGCAGTGGTTGTCCTGGTTGGTCGCCGGGGCGACGTGATAGCCGCGCTCGAGGAGCTTGTTGAAGGCGTCCTCGTAGCTGCTGCGACCCGTCTCGGTCTCCGTGGTGTTGCTGGAGAAGGCGGAAGTGTTCAGGACCTCGGCCAGCACCATCACCTCGTCGCCATCGGCGCTGTAGGCCAGGTCCGTGCCGTTGATGGCGAACTGCCCGCTGGTCTCGGGGTGGTTGAACTGCCCGATCAGGCCCTGGGCGCGCATCGCGCCGTACAGCGCGGCGTAGTCGCTCTTGGCCACGTAGCGGTCACCGAAGAGCTCGTTGCTGCTGTTGTATTCCCACGAGAACAGCTCGCTGCTGTTGAAGATGTTGAGGTGGCCGCCGTTGCTGATGACGCCCCACTCCATGCCGTAGATCGCCAGGAAGCCCGGGTTCGCGCTGTTGAAGCTGCTGGCGGCGCCGAGGCCCGCCTGGTAGCGGCTGCGCGCCGCGGTGGCGCTGCCGGCGGCGTTGGTGCTGGAGGAGCCGTCGAAGTAGTGGTTGTGCTCCGAGGTCATCAGCGCGTCCAGGCCCGCGGCCTTGCCATAGGCGAAGGCATCGGCCGGGCCGTAGGCGCCGGTCTGCGCCGCCTGCGAGGACGTGCAGCTGCTGATGGCGCCGCCGCCGTCGGAGTCATTCGTCTGGCTGTGCAGATTGGCGTAGTAGACGGTGTAGGGCAGCGAGCCCGTCGCGGGCACGGACAGCGGCCGCGCGCGCTGCGGGCCGTTGGCGTCGAGGGCCGTGCGCAGCGGCGCGAAGGCCGGCATCTGCGGACCGGCGGGGCGGCCGACCTGGAACGACCAGCGCTGCTGCACCTCGTGACCCTCCGCGCGGGCCCACAGGGCCGAGCGGCGCGCCTCGCCGCTCGCAGGCGCGGCCTCGGCCGCCGAGCCGGGCAGCGTGACGGCGCTCAGGCGCGCCTCGTAGCGCCCCTCAGGCAAGACCTGACCCTGGGCGTCGCGCCCGTCCCAGGCCTGCGTGACCGTCAGCGGGCGCCCGCCCCAGACGGCCTCGCCGCCGAGCGTGCGCAGCACCTGCTGGCGCTCATCCACCAGCGCGACCTGCCAGGCGAAGACCTGGCCGGCCGGCATGCCGGGGTAGTTGAGCGACACCACGAGCTCGCGGCCCGCCCCGCCCTGCGCGGTGCGGAAAGGCACGTAGAGCGCCGCATCGAATTCGTGGTGATCCGGGAACTTCGCGGCCGGGTTGACCAGGCCGGTGGCGTCGGCCGCCACGGCCGGGGCCACCTGCGCAGAAGCCAGCGGCGTGTTGCTCCCAGGCGGCTCGCCGGAGCAGCCGGCCATGAGCGCCGCTGCCAGGGCCAGGGGCCAGAGCGAGACGCCCTGCAGCGTCAGACCCGGCGTGCCGGAGGCCGCAAACATGGAATCAAAGCGGGGATTGAAAGAGCGGGCAGCGTTGCGCAAAGGTTTGCGCACGCACTTCTGCGCGCAGGCGACCGCAGTCGCGGAGACGGATTTCATAGGGACCAAGCCTTCCGTTGTTGTCGTTTGAGGGGCCGGCGTCCTCGGCGCCAGCGGGCCGCACTGTGCGGGGAGCGCACGGGAGGGTCAATGCGGGTTTGCGCCGCCGGGCATTTCATCGGGCCGTCAGAAAGCGGGACAGCTGTGAGGAAAACACGCCGCGGAGGCGGGCTCGATCTCAGAATTGACGCGGGTCAAGGGAAGGTTTGCAGAGCGCCCCCTATGCTCGGCGCCGGCGGAGCCCCGGGGGGTTCCGCGCACTGCGAACGCCCCGACGCAGGCACACGGAGTACCCACCATGCGCGTGAATGAGCCCGTCACACGGCAGGAATATCAGTTCAAGGACGACCTGCTGGTCTCCACCACGGACACCACCGGCCGGATCACCCATTGCAACGCCGCCTTCAGCCTCGTCAGCGGCTATGACTACGAGGAGTTGATCGGCCAGCCCCACAACCTCGTGCGGCACCCCGACATGCCCGAGGAGGCCTTCCGCGACATGTGGGCCACGATCGGCCGCGGGCGCCCCTGGACCGGCATCGTCAAGAACCGCCGCAAGAACGGGGACCACTACTGGGTGCGCGCCAACGTGACGCCCGTGCTGGAGCGCGGCAAGCCGGTCGGCTACATGTCCGTGCGCGAGGCGCCGACCCGTGCCGAGATCACGCAGGCCGAGCAGCTCTACGCCCGCATCGTGGCGCAGCGCGGCCAGGCCCGCCCGAGCTTCAAGCTGCATGCGGGCCGCGTGCGCCAGATGGGCCTGCGCGACCTGCCCGCCCGGCTGCACCGGCTCAACGTCACGCAGCGCCTCATGGCGGGCCTGATCGCCATCGGCCTGGGCAGCGCGACCGTCGCCTGGCTGCTGCCGGGCCTCGGCGGCTGGGGTCCGTCCGGCATGGCCGTGCTGGGCGCGATCTGGCTGGTGGCGTGGTTCCAGTTCGACATCCAGCGCCGTCTCGATGCCGCCGAGGAAGCCGCCAACAACATCGCCAGCTGCAACCTGATCGAGCCGGTGCCGCATGTGCACCCGCACCCGCTGAGCGCCATCACGCGGGCCCTCGGGCAGATCCAGATCAATCTGCGCGCGGTCGTGGGCGACGCCCGGTCCGAGGTGCAGGGCACGGTGACGACGGCCCAGGAGCTGGCCCGGGCCGGCCAGCATCTGTCGCAGCGCACCGAGGTCCAGTCCAGCGCCGTGCAGCGCTCCGCCGCCGCGATGGACGAGATGGCCAGCGCCGTGCGCCAGACGGCGCAGACCGCGAGCGTGGTGGCCGGGCAGAGCACCTCCGCCGCCGCGGCCGCGCAGCAAAGCGGCCACGCCGTCGGACGCGTCAACGAGACCTTCACCGCCATCGAGACCTCGTCCAAGCGCATCGGGGACATCGTCCAGGTGATCGAGGGCATCGCCTTCCAGACCAACATCCTGGCCCTGAATGCCGCCGTGGAGGCCGCACGCGCAGGCGAATCGGGCCGGGGGTTCGCCGTGGTGGCCAGCGAGGTCCGCGCCCTGGCGCAGCGCAGCGCGGGCGCCGCCAAGGAGGTCCGCCAGGTCATCCAGGGCTCCGTCGAGCAGGTCGGCGTGAGCGCCCGCGAGATGGACGAGGCCAACGCCACCATCCGCCGCACGGTCGAGGAGGTGGACCGCGTGGGCACGATGATGTCCGAGATCCAGCGCGCGACGACGGAGCAGTCCGTGGGCATTGCCGACGTCAACACCGCCGTGGCGGACCTCGAGCGCATGACGCAGGAGAACGCCGCCATGGTCGAGGAGACCGCCGCGGCCGTGGACGCGCTGCACCAGCGCTCGGAAACGCTCAAGCGGGCATTGAACGTCTTCCGTCTCTGATGTCACGATCGGCGGCCTCGTGTGCCGATCCGGGCCGCATTCGTTGTTTTGTGCGCATATCGCACCTTGGCAGCGCAAAGTCCTTGCGCGCATCATGGAGAACACCAAGCGCTTGCTAGGAGTTCGCCATGGGATCACGGTCGGCTGCATCGCGCAGCGTGCTTGCCTCGCTTCTTCTGCTGGCCGGGCTGGCCGGCGGCGCCAGGGCGGATGACGCCCTGCACCTCTCGGGCTTCGCCACCCTCGGGCTGGGCAAGGCCATCTCGGGGGCCCACCAGTCGAACTTCGAGTTCGACTGCCCCTGCTACATCGCCAACTACCCCGACGTCGGCATCTACCGCAACAGCTGGTCCCTCAAGCCCGACAGCCGGGCCGGCGTGCAGGCGACGTACAAGCTGGGCAGCCAGTTCTCCGTCACGGGCCAGCTCACGGCCAATGCCTCGGCCGACAAGCCGGCGGTGGACTGGCTCTACGGCTCCTGGAACCTCTCCGACAGCCTGACTCTGCAGGCCGGGCGCAAGCGCCTGCCGCTGTTCGGCTACTCCGACTTCTTCCAGGTGGGCTATGCCTACCCCTGGGTGCGCCCGCCGGGTGACCTCTACGGCTGGCAGATCGTGGCCTACAACGGCGCGAACCTGCTGTACCGCAAGAACTTCAGCGGCCTGGCGGTCACCGCCAACGTCTGGGCCGGCCGCGAGACGGACAAGGACAACCAGATGCTCGGCCGCGTCTACTACGGCGACCGCGTCGACGAGACCTGGAAGAGCATCCTCGGCGGCTACGTCGAGCTGGGCACGGACTGGGGCACGGCCCGCTTCGTGATGATGACGAACAAGGTCGACCGCTGGGTCGGCACCGGCGCCGGCCGCACCGTCAACAAGGACGGCGTGAAGCAGCAGTTCTACGGGCTCACCTTCAACGTCGACCACAAGGACGTGGTCGTGCGCACCGAGTTCAACCGCTTCGTGCGGCCGGACGCGCCCAAGGACATCTACAACGTCTACTTCGTCGGCGCGGGCTACCGCTTCGGGGACTGGCTGCCCATGCTGACCTACTCGCGCTTCACCGAGGACTACAAGGACGATCCCACGGCCAACGAGAAGCACAACACCTGGGCCGCCACGCTGCGCTGGGACCTGCGCGAGGACATGGCCCTGAAGCTGGAGTACGACGTCTTCAAGGACCGCTCGGCCTTCCCCTTCGTGGGCAATTCCAAGGCGATCACCCTGTCGCTGGACTACGTCTTCTGAGGAGCCGCCATGACGTTCAGTCTCCCCTCCCCCACGCCGGCGCTGGCCGGCCTGCTGCTCGCCACGCTCGGCCTGCTCGCGCAGGCGGATCCGGTCGTCGTGGCCAACCCCGCGCTCGCGGCCAAGCCCACGGTCGACGAGGTCAAGGCCGTGTTCCTTGGCCAGACGAGCAGCCTCGCCGGCGGCGGCAATGTGCAGGTGGGCATGCCCAAGTCCGGCAAGGTGCGCGAGGACTTCGTGATCGGCTACGTCGGCAAGAACGAGAAACAGTACAAGGCCATCTGGACGCAGCTGATCTTCACCGGCCGCGCCCAGGAGCCCAAGCAGTTCGAGAGCGAGGACGAGCTCAAGAAATGGGTGGCCAGCACGCCCAATGCCGTGGGCATTCTCGACAGCGCCAAGGTGGATGCCAGCGTGAAGGTGATCGGGACGAAGTAGGCGCCGCGCACGCTGCCTCGGGGGCGCCGCAGCGCCCGACCGGTCATGCCTGTCATTTCAGCGGAGCCACGGCATCCGCGCCCGGGCCCAGGTGGGTCCTCAGGAAGCTGTCGATGCGCGTCGCGAAGTCCGTCCACGTCTCCTGGCGAGCCCACTGGTGGGCCTCCTTCGGGTAGGTCACCCAGGTGGGCGGACGCCCCGCCTTCTCCAAGGCGCTGCGCATGCGCTGGGCATGCTTCAACGGGACCCTCAGATCCTGTTCACCATGCACCAGCATGACCGGCGCCTGGATGCGGGCGGCCTGCACCACCGGGGACTCCGCCGCCAGCCGTTCCTGCTCCCGAGCCGGGTCCAGCACCCATGGCGGCAGCAGCGCCTTGCGCTGCGGCCCGGAGATGTCGTCCTTCACCCACAGAGAGCCCTCCAGGTACAGCGACAGGTCTGCCACCGCGCCCCAGGCAATGCCGCAGCGGTACAGCGCCGGATGCCGCACCAGGCCCATCAGCGCGGCATAGCCGCCGTAGCTGCCCCCGATCACGCAGGCCGCCGGCCCGGCCAGCCCCTGTTGCTGCGCCCACAGCAGCGCATCGGCGACGTCGTCCTGCATGGTGCTTCCCCATTGACGGTCGCCGGCTCGCAGATGCGCCTCGCCATAGCCCGCGCTGCCTCGGAACTCGGGCGAGATCACCACATAGCCCCGCGACGCCAGGAACTGGGTCAGCGGCTTCCACCGCCACGAACCGCCGCGCACCCACGGGCCGCCGTGGACCATGACCACCGCCGGCGCCGCCTGCCCAGGCGTGAGGAACGCCGGATGCGTCACCCAGACGGGGAGGTCGCGGTCGTCACGCGTGCGGATGCGGTGAAAGGAGATGCGCCCCATCTGCTGCGGGTCCACGCCCTCCATGACCACGGAGATGGGCTGCCAGCGGTCCCCGCGCTGATGGTGCAGCCACAGCTGGCCGGGGTCGCGGTCGGAACGCGTGATGATCAGCGTCACCGCCTCGTCCGTGCCGCAGCGGCGGCAATCGACGCGGTTGACCCGTCCCGGCCAGCGCTGGTCGACGAGTTCCTGCTCGGCCCGCTGAGCGGGGTCGAACCAGGCGGTCTCCTCCGCCATGGCATGGACTCGCACACCCAGGAGGCCGGCCGCGCCCGGGCGCCCCAGCATCTCCGCCGCGAGGTCGAAGCCAGGAGAGCGAAGGAACGGCACGGATGCCGGTGCTCGCGTGTCCGGGTCCAGGCGTGAGACCACGAGCAATCCTTCGCGGTCCTTGTGGCGCACATAGACCGTCCCATCCACATCCACCCACAGCGGCTCGAAGGGCAGGTCCTTGAAATTGCCGGACCACAGCGGCGTCCACTCGTCCGGCTTGTCGCCCAGCCAGTACAGCCCCCCCGTGAACTCCCCCTCCTCCGTCAGCAGCAGGCGTGGCCGCCCGGCCGCATCCAGCCACCATTGCCGGGCCTTGAGCGGCGGCTTGGGCATGTCCAGCGTGCGCTTCCCCCCCGTCACCACGTTCAGCCAGACCGGCACATTGCCGCGCCAGCCGCCGTTCCACGATTCCGGCTGCGCCACCACCAGCTCGTCCGGGTTGGCCCCGAAGGCGGCGTCCGGGATCTTCAGCAGGGCATGCCCCCAGTCCAGCACCCGGTAGCTCTGCGGATTGCTGTCATGCCGGTTGATCAGGACGCGCGGGCTCGTGCCATCGGCGCGGATGACATGGAGCCCGAGGGCCGCCTCGCGCTGCTCGCCGCTGCCCAGGCTCAGGTCGTCCAGGCTGAAGAGCAGGCGGTCGTCACCCATCCAGGCCACGTTCACGACGTCCAGGTGCGAGAACTCCACAATGCGCCGAGGCGGCAGACGGCCATCGGTGTCCATCACCACCAGGCTGCGGCGCCCCAAGGGCCCCGGCATCACCAGAGAGAGGCGACGACCGCTGGGTGACAGCAGGGCCTCGTCGACCACATGGCTGCCGAAGAAGCGTTCAACGGGCGGGAGCGACGCCGCCCCCGCCTTCTCGACCGGATCTGCTTGCGCATGGCACGGCAGCGCGAAGGCCCATGCGCACACGGCCGCGGCCAGCCCCCGGAGATGCGGACTCCCCATCATCCAATCCTCCCTGTCGCTCTTTGCGGAACAGCATATCTGAGCCCGGTTGGCGATAATGGGCGGTTTTCCCTCTACGGCGCGGCCCCGGCCCCCGTCTCCACCCATGTCCACCGAGCTGTCGTCCCGCATCGAGACGGAAGTGCGCCGCCGCCGCACCTTCGCCATCATTTCCCACCCTGACGCGGGCAAGACCACGCTGACGGAAAAGCTGCTGCTGTTCTCGGGCGCGATCCAGATCGCCGGCTCGGTGAAGGCGCGCAAGGCCAGCCGCCATGCGACTTCGGACTGGATGGAGATCGAGAAGCAGCGCGGCATCTCGGTGGCCTCCTCGGTCATGCAGATGGAATACCGCGACTGCGTGATCAACCTGCTGGACACCCCGGGCCACCAGGACTTCTCGGAAGACACCTACCGCGTGCTGACCGCCGTGGACGCGGCGCTGATGGTCATCGACGCGGCTAACGGTGTGGAGCCGCAGACCCGCCGCCTGCTGCAGGTCTGCCGCGCGCGCAACACGCCCATCCTCACCTTCGTCAACAAGATGGACCGCGAGGTCCAGGAGCCGCTGGCCCTGCTGGACGAGATCGAGCGCGAGCTGGGCATGGCCGTCGTGCCCTTCACCTGGCCCGTGGGCATGGGCAAGCAGTTCCATGGCGTGATGGACCTGCGCCAGCAGCGCATGCGCGTGTTCGCCCCGGGCGAGGACCGCGTGGCCGGCGACGAGGAAGTGCTGGAAGGCCTGGACAACCCCGCCTACGCCGAGCGCTTCGGCATGCAGTACGACAACGCCAAGGGCGAGATCGAGCTGGTCAACGAGGCCGCGCCGGCCTTCGACCTGGATCAGTTCCTCACCGGCAAGCAGACGCCCATGTTCTTCGGCTCCGCCGTGAACAACTTCGGCGTGCAGGAAGTGCTGGACGCGCTCGTGGAGCTGGCCCCCGCGCCGGGCGAGCGTCAGGCCATGCAGCGCGTGGTGGAGCCCGAGGAGCCCAAGTTCAGCGGCGTGGTCTTCAAGATCCAGGCCAATATGGACCCGGCCCACCGCGACCGCATCGCCTTCCTGCGCGTGGCCTCGGGCCACTTCGAGCGCGGCATGCGCCTGAAGGTCGTGCGCTCCGGCAAGGAGCTGCGGCCCAACACCGTGGTGAGCTTCCTCTCGCAGCGCCGCGAGCTGCTGGACGAGGCCTTCGCCGGCGACATCATCGGCATCCCCAACCACGGCGTGCTGCAGCTGGGCGACACCATCACCGAGGGCGAGGCCCTGCAGTTCACCGGCCTGCCCTTCTTCGCGCCGGAAATGTTCCGCTCGGTGGAAGTGGCGGATCCGCTCAAGACCAAGCAGCTCAAGGCCGGCCTGCAGCAGCTGGGCGAGGAAGGCGCGATCCAGGTCTTCCGCCCCGTGGCCGGCAGCGTGCTGCTGCTGGGCGCCGTGGGCCAGCTGCAGTTCGAGGTGGTGGCGCACCGCCTGGAGCATGAGTACGGCGTCAAGGCGCGCATCACGCCCAGCCGCTTCCAGGTGGCCCGCTGGGTGACCTGCGCGCCGGAGGACGGCGGCGAGGCGGAGCTCAAGCGCTTCATCAACGCCAACGACTTCCGCATGGCCTACGACGCCGTCGACGCGCCCACCGTGCTGGTGGAGTACGCGCCGGAGCTGCGCGCCATCGAGGCCAACTGGCCCAAGATCAAGTTCCACGCGCTGCGCGAGCACGCGGGCCTGGTCTTCCAGCAGCGCCTGGACGGCTGAGCGCCGCCGGGCGCGCTCAGGGCGAGGCCTGTCCAGGCCCCGCCTCGAGACTTCAGAAACGCCAGAGCAGCTGCAGGCTCAGCGCGGTCGCCTTGGTGCGCGTCAGGTGGTTGACGTCGAAGCGCACGCTCATCGAGGACCACGGCTCGTAGGCCAGGCCGCCGCCCAGGCCGGGCTCGATGCGGTTGTAGCTGCCGAAGTACTTGCCATCGAAGGTCTGGACGCGCGTGCTGCCCAGGCCCAGGCGACCGTAGACCTTCAGGGCGCCGGTCGCGGGCAGGGTGTACAGGCCGTAGGCGCCGATGTGGCGGTCCAGCGCCTCGCAGCGGTCGCCGAACAGATTGCCCAGGATGTGCAGGTCGCAGGAGAAGCCGCCCGCGGCCGTCAGCTCGGCACTCCACTCGGAGTTGAAGCGGTAGCCGGCCAGGATGCCCAGGTAGGCATCGCTGTCGCCGGTGATCAGGTCGGCCTTGCGCATGCTGCCGACCTGCAGGCCCGCATACCAGCCAGGCGCCTGCGCGGCGTCTTCCGCGTGGGCCAGGCCCGTGCCGGCCATCAGGACCGCCAGTGCCGCCATCGCTCCGTAGCGCTTGTTCATCCTCTGCTCCCTTTCATGGTCGTTTGTGGAGCCGGGAGAATAACTTCCGAACGAGGTGGGTGCCAAAAGCCAGGGCGCGGGCCTCGGCGAGTCACTGTCCGAGGGGGATCAGTCCGGCTTCCAGTCCTGCAGCCCGTAGCGCGCGAGGAGGCGCGCCAGCCGCCGGTTGTGCCGCATCTCCACGATGCCCTGGTCGAACTGCTCCGCCAGCCGGGCGGCCTGGGGCAGGTGCGGGCTGAAGCCCACATAGACCGGCGAGGCCGTCTGGCAGCCGGCCTCGCGGATGCGGTCCTGCAGGCGCAGCTGCTGGATCTGCAGCTGCATGACCGCGGCCGTCTCGATGACGCCGTCGACCCGCCCGCGGGCCAGGTTGCGCGCGTTCACCTCGGCGGGATTGGCCCCGCGCGTGAAGACGATCTTGTGCCGGTTCGCGGGGCGGGCGAGCCACTCGCCGAAGGCATGCTCGTACTCGTAGCCGGACACCACGGCGACCTGCCGCAGCGTGTCCAGGTCCGCAGCCCGGTTGAAGCGCAGGGGGTTGCCGGCGCTCACGTAAAGGCAGTCGATCGGCTCGCCCACGGTCTCGCGGCCGATCAGCAGGCCGTGCTGCTGGGCCTGCTCGCGCGTCAGCACCAGGGCCAGCGCGGCCTGGCCGTCCCGCACCTCCTGCAGCGCGCGGTCCCAGGGGACGATGCGGTAGCTCAGGCGCCACGTGGGGGGCGTGAAGACCTCGCGCAGCATCTCCACGACGTAGCCGGGGCGGTCGCTGTCGGGCTGGCAGTTGTAGGGGCACCAGGGATCGGAGAGGGCCAGCAGGCTCTGGCCCGTCCCGGCCGAGGCGGCGGGCGGCGCCACGGGAGCCTGCGCCTGCAGCGGGGTCGCCGCCGCGAGGATCCCCCCCAGCAGCAGGACCCGCAGCCACGTCCGACGCCCGACCGCACGCAGGATCACACCGCTCTCCTTGGCCCGCAGCAGGCGGGCCGCGCCCCATTCTTGATGAGGTCCGGGGCGCCGGCAAGCGCCATGCGCCCTCGCGAGCCCGGGGGCCGTTGCCGCCGGGCCTCAGGTCAGGACATCAGCAGGGCCTTCGACCCGTCCTCAGAACTTCGTGCTGTAGTTTGCCGGCAGCCAGGTGTAGCCCTTGCCGTCGGCGCGCAGCTTGCCGATGCCCGGGAAGCTGATGTGGGCCACGGCCACGTAGTAGCCCTTGGCGGCCGCCTCGGCATAGGCCTTCTTGCGCTGGGGCGCGGCGGCCTTGGAGTCGGAGTCGAACTGGATCGTCACGCTCGGGTCGGGGAACTGCACGGCCGCGACGTGCATCAGGTCGCCCCAGAAGGCCATCTGCTGGCCCTGGCTCTCCACAACGTAGATGCTGTGGCCCGGCGTGTGGCCGGGCGTGGGCACGGCGCGGATGCCGGGCAGCAGCTCGGTGGCACCGCTGAAGGGCTTGAAGCGGCCGGCGTCCACATAGGGCTTGAGCGAGGCCTGCGCGCCCTGGAAGCCGCCCTTGGCCGCGGCGGGCGCCTTGTCCATCTCTGCCTGGCTGAGCCAGTAGTCCGACTCATGCTGCTCGGCGCGCACGATGGCATTGGGGAAGGCGGCCTTGCCCTCGGCCACGAGACCGCCGACGTGGTCCCCGTGGAAGTGGGTGATGTAGATCTCGTCGACCTGCTCCGGCTGGTAACCCGCGGCCTTCAGGTTGGCCAGCAGGCGGCCCAGCGTGGGGCCGAACAGGCCGGCGGCGCCGGTGTCGATCAGCACCAGCTTGCTGCCCGTGTTGACGAGGAAGGCATTCACCGAGGTCTCCAACGGCGCCTTCAGGTAGGCCCGGCCCAGGGCCTTCTCGACCTGCCCGGGCTTGGCGCCGGTCAGCAGCTTGTCGACCGGCAGCTCGACGGTGCCGTCGTTCAGGGCGGTGATCTCGAACTCGCCCAGCGCGAGGCGGTAGAAGCCGGGCGCCTGGCTCTTCTGCTGGGGCGCGGCGGCCAGGGCCGGCAGGGCCAGCGCCCAGGCCATGCCCAGGCCGATGCCGAGGCGGGACAGCTGCGTGAGGGAGGTGCGTGCGCTCATGAAATGCTCCGTGGAGAGTCGATGAAGGGACAACGTCGACGGCCGGACCAGGGGCCCGGGCGGTCGCTGCTTCTTGTGGCGGGGCCAGCATAGCGGCGGCGCGCCGGGCCTGCCACGGCAAGGCCTTTGGACGCCCGCCGCGGTCCCCGGACCGGGCGACAATGCCGCCATGAGTTCCGCCGCGCCCTCCCGACTGAGCCTGTACCTGAACCTGATCCGCTGGGACCGGCCCGCCGGCTGGCTGCTGCTGCTGTGGCCCACGCTGGCGGCGCTGTGGATGGCGGCGGACGGCTTCCCCGGCTGGCACCTGCTGGCGGTCTTCACGGCCGGCACGGTGCTGATGCGCTCGGCGGGCTGCTGCGTCAACGACGTGGCCGACCGCGAGTTCGACCGCCACGTCAAGCGCACCGCGCAGCGCCCCGTCACCAGCGGCGCGGTCTCGGTCAAGGAGGCGCTGGCCGTGGGCGCCGTGCTGGCACTGGCCGCCTTCGGGCTCGTGCTCACGACCAACGCGCCGACCATCCTGCTGTCCTTCGCCGCGCTGGCCGTCACCCTGCTCTACCCCTACGCCAAGCGCGTGGTGAACATGCCGCAGGCGGTGCTCGGCGTGGCCTTCAGCTTCGGCATCCCGATGGCCTTCTCGGCGGCGCTGGGCGGCAGCGAATGGAGCCTCGCGGCCATCAACGCCGCCGTGCCGAAGAGCGCGTGGGCGCTGCTGGTGGCGAACCTGTTCTGGGTGCTGGCCTACGACACCGAGTACGCCATGGTCGACCGCGACGACGACCTCAAGATCGGCATCAAGACGAGCGCCATCACGCTGGGCCGTTTCGACGTCATCGGCGTGATGGCCTTCTACGGCATCTTCCTCGCCGCCTGGGCCTTCCTCGGCCTTCGCCTGGGCCTCGGCCGCTGGTTCCTGCTGGGCCTGGCCGCCGCGGCCGCCCAGGTGGCCTGGCACGGGACGCTGATCCGCGACCGCAGCCGCGAGGGCTGCTTCCGCGCCTTCCGGGCCAATCACTGGGTGGGCTTCGCGATCTTCGCCGGCACGGTGGCGGACCTCAGCCTGCGCTGAGGCGCGCCGGGCTCAGTCGAAGACCGAGTTCAGCACCGCGGCCACGACCAGCGTGGTGACGGCGACCAGCACCAGGTCCTTGCCGCAGACCTGCCATTCGTAGCCCGGGTAGTGCGGCAGGCGCTGCTGCAGCGCGGGCGGCGGCAGGCGCTTGGCAATGCCCGGCGGCAGCGGCTTGCCACGCGCCAGGTTCTTGCGGATGCCGGGCGGCAGGTCGGCGTAGCGCTCGCGCACCCCGGCCTCGCGCACCCAGGCGCGGGCATCGCCCACGCTGATGCTGACGCTCACCAGCCCGCCGGCATCGCCGCGGGCGCTGACGCTGACGCCGTCATTGCGGTCGCCGCGCTCATCGCGATCCTCGTGCTTGCCCTTGCCCTTGCCATGACCGTTGCCGCGCCCCTCGGGCGGATTGGCCAGGGCGGAGAACGCCAGGCCGGAAAGGACCAGCGGCATGAAGTGACGTCGTTGCATGAGGGACTCCTGTGGATATGGGGACGCGAGGCCGGAACAGCGCCGTAGCGGTCACCCGCGGGCCTGAGCATAAGCCGGACGCGGGCGATCGGGTGGTGACGGTGACGGTGGCGGTGGCAGTGGCCGCCTCAGCGCGGCCGCTTCCCCGGCTTGAACGCCGCCACGCCGGGCACGAACAGCTCCATCACGCGCAGCGGCGCCCCGCCGCGGCGGAAGACGGAATTGCGGGACCACAGCATCTGCGGCGGCGGCGGCTCGCCCGTGGCGGCCTGCCACTGGCGCTCCATCTGCCGGCGCGTGTGGCCGAAGCGGGCGAGCCGGCGGGGCTGGAGCTCGCTGCGCTGGATGCGGGGATCGTCGTAGAGCAGATGCGCGAGCGGCCGCGAACCCAGCCCCTTGAGCGCCTTCCACGGCCCGGCGAGCGAGGACTGGTGCAGCGCCGAGCGCGCCCAGACCAGCGGCCGGCCGTCGACGCGCAGCAGCACCTCGCGCACCACCGTGCAGCCGCGGCGCGGCAGGCCCAGGGCCTGGCGCTCGGCGGCGCGCAGGGGCGTCACGCCCTGGCGCAGCACCTGCACCTCGAAGCGCTGCCCGAGGCGGGCGAGGCGGCGGCTCAGGCTGCCGGGCGCGCGCAGCCAGTCGCGCAGGGAGTGTCGGGAGGCGATGCCCATGTCAGGCGGCGATGAGGGCCCGGGCGGGATCGGCCGCCCGGTTCAGGAGTTCGGGATGGGAGCTCACGGCGCGTGAGTGTAGGGCCCCGCGGGCGGGCGCCGGAAGCTCAGCGCGACGTGCCCTCGATGAAGGCCAGCGTCTCGTCCACCATCTCGGCGTCCTGGCCCCAGAAGCCATGCGGTGAGCGGCCCTCGCAGGCGTCGGGGCCGCTCACCGGCCCGCTGCCGCCGGACATCAGCCGGGTCCGGGCCGAGGCGCCGATGCGCTGCGCGACCCGCGCCTGCCCGCTGGGCGGCGAACGCGGGCAGCTGTCGTCCACATGACCCAGCAGCAGCGTGGGCTGCCGGATCTGCTCCAGCGGGAGGTCGAAGACGTGGTGACCCGCCCAGCTCTTGCGCGCCGTGACGCTCGTGCTCAGCACCGCACTGAGCACCAGGCCGTCCGGCGCCGCGTCGCCACTCAGGCGCGAGGCGGCGTTGACGGCCGAGATGCTGCCGCGGCTGGTGCCCAGCAGCCAGACCTGGCGCGCGCCGTGCTCGCGCAGCCAGCGCACCACGCGGCCGATGTCCTCGGCATGGGCGGGCGCGATGCGGAAGTCGGCGAGGCCGTCGGCCCCCTGGTAATCGGCCGGCGCGTCGAGCGTCACCACCTCGTAGCCGCGCGCCTGCAGCAGCGGTCGCGCGCGCAGCAGGGCATTGCCCTTGAGCTGCGCGGGGCAGCCGGCGGCGTCCAGCGCGACATGGCCGTGGCCGCCCGCCAGCAGGACGAGGCTCACGCCGCGCGCGCTGCCCTCGGGCGGGCTGACGGCGAAGGGCAAGACCTGGCCCCCATGGCCCGCGAGCTGCTGCAGACGGCCGCAGTCCTGCGCGGTGGCGCGCGGTGCCCACGCGCCCAGCGCCATCGCGATGAGGGCCGCCACGCTGAGCCGGGCGGCGCGCCCGACGCGCTCAGCCCCCAAACTCATCGCCCAGCTCCCGGGCCCGCAGCTGCGCGGCCTTGACCGCCTGCACGATGGCCGGGCCCACGCCCGCAGCCTGCATCGCGCTCAGGGCCGCATGCGTCGTGCCGCCCTTGGAGGTGACCCGCTCGCGCAGCACGGCGGGGGATTCGGGCGACTGCAGCGCCAGCGCCGCGGCCCCCGCGCAGGTGGCCAGGGCCAGCTCGCGGCCCTGCGCCTCGCTCAGGCCCATCTCCTGCGCGGCCTGCATCATGGATTCGACGACGTAGAAGAAGTAGGCCGGGCCGGAGCCCGAGAGCGCGGTGACGGCGTCCAGGTCCGCCTCGCGATCCACCCAGACCGTCCGGCCGGTGGGCGCGAGCACCTCCTCCACGAGCTGGCGGTCCTGTGCCGTCACGGCCGGCCGGGCGAAGAGGCCGGCGATGCCCTGGCCGATCAGCGCCGGCGTGTTGGGCATGCTGCGCACCACGCGCTCGGCACCCGTCGCCCGGGCGATGGCATCGGAGCGGATGCCCGCCATCACCGAGAGTTGCAGCGCCTGCCCGAGCCACCCGGCGCAGGGCGCGGCCGCAGCCTGGAAGAGCTGCGGCTTGACCGCCCACACCACGAGCCCGGCCCGGGCCAGCGAGGCATCCGGCGCGGCCAGCGCGCGCAGGCCCAGCTCCGCGGCCAGTTTCTGGCGCTGGGGCTCGTAGGGCTCGACGACGATCAGGGAGTCGGGCGTGCGGCCGGCGCGCAGCAGGCCGCCCAGGATGGCGCTGGCCATGTTGCCGCCGCCAATGAAGGCCAGGGTGTTGTTCATGGATGCGGGATCAGGAAGTGGAGGGAATCGGATCGGGCCGGGCCAGTGTACGGGCCGTGCGGGCCCGCTCCCGGGGCATCGCCCCGCGCCGGCCGCCCTGCGGGATCACGCCGACTTGGCAGGGAGGGCCGAGATGCTTAAGCTCGCGCCCGGAGTCACGAGAGGAGACCACATGCAGACCAATAAAGCCTATCCCGACCCCGCCATGGAACCACTGGCGGACTACCGGGAGCTGCCGGCGGCCGAGATGCAGGCCCGCGCGCGGGCGCATTACGAGCAGCAGAAGCGCCGTCGCACGGTGCGGGACTTCGACAGCCGGCCCGTACCGCGCGAGGTGATCGAGCACTGCCTGCTGGCCGCGGGCACGGCGCCGTCGGGTGCGAACCAGCAGCCCTGGCACTTCGCGGTGATTGGGGATCCGGCGCTGAAGCACCAGATCCGCGAGGCCGCCGAGGAAGAGGAGCGCGCCTTCTACACCGGCCGCGCCCCGGAGGAATGGCTGCGCGCGCTGGCCCCGCTGGGCACGGACCCGAACAAGCCCTTCCTGGAGGAGGCGCCGCTGCTGATCGCCATCTTTGCGCAGAAGTACGGCATCGATGCCGCCGGCGAGCGCTTCAGCCATTACTACGTGCCGGAGTCGGTGGGCATCGCCACGGGCTTCCTGATCAGTGCCCTGCACGACGCCGGCCTGGCGACGCTGACGCACACGCCGAGCCCCATGGGCTTCCTCAACGGCCTGTGCGGCCGGCCGGACAACGAGAAGCCGGTGATCCTGCTGGTCGTCGGCTATCCGAAGCCCGGCTGCCGGGTGCCGGTGCACGGCGGCCTGAAGAAGCCGCTCGAGCAGATCAGCACCTGGCTGTGAGCCGATGGCCTCCCGCGAGGCACCGCCAGCGGGAGGCCAGGCGGCCAGCGCCACCCGGCTGCCGGCCTCAGCCCCCGGAACCGGTGGCAAGCAGGCCTTCGGGCGTGGCGATCCAGCCCGTCTTGGCGTCGATGAACTGGATCCTGCTCAGCGCATCGGTGGTGCCGCTGGCCGCAGTGCCCCAGGTTTTCCCCGCATCCAGGCTGCGCATCAACTCACCCTGGCTGCCGCCGATCCAGACGGCCTTCCCATCGACCGATTCCACGCTCAGCCACTGAGTCCCTGCATCTGCCGCGAGCGCCAGCGCCTGCCAGGTCTTGCCGCCGTCCTGTGACAGGAGCACCGTGTTGCGGCTGCCCACCGCCATCAGGCTGTCGGGTCCCAGCGCCTTCACGGCCGACAAGGTCACCGTGAAGTCGGGGGGCGACTGCCAGACCTGCTCCCAGGTCTGGCCGGCATCCTCGCTGAGTACCAGGGAGGTGCTGGTGCGGGCCAGGAGGCGCTGGGTGCTCAGCACCGTCAATTCTCCCGGCGTGCCATCGGGCAGCATGCCCGTAGACGACCAACTGGTACCGCCGTCGGTGGTCTTGTAGACCCGAGCGCCATACAGCGCCCAACCCGTCTGCCCATCGTCACTGAAGCGCAGGGCGTCCCAGATGCCGTACGGCAAATCCTGCTTCTGCCAGGTCTGGCCGCCGTCGGCACTGCGCCAGGCCTGGCTGTCCGACAGGAGCCAGACAACGCCATTGCGCAGGGCCTGCAGCTGCGCGCGTCGCGGGCCGTAGCTCGACGGGCCCAGGGGCAGCACCTCCGTCCAGTCCTGGCCGCCGTTGCTGCTGCGCAGGACACTCTCCGCTCGCACCTGCAGGAGCACGCGGTCGCTGAGCGCCGCCACGTCGGCGACCTGGCCTGTGCCGCGCGGGCCGAAGGCCCGGCTCCACTGCTGCCCGCCGTCGTCGCTGCGCCGCAGCTCCTGGCGAGTCAGGCTGAACTGCCGCGAGGCGCTCAGCCGGAAGTCCTTCGAGCGGCCGCGGGGATCACTCAGCAGAAACTGCCCCAGGACAAACGCACCCGACACGGCCGCCGGCTCCGGCTCGGTGCGGCTCATGCACACGACCGGGCCGCCGCTCGGCTGGCAGGCTTCCCAGCTGGTGCCGCCGTCGCGTGTCTGGCGCCACAGCTCGGAGCCGGGATCGGGTGACCACGACGGCCCCGTCCAGGTCTTCACGACCACCCGCGAGTCGTCCAGCACGGTGAGGGTTCCGAAGCGATCCGGGCTGGACGCCAGCACAGGGGCCCAGGTCTTGCCGGCATCCCGGGAGACCTGGACGTCGCCCTTGTCACCTGGCACGCCGCCGAACAGATTGCTTCCGCCGCTGATCTCGAGGCGCCACAAGGCACCGCCCGGCGCCACGGAAACACTGCGCCGGCCGAAGTCGATCCAGGACTGCCCATCATCGGGCGAGTACGCGCTCGTGTAGTCGCAGAACTTGGTGCTGCAAACGGTGCTGTAGGCGTAGATCCCCTTCGGCGCTCCGACGAGCGCCACACGGCCGTTCGGCGCCGAGGGCACCGCCGTCCAGTGTTCGCCGCCGTCACTGCTGGTCCAGGTGGAGGTCCAGTCGGTGACCCACAGGGCCTGTGCGCCACGGCCCGTCACGGAGTTCAGGGCATTCGACGTCGGGCTGGGCCGCTGTGCCCACGTCGCCCCGCCATCGGTCGTGCGCCAGATCTCGCCGCCGGCGCCCACCACCCAGCCCAGCGTCTCGGAGGCGAAGTAGGCGTCCAGCAGGACGTTGCTGCTGATGCGCCCGCCCTGCCAGCACCAGCCGCGGCCGTCCGTTCTGCTGCAACTCAAGGCCTTGAGCGAGGCGGTGCGCTCGATGCTGACGTTGCCACGCTGTTCGATGGACTGGCCGGCTGCGTTGCTGATCGTCAGCGTCACGACATAGTCACCGGGCACGGTGTACTGGTGCTGCGCCTGCGCCCCGGACCCGCTGCTGCCATCGCCAAACTGCCAAGCAAAGTTCAGGCCGGCCTGGGCCGCCACGCTGCTCGAAACCCCCAGCGGCTGGCTCACGTCCGACGTGGCCGGGAGCACCAGGCTGACACTGGAAGGCAGTGTCACCACCGGCAATGGCTCCGGACCGCCGCCCCCGCCACCGCAGGCAGCCAGACCGGCCAGCATGGCCGTCATGGCACCTTGCAGCGGCCACCTCCCCAAATGCGCCCGTTCCTGCATCGCGTTCTCCCTGTCTTATGCATGAATGCCGCCCGAGCTATCGGGCCGCATCGCGCAATGTACTGCGCCGTCGATGACACGGCAGCCCATGAATTGAGACATTAGGTGAACGCCCAGACGCCGGTGCGCACAACGCACACCAGCCGATCAGACGGGGCGGCGCCGGCGCGGGGGCGGCGCCATGCGCCTCAGTGCATGCCCGCCAGCAGCGCCGCATTGCCGCCGGCGGCCGCGGTGTTGATGGTGAGGGTCTGCTCGGCCGCGAAGCGGTACTGCTGACGCGGGTTGGCGGCGTCGGCGGCGGTGACCAGCGGCAGGATGGCGCCCGGGCGCTCCGCCAGGCGGCGCAGCACGGCGCGCGCCAGGGCGGTGTCGTTGGCGGCCACCACCACGCCGGCCAGAGCCGGGGCGGCGAGCAGGCCATGGGCCTGGTCCACGGGCAGCACGGCCACCGCGGTGCCCGGCACACCGGCCTGCACGAGGCGCTGGCGCAGGGCCTCGCAGCGGCCGTTGCCGACCAGCGCGACGGCATTGCCCGCGACCAGCGCACCGCCCAGAGCGGCCGCGATCTGGGCGTCATCCGCGCCTTCGCTCAGCACGGCGAACACGCCGCGGCCATGCAGGCGCAGCTCGTTGCTCTCGCCCGTGGGGCCGGGCAGCACCTGGTCCTGCAGGCCATGCTCGGCCTGCTGGGCGTGGGCCCGCAGCACGGCGGCCACCGGGCCTTCGGCACCGTCCGCCGCGCGGCGCAGCACCGCCACGCGCTGGGCCAGGTCCACCGAGGCCCAGGTCGCCTGCGCGGCCTGCAGGGCGGCCAGACGGCTGCTGAGCTGGCTGGCGTCCGCGGTGCCCGCGATCGTCCCGCCGCCCACGGCCGGCGCGCTGCCGGCCTCGGCGCAGAAGCGGTGCAGGTAGTGCCGGCCGCCGGCCTTCGGGCCCGTGCCCGACATGCCTTCGCCGCCGAAGGGCTGCACGCCCACGACCGCGCCGATGATGTTGCGGTTGACGTAGATATTGCCCACGCGGGCCTTCTCGGCCAGGCGCAGGGCGCGGCTGTCGATGCGGGTCTGGATGCCCATCGTCAGGCCGTAGCCCAGGGCGTTGATCTGCTCGAGCACCGCATCCACCTCGCCATTCCAGCGCAGCACGTGCAGCACGGGGCCGAAGATCTCCTGGCCGAGGTCCGAGACCCGGGCGATCTCGAAGGCCGCGGGGCGGATGACGCGCGGCAGCGCGTCATGCACCGGCGCCTCGGCGATCAGACGCGCCTCGCGCTTGAGGCGCTCGACGTGCGCGGCGATGTTCGTGTAGGCCTCGTCGTCGATGACCGGGCCGACGTCCGTCGCCAGCTCGGCCGGCTGGCCAACCCACAGCTCCTGCACGGCGCCCTTGATCATCTCGATCACGCCGTCGGCGATGCTCTCGTGCACGCACAGCAGGCGCAGCGCCGAGCAGCGCTGGCCGGCGGAACGGAAGGCGCTCTGCACCACCGCGTCGACCACCTGCTCCGGCAGCGCGGTGGAGTCGACCAGCATGGCGTTCAGGCCGCCGGTCTCGGCGATCAGCGGGACGATCTGGCTGCCGTCCTTGGCGGCCAGGGTCTTGTTGATGATCTGGGCCACCACCGTCGAGCCGGTGAAGCACACGCCCGCCGTCAGCGGGTGGGCGACCAGGCCGGCACCGACGGTCTCGCCGGCACCGTGCAGCAGCACGAGGGCGTCCGTGGGCACGCCGGCCGCATGCAGCAGCTCGACGGCCTTGAGCGCGACATAGGGCGTCTGCTCGGCGGGCTTGGCGGCGACGGCATTGCCCGTCACCAGCGCCGCGACGACCTGACCGGCGAAGATGGCCAGCGGGAAGTTCCAGGGCGAGATGCACACGAAGACGCCACGGCCCAGCATCTGCGGCGCCTGGGATTCGGCCTCGTCGGCGTAGTAGCGCAGGAAGTCCACCGCCTCGCGCACCTCGGCGACGCAGTCACCCTGCGTCTTGAAGGCTTCCTTGACCAGCAGGGCGCAGAACTCGGGCAGGCGCGCCTCGAGCGCATCGGCCGCACGGCGAAGGATGGCCGCGCGCTGCGCCACGGGCGTGGCATTCCAGCGCGTGAAGCCGCCCTGCAGGCGCTCCATGGCGGCGCCGATCTCCACGGACGTCGCCTCGGCCACCGGGCCCACGACGACCTGGTCCAGCGCGGCCAGCAGCGGCTGGCGCTGGGCGAGGTCGGTGAGGTCCACACCCTTGGAATTGGCACGACCCTGGCCGTTCGGGCCCAGGTAGAGGTCCAGCGGCAGCGGCAGGGCGCCCTGGCTCTGGATCTGCGCCAGCGGCGAGCCCAGCAGCTCGGTCACGTGGACGGTGGGGTCGGCCAGCTGGTGGACGAAGGAGCTGTTGGCGCCGTTCTCGAGCAGGCGACGCACGAGGTAGGCCAGCAGGTCCCGGTGCTCGCCCACGGGGGCGTAGACGCGGCAGGGGATGCTGCCGTCCTTGAGCACCTCGCGGTAGACGCCCTCGCCCATGCCGTGCAGGCGCTGCATCTCGAACTTGGCGCCGGCCTGGCGGGCCATCTGCACGATGGCGGCGATGGTGCCGGCGTTGTGGCTGGCGAACTGCGGGTAGATCACGTCGGCATGGCTGATCAGCGCCCGGGCGCAGGCCAGGTAGCTGACGTCGGTGTGCTGCTTGTGCGTGAAGACCGGGTAGGCGGCCAGGCCGTTTTCCTGGGCGCGCTTGATCTCGCCGTCCCAGTAGGCGCCCTTGACCAGGCGGACCATGAACTTCAGGCCATGCTTGCGGGCGATGGCGGCGACCTCGTTGACCACGGCCAGCGCGCGGGTCTGGTAGGCCTGCACGGCCAGGCCGAAGCCGCGCCACTGCGGGAAGTGCGCGGCGATGCGGGCCGACAGCGCGTCCAGCACGTCCAGCGACAGCTCCAGGCGGTCGACTTCCTCAGCGTCGATCGTGAGGTTGATGTTGGCCTGCGCGGCCTTCTCGATCAGCACCCACACGCGCGGCAGCAGCTCGGCGAACACGCGCTCGCGGTGAAGCACCTCGTAGCGGGAGAACAGCGCGCTGAGCTTGATGGAGATGCCGTCCGAGCCCTCGGGGGACTCCGCCTTGCGGCCCGCGGCGATGGCCTCGATGGCGTTCACATAGGCGGCGTGGTAGCGGCGGGCGTCGGCCTCGGTACGGGCGCCCTCGCCCAGCATGTCGTAGCTGAAGCGCAGCTGGGCCTGCACGCGGCGGGCGTCATCGGCCTCCTTCATCGCCTCCTGGATGTTGCGGCCCAGCACGAACTGGCGGCCCAGCAGCTGGATGGCGCGCACGGTGGCGGCGACGACGGTCTGCGCGCCCAGGCGGGTCAGCAGGCCGCCCTGGCCCTCGCCTTCCGGCAGGAACTTCTTGGACAGCGAGATGGCCGTGGCCGAGAGGCTGGCGAGCATCTTGTGCGGGCCTTCCGAGCCGCCGTCGAAGCTGCCGCGGCCCAGCTGGTCGGCCGTCAGGGCGATGGCGGTGGGCGCGTCCGGCACGCGCAGCAGGGCCTCGGCCAGGCGCATCAGGGCCAGGCCTTCGCTGCTGGTGATGGGGTATTCGCGCAGCAGGGATTCCATCGCCCAGAACGGCGCCGGGTTGTTGCGCACCTGGTCCACCCAGGGGCTGGCGGTGGCAATCACCGCGTTCCAGTCCAGGCCCGCGCCGAGGCTGGCGGCCAGCGCCTGCACCACGGGCATCTCGTCGCGGTAGGGGTCCGGCAGGCGGGCGTGTTCGGGCAGGAGCGGGAAGGCGGTCATGGAGATCCCCTTTTTTGACGGGCGAATTAGTGAAAGCCTGAACTTTATGCAGGTTGCGGCTGAATTAAATTCAGAACATCAACCATCCTGCAGTGAGAAATTCATATGGCCAGCCACGATTCGGGTCTAGACACCATCGACGCCCGCATTCTGCGCGTGCTGCAGCAGGACGGGCGCATTTCCAACCTCAAGCTCGCGGAGGCCGTGCATCTCTCCCCGACGGCGGTGCTGGAACGCGTCAAGCGCCTCACGCGCGAGGGCTACATCCTGGGCTACGAGGCGCGCCTGAACCCGGCCAAGCTGGGCGCCTCGATGATGGTCTTCATCGAGATCCTGCTCGACCGCACGGTGCAGGACGTGATGGACAACTTCAAGGCCGCCGTCCAGGCCCGCCCCGAGATCCTCGAATGCCATCTGGTCGCGGGCGGCTTCGACTACCTGCTCAAGACGCGCGTCTCTGACATGAGTGCCTACCGCGAGTTCATCGGCAGCGTGATCTGGACCCTGCCCGGCGTGCGCGAGACCCGGACCTACGCGGTCATGGAAGAGGTGAAGAACAGCACGGCCTTGCCGATCTGAGGGACAAGCGGGCGTCCGGAGCCCCCAGGCGGCGCCGGGCTGGCTATATTCAGTGGGCCCGGCCCGCGCGATGCGGGCTGCAGGAGGCACACAAGATGCGTTGGGATCGCGCAGGAACTTCCGGCCGCGCCTGGGCGGCCTCGCGGGTGCGCTGGGGCGCGCTGCTCGTCTGCGGCGCCGCGGCCGCGCAGACCCCCGTGTCGACCGTGCCGGCCGTAGCGGAGCCCCCGCCCACGGTGCTGCAGCTCTGCGCCGAGGACGAGAACTCCTACCCCTGGCTGCTGCGCGACGGCACCGGCCTGAACATGCTCATGATGCGGCTGCTCGGCCAGCGCCTGGGCCTGCGCCTTGAGGTCACGCTGCTGCCCTGGCGGCGCTGCCTGCTCTCGCTGCAGGAGGGCAGCGTGGACGGCGCGTTCAAGGCCAGCTTCCAGCCGGAGCGGCTCAAGATCGGGCGCTACCCGATGCGCGGCGACCAGGTCGACCCCGAGCGCGCCATGCTGGAGGAGAGCTACCACCTCTACCGCCGCAAGGGCAGCGCGGTGAGCTGGGACGGCCGGCAGATCACGCAGCTGGAGGGCGCGGTGGGCGCGCAGGCGGGCTTCTCCGTCGTGGCATGGCTGCGCCAGCAGGACGTGCCCACCGAGGCCTCCGCGAAGGCCCCGGACAGCATCCTGGCGATGCTGCAGCGCGGCCGCCTCGGCGCCGCAGCCCTGCAGACCAGCCAGGGCGACTACGCCCTCAGCCGCACCCCGCAGTTCGCCGCGCAGATCGAGCGCCACGGCCCGCCCCTCGTCAGCAAGCCCTACTACCTGCTGCTCTCGCACGCCTTCGTGAGGCGCTTCCCCGTGCTGGCCGAGCGGATCTGGGATGGCGTGGCGGCCGTGCGGGAATCGGCCGAGTACCGGCGGGCGCTGCAGCAGGCGATGGCCGGCGGCGGATCCGCTCCTTGAGGGATGCCGTGGCGAGGCGTCCGTCGGCCTGCCGATGACCGCGCATCACCTAACCCGCACACTCCGCTCCCTGTTCATTTCACCCTCACAGGGAGGCGCATGCAGATCGTCCCACACACCCCGGCCGTGGCCGGCCGCCACCCCCTCTCCTCGAAGCGGCCATCGCCGAACACCCCGGACCCTGCCCCGGCGCCGGAGCCCCTGGCGGACGACCCGCCGGACGCCACGCCCGCCTGCGGCTGGTTCGGCTCCAGCCTGGAGTTGCGGCAGGGCTTGGAGGTGGTGGAGCTGCGGGAGTCGGGCCCACGGCGCCATCCGATCGTCGGGCGGGCGGCGGTGGGGCCCCGATGGCCGCCCGGCACACCCGCCCTGCCCTAGCCGCACGCAGGAGGACTGCCGCCATCGCCGGCCCGGGGCTCAAGCAGGCTTGCCCTTGCGTCGCAGTGCCTGGATCAATGACGCATCCATGGCCTGGGCCTGGGCCAGATAGGCCGCATCCTTGGGCTCATCAAAGCCCGTGGGATAGAGGAACACCCCTTGCGAGTCGGTATTGAATCCCGCGGGAGGAGTGCTTCGCGAGGCGGGGTCACGCTTGGCCCAATACTCATCCAGCACCCGGGCATACAGCGCCTGCGCCGGTGCCACCGCATCCTTCAGGTCCGGCATTCGAGCCGCACGCTGCAGCGCGAATGCATAGACCTTGACGTCCGGTGACTCCAGATCACCGGCCTGCGCCTTCAGGAGCAGCCATGCAGACAGCGTCGGCAGATCACCAGCCCTCGCGTCCTGCATGGCCTGTTCCTTCAATTCGCCAGCAGGCACGCCGGCAAACTGCTGGGGCAGGCTCAAGAGCTCCACGGCGGCACCCGGGACACGCGCGGCATAGGCATGCCTCAGCAACTGGGACCTCAGTTGGAACTCGTCTCCCAAAGTCCGCACATGGGCAGGCAATGTTTGGCAATTCCTTTCGAGCGCCATCAAGGCCTCCCGGTCTCGCAGCATCTTTGTCTTGTAGTCCCCGCCCCCCTCGCGAGCGATGCGCTGGTCCAGCAACTGGAAGTCCATGGACAGGCGTGAGCAGCGTGGAAGGATGCGGGCCGTCTCCAAGGCCATCTCCGGCGGCAGGGCCTCGATGCCCGAGGCCAGACGGTCGCCCAAGCTCGGGCCGGCGACGCTCGCGGCCGGTGCCGGCGCCGATGCGACTCCTTCCGGATGGGGTGACGCTGATCTCAAGCCCCCGGAAGCTGACGGCCACGCCATTTCAGCGTTGTCTGGTGCTGCCCTTGTTTGCGTCGATGGTGAGGAGTCTGGCGAACCAGGGCGGGAGACCTCCCTCGCCCCGACCAGGCTCAACACTAGCACCAGCACCAGCGAACCGATGGCGAGGACTGTCCACTGGCGTCTTTCCCGAATTCGTTGCATTTGCAGATCTGTTGCGTATGGAGATTGGGGCGTTGGGGCGCTGAGCAAGCCGCCGGAACTCGCAGGGTCTCGGCCGCACTTTCTCCAGGCAACCCTGCAGCGCGATACGAGCCGTGCCGGTCAGCCTGCATCGCGACCTGGGCCAGCTGCTCAACGGTCCAGGGGCATCACCGAGACAGGCGAGCTTCCGGCATCCCTGCTCACGAGCACTGCACAGCGGATCACCGCTGAAATGGAACCGCCCGGCGCTGATGCGTGGGGAAGCTTCGCATGCATACATGAGCCTGTGGCCAGGCGGATGGCATCGGCTGACGCAGC
The DNA here is from genome assembly GCA_041912595.1 of Burkholderiaceae bacterium. Lineage (GTDB taxonomy): Bacteria > Pseudomonadota > Gammaproteobacteria > Burkholderiales > Burkholderiaceae_C > Roseateles_B. The sequence goes on from JAYRMR010000032.1 coordinate 56,623, forward strand.
AGCCCAGTCCCAGCACCGTGCTCCTTCCGCAGCAGGGCCGTGACAGGTGTCCTTGGCGCTCCTTGCTTCTGCGGTCCTCTCGGACAGCAGCCTCTGGAGCTGTTGGTGGTGGAGACGGGACTGTCGTTGAGTAGGGGCGCCGGGACGCTTGCTTGACCTGACAGGGCAGACAGGGTGATCTCACAAGCGTGCGATTTGCAATCGGCGTGCACAGCCGAGCCGATCAACCGCCGCTCTGCTGGGCCATCTGTCGCCGCTTCAGCGCAGCGAGGTACTGATCGGCCAGGGCACGGACCTGAGGGTCGCTGGAGGGCTGCAACTTGGGCGCCACGCCGCCGACGTAGGCCGTGTCTGCGGCCGCCGCCTTGGCGGCATTGCCGGGGTCTGCGCGGGCCACCTCGACCGCCACATGACGCT
>JAYRMR010000033.1:0-55940 GCA_041912595.1 Burkholderiaceae bacterium
GAGACCTGAGACGAAGGAGTCTGCCCATGAGTTGGCTTGAGAAACTTCTGCCGCCCAAGATGCAGCAAAGCGAGGCCGCCGAGCGTCGCACCGTGCCTGAAGGGCTGTGGATCAAGTGCCCGTCCTGTGAGACGGTGCTCTACAAGACCGACCTGGAGCAGAACATCAACGTCTGCCCCAAGTGCAGCCACCACCACCGCATCGGCGCCCGCGCGCGCCTGAATGCCTTCCTGGATGGGGAAGGGCGCTATGAGGTCGGGCAGGAGATCCTCCCGGTCGACGCCCTGAAGTTCAAGGACAGCAAGAAGTACCCGGACCGCCTCAAGGAAGCCCTGGAGACCACCGGCGAGACCGACGCCCTCGTGGTGATGGGCGGCGCCGTGATGAGCGTGCCCGTCGTGGCGGCCTGCTTCGAGTTCGATTTCATGGGCGGCTCCATGGGCTCCGTGGTCGGCGAGCGCTTCGCGCGCGGCGTCGAGACCGCCCTGGAACAGAAGACGCCCTTCATCTGCTTCACCGCCACCGGCGGCGCCCGCATGCAGGAAGGCCTGCTCTCGCTGATGCAGATGGCCAAGACCAACGCGGCGCTGACCCGCCTGGCCAAGGCGAAGCTGCCCTACATCAGCGTGCTGACGGACCCGACCATGGGCGGCGTCTCGGCCTCCTTCGCCTTCGTGGGCGACATCGTCATCGCCGAGCCCAAGGCCCTGATCGGCTTTGCCGGCCCCCGCGTGATCGAGAACACCGTGCGCGAGAAGCTGCCCGCGGGCTTCCAGCGCGCCGAGTTCCTGATGGAAAAGGGCGCCGTGGACATGATCGTGGACCGCCGCCAGCTGCGCGAGACCATCGCCCGCCAACTGGCGATGCTCCAGCGCCAGAGCTCGGACGCCGTCGCCTGACCCGGCAGCGTCGCCCCCTCGCGGCCAGGCAGCGTGCCTGGCCGTTTGCATTCCGAACCTCTATTTGCCCATGACGACCGCACCGAGTGACGCGCAGCAGCGCCTGGATGACTGGCTGGCCCACTGCGAGCGCCTGCATCCCAAGGAAATCGACATGACCCTGGCCCGGGTCCATGCCCTGCGCGATCGCCTGGGTCTGCGCTTCGAGGCGCCGGTCGTGATGGTGGCAGGCACCAATGGCAAGGGCTCGACCTGCGCCATGCTCGAGTCCATCGCCCTGCAGGCCGGCTACCGGGTCGGGCTCTACATCAAGCCGCACCTCGTGCACTTCCAGGAGCGCTGCCGCGTGGGCGGTGCCCCTGTGGATGCCGCCAGCCTGCTGCCGCACTTCGAGGCCGTCGAGGCGGCCCGGGGCGACGTCGCGCTGACCTATTTCGAGTTCACGACGCTGGCCATCCTGAGCCGTCTCGCGGCGGAGTCGCTGGACCTCGTGATCCTCGAGGTCGGCCTGGGGGGGCGGCTGGATGCGGTCAACACCATCGATGCGGACTGCGCCGTCATCACCAGCATCGACCTCGACCATGTCGAGTACCTCGGGCCGGACCGCGAGTCCGTCGGCCGCGAGAAGGCGCACATCATGCGTCCGGGCAAGCCGGTCGTGGTGAGCGACCCGGTGCCGCCCGCGAGCCTGGCGGCCCATGCCGCCGCGGTGGGGGCGGACCTGCGTCAGCTGGGCCAGGACTTCAGCTATGGCGGGGATCGCCAGCAGTGGCAGTGGGCCGGGCGCAGCCGCAAGTTCAGCGGGCTCGCCTTTCCGGCGCTGCGGGGCGTGAATCAGCTGCTCAACGCGGCCGGCGTCCTGGCCGTGTTCGAGGCCCTGTTCGAGCAGCTGCCCATCAGCGCGCAGGCGGTGCGCACGGGGCTGGCCCTGGTCGAGCTGCCGGGGCGTTTCCAGGTGGTGCCGGGGCAGCCGGCCCTCGTGCTGGACGTGGCGCACAACCCGCACGCCATCGCCGCGCTGGCCCAGAACCTCGACCAGATGGGCTTCTTCCCGCGCACCCATGCGGTGTTCGGCGCCATGGCGGACAAGGACCTGGCCGAGATCCTGGTGCGCATCGCGCCCTTGGTGGACCATTGGCATTTCTGCGACCTCCCGCTGCCGCGTGCGGCGACGGGCGAGGCCCTGGCCGAGCGCTTCGCCGCGCTGCAGTCGCAGGGTGTGCTGAAGGCGCCCAAGGACGTGACCGTGGCCGTGCATGCGGACCCTCGGGCGGCCCTCGCGGCGGCGGCGGCGGCCTCGGACCCCGCTGATAGAATTCTGGTCTTTGGCTCCTTCTACACCGTGGGTGGTGTACTGAAGGACGGCGTGCCCCGCCTGGTGGCCGGCGCAGCGGCTGACAAGCCCTGAGCACGGTCTGCCGAGACCGTCGCCAACGCCTCTCTCTCGCGGCCCTGCCGCTGTCCAGCTCCGGCGCTCCGAGGTGCCGCATCACACATGGGTTTGCTGTCATTCTTCAAGCGCGACGAGGACAACAGGACGGCAGCCAGGCCGGTGGCCGAGGGGCTCGATTCCGTGCAGCAGCTGCGGCTGCGCGCCCGGCGCCGCCTGATCGGTGCGGCCGTGCTCGTCGTGGTGGGCGTGGTCACGTTCCCGCTGGTCTTCGAGACCCAGCCGCGCCCCGTGCCGGTGGACCTGCCCATCGAGATCCCCCGCAAGGACGGCCTGCCGCCCCTGAACGTGCCCGCGACGGTCGCGCCGGCGCCTGCCGAGCGGCAGGCCGCCGCGCCCGCGGATCAGCCGGGTGCCGCCGTCGTGAACGAGATGGCCACGGCGCCGCGAGCCGCAGCCACCGAAACGCCGAAGACGGAGTCTCATCCCGAGCCTCGCCCGGACGCTCGCAAGGAAGCGGCTGGCAAGCCCGAGCTGAAGGCGGAGCCCAAGGCGGAGACGCACAAGGCGCCCGACAAGCCTGCTGAGAAAGCCGCTGAGAAGCTGGCAGAGAAGCCTTCAGAAAAGGGCGCCGACAAGACGGCCGCCAAGCCCGCTGAGAAGCCCGCTGAGAAGCCCGCAGAAAAGCCGGCCGACAAGGCCCAGGCTCGCCAGGCGGCCGAACACGCCCGTGACGCCGACGCCGCACGCGCGATGGCGCTGCTGGAAGGGCGCGAGCCGCCCAAGGCTGCTGCCGAGAAGAAGGCCCCCGAGAAGACCCCGGACGCCGCCGGCGCGCGCTTCATCGTGCAGGTGGGTGCCTTTGCCGAGGCGCGCTCCGCCCAGGACATGCGCGGCAAGGTCGAGAAGCTCGGCCTGAAGACCTACACGCAGGCGGTGGAGACGCCGGACGGCAAGCGCATCCGCGTCCGTGTCGGACCCTTCGCGAGCCGCGAGGAAGCGGACCGTGCGGCCGCCAAGCTGCGCGGCAGCGGCCTCGCCGGCACGGTGCTGACGCTCTGAGCCGATGGGGTGGGTCGACCTGTCATTCCTCGTGGTGCTGGGGCTTTCGGTGGCCGTCGGCCTGTGGCGAGGGCTCGTCTACGAAGTGCTCGCGCTGGGCGGGTGGCTCGTGGCCTATGTGCTGTCGCCCTGGCTGGCGCCGGTGGTGCAGGGCTGGCTGCCCGAGGAGCGCATGGGCCCGCAGCTGAGCCATGCCGCGGGCCTCGTGCTGGCCTTCATCGTGATCCTGGTGGTGTGGAGTCTGGTGGCGCGGCTGGTGCGTGCGCTGATCCAGGCCTCGCCGCTGTCCTGGCTGGACCGCCTGGGCGGCGGTGGCTTCGGGGCCCTGCGCGGCCTCTTCATCGGGCTGCTGGTGGCCTTGCTGGTGGGCATGACGCCGCTGGTGACGTCGGAGCCCTGGCGGGCTTCGGCCCTGGCGCCCTGGCTGCAGGGCGGGCTGCGGGTGCTGCAGCCGCTGCTGCCGGAGTCGGTCAATAAATTCATCCCGGCCTGAGCGCCACAAGCGTTCGGGCCCTGTGTATCGTAGCGAGTGCTCCCGGGCCCCGGGAGCCGACAAGTCGAGGAAGAGAACATGTGTGGCATCGTTGGTGTGATATCCCAGACGCCGGTCAACCAGCTGATCTATGACGCGCTGCTGCTGCTGCAGCACCGCGGCCAGGATGCCGCCGGCATCGTCACCATGCAGGGCAACAAGTGCTTCATGCACAAGGCCCGCGGCATGGTGCGCGACGTCTTCCGCACCCGCAACATGCGCGCACTCCCGGGCCATGTGGGCCTGGGCCAGGTTCGCTACCCGACCGCCGGCAATGCCTACAACGAGGAGGAGGCCCAGCCCTTCTACGTGAACGCGCCCTTCGGCATCGTGCTGGTGCACAACGGCAACCTGACGAACGCCCACGCGCTGAAGCAGGAGCTGTTCGCCGTCGACCGCCGCCACATCAACACCGAGAGCGACTCCGAGGTGCTGCTCAACGTGCTGGCGCATGAGCTGGAGCAGGTCGCTCGCGAACTGCCGCTGACGCCGCAGGCCGTGTTCAAGGCCGTGCGCGCCGTGCACAAGCGCATCAAGGGCTCCTATGGCGTGATCGCGCTGATCGCGGGCCACGGGCTGCTGGCCTTCCGCGACCCCTTCGGCATCCGGCCGCTGTGCTTCGGCCACAGCGCCAACGGCGACGTGATGGTCGCGAGCGAGAGCGTCGCCCTCGAAGGCACGGGCGTCAAGCTGGACCGCGACGTCGCGCCCGGCGAGGCCGTCTTCATCGACACGCAGGGCCAGGTGCACACCGAGCAGTGCGCCGAGAACCCCTCGCTGAACCCCTGCATGTTCGAGTTCGTCTACCTAGCCCGCCCGGACTCCGTGATGGATGGCATCTCGGTCTACCAGGCCCGGCTGAACATGGGCGAGACGCTGGCTCAGCGCCTGATCTCCACGATGCCGCCGAGCGAGATCGACGTCGTCATCCCCATTCCCGAGTCGAGCCGCCCCTCGGCCATGCAACTGGCCCACAAGATCGGCAAGCCGTATCGCGAAGGCTTCGTGAAGAACCGCTATGTCGGTCGCACCTTCATCATGCCGGGGCAGGGCGCGCGCAAGAAGTCGGTGCGCCAGAAGCTCAACGCCATCGGCCTCGAGTTCAAGGGTCGCAATGTGCTGCTGGTGGACGACTCCATCGTGCGCGGCACCACGTCCAAGGAAATCGTGCAGATGGCCCGCGAGGCCGGTGCGAACAAGGTCTATCTGGCCTCCGCGGCACCGCCGGTGCGCTTCCCCAACGTCTACGGCATCGACATGCCGACCAAGGAAGAGCTGATCGCCCACGGTCGCAGCATCGAGGAAGTGCGCCAGTACATCGGGGCCGACGCCCTGATCTACCAGGACGTGGATGCCATGAAGCGCGTCGTGGCCTCGCTGAGGCCCGGCCTGAAGGGCTTCGAGGCCTCCTGCTTCGACGGCCACTACATCACGGGTGATGTGTCGGCCGAGGACTTCGCCACCATCCAGGCTCAGCGCAAGAGCCAGGGTGACGAGGAAGAGGGCCCGGCCCGCACGCGCCTGGCGCTGCAAAGCGGAGGCGAGGGCCAATGAGCCTGAAGGACTCGACCGATCGCACCCAGCTGCCCGAGGGCCTGCGGACCGAGACGCTGGCCGTGCGCGCGGCGCTGCCGCCCAGCCAGCATGGTGAGAACTCCGAGGCGCTGTTCCTGACGAGCGCCTTCGTGCAGCCGGACGCGGCCACCTCGGCCCAGCGCTTCGCGCAGTCCGAGGACTTCACCTACTCGCGCACCAGCAACCCGACCGTGCGCAGCCTCGAGGCTCGTCTCGCCGCCATGGAAGGCACGGAAGCCGCCATCGCCACGTCGAGCGGCATGAGCGCCATCCTGCTGCTGTGCATGGGCCTGCTGAAGGCGGGCGATCACGTGGTCTGCTCGCGTTCGGTGTTCGGCTCGACGATCAACCTCTTCGCCAAGGAGTTCGGCAAGTTCGGCGTGGAGACCAGCTTCGTCTCCCAGACCGACCTGCAGGAATGGCGTGACGCGATCCGCCCGGCGACCCGCCTCTTCTACGCCGAGACGCCCACGAATCCGCTGACCGAGGTCTGCGACATCCAGGCGCTGGCGGACATCGCCCACGGAGCGGGCGCGCTGCTGGTGGTCGACAACACCTACTCGTCGCCGGTGATGCAGCAGCCCGCGAAGATGGGGGCGGACGTCATCATGCATTCGGCCACCAAGTACATGGACGGGCAGGGCCGCGTGATGGCGGGCGCGCTGTGCGGCCCGAGCACCCTGATCAAGGACGTGTTCGGTCCCGTGATGCGCACCGCCGGCATGGTCCTGGCGCCCTTCAACGCCTGGGTCGTGCTCAAGGGGCTGGAGACGCTGAGTGTGCGCATGAAGGCGCAGAGCGAGCAGGCACTGGCCGTGGCCCGCTGGCTCGAGACGCGGCCGGAAGTGGCGCGGGTCTACTACCCGTCGCTGCCCTCGCATCCCCAGCATGAACTGGCCATGCGCCAGCAGTCGGGGCAGGGCGGGGCGGTGCTGTCCTTCGAGCTCAAGGGCGACACCCCGGAGGCCGCGCGTGCCGCAGCCTTCCATGTGATCGACAGCACGCGCGTGCTGAGCATCGCGACCAATCTCGGCGACACCAAGTCCATCATCACCCATCCGGCGACCACCTCCCATGGCCGCCTCAGCGAAGCGCAACGCCAGGCGGCCGGCATCGGCCAGGGGCTCATCCGGCTGTCGGTCGGCCTCGAACACGTCGATGACATCATCGACGACCTGCTGCGCGGACTTTCCACCTTGAATCACTGATGAGCACCACTGCAAACACCCCCGTGCGCACCCGCATCGCGCCGTCTCCCACCGGCTTCCTGCATCTGGGGACCGCACGCACGGCCCTGTTCTCGTGGGCCTTCGCGCGCCACCATGGCGGCGAGTTCGTGCTGCGCATCGAGGACACCGACGTCGCCCGCTCGACGCAGGACTCCGTCGACCAGATCCTGGCCTCGATGCACTGGCTGGGCCTGGGCTACGACGAAGGCCCGATCTACCAGATGCAGCGTCTGGACCGCTACCAGGCGGTCGTCGAGCAGCTGATCGCGGAAGGCAAGGCCTACCGCTGCTACACGACGCCCGAGGAGCTGGAGGCCATGAAGGCAGGCCAGGAAGCCCGGGGCGAGAAGCGCCGCTACGACGGCACCTGGCGCCCCGCCGCGGGCAAGACGCTGCCGGCCGTGCCGGCGGGTGTCCAGCCGGTGATCCGCTTTGCCAACCCGGTCGACGGCGAAGTCACCTGGAACGATCTGGTGAAGGGCCCCATCACCATCGCCAACAAGGAAATCGACGACCTCATCATCATGCGCGCCGACGGTGTGCCCACCTACAACTTCGCCGTGGTGGTCGATGACTGGGACATGCGCATCAGCCATGTGTTCCGCGGCGACGAGCACATCAACAACACGCCCTGGCAGATCAACATCTTCCAGGCGCTGGGCGCGCCGCTGCCGCAGTTCGGCCATGTTCCCGTGATCCTCGGGGACGACGGCCAGAAGCTGTCCAAGCGTCGTGGCGCCGTCAGCGTCACCGCCTATGAAGAGAACGGGTATCTGCCCGAAGCCATGCTGAACTATCTGGCTCGCCTGGGCTGGAGCCACGGCGATGACGAGCTCTTCACCGCCGAGCAGCTGGTGTCCTGGTTCGACGGCAGCCATCTCTCCAAGAGCCCGGCCCAATGGGACGCAGCCAAGCTGGAGTGGGTGAACGGCCAGTACATCAAGCAGGCGGACGACACCCGTCTGGCGTCGTTGGTGGCGGCGCAGATGAGCAAGCGGGGGCAGGTCGCGCCTGAGGCGGCCCGCCTGCCCCAGATGTGCGCCCTGTTCAAGGATCGTTGCAGCACGACCGTGGCGCTGACCGACTGGCTGGCCATGTACGGCAATGACGTCCAGGCTTCCGAAGAAGAACGGGCTCAACATCTGACAGATGCCGTTCGCCCCGCACTGCAGGCCCTGGCTGACAAGTTCAGCACGCTGGACTGGAACAAGGCGGCCATCCAGGCCGCGATCAAGGAAGTGATCGGCGCCCATGGCCTAAAGATGCCCCAGCTGGCCATCCCGGTGCGCGTGCTGGTGTGCGGCCGCGCGCAGACGCCGTCGGTCGATGCGGTGCTGGAACTCTTTGACAAAGAAATTGTGGTGAACCGCTTGCGCTCCTTCTAAAAAGCGTTCTATAATCTTTTTCTCGCTTGAACGGCGCAACAAACAAAGCGCAACGCGGCAGCGGCCCTGGCAAGTCCAGAAGCTGGCAGAAGTGTTGAGCAGCGTTTGCCCAAAGAAGAGATTCGATGGGGGTATAGCTCAGCTGGGAGAGCGCTTGCATGGCATGCAAGAGGTCAGCGGTTCGATCCCGCTTACCTCCACCAAATTCTCTTGAATCGGGTGGCGCGCAGTTCAAGGTAGAAGGTTTAGTCCCCTTCGTCTAGAGGCCTAGGACACGACCCTTTCACGGTTGTAACAGGGGTTCGAATCCCCTAGGGGACGCCAAGTTTGACAAGGCTTGGCAGTTTGTTGAAAAACAAATTGCAAGCTTGTTAGATAATGTGGTTATAATATAATCGCAATATCTGGAGTGGTAGTTCAGTTGGTTAGAATACCGGCCTGTCACGCCGGGGGTCGCGGGTTCGAGCCCCGTCCACTCCGCCAACAATTTGTATGCAGTATGAAAATACTGTGTATAATAAATAAAGCTTGAACGGCGCGCCGTTATTGAGTAAAGCTCAATGGGGGTATAGCTCAGCTGGGAGAGCGCTTGCATGGCATGCAAGAGGTCAGCGGTTCGATCCCGCTTACCTCCACCAAAAATCTTTGACAGGATTCAGGTGGCGCGCAGTTCAGGATTAGAAGGTTTAGTCCCCTTCGTCTAGAGGCCTAGGACACGACCCTTTCACGGTTGTAACAGGGGTTCGAATCCCCTAGGGGACGCCAAGTTTGACAAGGCTTGAGAGCGCTGCTCTGAAACTTGTTCCATGTTCGACCCAAGAGGCGGGCATGAGGAGTGGTAGTTCAGTTGGTTAGAATACCGGCCTGTCACGCCGGGGGTCGCGGGTTCGAGCCCCGTCCACTCCGCCAAATTCAAAGCCCTGGTTGCATGCAGCCAGGGCTTTTTTCTTTGCCATTTGCCATCTTGCGCCGAGAGCTTCGCCCCGGGCCTGTCATGGGATGGCGTGGTGCAGCACCGTCGTGCGGGCTGCACCTGAAGTGCCTCTCACGGCCGACGCGATCGCCGCTGCTGGCATGGCTTCCGCTCATTTGGTTTCAATTTGCTTCGAATTTGCGCCAGGCTGCTCTCGGTGTGCCTGAGAAAATCGAAGGTCGCAGGCAGGTACATCGCTTGCCCATTTTCCTTTCCTGTCGCGTCGTTGCCGCCAGTGCCGTGTTGTCCCGGTGAGGGTCATTTGCTCGCCGCGGGCGTCAATATTCGTTCACGAAGCGCGGCTAGGCTTCTGCATGACCTTTGTGCAGACATTTATACAAACTGCTCATCGATTGCATCGTTGGGGGTTTGAACATGGCATCGTGAACTACCGCACCAACTCAGGGGGCGCCCCTCCAAACAGGGGGCTTTCAGCGCTGGGTGGGGGAGGCATGATGCACCGCACTGCAAGTCCGGCGATGTCCAGATGGCGCAGGAAGCCATCGGGGCAGCCCGAATGTTCGGGAAGCGTGTTTGGGGATTGGCATGATCAGAATTTTTAACCACTACCTTCATCGGCGCACGCTGATGCAAGTTGCGCTGGACCTGGGCCTGATCTTCCTGGCCACCATGCTGGTTGTGATGTCCAAAGGCGACTCTGCGGATGCGCTGCTGCCCTTCGCCGCCTCGCAGGGGCTGTCGCTGGCGGGCTTCATGTTCGTCATCAACTCGGCTTCCGGTCTGTACCAGCACAGCCATAACCGTTCGCTGACGCAGTCCTGCGCACGGGCGCTGCTGGCCACGTTGGTGGCGCTGCCGCTGGCCTATGGCTTCTCGCGTCTGGTGCCGGCCTCCATTCCTCATCGCGACCTGCTGGTGCTGGCCGCGATGGCTGCGATTGCCGCCGTGATGGTGCATCGCGTGTATGCCGCTCACTCGTCCGTGCATGCCCGCTCGCGCACCAAGATCCTGATCTTCGGCGCCGGCCCGGTCGCCAAGTCGGTGGGGGCCACGCTGTTCTCCGCTGATCCGCATGCCGAGATCGTGGGCTACTTCGCCGGTCCCAATGAAACCGAGACGGCCGTCGCCTCCTCGGAACTCATCCAGCCGCAAGGCACGTTGACCGAGACCGCCCTGCGTCTCGGCGTGGACGAGATCGTGGTGGCGCTGAGCGAGCGCCGCGGCGGCAGCATGCCGCTGCGCGAACTGCTCGACTGCAAGATCTACGGCGTGCGCGTCGTGGACATCGCCACGCACTTCGAAAAGACGCTGGCCCAGATCAAGATCAGCCACGTCAACGCCGGCTGGCTGATCTTCGGCGACGGCTTCAATCAGGGCATGGTCCGCACCTTCGTGAAGCGTACCTTCGACCTGGTGTTCTCCGGCCTGCTGCTGGTGCTGAGCAGCCCCATCATGCTGCTGGCCGCCCTGGCGGTGCGTCTGGAGTCGCGTGGTCCGGTCTTCTACAAGCAGGAGCGTGTCGGCCTGAACGGCACGACCTTCGATGTCGTGAAGTTCCGCAGCATGCGCACGGATGCCGAGAAGGATGGCAAGCCGCGCTTCGCCAGCAAGAACGATGACCGCGTGACCCGTGTCGGGCGCTTCATCCGCCGCGTCCGGATCGACGAACTGCCGCAGCTGTTCAATGTGCTGCGCGGTGAGATGAGCCTGGTCGGGCCGCGTCCGGAGCGTCCTTTCTTCGTGGACGACCTCACCACCAAGGTGCCTTATTACGCTGTCCGCCACAGCGTCAAGCCGGGCGTCACCGGCTGGGCTCAGGTGCGCTACGAATACGGCTCCACGCTGGAAGATTCCGTCGAGAAGCTGCAGTACGACCTGTATTACGTGAAGAACCACACCCTGTTCCTGGATCTGCTGATCCTGCTGGAGACGGTGGCCGTGGTGCTGACGGGCAAGGGCGCGCGCTGAGCGACGTCGCCCGTCTCCAGGTGCCGCGCCTGCCGCGCGCGACGCTGTCCAATCAATGATGCACATCGTCGATGTCCTTTGACCTGGGCGTGGCCGGCAATCTGCTGGCCTTGCTTTTTTATGGGGCCTTCGCTGGCGCCTACGGGCTGCAGCTCCGGCACCTGCAAGGGGAGCAGCGCCGCGGCGCCTGGTTCTTCTGGGCAGGCTTGCTGTGCAGCGCCGCGTGGTCTGCCGTCGGGCTGATGCTGGAGCTTCAGGCCCCGCCGGCGGGCGGCGTGCTGCTTGCGCTGTCGCCCTGGCTGGACGCCGGACGCTATCTCGCCTGGCTGGGGTTCATGCGCTGGCTGCTGCAGGAGGGGCGTGGGGCTTCGGAATCCCGGCTCTTCCATCGCGGCGTCCAGTGGCTCGCGGTCGCCCTGCTCATCGGCAAGGCCGTGCTGGAGGGCCCCAACGACTGGCTCCCGCCGCCGCGCAGCGTCCTGAACCACTGGGCGGCCTTCGACTGCCTGGCGCTGGCCGTGGTCGGGCTCATGCTGGTCGAGCAGCTGCACCACAACGTGCAGGACAGCGCGCGATGGAATGCCAAGCCGGTCTGCATCGCGCTGGGCGTCATCTTCGCGTTCGACCTCTACCTTTACTCGCAGATGGCCCTGTTCCGCGAGGCCGATCTCGATGCCGTGAGCATCCGCGCGGGCGTCCATGCCATTGCCGTTCCGCTGCTCTACGTGGCGGCCCGCCGGCACAAGGACTGGATCGCGAAGCTGCATGTGTCACGGGCGGCGGTCTTCCATTCCGCCACCCTGATCCTCAGCGGCTTGTATCTGCTGGTCGTTTCGGCAGTCGGTTACTACCTTCGCTACACCGGCGGCGCCTGGGGGCGCGCACTGCAGATCGCTCTGCTCGTGCTCTCCACCGTCGGTCTGCTCCTGCTGTTCTTCTCGGGCGCGCTGCGCGCCAAGCTGCGCGTCTACATCAGCAAGAACTTCTTCAGCTACCGCTACGACTACCGCGAGGAGTGGCTGCGCTTCACGGCCATGCTCTCGTCGCAGGATTCGCCTGAGGCGCTGGGTCAGTCCATCATCGAGGGGATCGCCAACCTCGTGGAGAGCCCGGGCGGATCGCTGTGGCTGCCCTCGCCGACGCAGGGTGGTTTCGTGCAGGCCGTTCGACACAATGCCGCCCACAGTGCGCTGACCATCGCCGAGCAGGATGACTTCGTGCAGTTCCTGGCCAGCAGTGGCTGGATCCTGGACCTGGATCAATTGCGCGTCGGGCGGCCCGAGGCCGGCAAGCCCTGGATCCAGGCGCCCCAGGCGCTCCTTGACGAGCCTCGCCACTGGCTGATCGTTCCCTTGCTGGCGGGGCCCCGCCTGATCGCCTTCGTGGTGCTGGAACATTCGCGGGCACGGCTGGACGTCAACTGGGAGGTGCGCGACCTTCTCAAGACGGCGAGCGCGCAAGCCGCGGGCTTCCTGGCGCAGGTGCAGGCAGCCGAGGCGCTGCTGGAGGCGCGCAAGTTCGACGCCTTCCACAAGATGTCCGCGTTCGTGGTGCATGACCTCAAGAACATCGTGACCCAGCTGTCACTGATGATGAAGAACGCGCAGAAGCACCGGGACAACCCGGAGTTCCAGGACGACATGCTCGCGACGGTCGACAACTCCCTCGAGAAGATGCGCCAGCTGCTGATGCAGCTGCGCGACGGCCAGCGACCGCTCGGCGCGCAGGGAGGCGTCGAGCTGCCCGCCTTGCTGCGCCGCCTGCAGGCCCTGGCGGCCAAGAAGGGGCGGGCCCTCGAGCTCGGCGAGCTGGAGGCCATCCAGTGCCGGGGTCAGGAAGACCGCGTCGAGCGCGTGCTGGGCCACGCCGTCCAGAATGCGCTGGATGCCACGCCGCCGGAAGGGCGCGTCTGGGCCACCTTGCACCGCCATGGCAGCAATGCCGTTGTCACGGTGTCTGATACCGGGGTGGGCATGAGCGAGGAGTTCATTCGGAGCAAACTGTTCCGTCCCTTCCAGACCACGAAGGAGACGGGCATGGGCATCGGGGCCTTCGAAAGCTTCCAGTATGTCCAGGAATTGGGGGGCAAGATCGAAGTGGATAGCGCGGTGGGGCAGGGCACACGCCTCACAATCAGCCTGCCCCTGCTTTTGACACAGGAAGGCCAAGGCCTCGGGATGGTGGATGCTGCATGAGTAATGGGAATACACGCCAACTGCTGATCGTGGAAGACGATCTGGCCCTGCAGAAGCAGCTCAAGTGGTCGCTGGACCAGTTCGATGCATTACTGGCCAGTGACGTGGCCAGCGCGGTCCAGCAGTTCCGCCGTCATCAGCCGCCCGTCGTGACCATGGATCTCGGCCTGCCGCCGGACCAGGACTCCGTCAGCGAGGGCTTCAAGCTGCTGGAGCGGCTGCTGGAGCTCGAGCCCGCCACCAAGGTCATCGTGCTGACGGGGCAGAACGACCATGCAAATGCCCTGCGCGCCATCCGCCTGGGGGCCTATGACTTCCTGTCCAAGCCGGTCGACCCCGAGGTCCTGTCGCTGACGGTGGAGCGTGCCTACCGCCTGCGGGAGCTGCAGGACGAGAACCGTCGCCTGGTGCGGGAGCAGCAGCAGGATGCCCTGGGTGGGCTGCTCACGCGCGATCCGCAGATGGTCAAGATCTGCCGGATGGTCGAGCGCGTGGCGCCAAGCGATGCCACGGTGCTGATCCTCGGCGAGAGCGGGACGGGCAAGGAAGTCCTGGCCCAGGGTCTGCATGCTGCGTCCCGCCGCACTGGCAAGTTCGTGGCCATCAACTGCGCCGCCATTCCGGAAGCGCTGCTGGAGAGCGAGCTGTTCGGTTACGAGAAGGGTGCCTTCACCGGGGCGACCAAGACGACGGTCGGCAAGATCGAGACAGCCCATGGTGGCACCCTGATGCTCGATGAGATCGGGGACCTGCCCATGGCCTTGCAGGCCAAGCTGCTGCGCTTTCTTCAGGAGCGCAGCATCGAGCGCCTGGGCGGTCGTGGCGAGATTCCCGTGGATGTGCGTGTCGTGGGTGCCACCCATCAGGACCTGCAGGCCCTGATCGCCGAAGGTCGATTCCGTGAGGATCTGTACTACCGCCTCGCCGAGATCGTCGTTGAAGTGCCGCCGCTTCGGGACCGGCTCGGCGACGCCATCCTGCTGGCGCATGCGTTCGTGAAGCGCTTTGCCTCGGAGCTGCGTCGCCCCGGCCTCACCCTGGGGGAGGACGCGCAGGGCGTGATCGAGCGCTGGAAGTGGCCAGGCAATGTGCGTGAACTCCAGAACGTGATCAAGCGTGCGGTGATCATGGCCGAGCATGAGCGCATCGCGGCGTCAGACCTGTCCATCCGTGGTGTGCAGGATGACAGCACGCCCCCGGTGAATGTCGAATTGGATCTGCGCCTGGTGAGGGAACGGGCCGAGCGCGAGGCCGTCGTGAAGGCCCTCGCAAGAACGGACGGCAACATCGTCCGGGCGGCGGAACTGCTGGGCGTCAGCCGCCCCACGCTTTACGATTTGATGAACCGCCTGCAGCTCAAGTGAGCGGCAGGACAGCGGTCCAAGACAGCGGTCTAAAGGAGGCAGCTTTGGTGGCATTTTCCAGAACGATTCTTGCTGCAGGCCTGGCCGCAGCGCTGTTGGGCGCCTGCGGAGGCAAGACGCCGGAGCAGCATCTGACGTCTGCCAAGGCCATGCTCGCCAAGAATGACGGCAAGAGCGCCGCCATCGAACTCAAGAGTGCGCTGCAGGGGGACCCGGCCATGGCCGAGGCCCGCTTCCTGCTGGGCACGACGCTGCTTGCCCAGGGGGATCCCGTCAGTGCCCGCATCGAACTGGAGAAAGTCCGCGAGCTGGGCTACCCGGCAGACCAGCTGGTGCCGCCGTTGGCGCGGGTGATCTTCACCTACGGCGAGTACGAGAAGGTGCTGGCTGAGTTTTCCCGTACGCAACTGGAGGTGCCGGCGGCCCAGGCGGACCTGCTGACGACCCTCGCGGAGTCCGCCCTCCTGCTGCGTCGCAAGGAAGATGCGGAGCGCTACATCCAGGGCGCCCTCGGCCTGGATGCCAAGCATCCTCGCACGCTGCTCGTCGCCGCCAACGTCGCAGGCTACAGCGGCAACTACGACGTTGCGCTTCAGCACGTGTCGCAGGTACTGGCCGAAGAGCCCAAGAACGCCAAGGCCTGGCTCGCGAAGGCTGAGTTCCTGCGCTTCGGGCTCGGGCGTGACGACGACTCGGTGGCCGCCTATGAGCAGGCCCTGTCGCTCGATCCCAAGTCCGTGGGGGCCAACGTCGGCCTGTCCACGTTCCGCTTGACCAAGGGCGATCTGGACGGTGCCCGCAAGCAGGTCGAGCTGATGCGCAAGTCGCTGCCCAACCACCCTCAGACGCGTTTCGTCTCGGCCTTGGTGGCGCTGGAGTCGGGGGACCTGAAGAAGGCGAACGAGGAATCCCAGGCCATGCTGAAGCTGGGCCCTGAGGATGCGCGTTTCCTGCACCTGGCTGGCGCCATCGCCGCCCAGTCCGGCGCACTGCTGGTGGCCGAGAAGTACCTCAGCCAGTCGCTGAATCAGTCCGCGGACAACCCCTCGGCGCGCCTGCTGCTGGCGCATACCCTGCTCAAGGCGGGCGAGTCCGGCAAGGCGCTCAGTGCCCTTCAGCCGCTCATGGAGCAGCAGGGACGCAGTCAAGCCGCCTTGGCACTTGCCGGGCAGGCTTACCTGACCCAGGGTGAGGTGAACAAGGCCGTGGAGGCCTTCCGCAAGGCCGTCGAGCTGGACCCCAAGGACGTCCGAAGCAAGACGGCGCTTGCCGTGGTGGATCTCCAGAAGGGGCGCACCGACGAGGGCCTCGGCGCGCTCAAGGGTCTGGCGGCCGCCGATGCCTCAGGCAATACGGCGGATCTGGCCTTGATCGGTGCGCTCCTGAGTCGTGGTGATTCCGCAGCTGCCCTGCAGGCCATCGCCCAGCTTCAGGAGAAGCAGCCCAAGCTCGCGGATGCCCCGTTCCTTCGCGGGACCATCCAGATGAAGGGCAAGCAGCTGGCGGAAGCCCGGGCGTCGTTCGAGCAGGCGCTCCAGCTGTCGCCCGAGTACTTCCAGGCGGCCGTGGCGCTGGCCTTCCTCGATGTGGATGCCGGGCGTATCCAGGATGCAATCAAGCGATTCGACGGCATGGTGGCGCGCGATCCACGCAACATCCGGGCGCGGATGGCTGCCATCGAGCTGCGTGTCCGAGCGGGTGCCAGCGCCAGCGAGTACGAGCAGTTGCTCCAGGACGCCATCAAGGCGTCTCCGGATGCGCCGGAGCCTCGCCTGAGCCTGATTCGTCATCGCGTCCTGCAGGGTGACCCCAAGCAAGGACTGCAGGCCGCGCAGGAAGGGCAGGCCGCCATTTCCGACAGCGCCGAACTGCTGCTGGCCCTGGGGCAGGTGCAGGCCCTCACCGGTGATGTGAACCAAGCTGTCAGCACCTTGAACAAGCTCGTGGCCAAGCTGCCCAATTCGCCCGATCCCTACCTTCGCATGGCGGAGGTGCACGCGCAGGCCAAGGACCTGCCTGCTGCAGCAGCAGACTTGCGCCGAGCCCTGGTTCTCGCGCCGCGCAATCCGGAAGTCGTCGGCAAGCTCGTGGCCGTCCAGGTGGCACTGGGCAAATTCAGCGACGCCCGGACCGCACTGAAGGACATGGAAGTCGCCGGGGCACCGAAGGTGGTCATCTATACGGCGCAGGGCGATGTCGCCTTTGCTCAGAAGGGCTTCGTCGAGGCCGCCCGCCAGTACCGTGCAGCGCTGGATCTCAATCGGGATGACGCCACGCTGGCCATCAAGCTGCATACGGCACTCACGAAGGCCGGTCAGGGCGCGGAGGCCACGCGCCTGGCCTCGACCTGGATGGGGGCGCATCCCAAGGACGTGCACTTCGCGAGCTATCTGGCCACGGTTGCCCTGCAGGCGGGCAAGCTGGCGGAGGCTGAGGCCTTGTATCGGCAGGTACTTGCTCAGGAGCCTCGCTATTCGGTGGCCCTCAACAACATGGCATGGATCCTGATGAAGGGCGGCAAGCCCGGCGCGACGGAGTTCGCTCAACGCGCTGTCCAGGTCCGCGAGGATGTGGACGAGTACTGGGACACGCTGGCCATGACGCACCTTGCCGCCAAGGAGCCCGCCCGGGCGCTGGAGGCTTCGCGCAAGGCGCTTCAGCTCCGCCCGGGATCCGCTGCTGCGCGTCTGCACCTGGCGCAGGCGCTGTTGAGCACCGGAGACAAGGCCGCGGCCAAGGCGGAGGTCGCCAAGATCAAGGACGCGGCGTTGGGGCCGGACCTCAAGCTCACGTTGGATGAGCTGAATCGTCAGCTCTGATCGGCTTACGTCGGCGCCGGCGCAGCCCGCTCTGTCGCCATCGCCCACGTCTTCTTGCAGTAAGCTTGTCGGATCGTCCATCCGCGTGTGGGTGGACAGGGAGGAAGCGACCATGGCCGCCATCAAGCGCTCCAGCCTGCGCAAGCGCGTGCACACTGCCTTGCGTTCCGTATTCAGCGCCTTGCCTCGGGATTGGCGGTTTGCGGTGTATCGCCGTATGGTGGACTGCGATCCGCAACCAGATGCCCGGCTGCAACTGAAGATCGCAGAAACACAGGAGGAGCTGGAAGCTTGCTTCCGCATCCTTCACGATGCCTATGTGGCCGCCGGCTTCATGAAGCCGGACCCCTCCGGCATGCGGATCACGATCTACCATGCGCTGCCAACGACCACGACGATCTGTGCCAAATGGGACGGCCGCGTGGTCGGGACCATCTCGATGATCCGGGAGGGCGTGTTCGGCTTCCCGCTGCAGAGCGTGTTCGATCTGGCGGGTGTGCGGCGCAAGCGCGGCAATATCGTCGAGATCTCGGCCCTGGCCGTGCATCCGGACTTTCGCAAGACGGGCGGGGCGGTTCTGTTTCCGCTGATGAAGTTCATGCACCAGTACTGCACGGAGTATTTCGATACCCGGCATCTGGTCATTGCCGTCAATCCGGACAAGATCGAGCTGTATGAAGCGCTGCTGTTCTTCGAGCGACTGCAGGCTCGCACCGTTGACGCCTACGACTTCGCCAACGGCGCGCCGGCTGTGGGTGCGACGCTGGACCTGACGCAGTCGGAAGCGCTCTTCCGTGCGGTCTACCAGTTCCGCCCGCCTCGCAAGAACCTGCACCATTTCTTCTACCGTCAGTCCCTCGACAACATCGTGCTGCCCAGTCGGCGCTATTTCACGACGAATGACCCGGTGCTGACGCCAGCCCTGCTGGACTACTTCTTCAACCAGTGCAGCCCAGTTCTGCAGGGACTGGACGATCGCAAGAAGGCCTTGCTCTGGTCCATCTACAACACGCCCGAGTATCGCCAGGTCTTGCCCATGCTCGCGGGGCAGGCTCTGGAGCATCATCCCTTGCGCCGCCACCAGCGCTATTCCATCCGGTGTCCGGCGGAAATGCGGATCGTGTCGTCGACGGGAGAGCGGGTCTGTGTGCTCGACATCATCGAGATCTCGGCGGCGGGCTTCCAGGCGCGGTGCGGGAACGAACTGCCCTTGGAGTCCACGGGGGATGTGGTGGTCGACCTGGGTGAACACGAGCGTTCGCGGGTGCGCGCGCAGGTCGTGCGCCGGCGTGAGAGCGAGCAAGGTCGCTTTTTCGGCTTCAAGCTGGTGGATGAGCCGGATGCCCCTTGGCGGGATTGCGTCGCGGCCTTCGAGACAGGCCAGACCCACCGGGATCTCTGATGGGTCGACCGCCTGGGCCAATCCGGCCATCGCGGTCCTCCCAACGGGCGGAACTGGACCTGCCGCTCTGGCCTTGAACCGTCAGAACCCACGTGACAAGGGGAGCCATTGGCTCCCCTTTCGTTTTGCCCGTCTGCATGGCCCTTGTGCCGATAGCCTTGCTCCAACGGTCCGTGGCTCAGCTGCGGGCAGGGACAAGAAAAAAGGGGTGCCAAGGCACCCCTTTCGAGCGAATCAGTGAACTGATTACTTGACGCTGCGGCGGCGGGCCATGCCCAGACCCAGCAGGGCCACACCAGCCAGGGCGATGCTGGCGGGTTCGGGAATGTCACGCACCAGGTAGGCGTCGCCAGCGGACGTCACGCGGACCGTGGAGCAGGTCTTGGTGCCGTCGAACGTGCAGGCGCCGGTGCCCAGGAAGCCGGTGGTGTTGTTGTTGGTCACGGCCTGGAACAGCACCTTGCCGTTGGTCATGTCGTTCTTCAGGCTGTTGCCGATGCTGTCCTTGATGTCGAACGTCGGCTTCAGGAAGGCTGCAACATAGGCCAGCAGGGTGGAGTCACCGTTGAAGCCACCGATCACGGCGGTCGACGAAGCGTTGCCGCCGAGGCCGACGATCGAACCAGCGGCGTAGGTGCCACCCAGACCGGACATCAGGAAGTTGCCCGAAGTGAACTGGTACTTGAAGCCGCCGCCCGGGTTCAGGGCGATGACCTTGCCAGCCACATTGGTGAACGAAATGGTCAGCAGTTCGTTGCTGATCACGGACAGGCCGCCGTTGTCACCGGCGCCGGGAACGTTCTCCGGGGTGTAGGTGATCGAGAAGACCGAGCCGCTTTCGACGAACTTGGCGCCGACGAAGGCTTGACCCAGGCCGTTCACTTCTTGTTCGACCGTGGCACCGCCACCGCCCAGACCCAGGCGACCGATGTTCGTCACGGTCGTATTGGGCGTGTTCAGTTGCCAGCCGTCCAGCACCACATAGCCAGCGGATGCCGAGGCACTGACTGCGACCAGGGCTGCAGCTGCTGCAGCGCGCACAACGTGCTTGAAGTTCATGTTTCTCTCCGTTCCTTGTTTCAGGTTGGTCAGCTTCGCTATGTCGCTGAGCCGCCTGCGGTGGTATGAGCAATCGCTGTGCCAGATTTTGAAAAGTCTTTTAAATCAACATCTTATGAATGATCTTTGGCGGCTTTGGTCGCGAAAGATCAGTGGGTGTAAAGACCGTCGACAGCGGCCCTGAACGGGCTCAGGCGCGCAAGCGCTCCAGGGGCTTTCTCAGGGAGCGTGCCGCGGCGGCGGTTCCATGGCCGAGGCGGCCCATGAACACGGCGCGTTCGGCCATGTCGCGGCCGATCAGGCGCTCCAGCCTTTGTCGAATGTCGTGAGCCATCGGCATGGCATGGGCCGCCGTAGAGAAAGTGCGGGATTCGCGCGAATACCTGCTAAATACCAGTGGTGTGACTTCGGGTTGCAACTGCAATTGCTGAGCCGTGGCCTGAAGCCAGAAACGCTGGATCGCTCGTCCGGCGTCCACATAGTCCTGAGGTCCGTGGGGAGGTTTCGTCGAATAGATGACGAAATGGGCTGCGCAACACAGGGAGGGAATGAAATCGAGTTCGATGCGAGGCGCCCAGGTTCCCGCCAGAAAGGTATTGAAGAACCTGACGCGTTGCCAACTCTTCATGACCTGGCGCATGAGCAGGACGGTGCCCGGACTGGCGCCGAGCGCCTGGTCAGGAACCTTGTCCGTACTGAAGCGGGCGTGCCATTCAATGATGTCCCGATGGACGTGATACGCCTCTTCGATGGTCAGGCGCAGCTTGGCGGAGTGGAATAGCAATTTGGCAGTCTTCAGTCGGGCAAAACCCTCGTCCAGCCAGTGCACGGCCATGCCTGATGGTAGGCACTGGGTCAAGGCCTTCTTTTCATCATCAGTCAATGGGGTGCGCTTCAGCGGCCGTCGCTGTACGCTGCGTTTCTCTATCTGGGCGGCAAGCAGTTGCTGGGTCTTGCCCGCGGCCGGTCGCACGCTCACGTCAAATTGCGGTCTCGTCTCCGTGCTGAAATCCATGCGGTCAATGACCATCTGCCAGCCGTGGCTGGACGCGGCGATCGACAGGGTTTCAAGAAGCGTGCCGAAGCTGATCTGGCTTGGATGGCCGTCGAGGTCGTAGACGCAGTGATCCCGGGTGTCGAACCCATGGATGCGGAGTTGGTGCGGTCCGAGGCGCTCAAAGCGCCAGGGCTGGGTGTTGTCCCCACTCGGCGCCCAGCGGGCCATGTCCAGCAGTTGGTCCAGAAGATCGGGCTCGGTCATTCATGTCTCCCTGGTCTGCTTGATGTCGAACGAGTGGGAATCTTGGCACAGCTTTTCAATATCAGTGGACCCGCACCGGGCTTGGCGCAAAATGGCCACGACACCCCTTGTGTGGGGCCAACAGGGGAGTACCTATGCAGGAACAGTCTGGATTCGATTACGACAAGGCGTTTTCGCGGAATATCGGCTGGGTCACGGAGGCGGAGCAGGCCAAGCTGCGGCGCTCCACCGTCGCGATTGCCGGCCAAGGTGGTGTTGGAGGCGCCCATGCCTTGACGCTGGCGCGCCTGGGAATCGGCGGCTTCAGGCTGGCTGATTTTGACGAGTTCGAAGTGCACAACTTCAACCGTCAGGTCGGCTCCTCGATGGACAGCATCGGTCGTCCCAAGGTGGAGGTGATGGCAGAGATGGTCCGGGGTATCAACCCGGAGGCAGATGTCCGCAGCTTTGGCGAAGGTGTCACGCAAGCCAATGTGGCTGCCTTTCTCGAGGGCGTGGATGTCTACGTCGATGGCATTGATTTCTTTGCCGTCGATGCCCGACGCCTTCTGTTTGCGGAGTGTGCCCGGCGTGGCATTCCTGCCCTGACGGCGGCACCGCTGGGCATGGGTGTGGCGTTGCTCTATTTCAAGCCGGGCGCCATGACGTTCGAGGAGTATTTCAAGGTCGAAGGTCAATCTCGGCAAGAGCAATATGCGCGATTCATTGCCGGCTTGTCGCCTGCCATGCTGCAGCGGCCCTATCTGGTGGAGCCGTTGGCCGTCAATTTTGCCGAGCGAAAGGGGCCGTCGACCATGATGGCCTGCGACTTGTGTGCCGGGGTCATGGGAACTTCGGTGCTGAAGGTCCTGTTGGGGCGTGGTGACTTGCGGCCTGCACCCTGGGCCATGCAGTTTGATGCATTCCGGCAGAAGCTGAGTTTCACTTGGCGGCCCGGTGGAAATGCCAATCCGCTCCAGAAACTCCTGATGATGTTCATCCGCCCGGTTCTTCGGGGTACAAATTCGTAAGTGCCTGTGACCGCATGACGATGGCGTCTTGTGCCGCACTCATACGAGGGATGGGCATGGCGCGGCCGCTGGTGTGCAATCGTGCCCCTGAGAATCGAGGCGGCTGGTGCAGCTGTCACGAGTGTCGGCATTCGAGCTGGACCCCTATGGCATGATGCCTGGCCGGCTCAGTGTGGGGGAGGGGCCAGAATCGCCCGGTGCCCGACCCGCCCCTTTTCTGTTGATCAGCGACTAAGGACAGAGATATGTTCAAAGCCCTTGCCCTGCGTGGGTTCCTCGTTGCCGCGCTTGGTGCCGTGATGGCCGTGCTCGGTGGCTGTGCGTCCACCAGCCAGTACCCGCAGGCTCCGGCCAAGGCCGCTGAGGGCAATTACAGCTACATCATCGGTGCCGGGGACAACCTGAACATCATCGTGTGGCGTAACCCGGAACTGTCCATGACGGTGCCTGTGCGGCCGGATGGCAAGATTGCCACGCCGCTGATCGACGAGCTGGTGGCCCAGGGCAAGAACCCCGTCGAAGTGGCCCGCGACATCGAGAAGCAGCTGTCCAAGTATGTCCGTGACCCTGTCGTGACGGTCATCGTGACCAGCTTCGTCGGTCCCTACAGCGAGCAGATCCGCGTGGTGGGCGAAGCGGCCAAGCCGCAGTTCCTGGCCTACAAGCAGCAGATGACGCTGCTGGACGTGATGATTGCGGTTGGCGGCCTGACGGACTTTGCCGCTGGCAATGAAGCCACGATCCTGCGCTCCTCCGAGGGCAACAAGCAGTATTCGGTCCGCCTCAAGGACCTCATCAAGCGTGGTGATGTGTCTGCCAACGTCGAGATGCGTCCCGGCGACATCCTCATCATTCCTCAGAGCCTCTTCTGAGTCGCAAGACTGGCGGCATGCTGACGCCAGAGCCCCAACTTCTTGACGGCGGTGGTCGCTTGGGCGTCCACCGCTGATTGCTTCAGGCAAGCAGACGACATGGAACAGTTATTCGCTCAGTTGCTGACGCTTGGTCGGCGGATGTGGAAGTACCGATGGGCGGGGCTTCTGGCGGCGTGGCTTGTGGGGGCCCTGGGGGTGCTGGTGGCCTTGCTGCTGCCCAATCGCTACGAGGCCAGTGCGCGTATCTACGTGGATACGCAGTCCATCCTGAAGCCGCTGATGAACGGCCTGGCCGTCCAGCCGAATGTCGACACGCAGGTCCAGATGCTCAGCCGCACGCTGATCAGCCGTCCGAACATGGAAAAGCTGGTCCGGATGGCCGATCTCGACCTGGGCAACCAGAGCAAGGCGCAACAGGAAGCGCTGATCGAGATGCTCACGCGCGAGCTTTCCATCCGCAGCACGGCGAAGGACAACCTCTACACGCTGTCGTACCGTGACAAGGATCCCGACACCGCCAAGCGGGTGGTGCAGTCGCTGGTCTCGATCTTTGTGGAGTCCAGCCTCGGGGCAAGTCGCAAGGAAACGGCGACCGCCACCACCTTCATCAATGAGCAGATCAAGAACTACGAGGCGAAGCTCGAGGAAGCCGAGGCGCGCCTCAAGGAGTTCCGGCTGCGGAACCTGGAGTTGACCGCGAGTGAGGGCAAGGATGCTGCCTCGCGCCTGGGTGAGCTGAGCAACCAGTTGGACCGCGCCCGGCTCGAGCTGCGCGAAGCCGAGAATGCACGTAGCGCCGCGAAGCAACAGCTGGCGGCAGAGCGCGCGCGGCTCGACAACGCCGCGCAGACCGCTCTGCAGGATCCGTCCGCATTCGCCATGCCGGAGCTTGACGCCCGCATCGATGCTCAGAAGCGCAACCTGGACGTGCTGCTGCAGCGATTCACGGACGCGCATCCGGACGTCATCCAGACCCGCAAGCTGATCAAGGACCTGGAAGAGCAGAAGAAGCGCGAGCTTTCGGAGATGCGTCGTACCAGCACCGGGGCCGGTGGCAGCGTCAGCAACAGTACCGGCACGCCCGTGCAGCAGGACCTGTCCCGCATGCTCGCGACGACCGAGGTCCAGGTGGCCCAGCTGCAGGCCCGCGTCGGCGAATATGCCGCGCGTTATCAGCAGGCGCTCTCGGCACTCAAAACGGCCCCTCAGCTGGAGGCCGAGGCCGCTCAGCTCAACCGGGACTACGCCGTCCACAAGAAGAACTACGAGGAGCTGGTGGCTCGTCGTGAATCTGCTGCCATCTCCGGCGAGCTGGATGTCGCGTCCGGCGTGGCTGATTTCCGCCTGATCGATCCGCCGCGCGCGTCCAATCAACCGGTGGCGCCCAATCGCCTGGTGCTGCTGGCCGCGGCCTGGGGCCTGTCCGTGGCGGCGGGCCTGGGCGTGTCGTTTGTCGCCAGCCAACTGCGGCCCGTCTTCCATGACACCCTGGAACTGCGTGACGTGACCGAGCTGCCCGTGCTGGGCGTCGTCGGTCGCCTGCACACGCCGGCCGAGGTCTCGCGTTCACGGCGCAGCATGCTGAGCTTCTGGTCAGCCGGCGCCTTGTTGTTCATCTGTTTTGCCATTGGTATCGCCGCGATGGCCGTCATTGCGAATCGGGGAGGGTGATCATGGCTGGCAGTCTCATTGAACAAGCCGCACAACGTCTGGAGCAGCTGCGCCAGGCCGGGGTGGACATCGACCAGCTGACGACGCCCGTGTCGCCGCCCGCACAGGGCGCGC
This sequence comes from Burkholderiaceae bacterium, assembly GCA_041912595.1. Lineage (GTDB taxonomy): Bacteria > Pseudomonadota > Gammaproteobacteria > Burkholderiales > Burkholderiaceae_C > Roseateles_B. The sequence goes on from JAYRMR010000033.1 coordinate 24,745, forward strand.
TGGACGCCGCTCAGCCTCCGCAGTCTCAAGGGAACGCTGCCGTGCAAGCGCCAGCCCCGGCTGCCGTGGCGCAAACCGTCGCCCGCCCGGCGGCGCCTGCGCCAGCCGCGGCTGTGTCCAAGCGCGTGGAACTGGATCTGGAGGCGCTGGCTGCCATGGGGCTGGTCACGCCCAATGCGCCCCGCACCCCGATGGCCGATCAGTACCGCGTCATCAAGCGCCCGCTGATCCGCAATGCCACGGGCCGCGGTGCCGAGATGCTCAATCACGGCAACTTGATCATGGTGACGAGCGCCTTGGCCGGCGAGGGCAAGAGCTTTACCTCACTGAACCTGGCCATGAGCATCGCAGCCGAGCTGGATCACACGGTGATGCTGGTCGATGCGGATGTCGCGCGACCGTCGGTGCTGCGCATGCTGGGGCTGCCCCCCGGGCCCGGCTTGCTGGATGTGCTGGAGGAGTCCGTCGACATCTCGGATGCCCTGCTGCGCACCAGCATCGACAAGCTGACGGTGCTGCCCAGCGGCACGCCACACGCCCGCGCCACCGAGCTGCTGGCCAGCGATGCCATGCGCAAGCTGCTGGACGACATGGCGCAGCGCTACCCCGATCGCATCATCATCTTTGATTCCCCGCCTTTGCTGCTGACCACCGAGTCGGCCGTGCTGGCGTCGCAGATGGGGCAGATCGTGATCGTCGTGCATGCCGAGAGCACGCCGCAGTCCGCCGTGAAGCGCGCCCTCAGCACGATCGACAGCTGCCCGGTCCGGCTGATGCTGCTGAATCAGGCGCGCGTCGACGCGGACGGCAGCTACGGCTATGGCTACGGCTACGGCTACGGGTATGACAGCGGCGACGCTCCCGATGCCCAGCCGAGCCTGCAGCCCGCCGAGGTGACTGGACATGACCGCTAAGCGGGGAGTGCTGCCTGTTCGTTCGGTGTGGCTGGCCTGCGTGGCCGCCAGCTCGGCCGGTCTGGCCGCGGCCCAGGACGCCGGAGGGGCCGCGGGCCCGCAGCGCCTGGTCACGCTGGAGCCTCGCGTCAGTGTGTCCCAGGGCTATACGAGCAACCTGAAGCTCGCCAGCGACTTTCCAGACGCTGCCCTGGTCACCACGCTGACGCCCGGGATTTCGCTGCGCGCCCGCGGGCTCGAACTGTCGGGCGATCTCGACTACGCGCTCAACGGGCTCTACTACCTGAAGTCCGCGGAGCCGGACCGCGTCACGCATCACCTGAGCTCTCAGCTTCGCTGGACGCCGTCGGAAGGGGGGCTGTTCCTGCAGGCAGCGGCCAGCATGTCGCAGCAGAACATCAGTGCGCTCGGTCCGCGTACCGTGGACCCCTCTCTTGCCAATCCGAATGCGACCCAGGTTGCCAACGTCAGCGTGACGCCGGGTTTCCGGATGCGGCTCGCGGATGTTGCCGTGCTGGAGTCGCATGTGAACCTGGTGCTCAACCGAGCCAAGGACACGAATCTTGGCGACCAGAGCGGCTATGCCGTCAGCGCCTCGCTGCGGCCGGCGCATTCGGGCGGGCTGCTGAGCTGGCGAGTGGCCGGTGATGCGCAGGTCACGACGCCGCGCGTGGGCCGACGCACCCTCAGTGACCGCCTCATCGGCACCTTGATCTACACGCCGGATCCTGACTGGCAGTTCGGTGTCAACCTGGGGGCGGACGCCAACAACTACACGACGGTCAATCGGGAGCGAAAGGCGGCCTACGGGGTGCAGGCGTCCTGGCGGCCGTCACCGCGCACGCTGGCTGAAGCGGCGGCGGACCACCGTTCCTACGGCAATACGCACAGCCTGGCCTTCGAATACCGCCTGCCGCGCCTCTCCTTGCGGGTCTCCGATCTCCAGCAGGTCTCGCCGCCCGGCGTGCAGGGTGGCCTCGGCTCGCGAACCAATTTCGATCTGCTCTACCAGATGCTGGCCTCCCTCGAGCCGGACCCTGACAAGCGCCGGACGCTGGTGCTGGCGGTGCTGCAGTCGAACGGGCTGTCACCCGATGCGGTCTCGACGCCCGGCTTCCTCAGCTCGGCCGTCAGCCTGTCCCGCACCCGCCAGATTGCCGCGATGTGGCAAGGCGTGCGCACCACGGTGAGCCTGTCGCTGGGTCACACCCGCAACACGCGGATCGGTGCGGCGAGCGTGCCGGGGGACGACCTGGGCCTGGCAGATCAGATCTCCCAGCGGGGTGCCATCCTGTCGCTTTCGCACCGCCTGACGTCCATGAGCTCGCTGTCGCTTGGCTACACGGACCAGCGCACGACCGCCAGCCAGGGCGCTTTGAACGGCTCCCATCTGCGTACGCTCAGCGGTGCCTGGAGCACGCGGCTGACCGAGTCCCGCATGCTGTCGGTCAGTGTGCGGCGTGCCGAGATGGACAGCCCCCTGCGGCCCTATGTGGAGAACGCTGTCACCGGCACTCTGCAGCAACAGTTCTAGTCCCATGTACGAAGCTTTTTACGGGCTGACGAGCAAGCCGTTCCAGCTCAGCCCGGATCCCAATTTCTACTTCGGAAGCAAGCAGCATCGCCGTGCCAAGGCCTACCTGGACTACGGCGTGCTGCGCAACGACGGCTTCATCGTCATCACGGGCGAAGTCGGTGCCGGCAAGACGACCTTGCTGCGCGGGCTGCTGGACAGCCTGAATCGCAGCAATACCGTCATCGGCAATCTGGTGACGACGCAGCTGGATGCCGAGGACACACTGCGCCTCGTCGGGGCGGCCTTCGGCGTTCGCGTCAAGGACATGGCCAAGTCCGAGTTGCTGATGGCGCTGGAGGCCTTCCTCGTCAGTCAGGCGGCCCAGGGCAAGCGCTGCCTGCTGGTCGTCGATGAGGCGCAGAACCTCAGCGCCCGTGCAGTGGAAGAGCTGCGCATGCTGTCGAACTTCCAGTACGGCAACCAGTCGCTGCTTCAGACGTTCCTGGTGGGGCAGCCGGAGTTCCGCGCCATCCTGCAGCGGCCCGAGATGGAGCAGTTCCGCCAGCGCGTGGCGGCCACTTGCCACATCGGCCCGCTGGATGAGGAAGAGACGCAGCGCTACATCGAGCACCGCCTGAAATGTGCGGGCAGCACCGGGAATCCGAGCTTCGACCCCGCTGCCTTTGCGGCCGTGCACAAGGCGTCGCGCGGCATTCCCCGGCGGATCAACAGCCTGTGCGACCGCCTGCTGCTGCTCGGCTTCATGGCCAACCGCACGCATCTCACGCAGGCGGATGTCGAGGAGGTCGTCAAGGACATCCGTGATGAGTCGGCCATCCCCGATTCGGCCCATGCGGCGCTGGCGAACAGCCCGGCCTCCGTGCCGGCCGCACATCTGGGCCAGCCCGCGGCGGTCCAGGCCGGGCTCGACATCGACGTCAGCCAGATCAGCCTGCCGGCATCGCTCGGACAGGGCATGTCCGAGCAGATTCTCAATCTCGCCCAGGATCACCACACGGACCGCCTGCAGCGCCTCGAGCGCAGCATGATGCGCCTGGAACGGATCAACCTGCAGACGCTGGCGCTGCTGCAGAAGCTGGTGGAAGGCCTCAGTGCCGCCGAGCGCAAGGAAGGAACGGACTCGTGAAGCCCGTCAATGCCATGACCATCGATGTGGAGGACTATTTCCAGGTCTCCGCCTTCGCCCCTTACATCCGCCGCGAGCGCTGGAACGAGCTCGAGTGCCGCGTCGAGCGCAATGTCGATCGGATCCTGGCCCTGCTGGCCGCGCACGACACCCGCGCCACCTTCTTCACCCTGGGCTGGATCGCCGAACGCTACCCGGCGCTGGTCCGCCGTATCGTCGCGGCCGGCCATGAGCTGGCCAGCCACGGCTACGGGCACGAGCGCGCCAGCGACCTGAGCCCCGAGGCCTTCCGCGCGGACCTGACGCGGGCCAAGCAGGTGCTGGAGGACCTCGCCGGGGCGCCGGTGCTGGGCTATCGGGCACCGAGCTTCTCCATCGGCAAGGGCAACCTCTGGGCCTTTGACGTTCTGCGTGAAACCGGGCATCAGTACAGTTCCAGCGTCTATCCCATCGCCCATGACCATTACGGCATGCCGGATTCCCCGCGGACGCCTTATTTCGTCCGCGACGGTCTGCTCGAAATTCCGATCACCACGCTGCGCCTGTTTGAACGCAACCTGCCCAGCAGTGGCGGGGGGTATTTCCGTCTGCTGCCTTACGGTGTTTCGCGCTGGATGCTCAATCGCGTCAACACCCAGGAAGCGCAATCGGCCGTGTTCTATTTCCACCCCTGGGAAATCGACCCGGATCAGCCGCGCGTTCAGGGGATTGATGCGAAATCCCGCTTTCGCCACTATGTAAATCTTTCGCGCACGGAGGGGCGTATTGCCCGTCTGTTGAAAGATTTCCAATGGGGCCGCATGGACGAGGTATTCCTCAAACCACGATTGACGCCCCAAGCAGCGGGTCAGCACTGAATGTCATTCGAGTTGGTTATCCACGGCCTGGTGTCCGCGGCTCAGGTCCTGGGTGGGCACGCGCACCGCGTGCCGTTGCACCGCCATGCGGACGGCGCGCCCGCCGCCGGACTCGGCACCCCTCGGGCAGGGGGCTGAGATGGCCAATATCCTCTACCTGGTCCATCGGCTGCCGTATCCGCCGAACAAGGGCGACAAGGTCCGCTCCTGGCATCTGCTGAAGCACCTGGCGAAGCGTCACCGCGTGTTCCTGGGGACCTTCGTCGATGACCCGGACGACTGGCAATACCTCGACAAGCTGCGCGGCGTGTGCGCGGAGGTCTGCGCCCTGCCGCTGAACCCGACGCTGGGCAAGGTGCGCAGCCTCCAGGGGCTGCTGACGGGTGAGCCGCTCGGTCTGCCGTACTACCGGGACGCCGCCATGACGGCCTGGGTGCAGCGCTGCGTGCAGCAGCAGGACCTGGCCGCCAGCATCGTGTTCTCGTCGACGATGGCGCAATACGCCCTGGACCTTCCGCTGCCCATGCTGGTCGATCTCATCGACGTGGACTCCCAGAAGTGGGTGGGCTATGCCAAGGCCCATCGCTGGCCGATGTCCTGGGTGTACGGCCGCGAAGGTCGCACGCTGCTGGACTACGAGCGTCGCATCGTCGGCGCTGCCCGCATGAGCTACCTGGTCACGGAACCTGAGCGTCAGCTGTTCCTGGGCCTGGCCCCCGGGCTGGACGACAAGATCCAGCCGCTGTGCAACGGCGTGGACAGCGACTTCTTCCAGCCCGAACCGGGCGGCGCCAGCCCCTTCCCGGGACCGGGCCCGCACCTCGTCTTCACGGGCGCCATGGACTACTGGCCCAATGTCGATGCGGTGTCCTGGTTCGCCGAGGCCGTGCTGCCCGCGGTGCTCTCACGGCATCCACAGGCGCAGTTCCACATCGTCGGCCGCAGCCCGACGCCGGCGGTGCTGGCCCTCGCGGGCGCGCATGTGCAGGTCACCGGGACGGTGCCGGACGTGCGCCCCTATCTGCAGCACGCGGATGCGGTCGTGGCACCGCTGCGCCTGGCGCGCGGTGTGCAGAACAAGGTCCTCGAGGCCATGTCCATGTGCAAGGCCGTCGTGTCCGCCCGTGGCTGTGCCCAGGTGATCGGCGCGCCGCATGGCGAGGCCATCTTCGAGGCCGAAACGGCGGATGAATATCTGGCGGCCCTGGAGCTGGTGCTCTCGGACCGCGCTCGGGCGGAGCGCATCGGCGAGGCCGCCCGTCGCTACGTGCTGGACCACTACAGCTGGGATGCGCATCTGTCCGCGATCGACGGGGCGCTGCGCCAGGCCACGGGGGGCGCATGCTGAAGGACTTGTGGCAGGACTGGGTCCAGGACACCCGTCGCTTCTGGCACACGCTGCCGGACGCATTGCGGGCCGGCTGGCGTTCGGCGCTGCTGGCCTGGGCCGTGTGCACCGTGGCGGCCGTCGCGCTGCTGTGGCCGTCCTTCGAGTCGATGGTGGGCATCTGGTCGCGTTCGGATACCTTCGCGCACGGCTATCTCGTCTTCCCGGCCGTGCTGTGGCTGATCTGGCGCCGCCGCTACGACTGCCTGGTCATGCAGCCGCGGCCCTGGTGGCCGGGGCTGGTGCTGCTGGCCCTGCTGGTGCCGGGCTGGCTGGTCGTGCGTCTGGCCCACGTGAATGCCGCCGAGCATTTCGCCATCGTGGCGGTGCTGGTGTTGCTGGTGCCGGTCGTCTTCGGCCGCGCCATCGGCATGCGCCTGCTGTTCCCGCTGTGCTTCAGCTTCTTTGCGGTGCCCTTCGGCGAGTTCCTGCTGCCCACGCTGATGAATTCCACGGCGGACTTCACCGTCGCGGCGCTGCGCGCCTCGGGCATCCCGGTCTACCGCGAGGGGCTGGAGTTTGTCATCCCCAGCGGCCACTGGTCGGTGGTGGAGGCCTGCAGCGGCATCCGCTACCTGATCGCCTCCTTCATGGTGGGGACGCTGTTTGCCTACATCAACTACCGCGGCGCCGGGCGCCGGGCGGTGTTCGGCGTGGTGTCGCTCATCGTGCCGCTGGTGGCCAACTGGTTGCGGGCCTACATGATCGTGATGATCGGCCACCTGTCGGGCAATGAGCTCGCCACGGGTGTCGACCACATCATCTACGGCTGGATCTTCTTCGGCCTCGTGATGACGCTGCTCTACATGGTGGGCATCCGCTACGTGGACGCGCCGCTGGTCGAGCCGCAGCCTGCCGTGCCGGCCGCGCCGCCGGCGCCGCGGATGCCCTGGCTGCAGGCGGCGCTCGCCGTGGCGTTGCTGGCGCTTCCGGCGGGCTGGGCCCATCACGTCGAGCACCTGGCCGGCGCCTCCGCGCCCGTCACGCTCTCGCCCCTGTCGCTGGCGGCCGAGGGGTGGACCCGGCTGGATGTCCCCGCCAAGTCCGGCTGGAAGCCCGCCTACGGTGGCGCCAGCGCCGAGGAGCATGCCTGCTACCTGAAAGACGGCCGTTCCTTCTGCGTCTGGGTGCTGTTCTACCGGGGGCAGGACGAAGAGCGCAAGGTGATGAACTCCGAGAACCGCCTGGCCGGCTTCAAGGACGAGTGGGTCGTGGTGCCCGCCAGTGCCGGCGCGGTCAGCCCGGGGCCGTCCCCGGTGTGGCAGGCCGCAGCGCTGCGCCAGCGCCTGCATGTGTCGGGCGTGCGTGAGGAACTGCAGGTGCTGCAGACCCACTGGATCGACGGCAGCTTCACCAACTCGGCGGTGCGTGCCCGCCTGCTGACGGCCTGGTGCCGCCTGGCGGGGCGGGTCGACAACGCGGCCGCCGTGTTCATCTATGCACCCGCAGCGGAGGAGGGGGCGCCCGGTCTGGCAGAACTGATGCCGGCCGTGACCCCCGCAATTCAGGGCTACCTGCAGTCACAGTCTCAACGCTGATGACTCGCCATAATTCAAGAATCTCAAGAAAGGCATGTGTATGACGACTTTGGCAGTGATCGGTCTGGGCTATGTGGGCCTGCCGCTCGTCGTGGAGTTCGGTAAGCAGATCAGGACCATCGGTTTTGACATCCACCAAGGCAAGGTCGACGCCTGCCAGCGTGGCACGGACCCCTCGCGCGAGCTGACCGACGAGCAGGTCCAGGCGGCCAAGCATGCCGTGTACACCTCCGATCCCGCCTTGCTCGGCGAGGCCGACATCATCATCGTCGCCGTGCCCACGCCCGTGGACGAGGCCCACATCCCCGACTTCAAGCCCCTGATCGGTTCCTCGACCAGCGTCGGCCGCCACATGAAGAAGGGCGCCATCGTGGTCTATGAGAGCACCGTGTATCCGGGCGCGACCGAGGAAGTCTGCATCCCCGTGCTGGAACGGGAGTCCGGCATGAAGTGGAAGGACGGCTTCTTCGTCGGCTACAGCCCCGAGCGCATCAACCCGGGCGACCGCGAGCACACCCTCACCAAGATCCTGAAGATCGTTTCCGGTGACACGCCCGAGACCCTGGACCGCGTGGCGAAGCTCTACGAAATGATCATCGTGCCGGGCGTGCACCGCGCTTCCAGCATCAAGACGGCCGAGGCCGCCAAGGTGATCGAGAACACCCAGCGCGACCTCAACATCGCCCTGATGAACGAGCTGGCCATCATCTTCGACAAGATCGGCATCGACACCAGCGAGGTCCTCGAGGCCGCCGGCACGAAGTGGAACTTCCTCAAGTTCAAGCCGGGCCTGGTGGGCGGCCACTGCATCGGCGTGGACCCGTACTACCTGACCCACAAGGCCGACATGCTGGGCTACCACCCGCAGGTCATCCTGGCTGGCCGTCGCATCAACGACAGCATGGGCAAGTTCATCGCCGAGCAGACCATCAAGCAGATGATCGCCAGCGGCTCGCACATCAAGGGCTCCAAGGTCAATGTGCTGGGCCTGACCTTCAAGGAGAACTGCGGCGACCTGCGCAACTCCAAGGTGATCGACATCATCAACGAGCTCAAGACCTATGGCGTCGAAGTCATCGTGACGGACCCGCAGGCCGAGTCCGCCGAGGCCGAGCACGAGTACGGCGTGAGCCTCACCCCCTGGAACGAGCTGCCGAAGGCCGATGCCATCGTGGCCGCCGTGTCGCACCGCGAGTTCGCGTCGCTGAGCGTGAGCCAGCTGGGCGAGAAGCTGGTCGACGGCGGCGCCTTCATCGACGTGAAGGCCGCGTTTGACGAGGCGGCGCTGAAGGGCGCGGGCTACCGCGTCTGGCGTCTGTGAAGTCTGCGGCGGCCTCTCCATGGGGCCGCCCGGGCGCGGCGCCGGCCCCGCGAGGGGGCGCCCCCCACGACAATGAAGAGTTGCTTGCCGAGCTTGCTCGGCAAGCTCGTTTCCGGACCTGGGCAGAGCAAGCGCTGCCGTCCGGGCAGCGGCAATGCGGAATGAAGGCAGACCATGTGCGGCATCACCGGCATCTTTGACACTCGCCAGGCGCGCGCCATCGACGCCGGCGTGCTGCGGCGCATGAACGACTCGCAGCACCACCGCGGCCCCGATGAAGGCGACCTCTACCTCGAGCCGGGCCTCGGCTTCGGGCACCGCCGCCTGTCCATCATCGACATCGCGACGGGCCAGCAGCCGCTGTTCAACGCGGACCGCAGCGTCGCCATCGTCTTCAATGGCGAGATCTACAACTACCAGGCCCTGATCCCCGAGCTGCAGGCCCTGGGCCACCATTTCCACACGCGCAGCGACACCGAGGTCATCGTCCATGCCTGGGAGAGCTGGGGGGAGCGCTGCGTGGACCGCCTGCGCGGCATGTTCGCCTTCGTGATCTGGGACCGCAAGCAGCAGTGCCTGTTCATGGCCCGCGACCGCCTCGGGGTGAAGCCGCTCTATTGGACGCTGCTGGACGACGGCCAGCTGCTCTTCGGCTCCGAGCTGAAGTCGGTGCTGGCGCACCCGCAGGTGCGCCGCGAGATCGAGCCGCAGGCCGTGGAGGACTACTTCGCCTTCGGCTACGTGCCGGAGCCGCGCACCATCTTCAAGGGCATCCACAAGCTGGATGTCGGGCACACGCTGCGCATCCAGCGCGGCGCGCCGATCCCGGCATCCAAGTCCTACTGGGACCTGCGCTACACGCTGGACAGCCGCATCAGCCTGGCCGATGCCCAGGCCGAGCTGCTGGACCGCCTGCGCGAGTCCGTGCGCCTGCGCATGATCGCCGAGGTGCCGCTGGGGGCCTTCCTGTCCGGCGGCGTGGACTCGAGCGCCGTGGTGGCCACGATGGCCGGCCTGTCGGAGCAGCCCGTGCGCACCTGCGCCATCGCCTTCGACGACCCGCGCTTCAACGAGTCCGAGTTCGCCGACATGGTCGCCCGGCGCCATGGCACGGCGCATGTCTGCCACACGGTCGGCAGCAACGACTTCGATCTGGTCGACACGCTGGCCCGCCTCTACGACGAGCCCTATGCCGACAGCTCCGCCATCCCGACCTACCGCGTCTGTGAGATGGCCCGCAAGCATGTGACGGTGGCGCTCTCGGGCGACGGCGGCGACGAGGCCTTCGGGGGCTACCGCCGCTACAAGCTGCACATGCTGGAGTCCGGCCTGCGCGGCATGCTGCCGGGGCGCATGGGGCGGATGGTGTTCGGTGCGCTGGGCCGCGCCTACCCGAAGCTGGACTGGGCGCCGCGCTTCCTGCGCGCCAAGACCACCTTCCAGGGCATGGCCATGGACCCGGTCAGCGCCTACTGCCATTCGGTCTCGCAGAACAAGGCTCCGCTGCGCCAGCGGCTCTTCAGCCCGGCCATGCGCCAGGCCCTGGCCGGCTACGGCGCGGACCAGGTCTTCCATCGCCACGCGAAGAACGCCCACACGGACGACCAGCTCGCCCTGATCCAGTACCTGGACACCAAGACCTACCTCGTCGGCGACATCAACACCAAGGTGGACCGCGCCAGCATGGCGCATTCGCTGGAGGTGCGCGAGCCGCTGATGGACCACGAGCTGCTCGAGTGGCTTGCCACGCTGCCGTCGTCGCTGAAGCTGCATGGCCAGGAGGGCAAGTACCTGCTGAAGAAGAGCATGGAGCCGCAGCTGCCGAACGAGGTGCTGTACCGCCCCAAGATGGGCTTCTCCGTGCCGCTGGCCCAGTGGTTCCGCGGACCGCTGAAGGACAAGGTGCGCGAGTCCGTGCTCGGCCCGCGCCTGGCCGACACCGGCTGGTTCAACCCGGACTGCCTGCGCGATCTCGTCGAGCAGCACCAGTCCGGCCGCGCCGATCACAGCACGGCGCTGTGGTCGCTGACCATGTTCGAAGCCTTCCTGCGCGTGGTGGTGGACGGCCCGCATCCGGTGGTGCCCGAGCACGCCATCGCCAGCAAGACCTCGCCGGTCCACGCATCCCCGTCTGCCGCCCCGACCGCCCTCTGATATGACCGTCCGCGTCCTTCACATCCTCGACCACTCGCTGCCGCTGCACAGTGGCTACACCTTCCGGACAGCCTCGCTGCTGCGCGAGCAGCGCAAGCTGGGCTGGGAGACGCTGCACGTCACCAGCCCCAAGCATGAGCAGAGCTCGGGCCGGCACGATGGCGCGTTGCAGGAGCAGGTCGATCACTGGACCTTCTTCCGCACGCCCATGGCGGAGGCCAGCAAGCTGCCCGTGATCAAGGAGATGCAGCTGATGCGCGCGCTGGAGCGCCGCATCGAGGACCTGATCCGCGAACACCGTCCCCACATCCTCCACGCCCATTCGCCAGTGCTGAACGCCTTGCCCGCTGCCAATGCGGCGCGGCGCGCGGGCCTGCCGGTGGTCTACGAGATCCGGGCCTTCTGGGAGGACGCCGCCGTCGACCACGGCACGACCACCGAGGGCAGCCTCCGCTACAAGGCCACGCGCGCGCTCGAGACCCGCGCCATGAATCGCGTGGATCATGTCTTCACGATCTGCGAGGGGCTGCGCAGCGACATCCTCGGCCGCGGCATCCCCGCGCAGAAGGTCAGCGTGATCCCGAATGCGGTCGACATCGCCAGCTTCGAGCCCGGCGGCCAGCCCGATCCGGCGCTGCAGGCGCAACTGGGTCTGCAGGGGGCCAAGGTGCTGGGCTTCATCGGCTCCTTTTACGCCTACGAAGGCCTTGACCTGCTGCTGGAGGCACTGCCACAGATGCTGCAGCGTGACCCGGCCGTGCGTCTGCTGCTGGTCGGCGGTGGCCCGCAGGACGCGGCGCTCAAGGCCCAGTGCCAGGCCCTCGGCCTCGCCGACAAGGTCGTGTTCACCGGCCGTGTGCCGCATGCCCAGGTGCAGCGCTACTACGACCTGATCGACGTGCTCGTCTTCCCCCGCCATCCCATGCGCCTGACCGAACTAGTGACGCCGCTCAAGCCGCTGGAAGCCATGGCGCAGGGCCGCCTGCTGGTGGCCTCGGACGTCGGCGGCCACAAGGAGCTGATCGAGGACGGCCAGACCGGCCACCTGTTCAAGGCGGGCGACCGTCAGTCGCTGTCGGACGTCGTGCTGAAGGTGCTCGGCACCCCGGGCGATTGGCCGCGTGTGCAGGCCAACGGCCGGCGCTTCGTCGAGGACGTGCGCAACTGGCGCAACAGCGCGGCGAACTACGTGCCGGTCTACGAGCGACTGCTCGGCCGCCCGGTCCGCTGATACGCCGCCTCTCACCGTCTCGCCCACCCCGCATGGACCGTCCCCTTCGCACGCTGCTGTTCTCCACGCTCTATCCCAGCCCCAGCCGGCCGGGGCATGGCATCTTTGTGGAGACCCGCCTGCGCGAGCTACTGAAGGCGGGGAAGGTCGAGGCCAAGGTGCTGGCGCCGGTGCCATGGTTCCCGTCCTCGAACCCGCGCTTCGGCGCCTGGGCGAAGATGGCCGCCACGCCTCGGCAGGCGGTGCATAACGGCATCGAGGTCCGCTACCCGCGCTACCTGCTGCCGCCCAAGGTCGGCATGAACATCGCGCCCCATGTGCTGGCCCTGCGCTCGGCCCTGGCCATCCGCCGGTGGATGCGGGAAGGGCTCGAGTTCGACGTCATCGATGCCCACTACTACTACCCGGACGGTGTCGCCGCGGCCTGGCTGGCTCGGCTGTTCGACAAACCGCTGACCATCACCGCCCGCGGCTCCGACCTCAACCTCTTTCCGACCTTCCCCTGGCCCCGCCGGCTGATCCAGGGCGCCGCCCGGCAGGCCGACGCGTCCATCGGCGTCTGCGCCGATCTCATGGAGCGCCTGCATGAGCTCGGCGAGCCGCGCGAGAAGCTGCATGTGTTCCGCAATGGCGTGGATCTGCAGCGTTTCCGGCCCCTGGACCAGGCGCAGATGCGCCGCGAACTGGGCCTCGAGGGCGCGCCGCTGATGGTGTCCGTGGGCCACCTGGTGCCGCTGAAGGGGCACGACCTGTGCGTCGAGGCGCTGGCGCAGCTGCTGCCGCGCTTCCCGCAGGCGCGCCTCGTCATCATCGGGGAGGGCGTGGACCGGCCCCGCATCGAGGCCACCATCCAGCGCCTGGGCGTGCAGGACCACGTCCGCATGACCGGCGCGCTGCCCAACACGGAGCTGCTGCGCTGGTACAGCGCGGCCGACATGCTGCTGCTGGCCTCCAGCCGCGAGGGCTGGGCCAATGTGCTGCTCGAGGCCATGGCCTGTGGCGCGCCGGTGGCGGCCACGCCGGTGGGCGGCTCGCCCGAACTGGTGCAGGGGGACGTCGCCGGGCGGCTGATTCCCTCGCGCGATGGCGCCGGGATCGCCGAAGCCGTCACGTCCCTGTGGCTCGCCCATCCCGGGCGGGAGGCTGTCCGACGCTATGCTGAGGACTTTTCCTGGGACGCCACCAGCGAGCAGCAGTACCAGCTGTTCCGCCGTCTGGTGGAGGCGCATGAGGCCGGGTCCCCTGCACGGAGCGCGTCATGAAGATCACGATGATTGGCACGGGCTACGTCGGCCTGGTCAGCGGCACCTGCCTGGCCGAGGTCGGCAACCATGTGCTGTGCCTGGACACCGATGCCGGCAAGATCGCCCGGCTGCAGCAGGGCGAGGTGCCCATCTTCGAGCCGGGCCTCGAGGCCATGGTCCGGCGCAACATGGCCGCCGGCCGCCTGAGCTTCACCACCGACGTGAAGGCCGCGGCCGAGTTCGCCACCATGCAGTTCATCGCCGTCGGCACGCCGCCCGACGAGGACGGCTCGGCCGACCTGCAGTACGTGCTGGCCGCGGCGCGGGGCATCGCGCAGCACATGACGGGATTCCGGGTCGTCGTCGACAAGAGCACCGTGCCCGTGGGCACCGCCGACAAGGTCCAGGCGGAGATCGCCGCGACCCTGCAGCAGCGGGGCAGCGCCCATCCCTTCGCCGTGGTGTCCAACCCCGAGTTCCTGAAGGAGGGCGCCGCCGTCGAGGACTTCATGCGGCCGGACCGCATCATCGTGGGCGCCTCCAACGAGCAGGCCATCGCGCTGATGCGGGCGCTCTATGCGCCGTTCCAGCGCAACCACGAGCGCCTGGTGCTGACCGACGTGCGCAGCGCCGAGCTGATCAAGTACGCCGCCAACGCGATGCTGGCCACGCGCATCAGCTTCATGAACGAGATGGCCAATCTCGCCGAGCGCCTGGGGGCCGACATCGAGCTGGTGCGCCGCGGCATCGGCTCCGATCCGCGCATCGGCTACGACTTCCTCTATCCCGGCTGCGGCTACGGCGGCTCCTGCTTCCCCAAGGACGTCAAGGCGCTGATCCGCACGGCCGCGGTCGAGGCGGGCATCGAGATGCAGGTGCTGAAGGCGGTGGAGTCCGCCAACGAGGCGCAGAAGCACGTGCTGGCCGGCAAGGTGCGACGCCGCTTCGGGGAGGACCTTCGCGGCCGTCGCTTCGCGCTGTGGGGCCTGGCCTTCAAGCCCAACACCGACGACATGCGCGAGGCCCCGAGCCGCGTGCTGGTGGCCGATCTGCTGGCGGCGGGCGCCGAGATCATCGCCTATGACCCCGTCGCCATGGAGGAGGCCCGCCGCGTCCTCGGGGCGCCGCCGGGGCTTCAGTTCGCCAGCAGCGCGATGCAGGCCGTGGAGGGCGCCGACGCGCTCCTCATCGCCACCGAGTGGAAGGAGTTCCGCAGCCCGGACTTCGACACCCTGCGCAGCACGCTGCGCCATCCCGTCATCATCGACGGCCGCAATCTCTACGACCCCGCGCTCGTGCGCACCCTGGGGCTCGAGTACTTCCCCATCGGCCGCTGAGCGCCCGAGCTGTCCCGAGGTTCCGTTCCTGGCCATGAAGACCGATTCCCGCCTGCACGTCATGCACCTGCTCTACCGCTTCTCCAGCGGTGGGCTGGAGAACGTCGTCACGCAGCTGATCAACGGCCTGCCCCAGGATCGCTTCCGCCACACGCTGGTCGCGCTGACCGAGGTGGATGCCGTCTACCGCTCGCGCATCGAGGTGCCCGGCGTGCAGTGCATCGCCCTGGACAAGCAGCCCGGCGGCCCCATCCCCTACTGGCCGCAGGTCTGGCGGCTCTTCCGCGCCCAGGCGCCCGACGTGCTGCACAGCTGCAACCTGGCGGCCCTCGACTTCGCCCCGATGGCGGCCCTGGCCCGGGTGCCGCGCCGCATCCATGCGGAGCACGGCTGGGACGTCAGCGATCCCGGCGGCAGCAACCTCAGGAACCGGCGCAACCGCCGCCTGATGGCGCCCTTCGTGCAGGACTTCGTGGCCGTGTCCGATCAGGTGCATGACTACCTGCGGGATGCCATCCAGGTGCCGCCCCATCGCATCCATCTGATCACCAATGGCGTGGACACCGAGCGTTTCCGCCCGCCCCGGCCCGGCGAGGCCTGGCCGGCGGACCTGCCGTTCCGTCAGGGGGAGCACCTGCTGGTGGGCACCGTCGGCCGCATGGACCCGGTGAAGGATCAGGCCCGGCTCGTCGCGGCCTTTGCCGAGCTGCAGCACCTGGACGATGAGGCCTGCCGCCGGGCGCGTCTCGTGCTCGTGGGCGAGGGCCCGCTGCGCCAGGCCCTGGGGGAGCAGGTCGCCCAGCTTGGGCTGCAGGACCGCGTGTGCTTCGCGGGCCAGCGCCAAGACGTGCCGGCCGTGCTGCGCGCCCTCGATGTCTTCGTGCTGAATTCGGTGACCGAGGGCACGTCCTGCGCCCTGCAGGAAGCGCTGGCCACGGGCATGGGCATCGTCGCCACCACGGTCGGCGGCAATGCGGCCGTGCTGGGCGAGGGCAGTGCAGGGTTGCTTGTCCCGCCCTCGGACACCCCGGCCCTGGTCCAGGGCCTGCGGCAGGCGCTGAACCGCCAGCTGGACGCCGCTGCCCGGCAGGCCCAGCAGACCGCGGCGCGCGAGCGCGCCCTGCAGGCCTATTCGCTGCAGGCGATGCTCGGGCACTACGAGCATCTCTTCACCCGACCGGCCGGCGCCCGCGCACGCCCGGTGCAGAAAGTGCAGGTCCAGCGATGAAGGAATACCTGGTCGTCTTTGCCCAGATGCTGGCCGTGGCCTGGCTGCTCAAGACGCTCGCCAAGGCCCGCGGCAATCCGGACCAGGAGGAGCTGGGCTGGTTCGACATCCGCGTCGGCAGCAAGCCCGGCAAGACGCCGCCCCCTCCGAAGCCGCCTGGACCCAACGTGAGTCCAGCCGGACCCAAGCCGGCCGCACCGCGCGCGACAGGGCCGGACCGTCCACGGGGCAGGGGGCCGCATGCGTGACATCGTCACTCTGATCTTCATGGCGGGCCTGGCCCCGCTGGTCATCCGCAGCGCCTTCGCGTCCCTGCTGATGTGGTCCTGGGCCAATCTCGCGGCCCTGGGCTTCTACATGTTCGGCTTCATGGCCGGCGTGCCCTATGTGATGGTCTTCGCCGTCTCGACGCTGGTGCTGATGATCACACAGCGCAAGCAGGTCGTGGGCAAGTGGGAGCTGGGCGGGACGCAGGTCCTCTTCCTGCTGTTCTCGCTGCATGCCCTGTTCGTGGCCAGCATGGCCTACCCGGGCATCGAGCGGAACTGGGAGATCGCGAGCAACCTGTTCAAGAACATCCTGCTGTGCCTGCTGATGCCGCTGCTCGTCGTCAACCGGGCGCGCCTGGTGGCCATGGTCATCATCATGGCGCTGGGCCTGGGCGGCCACGGCGTGGTCGAGGGGCTCAAGTTCCTGGCCTCGGGCGGCTCCCACATCGTGCTGGGCAACCCCAAGCTGGGCGACAACAACCACTTCGCGCAGTCGGTGCTGCTGTCGGTGCCGCTGGCCTTCTATCTCTGGCAGTACAGCAAATCGCGGCCGTGGCGCCATGCCCTGCTGGGCTTCATGTTCCTGGTGGCGATGGCGGTGATTGCCACCAAGTCCCGCGGCGGGCTGATCGGTTTCGTCTGCTTCGGCGTGTGGATGGTGCTGATGGGGCGCCAGAAGTTCAAGGGTCTGATGATCTTCCTGGCCATCGGGCTGGCCATCTACGCGGCGGCGCCGGCGAGCTGGTTCGAGCGCATGGAGACGCTGCAGTCGGCCAACGAGGACGCCTCGTTCATGGGCCGCGTGACCGCCTGGAAACGTGCCAGCGCCATCGCGGTCGAGAACCCCGTCTTCGGGGGCGGCTTCCGCGCGGTGCAGGCGCCGGTCATCTTCGAGAAGTTCCGCTACAAGCAGGGCTTGCTGGGCTTCGTCGAGACGCCTGATGTCAACTACCCGGCGGCCGCGCACAGCATCTATTTCGAGGTGCTGGGGGACATGGGCTTCGTGGGCTTGGCCCTCTTCGTGGCCCTCATGGGGACCGCCTTCACGGCGCGCGGCGAGGTGCAGCGGCTGGTGAAGAAGTCCGGGCGGGATGACCTGGCCTGGGCCGTCGACATGATCAACGCCGTGGCCGGTGCCATGTTCATCTTCCTGATCACCGGGGCGGCGCTGAGCGCGGCCTTCTACGACTTCCAGTACATGCTGGTGGCACTCGCCGATTGCCTGCGTCGCTACGTCCGCCAGCAGGTCAATCCTCGGAAATCCACGGCGAACCTGCGGCCCTGAGCCGCCGCCCCATGCCCATGATGCTCTCCCTCACCCGCAGGTTCGGTCGCGGCAAGCTGACCATCCTCTCCTTCCACCGCCTTCCGCTGGAGGCGCAGTGCGTCGACCCGCACGAGTACAGCTTCGAGCGCTTCCAGGACCTGGTCCGGGAGCTGCAGGCCTCCTTCCGCATCCTCGCGCTGACCGAGGCCGTGGACCTGCTGCGCGCCGGCCTGCTGAAGGAGCCGGCCGTGGTGCTGACCTTCGATGACGGCTACAAGGGCTGGATCGAGCATGTCGCCCCCTGGCTGAAGGCGCAGGGCCTGCGCGGCACCTTCTTCATCACGACGGCCCAACTGCGCGGCCAGCCGCTGTGGAACGAGCGCATCGAGAGCGCCATCCACCACCTCCCGCCCGAGCAGAAGGAGCTTGCCGGCGTGCCGGGCGCGACGCTGGGGCTGGATGTCAGCACCCGCGAGCGCCGCGTCGACGCCGTGCGTCTCGTGACCGCGGCGCTGAAGTACCAGCCGCAGGCCCACCGCCATGAGGCGATGGCCGAGCTGGAGCGCCTGTGCGGGCCGTCCTACGTCGGGCCCGCCTGCTTCGATGCGGACGACCTCCGCTCGCTGCAGGCCATGGGCATGGAGGTCGGGGCGCATTCGGTGAACCACCCGATCCTGTCCTGCTGCACCGAGGAGGAGGCCGAGCGGGAGATCCGCGAGAGCCGCGCCGACATCGAGGCCATCCTCGGTCCGATGCGCATGCCCTTCGCCTACCCGAACGGCGAGCCCGGCAAGGACTACACCAGCCGCCATGTCGACATGGTCCGCCAGGCGGGCTATGCCTGCGGGGTCAGCACGCAGAAGGGCTACGCCTCGCTCGACAGCTGCTTCCTGCAGCTGCGCCGCTTCACGCCCTGGGGCGCGACCCCGGGCTCGCGCGCCTTCCAGCTGCTGGGCAATCTGCTGCGCGCGCCGATGCCCGACCCGGCCCGGCCCGCCCGCCCGCATGCGGCGCTGATGGTGGCCTTCCATTTCCCGCCCCAGGCGGGCTCCAGCGGCGTGCTGCGCAGCCTGAACTTCGCCAAGATCCTGCCCGAGGCCGGCTGGGACGTGAGCCTGCTTTCGGCCAGCGCGAATGCCTACGAGCGCACCAGCGTGGACCTCATGGCCCAGGTGCCGCCGGACATCCGACTGGACCGCGCCCTGGCGCTGGACGTGCGACGCGATCTCTCCATCCGGGGCAAGTACCCCGAGCTGCTGGCCATGCCGGACCGCTGGTCCAGCTGGTGCCTTGGCGGGATCCGGCGTGGCGTGCGCCTGGTGCGCAGCCGCCAGGTCCAGCTCGTCTGGAGCACCTATCCGCTGCTGTCCGCCCACCTGATCGGCGGCATGGTCGCCCGTTGGACCGGCCGGCCCTGGATCGCCGAGTTCCGTGATCCCGTCTACCACGAGGACTGGGAAGCCAGCCGCCTCAAGCGCTGGCTGCTGCCCCGCCTCGAAGGCTGGGCCGTGCGGCGCGCCACCTGCTGCGTGGTGACCACCGACGGCGCACGCGAGCTCTTCGAGCGGCGCTACCCGGAGTCCCGCGGTCGGGTCCATGTGATCGAGAACGGCTACGACGAAGGCTCCTTCGTCGGCGCCCAGGCGCAGCGCCTCGACATCGCACCCGAGCGGCTGCTGATGCTGCACAGCGGCGCGATCTACCCCAAGGAGCGCGACCCGAGCAGCCTCTTCCGCGTGATGGCCCGCCTGCGGGACAGCGGCCGCATCGACGCCCGCCGGCTGTGCGTGCGCTTCCGCGCGCCCGGGGCGGATCAGGCGATCCGCGACCTGGCCCAGAAGTTCGGAGTGCAGGACATGGTCGACGTCGCCGGGCCGGTGCCTTACCGGCAGGCGCTGCAGGAGATGATGGGCGCCGAGGTGCTGCTGGTGTTCCAGGGCTCGGCCTTCAACAACCAGATCCCGGCCAAGATCTACGAGTACCTGCGCGCCTTGCGCCCGGTCCTGGCGCTGGTGGATTGCGCGGGCATCACGGCGCGGCGTCTCTCGCAGTTCGAGGGCGTGCGCAACGTCGACGTGCTCGACGAGCAGGCGATCGAGGCGGCACTGCTGCAGTCCTACGACGCGTTCCTGGCCGACCCGGCCGCCTTTGGCGCGCCCGTGCGGACGGTGGAGTCGGTCTCTCACACCTCGCGCCAGCACGGCGCCTGGCAGCTGGCCCAGCTGATGACGTCGGTGGACGCGCGCTCGAACGACGCGCCGCTGCGGGGCTGAGGGCGGGGCCGGGCCGCTGACGGCCCATCCGCCGACGGCCCATCCGTTCAGGGCCGGATCTTCAGCGTGCGATCCAGCGGCGCGGCGGCGAGGCCGTCGCTGCTGACGTCCTTGTTGGCGAAGGTGCGCACCGAGCCGTCGCCCTGGTTGCCGATCAGCCGTGCCGCGGGGCTGGTGCCGCGGACGTTGATGCCCGCGGTGTTGACCAGCACATTGCCCTCCAGCGTGATGCTGGTGGCGTGGTTGATGTCGAGGCCCGCGTCGTTGCAGTTGGCGACGATGTTGGCGCGGGCGAGGCCGTTCTCGTGCTCGGTGCGGCACAGCTGGTCGCGGCAGTAGCTCGGGCCCGTCAGGCCACCCCCGAAGGAGATGCCCAGCCGCGTGCCGCGCGCCGAGACGCCCTCGGCCGCGCAGATCACGAGATTGCGCTCGATGCGGCCGCCGCTCCCGCCGCCCTTCATGAAGATGCCGTAGCTGCTGGTCCTGTCGTCCGGGTGGATGAAGTGGCGGACGATGTTCTCGTCGACGATCCAGTGGCTGGCCGCCACGATGTCCACGGGATTGGCCGGCCGCGTGCTGAGACGGTCGCCCTCGTTGGAGAGGGTGTTGCGCGTGAGCCGGCCGTGGTCGGGGAACAGACCCTGGCTGCCGTTGACCTTGATGTGCGAGTCGAAGTCGCGGATGACGTTGTTCTCCGCGCGGAACTGGCTGGCCTTGCCGGTGATGTGCAGCGCGTGCTCGCAGCCGGGCGGGCGGCAGCGGCCCTCGATGTCCAGGTCCTCGAAGTGCCAGTGCGGCTCGGTGATCTCGAACAGCGTGGCGGCCTCGCTCACCAGCACCGCGGCGCGCGGGTGCGCGGCCCGCAGCGTGATCGGCTGTTCGGCGGTGCCAGGCTGGCGCGTCCAAAGGGTCCGGGTGACGAGGTAGCGGCCGTCGGCCAGCTCCAGCACGTCGCCCGGGCGGGCATCCTGCAGCGCCAGTTCGAGCGCGCCGGTGCTGTCGATGGGCCGGATGCGGCGGCCGAGATCCTCGTCCGTCCGCGCCCGGCTGCCCTGCGCCTGCTGTCTTACACTGCGGGCGCTCTCTGCGCGTGCGCCGCGGCCGTGATCGGGGTGCTGGCGCAGGTCCACCTCGGGCTCGAGCCAGGACTGCCAGCCCTGCAGCAGCGGCTGGAACACCGTTTCCAGCTTGGGATGGCCCTCCAGGCGCTTGAGCAGGTAGCGGGCGTAGTCGTTGCTGCGCTTGGACGTCCAGGGCGTGCCGCCCAGGCGGTCGAGATCGGCGTAGATCAGCTTGAACGAGACGATGAGCACCAGCAGCAACAGCGCCGCGGCAATGAGGGGCAGTCGTCGGACTTTCATGGACTTGGACGGGGCGATGATGGCGAGGCGAGCAAGGTGGGGGGCCCGTGCCCCGTCAACTGGCAGGCACAAGGAAACGGCGGCGCCGGCGCTGGCCGCCTGCCGTTTCAAGGCCCCGATTCTCTGATGTCCTGCTTCCAAACCGAGCCCTGGTTTCGCCTCATGGCCTCCCGCGGTCTGGGGGGGCAGGGCACGCCCGTGCGCTTCACGGCGCCGGCCGGGCAGGGCGCGGCGCTGGCGCTGTGGCTGTGCCGCCATGACCAGCCCGTCGCGCCCGCCGGCGCCCGCCTGACGGCCCTCGGCAACTTCTACACGCCTCGCTTCGGCCCGGTCACGGACGCGCAGTCGCCGCCGTGGGCCGGCCGGGAGGCCTTGGCCGCGGCGGTGCAGCTCGGAACGCAGCTCCGCGCCGATCCGGCCGGGGCCGTGCTGAGCCTGCAGCCGCTGCAGGACGGCAGCGACGAGCTGCGCCTGCTGCAGCAGGGGTTGCAGGCCGCCGGCTACCGCACGGATGTCTACCACTGCTTCGAGAACTGGGTCCTGCGCTGCGAGGGGCTGCGCTTCGAGGCCTTCTGGGCCACGCGCAGCTCCCGCCTGCGCAACACCGAGCGTCGGGCCCGCAAGCGCCTGGCGGCCGAGCAGGGGCTGGAGATCGAGATCGTGAGAACGCCGGGGCCGGCGCTCGAGCGGGCGCTAGCGGACTTCGAGTCGGTCTATGCGGACAGCTGGAAGCAGGCCGAGGCGCGCCCGGACTTCATCCGGGCCCTGGCGCAGCAGATGGCCGAGGACGGCCGGCTGAGACTGGGCGTGCTGCGCCTGCAGGGCGTGGCGCAGGCCGCGCAGCTGTGGTGGGTGCACGAAGGCGTCGCCAGCATCTACAAGCTGGCCTACCGCGAATCGGCCGCGAAGCTGGGTGTGGGGACGGTCCTGTCGGCCACGCTGTTCCGCGAGGCGCTCGACAGCGGCGAGGTGCACCTCATCGACTACCTCAACGGCTCGGAACCCTACAAGCGCGACTGGGTCGACGAGCGGCGGGACTTCGTCGGTCTCGTGGCCTTCGACCTGCGCCGCCCCGCGGCCTGGGGGCCGGCGGTGCGGCATTTCGGGGGGCGCTGGCTGAAGGGCGTCCTGAAACGACTGCGCCCGCACAAGGCAGGAGCCAGGGCGGGCGCGGTGACGGACGACGCGGCCCAGGACGGCGCCTGAGCCGGGGTCATGGCGGGCCTCAGACGGCCAGCAGCTCGACCTCGAACAGCAGCGTGGCGTTCGGGGGGATCACGCCGCCGGCCCCGTAGGCGCCATAGCCCAGCTCCGATGGGATCACCAGCATGCGCTTGCCGCCGACCTTCATGCCCTGCACGCCCTCGTCCCAGCCCTTGATGACCTGGCCGGCGTCGAGGTGGAACTTGAAGGGGTCGTTGCGGTCCTTGCTGGAGTCGAACTTCTTGCCGCGCTGGCCGTTCTTGTAGAGCCAGCCGGTGTAGTGCACGGTCACGCGCTTGCCGGACACGGCCTCGGCGCCGTCACCCACGGCGACGTCCTCGTACTGCAGGCCGCTGGCGGTCGTCTGCAGGGTGAGGTTCAGGGGCTCGCTGCCGCCGGACAGGCCCAGCAGCTCCACCTCGAACATCAGCGTGGCATTGGGCGGAATCACGCCGCCGGCGCCGCGGGCGCCATAGCCGAGCTGCGCAGGGATCACCAGCACGCGCGTGCCGCCGATCTTCATGCCTTGCACGCCTTCGTCCCAGCCCTTGATGACCATGCCGCCGTCGAGCTCGAACTCGAAGGGCTGGCCGCGGTCCTTGCTGGAGTCGAACTTGGCGCCCTTGACGCCGTCCTTGTAGAGCCAGCCGGTGTAGTGCACGCGCACGTCATGGCCCGACTTGGCCTCGGCGCCGTCGCCGACCTGGGTGTCTTCGTACTGCAGGCCGGTGGAGGTGGTGATCATGGAAATTGCCTCTTGGGAAATGCGAATCCCGGGATCATGCCATCAAAGCGCCGCGCTCCCGCGGTGCGGCCCAGGCCGTCACGGCAGCGGCGAGCCAGTCGCCGAGCCGCTCGCCGGGCAGCGGCGGCAGGCCGAGCGCGGCGCCGGCCGAGCGCAGTGCGGCCAGCGGGTCCGCGAGGTCCAGCGCCTGGGCGCCGTTCTGCTTCGAGAGCTTCTCGCCATTGGCGCCCCGCACGAGCGGGCTGTGCAGATAGCGAGGCTGCGGCAGGCCGAGCAGCTGCTGCAGGCGGATCTGCCGGGGCGTGTTGTCCGTGAGGTCCTCGCCGCGCACGACGTCCGTGATGCCCTGGGCGGCGTCATCCACGACGACGCACAGCTGGTAGGCCCACAGCCCGTCGGCGCGGCGCAGCACGAAGTCGCCCACGGCCTGCGTGAGGTTCTGCCGCTGCGCGCCGAGGCGACGGTCCTGCCAGTCCAGGGTCAGGTCTTGCCTGCCCGCACGATCGGCCGTGCTGAGCAGGCGCCAGGCCCGCGCCTGTGCGGCGGGCAGGTGGCGGTGGCGACAGGTGCCGGGGTAGACCAGCTCGCCATGCCGGGGGCGCTCCAGCGCCTGCGCGGCGAGGGCCTCGGCGATGGACTTGCGCGTGCAGTCGCAGCCATAGGCCCAGCCCTCGTCGATGAGGCGCTGCAGGGCGGCGGCATACAGCGGCTCGCGTTGCGACTGCCAGACCGGCGGCTCGTCCGGCACCAGGCCCAGCGCCTGAAGCTGGCCAAGGATGGCGGCGTCGGCGCCGGGCACGCAGCGGCCCTGGTCATGGTCCTCGATGCGCACCAGCCACCGGCCGCCGTGGGCGCGCGCGTCGAGCCAGCTCGCCAGCGCCGCCACCAGCGAGCCCGCGTGCAGCAGGCCGGTGGGCGAGGGGGCGAAGCGGCCGCGGTAGGGGGCGGCAGCCGTCGAGCTCACAGCAGCAGGCCCTCGTGCTGCTCCAGGAGCGCCAGGCGGGTGACGGGGCTGCGCAGCTGCTGCAGCCACCACGCCAGGGCCCGGGCCGGCTGCGGTCCGGCGCGCCAGGCGTAGTTGAGCGGCACCGGCGGGCGCACCTGGGCATAGGGCTTGTGCACGAGCCGGCCGGCCTCCACATGCCGCCGGACCATGGAGCGGGGCAGGGAACCGCAGCCCAGGCCGCGCAGCAGCGCCTCGAGCTTGGCGGCCATCGAGGGCATGGTCAGCACTTCCTGGCCGGGCATGACGCCCACCGTCATGGGCAGCAGCTGGCGGGCGGTGTCGGCGACGGCAATGATGCGGTGATGGGCGATCGTGCCCGGGTCCAGCGGACCCTCGTGGCCGGCCAGCGGGTGGTGGGGGGCCACGACGAAGATCATCTCCATGTCCCCCAGCGGCTCGCAGTGGAAGCTGCTGCCCGGCGGCTGGGTGGTGGTGCCGATGGCGAGGTCCGCCTGCCCGGAGCTGAGTGCCTCCCAGGTGCCGGCCAGGACCTCGGTGCGCAGCTTCAGGCGCGTGGGTGGCGGCCGGCCGTCCTCGCGCAGCTGGTAGAAGGCCTCCATCAGGTCGTACACCGCACGGCGGGCGATGGCGTCGTCGATGGCGACGGTCAGCGTGCTCTCCCAGCCGGTCGCCACACGGCGCACGCGGTTGGCGACCGCGTCCATCTCCTGCAGCAGGCGCCGGCCTTCGGTCAGCAGTTCCAGGCCTGCCGCCGTCAGCACGGCCTGGCGGGAGCTGCGGTCGAAGAGCAGCACGTCGAGGGCCTCCTCGAGTTGCCGCACGCTGTAGGTCAGGGCCGACGGCACCTTGCCCATTTCCCGGGCCGCCGCGGCGAAGCTGCCGGTGCGGGCGATGCTGTCCATCATCGACAGCGCCTCGGGCGTCAGCACGCGCCGGCTGCCCTGGTGGGCCTCCAGCGATAGCGTGCCCAGGGCGTAGGGGCTGGCGGGTTCTTTCTGCGGCATGGCTTCATCTTATTTGAATGCTGGCTTCAAGCGCGCGCGGCCCCGGAGGAGCGGGGCTTCCCTACAGTCACTGCAGGAGATTGCCCATCATGTCCCAGACCCAGCTGATCCGTTCCTGCGACCGCGGCTATGCCGACCATGGCTGGCTGAAGAGCTTCCACAGCTTTTCCTTTGCCGACTACTACGACCCCGCCCGCATGGGCTTCGGCGCCCTGCGGGTCATCAACGAGGACCGCATCGCGCCGGGCACCGGCTTCGGCACGCACGGCCACCGGGACATGGAGATCATCAGCTACGTCCTCGACGGCGAGCTGGCCCACCGCGACAGCATGGGCAACGGCGAGTCCGGTGCGGCGAACGCCGGCGTGATCCGCCCCGGCGATGTGCAGCGCATGAGCGCCGGCACCGGCGTGCTGCACAGCGAGTTCAACCACGCCAAGGACCGGACCACCCATTTCCTGCAGATCTGGATCCAGCCCAACCAGCGCGGCGTGGCGCCGGGCTACGAGCAGAAGCACATCGAGGTGCAGCGC
Organism: Burkholderiaceae bacterium; assembly: GCA_041912595.1. Classification (GTDB taxonomy): domain Bacteria; phylum Pseudomonadota; class Gammaproteobacteria; order Burkholderiales; family Burkholderiaceae_C; genus Roseateles_B. The sequence goes on from JAYRMR010000033.1 coordinate 50,241, forward strand.
AAGCGCGGCCGTCTGGCGCTGATCGCCGCGCCCGCCGGCGAGGCCAGCGCGGCGGACGCCGTGATGATCCACGCCAACGCACGGGTGTATGCCGGTCTGTTCGACGGCGCCGAGCAGGACACCCTGACCCTGCCCTCGGACCGCCTGGCCTATGTGCACCTCGTGCGCGGAGCGCTGAGCGTCAACGGCCAGCGACTGGCCGCGGGCGATGCCCTGCAGCTGCAGGGGACCGATGCGCTGCAGCTCTCGGACGGCGAGGACGCCGAGGTGCTGGTGTTCGACCTGGCGCCCTGAGCGCAGCGGGTTCCGACGGGCCCGCGGGAGGGCCTGGCTCGACCCCGGGCTCGCTACACTGCCGCCATGCAAAAGCTGTTCTCGCATCTGGGCCTGCTGCCCCTGGCCGACTGGCTGGCCTTGCTCGGCTTCTTCGTGGCCTGGGTGGGCTACGCCCAGTTCGCCAAGCGCCGCGCGCAGCAGAAGGGTTCGCTGCTGGCCATCACCAACCAGGTCCGGCGCCGCTGGATGATGCAGGTCACCTACCGCGAGGTGCGGGTGATCGACGGTGTGGTGGTGCAGAGCCTGGCGTCGAGCCCGTCCTTTTTCGCGTCGACCACCATCCTGATCCTCGGCGGCCTGCTGGCCGCCCTGGGCGCGAGCGACAAGGCCAGCGAACTGGTCCAGGAGCTGCCCTTCGCCGCCGCCACCACCAATCTGGTGTTCGACCTCAAGCTGGTGCTGCTGACGGCCATCTTCATCTACGCCTTCTTCCGCTTCACCTGGAGCATGCGGCAGTACACCTTCGGGGCGCTGCTGGTGGCCTCGGCGCCGGAGTCGGAGCAGTACGAGCGCGACAGCCTGGACCGCGACAGCTTCGCCGATCGCGCCGGGCGCGTGGTGGGCATGGCGGCGGAGACCTTCAATGACGGCCTGCGCGCCTACTACCTGGCGTTTGCCGCCATCGCCTGGTTCTTCTCGCCCTGGGCCATGGTGGCGGCCACGGTGGGCGTGATCTACATCCTCTACCAGCGCGAGTTCCACTCCGAGGTGCTGGACGTCCTGCGCGAGGCCGTCCGGCACTGAGCAGGCGCGCCCCGGCGCCGCACGGGGACCTGCCGCGCTCAGTGCAGCGCCTCGGCACCCCGCAACAGACGGGCCAGCGCGCCCGAGATGTCCTGCCCCGTGGCGTCCTCGAAGAAGCTGTAGCCGGGGCTGGGATTGGCCTCGAAGCAGTAGGTCTGGCCGTCTTCCTCCAGCATCAGGTCCAGGCCCACGAAGGGCAGCCCCAGCACCTGCGAGGCCCGCAGGCAGCGCTCACGCGTGCGCGGCTCGAGCGTCGTCGGCCGCAGCTCGGCGTGCCCCCCCTGGCGCGAGGCGTAGCGGTAGTCCACGACCTCGGCGTCGATCTCGGTGGCGTAGACCTCCTGGCCCACCACATGCACCCGGACATTGCTGCCGCGCAGGCGCCGCTGGAACAGCGTCGGGCAGTGGCGCAGGCGGTCCAGGCGGCCGCGGGCCTCGGCGTCCAGCTCCCGCACGATGGAGCGCACGCCGCTGGCCGACTTGTAGATGAGCGGCCCGTGCTCGGCCTCGAAGGCCAGCACCTCCGCCGGGTCGTTGCTCACGAGGCTGGGCGGCACGGCGAAGCCGAGCGCCGCCAGCAGGCGCAGCTGATAAGGCTTGGAGGCGTTCGACCCCATGGCCGAGATGCGGTTGACCACCGTCCCGGGAAACAGCTCGCCCAGGTCCGACCAGGCCTGACACCACTGCTGCTGCCGCTGCTGCGCCGCGGCGCTCACCCGGGCACCCGGGCGACCGAAGGGGCGCAGGTAGAGGCCCTGGACCTGGTCGAAGTCCCGCTCGGCCCCGCCGTGAGCAAAGCCCCCGACGAGCCGCCCCTGCGCCAGCGCGTGATGCGGCAGGTGTTCGGCCTCCCGCTCCGGCTGCAGCCACAGCGGGCGCGCACCCTGGTGTTGTAGCGCCTGCACGAGCATGTCGCAGGGGGCATCGCTGCCGATGATCAGTACGGTTTCGTCGCTCATGGATGGCACTCCCGGGCGGGGGCGGTGTGGAGAGGGAAGGTGGGGCGATCCGCCGCTGCCTGCGAGGCCGGGCGTGCGGGCTGGGGCGCGCGCAGGGCCAGGCAGTCGAGCAGCGCCTCGTGAACGGGGGCGTCGAGCGCTCGAAGCAGCGGGCGTGGATCGGCATGGTCGAAGACCCAGGGGCCGCCGCGCTCGCGGGTCAGCCAGACCTCCAGCAGGGCCACGCCCAGTTGCCGGGCGAACGCCGGCAAGGCGTCCAGCCAGGGTTGCAGGGTCAGGTCTTGCCGCGCGGAGGGTCCCGACTCCGGGGCCGGCAGGCAACGGTCCCCGAGGACGAGCAGGCGCGTTCGAGCGAGGCCCGTGACCCCGGCTCCGCCAGCGTCGGCACGGGTGGCCAGCCCGGCCTGCGCCGCCTGCAGGCGCCACCAGCTCGGCGACGCCTGCGGCCCGCTCAGGCCGGTGGGATGGGCCGCATTGAGCACCGGGCAGGGCAGGCTGGCCAGCCAGAAGGCCAGCACCGCCTGCCATTCCTGCTGGAGATAGGCCGCATCGGCCTCCGCGCCCGGCACCTGCACCGGCCCGAGCCGGTTCAGCACCGCCCGCAGGCGGTGGCTGGCGATGCGGTGCGGCCCGAGCTGCAGGGTGCTCTGCGTGGCGCCCTGGCTGTCCATGCGAAGCGACCAGCCCCGCGCCTGCAGCAGCGCGGGGGCGGGCACACTGAGCAGCATGCCGCCCGCGGCCTCGGCGACCGGGCCGAGCGCGCGTCGCAGCGGCTCGGCGCTGGCGTCGTCCAGCTCGTGCAGCAGGAGCCACACGGGCCGCTCGTCCCCGCCGGGGAGCGCCCCGGCGTTCGCGTCGGCGGCCCTCACGTCAGCTGCCCTGGCCGTCGTCACCGCCACCGCCGACCATCGGCCGCAGCTCCGGCGGGATGAAGTGCTCCTGCGCCCCGAGCCCCTGCAGCTGCAGCATCTGCGCCAGGCTCTGCACGGTGGCCTCGAGCGCCGCCAGGCGCGCCTCGCTGGCACCGCCCTCCGCCGGCGGACGGATCACGCCGCCGCCGCCGATGCCACCCTCGAAGACGTCCTTCTCCTTGTCCTTCTCCTTGATGGGCTTCTCGATCTCCTTGAACTCCTTGTGCTCCTTGAGTTCCTTGATCTCCTTGGTGTCCTTTTCCTTGTGCTCCTTGATGTCCTTGAGATCCTTGTCCTTGATCTCCTTGGTGTCCTTCTCCTTGATGTCCTTGATGTGGTCCTTGAGGTCCTTTTCCTTCAGGTCCTTGTCCTTGATCTCCTTCAGCGTCTCCTTGAGGATGGGCTTGGGGAAGAGCTTGCCGTGGATCTGGCGCAGGTTCGGGCGCTTGCCGATCCGCTGGCTCACCGGGCGGCCGGGTTCGTCCTGCTGCGGGGAGCCCGTGTCGCGCAGCATCTGGCGCGCGGTGGCGGGGGTCAGCAGCGGCTTGCCGGCGGCGCGCAGCCAGCCCTGCACGCAGCCCAGGGCGCCAACGACGATGGGCGAGGCGCTGGACGTGCCCGAGAAGGTGTCGGTGTACTGCGTGTTGGTGCTGGTGTTCTGCAGGTCGCCGTAGCCGGTGGTGGTGACCTCGCGGCCCCAGCCCTGGCAGTCGACGGCCGAGCCGTAGTTGGAGAAGCCCAGGCGCGAGCGGTCCGCCCCATGGTTGCGGCCGTGCGTCCCCGGGGGCGGGGCGCCGGCGCCCACCAGGATGGCACCGCATTGCGGGTTGTTGCGGTTGAAGGGGTTGCGCCAGCTCTGCGGGAAGCCGTTGGGGCGGACGCTGTAGAGCGCGTCGTCGAGGTTCTCGGCCCCGTTGCCGGCGGCCTCGACCACGAGGATGCCCTTGGAGGTGGCGTAGAGGATGGCGGCGAAGTCATCGGGCCACCATTCGATGCCGATGTAGCCCAGCTGGTCGTCGCGCGCCTGGAAGTTGTTGCGCGGCCCGGCGCGGTGGATCTCCAGCAGGATGATGTCGCCCGGGCCCAGGCGATCCGCGGCCTTGCGGATGGCGGCGGCGGACGGGTTGGTCACGAAGGAGATGGTCGAGAGCTTGGCATTGGGCGAGATGCCCATGATGCCCAGCGAGTTGTGGTCCCCGCCGATCTCGCCCAGCACGGCGGTGCCGTGGTGGTTGTTGGCCGAGTTGGTGCCGTCCAGCAGGCCGCCGGAGTTGACGAGCAGGTCCTCGTGGCTGAAGTTCCAGCCCCATTCGAGATCGATGATGCGGCCGCCGTCACCCCGGCCGCCCGGCTTGGTCCAGGCGAAGCGGGCGTCGATGCCGGCGGGGGCGGCGTCCAGATAGATCTGGCGGGCGTTGAAGTCCGGTGTGGGGGCGGGGGCGCCGTCCGTGGGGGCGGGCATGCCGTCTGCCTCGCCTTCTTCGCGGAACACCGGCGGTTCGCCGCCCGGCTTCAGGTAGGCGCCCTCGATGGCGTCCTCGTTGAGCAGGTCGGCGATGACCTTCTTGGGATTCTTCACGTCGCCGCTGAGCACGTAGTAGCTGCCCGGGTCCGGCGTCTCGCCGCCGGCGTGCTTCATCATGGGTTCGCTCATGACGGCCCGCACGGCGGCCTCGTTGTCCCCGAACAGGGGTTCCAGGCTGAGCTTGGCGCTCTTGAGCAGCGCATTCAGCCCGCTGATCTTGGCGCCTGCGCCGGCACTGACCGTGGGCATGCCCTTGGGCGAGCGCAGGGCGGCGGATGTCTTGGCCACCACGATGATCTCGGGGGCGGAGTAAAAGTCCTTCATTGAATAAGCCTCCTTGTGGACCGGCGGTTGCCGGCTTAGGCTCAGTGTCGAAAGTGAAGCGCTGCCGCTCAAGCGACCGTGTCCTCAAGCTTTAGGACACGGTCGCTTCATCTCCCTAGATCGCAGGCCCGCCATTCGCGGGGTCGGGCCCCAAGGCTAGGGGGCCCGTTGGGGGGAGAGGGCCCCGATGCTGCGCGTGGACACCCTCAGGACTCTTTCATGGACACACCCGAACAGGCCGTACTGCTGCTGATGCCCGGCAGCTCCCTCGCCCCGCTGGCGCCGCTCCTCGAGCACCTGGGCCTGCGCGCCGCGCCTCAGCACCCGGGCAGCACCGATCCCATGCTCCAGGGCTGGTACACCTTGCACCAGACCCGCCCGGGCGACCTCGACGCCGCCCTGGCCCGCCTGCAGCAGGCCCCGGGCGTCGACGGCGCCTACCGCAAGCCCGGCGGCGAGCCACCCGAATAGCCGGGAGAGTTACGGCATCCCGCCGCTCAAGGCAAAACGGGACCCGACGAAGGTCCCGTTCTGTTCCCCAGCGGAGCTCGGAGATCCGGCTCCGCCGGTCACCCGAGCTCGCCCCCTCGGGGGCCGGCGCATCCGGCAGGGGGGACCCTTCCATCACTCAAGCTCGCCTCCAGGGCGGCGCCTCACCCCAACGCGCCAAACAAAACGGGACCCGACGAAGGTCCCGTTTTGTTCCCCAGCGGAGCTCGGAGATCCGGCTCCGCCGGTCACCCGAGCTCGCCCCCCTGGGGGGGCCGGCGCAGCTGGCAGGGGGGACCCTTCCATCACTCAAGCTCGCCCCCGGGCGGCGTCTCCCCAACGCCCCAAACAAAACGGGACTCGAAGAAGGTCCCGTTTGGTTCCCCAGCGGAGCTCGGAGATCCGGCTCCGC
>JAYRMR010000034.1:0-54816 GCA_041912595.1 Burkholderiaceae bacterium
TCAGGTCCAGCTTGGTGATGTCCACCAGCACCACGGCGGCATCGCTGCCGGCGGCGGCGGTGACCATGTTGCGGGTGTACTGCTCGTGGCCCGGGGCGTCGGCAATGATGAACTTGCGCGCCTTGGTGGCGAAGTAGCGGTAGGCCACGTCGATGGTGATGCCCTGTTCGCGCTCGGCCTCCAGGCCGTCGGTCAGCAGCGAGAGGTCAATGGGCTGGCCCGCGGCGCGGCGCTCCAGGGTGTCCAGCTGGTCGGCCAGGATGGCGCGGCTGTCAAACAGCAGGCGGCCGATCAGCGTGCTCTTGCCGTCGTCCACGCTGCCGGCGGTCAGGAAGCGCAGGGCGCGATGCTGGGTGTCCACGTCCTGCTGGTGGACCGTCTCGAAGTGGGGAACTGCACTCATGGCTTGCTCAATCTGTAGTCGTCGAGTGAGGCCCGGGGTCAGGTCTTGCCTGACCGGCGGGCTCGTCGCAGCGCCGGGCGCCGCGGGTTGGCGTCAGAAGTAGCCCTCTTTCTTGCGGCGTTCCATGGAGGCGTCCGACGTGCGGTCATCCATGCGAGTCGCACCGCGCTCGCTCACCGTCACCGTCAGGGTCTCGGCCACGATGTCCGCGGCGCTGGCCGCATCGCTTTCCACGGGGCAGGTGCAGGTCATGTCGCCCACGGTGCGGAAGCGCACGGTGGCGGTCTCAACCTGCTCGCCGGCCTCGGGCGGGGTCACCTCGGTCAGCGGCACCAGCAGGCCCTTGCGGCGGATCACCTGGCGCTCGTGGGCGTAGTAGAGGTTCGGCAGCGGGATGTTCTCGCGCTGGATGTAGAGCCACACGTCCAGCTCGGTCCAGTTGCTGATGGGGAAGGCGCGGAAGTGCTCGCCCGGGCGGATGCGGGTGTTGAACAGGTTCCACAGCTCGGGGCGCTGCTCCTTGGGCTGCCACTGGCCGAAGCTGTCGCGGTGGCTGAAGATGCGCTCCTTGGCGCGCGCCTTCTCCTCGTCGCGACGGGCGCCGCCGATCAGCACATCGAAACGGTGCTCCTCGATGGTCTCCAGCAGCGTCACGGTCTGGTGGCCGTTGCGCGATTCCAGCGGATGCGCCAGGCGGATCGTGCCCTTCTTGATGGAGTCTTCCAGGTGCCCCACCACCAGGCGCTCGCCCATCTCCGCCACTCGGCGGTCGCGGAACTCGATCACCTCGGGGAAGTTGTGGCCGGTGTCGACGTGGACCAGCGGGAAGGGGAGCTTGCCCTTGAAGTCGTTGCCTGGCCCTTCGCCGGGCCGCCCCCAAGAAGGGCGCGCCCCCTCGGGGGGCAGGCCGGCGCTTGCGCTGGCCGTGGGGGCAGAGGTCACGCGTTGCTTGAAGGCCTTCTCGGCCAGCCGCAGCACCACGCAGGAATCCTTGCCGCTGGAGAACAGCAGACCCGGGCGCTCGAAGGCGGCGGCGACCTCGCGCAGGATGAAGATGGCCTCTTCTTCGAGGTGATTGAGATGGGAGTGACTGATCATGGCGCCCGCATTTTGACAGGCACGCCCTCCGCGCCCCACCGGCCGGCTGTTTCATTCCGATACCGTCAGCGCTACATTCGAGCAACGTTTCGGACAGATAGTGGGAACCCTGCCCTTCCCCAGTCCCCGGAGCCTTCCATGTCCATGCAGCTTCGACACCTCAGCGGTGATCGGCCTGGCGACCTGGCCGTCGTCGATGCCGTGCTGCGCAGCCATCCGACCTTCGGGCGCCGGTCGCTGTACCACCCCACCGATGCAGCGCTCTTCATGGGCAGCGCCTCGCTGCCTTGCGCGCCGGAGCAACTGCAGGTGTTTGCCATCGTGAAGCGGGGCGAGGTGTGCGGCGTCGCCAAGGTCCTGCTGCACGTGCCCGACGCGCGAACCGCCCTGCTGGACCTGCTCATGATCCAGGCCGGCGCCACCGGCCGGGGGCTGGGCAGCGAGGCCCTCGAGCATCTCAGCGTGAAGGCCCGCCGCTGGGCCGGCATCGACCGCTGGCAGCTGATGGTGCTGGACTACCACACCCGGGCGCAGGCCTTCTGGCGGGCCCAGGGCTTCCAGCTGACCCGCACGGCGCTGGAGCCCGAAGGCCCTGATGGGTGCGGCCAGGGAACGACGGTCCACTGGATGGAACGCCCACTGCGACGCCCCTCGAGCGCCCGGGCGCAGCCCCCGTGCCGCAGCACCGGCCGCGGGAACGCCCTGACGCCCTCGCGGCCGCATTGAGCGGCGGCGGCTTCTAGGGGCGGCCCATCAGACCGACGGTCCGCAGGATGAGCGCGAGATCCGTCCACAGCGTGCGCGCCTGGATGTAGGCCGTCGACAGCCGCAACTTCTGCGGCAGGATCTCCTCCACATACGCCCGCTCCGGGTCCGCCGCCACCGCGAGGCGTTCGCTCTCGTCCCGGAAGGCGACCGACGCCGGGTCCGTGATGCCCGGACGCACGGACAGGACGATGTCCCGCAGCTCGGCGGGGTACAGCGCCACATAGCGCGGCACCTCCGGGCGCGGCCCGACGAGGCTCATCGCCCCCCGGAACACATCCCACAGCTGCGGCAGCTCGTCGATCTTGCTGCGGCGGATGAAGCGGCCCGAGCGCGTGATGCGCGGGTCCTCGCCAATGGTGATCTGCGGCCCGAGGGCCGGCGCATCCACGCGCATGCTGCGGAACTTGTGGATGAAGAAGGTCCGGCCGAAACGCCCCACCCGCTCCTGCCGGAACATCACCGGCCCTGGCGAATCCAGCTTGATCCACAGCGCCACGGCCAGCAGCAGCGGCGCGAGCAGCAGCAGGCCCAGCCCGGACGCGAGGAGGTCGAAGAGGCGCTTGGCCATCGGTGGCGACCAGCCCCTCAGCGCAGCGCGATCTCGCGCACGGCAGCGATCACGCGCTGCACGTCGGCGTCCGTCATGGCCGTGTACAGCGGGATGCTGAACGTGCGCTCGTAGGCCTTCTGCGAATGCGGGAACTGCTCCGGCGTGAGCCGATAGCGCTCGCGCCAGTAGGGCTGGAGATGCAAGGGGATGTAGTGCACGCTGCAGCCGATGCCGCGAGCGAACATCTGCTCGATGAAGGCATCGCGCTCGACCGCGCATTCATCGGTCAGGCGCAGCACGTAGAGGTGCCAGGAGTGCGTGTCGCCCTCCACCGGCTGCGGCGGCAGGATCAGCGGCAGGTCGGCGAAGGCCTCGTGATAGGCCTGGGCGATCTGCTCGCGGCGGGCCTGGAAACCCTTCAGGCGCTTGAGCTGGTGCAGCCCGAGCGCGGCGGCGATGTCCGTCAGGTTGTACTTGAAGCCCGGGGCCACGATCTCGTAGTACCAGCTCGGCACCTTGGCGGTGAAGCGGTCGAAGGCGTCGCGGTTGATACCGTGCAGGCGCATCACCTTGGCGCGCGCGGCGATCTTGGGATTGCGGGTGACGAGCATGCCGCCCTCGCCCGTCGTCATGGTCTTGTTGGCGTAGAAGCTGAACACCGTGGCATCGCTGCCCATGGTGCCGATCAGCTCCTTCTCGAGCGTGGTGGGCAGCGCATGCGCCGCGTCCTCGACGACGCGCAGGCCGTGCCGGCGGGCGATGTCGAGGATGGTGAGCATGTCGGCCGCGAGGCCCGCGTAGTGCACCGGCACGATGACCTTGGTGCGGGGCGTGATGGCCGCCTCGATCAGCGCGGGGTCGATGTTGAGCGTGGCCGGGTCGATGTCCACCAGCACCACGTCGGCGCCGAGATAGCGCACCACCTCCGCCGTCGCGGTGAAGGTATGGGTCGTGGTGATGACCTCATCCCCCGGGCCGACGCCGATGGCCTCCAGCGCCAGGTGCAGACCGGCCGTGGCGGAATTGACGGCAAGACACTCGATCTCGGGCTCACCCAGGAATTCGGCGAAGACCTGCTCGAACTTGCGCGCCTTGGGGCCGGTCGTCACCCAGCCCGAGCGCAGCGTGTCCACGACCTCGGCAATCTCCTCGTCGCCGATCTCAGGCAGGGCGAAAGGCAGGAAAGGCAAGTCGTGACTCTCGGGAGCAGACATGGTGGCGGACTTTCTGTCGGAAACGGGGTCGAATTGGATTGTCGCTGACATGCCTCAGGGCGCCCCCACCGAACGCAGTGCGTCGATGAAGCGCTGCGCGAGCACCGGATAGGTGTGTTGCGCCAGCACGAAGGCGCGGCCGCGCTCGCCCATGGCGGCGCGCTCATCGGGGCGCAGCGCGAGCAGGCGGCGCACGCCCTCGGCCACGGCGGCCGGGTCCTCGGGTGGCACGGTCAGGCCGGCGCCGGCCTCGGCGACGGGGTCGTTGCCGGCCTCCACCGAATGCAGCACCACGCGCCGGGCCATCAGGTAGTCCATCAGCTTGTTGGGCGCGATGCCGAAGCGGTAGATGGGCGTGCGCTGCCAGCCGATGTACGCGATGTCGAACAGCGCCAGCAGCGCGGGGATCTGCCGCTTGGGAATGGGCGGGAAGAAGCGCACGTGGCGCAGCCCGGCGGCCTCGGCGCGTGCCTGCAGGCGCGCACGCTCGTGGCCGTCACCCACCAGCACGATCGAGACCGGCGCCGACTGCAGCTGCGCGGCGGCGTCCAGCAGCACGTCCAGCGCGTTGGGCAGGCCCATGGAGCCCGCATAGCCCAGCACCTGGCGGCCCGCGGCGCGCTCGGTGGCGATGTGCGCGGCGATGGCAGCGTCCACGGGCTCCTGGCGCGACGCGTCCCACTCGTCCAGCGTGATGCCGTTGGGCACGATGTGCAGCTTCCCGAGGTCCAGCCCGTGCGCGGCCATGTGCTGCTGTACCTTGGGCAGCATGGACACCACGAGGTCGGCGTCGCGGTAGGCGTCGTTCTCGGCCTTCTGGCACAGCATCGCGAAGGGGTGGCGCGGGGACATGCCCGAGAGCTCGATGGGCGACAGCGGCCAGAGGTCGTGCACCTCGTAGACCAGCTTCGCCTTCGCGGCGCGCGCCACGCGGCGGGCGACCCACACGTCCATCGGGTAGGTGCTGGAGGCGATCACGGCGTCCGGCTGGAAGTCGCGGGCGAGGATGTCGGCATCGCGCCAGACCTGGCGGCAGAAGGACGCGATGTTGCGGACGCGGCCGAGGCCATTGCCCTCGTAGGCCGGCGTCGGGTACCAGCAGTACGAGACGCCCTCGATGTGCTGCGGCCCCACGCGCGGCTGCGTGCTGCGCACATGCGAGTGCGAGGCCGCCAGGATCAGCACCTGGTGCCCGGCGCGGACCCATTCGCGCGCCAGGTAGAAGGGTCGGTATTCCATGCCGTGCTCGGGCGAGCCGGCGTAGTGGTTGATCAGGAGAATGCGCATGGGAACAGGATCAGAACGGCTCAGGGACGCGGCGCCTGCAGCGCCTGCAGACGGTCGACGAAACGGCGCACGGCCGGCGGGAAGAGCGCGTGGCGGGCCACCCAGTCGCGGTTGACGGCGCCCACGGCCTCGCCCTCGGCCAGCAGCGCCTCGAGCCGCGCCAGCAGCGCCGGGGCCTTCGCCTCCTCGCCGTCGGCCAGGATCAGGCCACGCTGGCCCTCGGCCAGCAGCTCGCGGTTGGCGGGCAGCTCGGACAGCAGCGGCAGGCACTCGTGCGCCAGCGCCTCCAGCACCGAGACCGACACCGAGTCGCTCGCCGGCAGGCTCAGGAACCAGCGGGCGCGGGCGTACTGCGCGCCCTGCGCCTTCGCGTCCAGCCGGCCGACGAACTCAATGCGATCGGCCAGCCCCAGCGCGCGCGCCTGGGCCTCCAGCGCGGGGCGCAGGCTGCCGTCGTTCGCGACGACGAGCCGCGCCTCGGGCTTCAGCGCCGCCAGCGCCGCAAAGGTGGCCAGCACGCGCTCCGGGCGGTAGATCGGCTCCAGGCCGCGGTTGCTGTAGAAGAGCCAGGGCTGCTTGCGCACGTTCTGCTTCGGCAGGGTCTCCAGGCCGAAGGGAAAGGTCATGACCTCGCGAGCCCCCAGCGCGCGCATGCGCTCGCTCATGTGCTCGGAGTCCGAGGTGCACAGCGTGCAGGACGCCAGGACCTGCGTGGTCAGCCAGCGGTAGGCCCAGCCGCGCTCCGGCGTCACCAGGATGTCGCTGCCCCAGGCGGAGCCGACGATCCTGGCGCGCAGCCGCCAGCCCCGGCGCGCCGCCCACGCCAGCGTGCCGTGCGAAGTGAGGTAGTGCGGATGCAGCCAGTCGGCGTCGACCTCGGCCAGCCAGCGGCCGAGCCGCGGCAGCGTCTTGAGCACGGCCACATTGCCGCCGGCATGGCGCGGATCCGTGCCGAGCACGAGGCGACGCTCCGGCGGCACGAGGGCCTCGAAGTCCGCGGTGAAGCCGCGCGAGGACGCCGCGAACAGCGTCAGGCCCGGCACCGCCGCCAGGGCCCTTGCCCACTTCAGCAGATGCGGGCTTTCGCCATCGCCGATCAGAACGAGCTTCACGCCCTCACTCCTTCGTGTCCGAGGCGGCCGGTGGCAAGGCCCCCCGCCAGATCCAGGCCAGCAGCCCCGCGAAATACAGCGGCAGCAGCAGCGAGACCGCGCCCAGCGCCCCGGCCAGCGAGCCGCCGAGCGCCAGGCCCAGGCCCAGCGCCGCGATGTACAGCACGTTGCCGAACAGGCTGAAGCCCAGCGCACCGGCCTGGCGGCCCGTCACCATGGGCGCGACGGTCAGGGGCGCCGCGATGAAATGCGCCGCCACGTAGGGTGCGAACCACCGCGCCAGCTCGCCGGACACGCGCCATTCGTCGCCCAGCAGCCATGCGAACAGCGGCGGCCCGATCAGCATGAGCAGCAGCATGCCCGGCAGCGCGAGCCCCGCAAGGGCCCACAGGCTGCGGGCGAGGCGCGGGCGCAGGCTCTGGCCGGCACGCCAGTCGGCCGCCAGCGTGGACAGCAGCACCTCTGACAAAGCGCCGCCGATCAGGCTGGCCGGCGCCTTCACGAGCCGCACCATCATGGCGTAGTAGCCCGCCGCCGCGGCACCGGCCCAGGCGGCGATGACAAAGAGCACCACCGTCTCCTGCATCGCATTGACGAAGGCATGCGGGCTGTTGATCAAGGGGAACTGGCGCTGCTGCTGCGCCACACGGCGCAGATGCCGGACGTGACGTTGCCCCGCGATCCGCGTGCGGGCGCGCCGCCAGCGCAGGTGCAGCCCGCGGCCCTGCAGCCACAGCGGCGCGAGCACGCTGCTCAGGAGCTGCGCCAGCACCAGGGCGCCGGCCGTCGTCCAGCCCGCCACCATGGCGAGCGCCTGCGCGGCGGCCAGGCCGCCCTGCTGCAGCACGCGGGCCTGCCCGATCCAGGCGAAGCGGCCGAGCCGGTTCGCCCACAGCGTCATCGCCTGCTGCACACCCGCCAGCACCACAACCGGCCCCAGCGCCAGCAGCGCGGGGTCCAGCGCTGCGAGTGCGGTCCAGCGGCCGCTGAGCGTCGTGAGGCGGGGCAGCAGCAGGAGCCCGAGGCCCACGGCCATCGAGAGCAGGCCCATCAGCCCTGCCAGCCAGAGCGCGAGCTCCAGCAGCAGCGCGGCCTCCCCGGTGCGGCGCGGCAGCAGGACGGCGTATTCGTAGCGCAGGTTGGCGACGGTCGCGAGATTGGCCGCCAGCGCGGCAAAGAGCGCCCACTGCCCCACGACCGCCGGACCGAAGTGGCGGGTGAGCAAGGGCGCCATCAGCAGCGGGATGGCCTGGCTGAGCGCCGCGGCCGAGGCCAGCTGCATGAAGCGTTGGCGCAGGCTCATGCCGCCGGTCCCTGCGCGAAGGCCAGCGCGCGCAGGCCCCGACGCTGCTGCTCGGAGAGCTCGGCATGCAGCCCGAGCGGCAGGTTCAGCACGGCGCGGGCTGCGGCCTCGCCCTGCGGGCAGGCCCCGGCGTCGTAGCCGTAGCGCAGGCTGCCGGCCGGATGGACGACATCGTCAAACCACACGCCGGGCACGATGTCCAGTGCCTCGAGTCCGCGCATCACGGCGGCTCGCCGCACGGGATCGTCGATGCGCACGGGGTAGCGCAGCAGCACCTCGGCCTCGCCATGGGACGGCAGGATCCAGCCGGGGGCGCCGGCCAGCAGGGTGTCGTAGGCCCGCGCCTGGCGTCGGCGTGCGGCCCACACCGCCTCGGCGCGCTGCACCTGCGCCAGGCCCAGCGCCGCGGACCAGGGTCGCAGGCCGGCGGCGTAGTCGGGGCGGGCCTCGCCGCTGATCTCGCTGTCCGGCGTGCGGGCGACCACCCCCAGGGCGCGTGCCGGCAGGCGCAGCAGAGCCGTCAAGCCGCGCACGAGGGCACCGGGCGCCGCCTGGCCCAGCCGATGCCAGGCCAGGGTCAGGCCTTGCCGCAAGACCTGGCCCCGCGACGGCGCCCGCAGCACCGGCAGGCGGGTGGCCATGCGGGCACGCAGCGGGACGTCATTCAGCACCAGCGCGCCACCGATGCCCGTGGTGAGCGGCTTGGAGTACTCGAAGCTGAAGAAGGCCGCCTGCGCGCGCGTGCCGGCCATGCGGCCCGCGGCATCCCGGCTGCCCCAGGCATGCGCGGCGTCCTCGACAAACACCACGCCCGGGAAGCGCTCACGCAGCCGCTCGATGCCGTCCAGGCACAGGCCGAAGTTGTGCGGCAGCACCACCAGCGCGGTGCGCGGGGTGATGGCCTCGGCGATGGCCTCGGCATCCGGATTCCAGCGGCCCGGCGCGATGTCCACGTAGCGGACCGGCAGGCCCAGATGCAGAAAGACATTGGGCACCACGACGCAGGTGTAGCCCGGCAGCAGCACCTCGGCGCCGGCCGGCAGCTCCAGCCCCGCCACGAGGGCGTGCAGCGCGGCCCGGCCGCTGCCGAAGAGCGTCACGCGCGACGGGTCCAGGCCCAGGCTGGCGGCGAAGGCGGCGCGGAACTTCACGAGCGCGGCCTCGCCCTCGAGCGCCGCACGGAGCGTCGCGGTGAGGAAGTCCCACCAGCGCAGCGCGCCGGTGACGTGGCCCTTCATGCGCCGGCCCTCTCGAGCGGACGCAGGGGCCGCGCGGGCACCCCGCCATACAGCCAGCCGGAGGCCAGCCGCCCCGTGACCACCGCATGCGCAGCCACGGCCACGTGGTCCTCGATCACCACGCCGGGCAGCACGGTGACCCGTGCGCCGATGAACACATTGCTGCCGATGTGCACGTCCGCCCGGCGGTACTGCTGGCGGAAGCGGCCCTCGCCCTGCACGTCGTTCGACTCGCAGAAGAGCATCAGGCCCGGCCCGATGGCGACGTCATCCCCGATGTGCAGCTGCTGCGCGCCCACCAGCACGTAGGCGCCCGGCGCCAGATGGCTGTCGCGGCCGATGCGGAAGCATCCGCCGGCGGTGGCCAGGATCTGCACATCGCGGTAGACGATGCTGCGCGGCCCCAGCGCACAACCCGGCCCGTGTCGCAGGCGCGCGCCCGGGTGGACCTGCGCGCCGGTCCCGACGGTCAGGCCGAGCAGGCGCAGGCCGGCAGCCCGCAGGCGGGCTCGCAAGGCATCGAGGCGATAGCCCAGCAGCATGGCGGCTCAGGCCAGCGCGGCTCGCAGGGCCGCGACGACCTGGTCCTGCTGCGCCGGCTGCAGGTCCGCACTCATCGGCAGGCTCAGCACGCGCCGCGCGGCCGCCTCGGCATGGGGCAGCGGAGCGGGCACGCGGCAGCGCTGGGCATAGGCCGGCTGCAGGTGCAGCGGCTTCGGATAGTGGATGGCCGTGGGCACGCCGGCGGCATTGAGGCGCGCGATCACGGCCTCGCGCTCGTCCACCTGCAGCGTGAACTGGGCCCAGACGCAGTCCCGGTCCTCGCGCACGGCCAGGCGCTGCACGGGCAGCGCGGCCAGCGCCTGCTGGTAGCGCTCGCCCAGGGCCAGGCGCTGCGCGAGTTCCCAGTCGAAGCGCTCCAGCTTGGCCAGCACGATGGCGCACTGCAGCGTGTCCATGCGGCCGCCCACGCCGAGGCGGGTGTGCGTGTAGCGCTGGCTCTGGCCATGCACGCGGATCTCGCGCGCGGCCTGCGCCAGGGTGTCGTCGTCGGTGAAGAGCGCGCCGCCATCGCCGTAGCAGCCCAGCGGCTTGCTCGGGAAGAAGCTCGTCGCGCCCCAGGTGGAGAGGCCGCAGGACTTCTTTCCCTGGTAGCTCGCGCCGAAGCTCTGCGCGGCATCCTCGATGACCGCGATGCCGCCGTGCTTCGCGGCAATCGCATTGATCTCCGCCATGTCCGCCACCTGCCCGTACAGGCTCACCGGCATGAGGGCCCGCGTGCGCGGCGTGATGGCGGCCTCGATCAGGCGGGCGTCGATGTTGCAGGTGTCCGGCTCGATGTCCACGAACACCGGCACGCCGCCCAGCAGCACGATGACCTCGGCCGTCGCGGCGAAGGTGAAGGGCGTGGTGATGACCTCGTCACCCGGCTGCAGGTCGAGGGCCATCAGCGCGATGAGCAGCGCCTCGGTGCCGCTGGCGACGGTGATGCAGTGCCTCACGCCGACGTGGGCCGCGAGCTGCGCCTCGAGCTCCTTGACCTCGGGGCCCATGATGTACTGGCCGTGGTCGAGCACCGCCTGCATGCGCTCGGCGATGCGGTCCTTCAAGGCCGCGTACTGGGCCTTGAGGTCGATGAAGGGCAGCGCGTTGCCGGCAGTGCTCACGGGAGGGTTCCTTCCTGGACCAGCACGCAGCGCTGGTCCTGCAGTTCGTAGACGTCGCCCGTTTGCGGGCAGGTGGCGCGGCCGTCGGCGCCGAAGGCCAGGCGCTCGCCGAAGCGGCTCATCCAGCCGATGCGGCGGGCGGGCACGCCGACCACGAGGGCGAAGTCGGGCACGTCCTTCTGCACCACGGCCCCGGCACCCACGAAGGCATGCGCGCCGATGGTCACGCCGCAGACGATCGTGCAGTTGGCGCCCAGCGTGGCCCCGCGGCGCACGAGCGTGCGGCGGTACTCGCTCTTGCGGGCGACGGCGGCGCGGGGGTTGTAGACGTTGGTGAAGACCATGCTGGGGCCGCAGAAGACGTCGTCTTCCAGCGTCACGGCGTCATAGACCGAGACGTTGTTCTGGATGCGGACCCCATCGCCGATCTGCACGTCGTTGCCGACGTAGACGCCCTGCCCCAGCGCGCAGCGCGCACCGATGCGGGCGCCCGGGCTCACGTGGGCGAAGTGCCAGACCTTGGTGCCCTCGCCGAGCTGTGCGCCCTCGTCGACGATGGCGCTGTCGTGTTTCCAGTAGCTCATGTCGTGAGCCTCAGAAGACCAGAGGCAGGCCGACGCGCTGCCCGTCGCGGGCGCTGCGGTAGGCGGCGATCAGGATCTCAAGCGAGCGCAGGCCCTCGTAGCCATCGACCTCGGCGTGGGCCTCGCCGCGCAGCGTGCGGATGACGTTGTCGTAGTAGAGCGGATGGCCGAAGCCGTAGACGCTGCCCGTTTCGTAGGAGCTGGCGGCGACCTGCGCGTCGTCCTCGTGCGCTTCGGCGAACTGCCAGTGCTCGATCTTGTTGACCGCCGTGCCGCCGATGCGCACCGTGCCCTTCTCACCGAGGATGGTGATGGAGCCCTCGAGGTTCTGCGGGTACGTCAGCATGGTGACGTTGATGCTGGCCAGGCCGCCGTGGCGCAGGCGCAGGCTCATCACGCCGGTGTCCTCGGCCTCGATGTCGCGGGCCAGGGTGGCGGTGTAGGCATGGACGTTGTCCACGGGGCCGACGAGCCAGTCCAGCAGATCGACGTAATGGCTCGCCTGGTTCATGAAGGCGCCGCCGTCGAGGTCCCAGCGACCGCGCCACTTGGCGGCGTCGTAGTAGCTCTGGGGGCGGGTCCAGAAGACGTTGACCGTGCTCAGGTAGATGCGCCCGAAGCGGCCCTGCTCGATGGCGCGCTTCACGAGCTGCACGGTGGCGTTGAGGCGGTTCTGCTTGACGACGAAGAGCTTCACGCCGGCGTCGCGGCAGGCGCGCACCATGGCCATGCCTTCCTCGAACTTCGTCGCCATCGGCTTCTCCGACAGCACGTGCCGGCCGGCGCGCGCGACCTGGATGGCCTGCTGCGGGTGCAGCCCGGAGGGCGTGGCCAGCACGACGACGTCCGGCTCCGAGCCCGCCAGCAGCGCGTCCAGCGAGGCGAAGCCCGGCGCGCCGGTCTGCTCGACGGCGGCCCGCAGCGCCTCGGGGCGGGTGTCGCAGACGGCCACGATCTCGGCCCGCTCCGCATGCCGCGCCAGGGCATCGATGTGGTTCTTCGAGATGCGGCCGCAGCCGACCAGGGCGAACCGGATCTTGCGATCTGGCGAAGGCAAAGGGGAGCGGATTTCGGGATTCATGGACGACCGTCAAGGGCGAAGGGTCCGATTCTACGAGGGCGGCTTTCCGGAAGCGCCTAAAATCGCAGCAAATTCAACGAGTTGAGCATGACCCAGCACACCCCCGCCCAGCCGCACCACGCCGCACCCGCCCAGGACGAGAACCAGCTCATCACGGAACGCCGCGAGAAGCTGGCCGCCCTGCGCGCCAAGACGGCCGTCCCCTTCCCGAACGATTTCAAGCCCCAGCACCGCGCCCTGCCCCTGGCCCAGCGCTACGGCGACATCGCCAATGAAGCGCTCGAGCCGCAGGCCGTGCAGGTCAGCGTGGCGGGCCGCCTGATGCTCAAGCGCATCATGGGCAAGGCCTCCTTCGGCACGCTGCAGGATTCGACGGGCCGCATCCAGCTCTTCGTCACCAAGGACGGCGTGGGCGAGGAGGTCTACGAGAGCTTCAAGCACATGGACCTGGGCGACATCGTGGGCGCCGAGGGCACGCTGTTCCGCACCAAGACGGGCGAGCTGTCGGTGCGCGTGAGCGTGCTGCGACTGCTGACCAAGAGCCTGCGCCCGCTGCCGGACAAGTTCCACGGCATGAGCGACCAGGAGCAGAAGTACCGCCAGCGCTACGTCGACCTCATCACCGACGAGCACGCCCGCGCCCGCTTCGTGGCCCGCTCCAAGGCGGTGTCCTCGATCCGCAGCTTCATGGTCGAGCACAGCTTCCTCGAGGTCGAGACGCCCATGCTGCACCCCATCCCCGGCGGTGCCAATGCCAAGCCCTTCGTGACGCACCACAACGCGCTGGACCAGGAGATGTTCCTGCGCATCGCGCCCGAGCTGTACCTCAAGCGCCTGGTCGTCGGCGGCTTCGAGCGCGTGTTCGAGATCAACCGCAACTTCCGCAACGAGGGCATCTCGGTTCGCCACAACCCCGAGTTCACGATGATGGAGTTCTATGCGGCCTACTGGACGCACCATGATCTGATGGACTTCACCGAGGAAGTGCTGCGCCACGCCGCGCGCGCCGCCACGGGCAACGCCCGCGTCACCTACGCCGGCAAGGAAGTGCACCTGGACGAGCCCTTCGCCCGCCTCTCGGTGCGCGACTCCCTCGTGGCCCACGCCGGCCTGAGCGAGAGCGAGGCCGACAACGCCGAGGTCCTGCGCGCCAAGCTCAAGGACCTGGGCGAGGAAGCGCCCAAGCACTGGACGCTGCCCGAGCTGCAGTTCGGCATGTTCGAGGCCGTGGTGGAAGAGAAGCTGTGGCAGCCGACCTTCATCATCGACTACCCCGTCGAGGTCTCGCCCCTGGCCCGCGCCTCGGACACGAACCCCAAGATCACCGAGCGCTTCGAGCTCTTCATCACCGGCCGCGAGTACGCCAACGGCTTCTCCGAGCTGAACGACGCCGAAGACCAGGCCGCACGCTTCCAGGCCCAGGTGGCCAACAAGGAAGCCGGCGATGACGAGGCGATGTTCTACGACGCCGACTTCATCCGCGCCCTCGAGTACGGCATGCCCCCGACCGGCGGCTGCGGCATCGGCATCGACCGCCTGATGATGCTGATCACCGACTCCCCGAGCATCCGCGACGTCATCCTCTTCCCGGCGCTGCGCCGCGAGGCCTGATCACCGGACGGACGGGGCGGCAGTCCCCAAAAGCAAAAGCGGCCCGCGGGCCGCTTTTTTTCATGGGGCGAGACGCCTGCCAGGCGGCGGCGTCCCGGCGCCCGTCCTTACTTGGCGGACTGCACCGGCTGGCCGGCCAGCACCGGGTCGGCCGACAGCTTGCTGGCGGCACCGCCGTTCAGGCGCGGGCCGAGCTCGGCCTGGGCGAAGTCCATCTCGCCGGCCTGACGGGCGCGCAGCAGCTCGGCCTTCACGGCGTCACGGGAGGCCGAGGCGGCCGGTGCGGCGGGCTGGGCCGGCTCGGCATTGACGGCCGGCTTGGCCGCGGGCTTGGCGGCATCCTTGGTGGCCAGCGTGCTGCGGGCCGGCGGGACGACGGGTTGGCCGAACAGCACGGTGTCTTCGCTGTTCATGCGGGCCAGCTCGCCGCTGGCGCGGGCGCGCTGCAGTTCGGCAATGACTTCGGCGCGGGTGGGCGAGGCGCTGGTCTGGGCCAGGGCGGGCAGGCCCAGGGCAGCGACAAGAGCCAGGGCGACGGTGCGAGACAGGGTGTTCATGAGGCGATCCTTTGGCAGTGGGGTTCTGGGCTTGAGGCGCCTTGCGACCGCAAGGTGTCTGTCCATGACCGTGACTGTAGGGATCGCACCCTGGTAGAAACACCAGGGCCCCGGCAAGGATCTATTTCATTTTTGCAAACAATCCATCATTCGCACGACGGATTATTTGCAATGCGTCAGCGATGCTGGAAGTTCGGGGCGCGCTTGTTGAGGAAGGCGTCCATGCCTTCGCGCTGGTCCTCGGTGCCGAAGAGCGCGTGGAAATAGCGGCGCTCCACGGCCACGGCGTCCAGCAGCGGCCCCTCGAAGCTGCGGTTGACCAGCTCCTTGATGAGCAGGGTCGAGGGCGCGCTGAAGCCGTTGATGGTCTGGGCGGCGGCCAGGGCCTCGTCCAGCAGCTTGTCGGCCGGCACGACACGGGACACCAGGCCGCCGCGCTCGGCCTCGGCCGCGTCCATCATGCGGGCCGTCAGCAGCAGGTCCATGGCCTTGCTCTTGCCCACGGCGCGGGGCAGGCGCTGCGTGCCGCCGGCACCGGGGATGATGCCCAGCTTGATCTCGGGCTGGCCGAACTTGGCGGTGTCGGCCGCGATGATGAAGTCGCACATCATCGCCAGCTCGCAGCCGCCGCCGAGCGCGAAGCCGGCCACGGCGCCGATCACGGGCTTGCGCACCTGCAGGATCGTTTCCCAGTTCTTGGAGATGAGGCCGCTCTTGAAGGCGCTCATGAAGTTGTGCGGCGCCATCGTGGGAATGTCGGCGCCGGCCGCGAAGGCCCGCTCGGAGCCCGTGAGCACGATGCAGCCGATGCCGTCGTCCGCGTCAAAGGCCAGCAGGGCCTGGCCCAGCTCGTCCATCAGCTGGTCGTTCAGCGCATTGAGCTGCTTGGGGCGGTTCAGGGTGATCAGGCCGGTCTTGCGGGGACCGTCGCCGCGCACCTCGGTCAGGATGCATTCGTACTGGCTCATGGGGTGACTCCTTGGAAGTTGCGCAACTATACGAGGCCGGCCGCGCGGCCCGGCTCAGGGGGCCGCCTGGAGCGGGGCCGACTGCAGCATGAGGTCGATCCAGGTCTGCTCGTCCTGGCGGATCATCAGCCGCACGGGCAGGTACTGCAGCGAGGGCGCGAGCCAGACCTCGGCGCGCAGGTCGCTGCCGGTGTTCTCCACCAGCGGGCGCAGATGCCAGGCCGCGAGCGGGCCCATGGGCGTGTCCAGCGTCTCCTCGCCCTCGACGACATAGCGCCAAGCATAGAGCTTGCGCGGCAGGGCCAGCGGCAGGCGCACTTCCCGGCCCGCCGCCAGGGTTTCGCGCCCGGTCAGGAAAAGCCAGGTCAGCTGTACGAACTGGCTGGCGGCGTCCTGCACGCCGGCAGGCGCCCACTCGCGCCGACCGTTCGGGAAGATCAGCTCCTGCCCCTGGAACTGCAGCGTCAGGCGCCGCCGCGCGGCCAGGAGCACGCGGGTGTCCTCGTCGAAGCGCTCCGGCTGGATGCCCTGGGGCGTGAGCACGCCCTCGCTGCTCATCGTCCGGCTGATCAGGGGGGCAAAACCTGGCCCCACGGCGACCTCGAGATGCACCTGGTAGCGCCGCCCGTCCCGCAGCCACTCGACGCGCGCCCGGCCCGTGACCGTGCCGCGGTAGTTGCCGCGCAGCTTGTAGTCCAGGCGCGTGGAGGCGGGCCACTCGGGGCCGGGCTGGAAGTCCCCCGGGGCCGAGGCGGCGGAGGCGGCCGTGGGGGCCGACGCCGCGGCAAGCAGTGGCAACGGGGGCGCGCTGGCCGCAGAGGCCGGCTCGGCGGCGGCCGTGGCTGCGACTGATGCGGCCGAGGCCGGCATCGCCGCGGCCGAGGCCGCCGGCTCGGGGGCCGATGCGGACGCGGCGGCGGTCTGGGCGGCGGTCTGGCCGGTGTCGTGCGCGGGCGGGCGTGCGGGTGCAGGCACCTGGCCGGCCGGCCGCGGCGGTGGCGTTGAGGGCTTCAGCGTGCGCATGAAGGCGGCCGTGAGTCGCGGCGGCATCGGGCGCACCTCCCGCCAGGCGGCCAGCTGATCGGCCATCTCGTCCAGCACCAGGCCGTGCAGCGTCAGCACGGCCAGCGCGAGGCCGGCCAGCGCGGCGGATGTGCGGCGGCTCAGCCGCCCTGCAGCCATGCCCGCCGCAGACTCTGCAGCCGGGCCGAGGCCTTGTCCGCGAGACTGAGCTGCACGGGCGCGCCGGCCGGGCGTGCCAGCGGCAGGTGCAGCGGCAGCGACAGCACGCGCTGCTCACGCCCGACGAGCAGCTCCATCCGCTGCGGCGCCTTGGGGCTGAGGCTCAGCAGCGCCTCCTCGAGCTTGCGCAGGCGCCAGCCGTTGCAGGCGATGAGCTCGTCGCCCGCCTGCAGCCCCGCCGCCTCGGCCGAGCCGCCGCTGAACACCTGCTTGACCGTGACGGTCGAGGCGCTTTCGCTCACGCGCAGGCCCAGGCGCTGCGAGAGCCCGAGCTTGTCGGCGGCCCATTGCACGCCGAATTTCTCAAGGAGCGGCGCCAGCGGGAGGTCGTCGCAGCCGTGGACCCACTCGCGCAGCTGGGCCGCCAGCTCGGGCGAGCCGAGACGCTCGACGGCGGCCAGCACCTGCGCCTCGTCCAGCAGGCGGCCGGGCGTCTCGCGCCACAGCAGGCGCATCAGCGCATCGAGGCTCGCGCCCTTGTGCGGGTCCGAACGGCCGGCTCCGGCAGCGCCCGCGGCACGCAGGCTGAGGTCCAGGCACAGGGCCACCAGCGAGCCCTTCACGTAGTAGCTGACGATGCTGTTGGGGCTGTTCTCGTCCTGGCGGTAGTACTTGGTCCAGGCCTCGAAGCTGCTCTGCGCCACGGACTGCCGGCGCCGGCCGGGCCCGGCCAGCACGGTGTTGACGTTGCCGGTCAGCAGCTTGAGGTAGCGGGCCTCGTCGATCAGGCCGGCGCGCACCAGGAACAGGTCGTCGTAGTAGGAGGTGAAGCCCTCGAAGAACCACAGCAGCTCGGTGTAGTTCTCCTGGCCGTAGTCGAACTGCGCGAAGTCGCGCGGGCGCAGGCGCTTGACGTTCCAGGTATGGAAGTACTCGTGGCTGATCAGGCCCAGCAGGCGCACATAGCCGTCGCTCGTCTCGGCCTGGCCGAGGCGCGGCAGGTCGCGGCGGGTGGCGATGAGCGCCGTGCTCGCGCGGTGTTCGAGGCCGCCGTAGCCGTCCTCGGTGGCATTGAGCAGGAAGACGTAGCGGCCGAAGGGCGGCGCCTCGCGGCGGCGCCCCTGCAGGTGCCAGAAGTCGATCTGCTCCTCGCAGATGCGCTGGGCATCGCGCAGCAGGCGTTCGCCGTCGAAGATGGGCAGCGCGCCGGCCACCACGAACTCATGCGGCACGCCGCGGGCCTGGAACTCGCCGCGCCAGAAGAGGCCCAGCTCGAAGGGGTGGTCGAGCAGCTCGTCGTAGTCGGCCGATTCATAGCGATGGCGCGGCCCCGTGCCGGCGGCCGGCGGCATCGCAGTGGCCACCTGCCAGGTCCGGGGCAGATCGGCCAGCTGGATCTGGTGCGGCGTGGCCTCCTGCCCGTGCACCTTCAGGCACAGGCTGCCGGCATTGAAGAAGCCGCGCTGGGCGTCGAGGTAGGCGCAGCGCACCGAGGTGTCGAAGGCATAGACCTGGTAGCTGAGCGTCAGCGCGCCGCGGCCCAGGCCTTCGACCGCCCACTCGTTCTTGCTGAGCTGCCGCACGGGCAGCTCGCGCCGCCCCTGGCGGGCGGTGATCGCACCGAGATGGCGCGAAAACTCCCGCACCATGTAGCTCCCCGGGATCCAGACCGGCAGCGAGAAGCGCTGACAGGCATCCGGCGCCGGCACGGTCAGCTGGACATCGAAGAGATGGGCGTTCAGCGCGGCAGTCGAGATGCGGTAGTGGATCATCGTGGCAGGGCAGCGGTGGCGATCACGGGCAGGTCAGGTGCCGGCGGCACCCAGGAAGCAGCACAGGGCGGCGACCGCGCTGAGCCGGAAGCGCAGCGTCAGCCAGGCGCCGGCCCCCAGTGCCGGGTAATGGCGCCGGTCCCAGAGGTAGCAGGCGATGAGCATCGCGCCATGCACCACGAAGCCGGCATAGGCCGGCATGATCGCGCCGATCCAGCCCACCAGCACGGTCACCGCGCCCCAGATGAAGGGGGCAGGCGACGGCACGGTCTGGCGCATGCCCAGGCCCCAGTGGATGCCCCCGAGCATCGAGATCGTCAGCCCGGCGTAGATCGTGAGCCCTTCCACCACGTACTGGTGCACGTCGGCCCGCACGAGCCAGACCAGCAGCGCGCCCAGCACGAAGGGCAGCACGCTCAGGTGGCACAGGCGCAGGGCGATGGGATTCAGGGGCAGTGGACGCAGGGCCGGTTCAGACATGGCGGCGTGACAGTGAGAGGCAGTGGGGATGGCGGACAGCGGTCAGGCTGCAAGGACGCGGTCGACCGCGGGCCGGTGGGGGTCAGGACTTGCCCGACAGGGTCTGCAGCTTGCGCTCGACCTGCTCCGCGCTGATGGCGCCGGGCACGCGGGTGCCGTCCTCGAACAGGATGGCCGGCGTGCCGTTGATGTGGTGGCGGCGGCTGAAGGCGAGGTTGCGCTCGGTGGCGGTGTCATCGCACTTGCCTTCCGGCTTGGGCGGCACCGCGCCGTCCAGCATCCACGAGCGCCAGGCGGTGGTCTGGTCCTTGGCGCAGACGATGGCGCGGGCCTTCTCGGTGGAGTCCGGGCCGAGGATGGGGATGACGAAGGTGTAGACCGTCACGTCCTTGACGTCCTGCAGCGAGCGCTCGAAGCGCTTGCAGTAGCCGCAGTTCGGGTCGGCGAAGACGGCGATCCGGCGCTTGCCGTTGCCGGTCTTCCAGACGACGGCGTCCTTCAGCGGCAGGTTGGCGAAGTCGATGGCCGTCAGCTTGGTCACGCGCTCCTCGGTGAGGTTCTTCTTGGTGCGCAGGTCCATCAGCTCTCCCTCGATGAGGAAGTTGCCGGCGGCGTCGGTGTAGCGCACCTCGGTGCCGGTGCGGATCTCCCACAGGCCGGGCATGGCCGTGGGGCGGGCCTCGTCCACCTTGAAGCCGGGAAGTCGCTCGGCGATGGCCTTCTTGATCACGGCCTCGTTGGCCCAGCCGCTCGTCGTGCCCAGGGCCAGTACCGCTGCGGCAGCCAGGCGTGCAAAGTTCATCGCGTGCATCGTCGTCCTCTTGTGGATGCGGGCCGTCGCGGGCCCGCTTGGAATCATTGCCCCAGGGCCCGGGCGGTGAGCCAGCGCTTCAGCGGCGCGGCCCGGTCCAGCCATTGCAGGCCCTCGTTGCGCAGCCGGCGCACCGGGGCGGCCTCGCTGGCGAAGAGCTTGAGCAGACCATCGGTCAGCTCTCCCATGGCCAGGGTCGGCAGGGCCCGGGCTCGCTCGTAGCGGCGCAGCAGGCGGGGATCGCCGAGGCTGCGCCAGTCTTCCTTGTCGGTGATGACCTGCGCCAGGGCCAGGACGTCCGCCAGACCCAGATTCAGGCCTTGCCCGGCCAGCGGGTGCACCAGGTGGGCGGCGTCGCCCAGCAGCACCCAGCCCGGGCCGGAGACGGCACCCGCGCGGGCCAGCGCCAGCGGCCAGCTCTGACGTTCCCCGGCCAGGCGCAGGGTGCCGGCCGCACCGCCGGTGGCGTCCGCCAGCGCCTGCTCGAAGCCCTCGGCGGGCAAGGCCAGCAGCGCCTGCGCCTCGGCTTCGGGCAGCGACCACACCAGACCGAAGGAGGCCGCCGGCTGCGGCCGCTCGAAGGGCAGCAGGGCCAGCACGTCCGGCGAGCGGAACCACTGGTGGGCCACGCCCTGGTGGGGCTGGTCCGTCGTCAGGCGGGCGGCAATCGCGCGATGGCCGTAGGCCTGAGGCTCGAACGCCACACCCAGCTCGCTGCGGCGGCGAGATTCCCTGCCCTCGCAAAGGGCTTCCAGGGCGGCCGGCACGGCCTCGCTGACGACATCGACGCGCGGGGCGTAGCGCAGGGCCAGGGCCAGCTGGCGTTCGAGCTCGCCGGCATCCACGATGAAGGCCAGCTCCGACACGCCCTGCTGCCAGGCCGAGAAGCCCAGCTGCGCGCCGGCGCCGTCGCCGCGGATGCGCATGTCATAGACCGGGCTGCGGGCGTCCTCGGGCAGGGCCTCCCAGACCTTCAGCTGGCGCAGCAGCCCGACGGACGCCGCATTCAGCGCATAGGCGCGCACATCCTCCCGCTGCTGCGGCTGCGCCTCGCGCTCGCCGAGCAGCGCCACGCGCAGGCCATGGCTGCCGAGCAGCAGCGCCAGGCTGCGCCCGACGATGCCGCTGCCGCGGATGAGGATGTCATACGGATCCATGGCCGCGATTGTAGGCAGGCGCGGGGGCGCCGGCCGTCGGCCGTGCAAGACCCCGTAAAATCGTGCTTTTGCGTCCACGCCAGCCCTGGCGCCATTCAGAAAGCCCTCCATGAGCCTCAAATGCGGCATCGTGGGCCTGCCCAACGTCGGCAAGTCCACCCTTTTCAATGCGCTGACCAAGGCCGGCATCGCCGCCGAGAACTACCCCTTCTGCACCATCGAGCCCAATGTGGGCGTGGTCGAACTGCCCGACCCGCGCCTCACCCAGCTGGCCGAGGTGGTGAAGCCCGAGCGCATCGTGCCGGCCATCGTGGAATTCGTGGACATCGCCGGCCTGGTGGCGGGCGCCTCCAAGGGCGAAGGCCTGGGCAACCAGTTCCTCTCGCACATCCGCGAGACGGACGCCATCGTCAACGTGGTGCGCTGCTTCGAGGATCCGAACGTGATCCACGTGAACGGCAAGGTGGACCCCATCTCCGACATCGAGGTCATCCAGACCGAGCTGTGCCTGGCCGACCTGGGCACCGTGGAGAAGAGCCTGCACCGCTACAACAAGGTGGCGCGCGCCGGTGACAAGGAGGCGATCGCCCTCGTGAAGGTGCTGGAGAAGTGCCAGGCCGCCCTGGACCAGGCCAAGCCGGTGCGCTCCATCGATTTCAGCAAGGAAGAGCTGGTCATCCTCAAGCCGCTGTGCCTGATCACCGCCAAGCCGGCGATGTTCGTGGGCAACGTGGCCGAGGACGGCTTCGAGAACAACCCCTTCCTCGACCGCCTGAAGGAATACGCCGCCGCCCAGAAGGGCCCGGTGGTGGCCATCTGCGCCAAGACCGAGGCGGAACTCTCCGAGATGAGCGACGAAGACCGCGCGATGTTCCTGGCCGAGATGGGCCAGGACGAGCCCGGCCTGAACCGCCTGATCCGCGCCGGCTTCAGCCTGCTGGGCCTGCAGACCTACTTCACCGCCGGCGTGAAGGAAGTGCGCGCCTGGACCATCCACAAGGGCGACACCGCCCCTCAAGCCGCCGGCGTGATCCACACCGACTTCGAGCGCGGCTTCATCCGCGCCCAGACCATCGCCTTCGAGGACTTCATCCAGTTCAAGGGCGAGGCCGGTGCCAAGGATGCGGGCAAGATGCGCGCCGAAGGCAAGGAGTACGTGGTGAAGGATGGGGATGTGCTGAACTTCCTGTTCAACGTCTGATCCCCCCACTCCCCTGCGCACTGGGCCCGTTCGGGCCCAGTGTCGTTTCCGGAGGACGCCGGCCGGCCCACCGCCGCCCTGCGGGCCGATTGCGACCGCATTCGTCGGTTTTCCGCCGCTGTCAGCGCGGGACAATGCGCTAAATTCGCACGGAGCCCCCATTGCCGGAATCGTCGATGCCAAGCAGGCCCCTGAGCAGGATTGCCCCTCGCGCGTGCGACGCCGGACCGTCGCGCGCATGAAACCGACCTTCTCCTTCAAGGACCTGCAGCAGACCGCCGGTCGGATCCTCGCCCTCACCCTGGGCTATGCGGGCGTCGGTCTGCTCAGCCTCAAGCTGGCGATGGCGCCGAACTACGCCATCCCGCTCTTCCCCTCGGCCGGGCTCGCGCTGGCCGCGCTGCTGTGCTGGGGGCTGCGAGCCAGCCCGGGCGTGCTGCTCGGCTCGCTGCTGCTCAATCTGGTGCTGGGCGAGGAGCGCGGGCAGATGTCCTGGCTGAGTTCCAGCGTCATCGGCCTCGGCGCCATGGTGCAGGCCATGGTCGGGGTG
Organism: Burkholderiaceae bacterium; assembly: GCA_041912595.1. Lineage (GTDB taxonomy): Bacteria > Pseudomonadota > Gammaproteobacteria > Burkholderiales > Burkholderiaceae_C > Roseateles_B. The sequence continues at coordinate 22,595 of JAYRMR010000034.1, forward strand.
CTGCTGATCCGCCGCTGGCTGCCGGGCACGCTGGTGCTGGTCGACCCCCGCGATCTGCTGCGCTTCAATCTGCTCGGCGCCGGGGTGGCGGGCGTCATCAGCGCTTCCGTCGCGACGCTGACGCTCAGCAACGCCGGGGCGCTGGCGCCCGACCAGGCCCTGGACAGCTGGCTGTCCTGGTGGATGGGCGACGCGCTCGGGGTGCTGATCGGGGCGCCCATCCTGCTGTGCCTGATCGGCCGCCCGCATGCCGTCTGGGCGCCGCGCCGGCTCAATGTCGCTCTGCCCCTGCTGCTGGCCACGGTGCTGATGTCCTACGGCACGCAGGTGGTGCAGTCCTGGAACTACGAGGCCGCCCGCAATGCCTTCGAGCGCGAGGCGGACGCCCTGCTCGCGACGGGCAGGCAGGCCCTCCTGCAGCCGCTGGTGCCGGTGCAGGCGCTGGCCCTGCAACTGGAGCAGGCGCCGGGCATGGGGCAGCAGACCTTCCGCCAGGTGGCCAGCCCCTGGCTGACTCCCAGCGCGAACGCCCTGGGCTATGCCGCCCGCGTGGACCGCCATGACGCGCACCGGCTCGACGAGGCCGCCGCGCGGGACGGGCTTCCCGACTTCCGCAGCCGCGATCGCCAGCGCACCGGCGACCTCCGCCCGCCGCCCGCCGAGGCCATGATGGTGATCCGGCACATCGAGCCCCAGCGCAGCAACCAGGGCGCCCTGGGTACCAATGTGCTGAGCATCCCCGAGGCCCGCCAGGCGGTGCTGGCGGCGCTGGAAGGGCACCAGCCGGTGGCGAGCGCGGCCTTCATGCTGAGCCAGTACGCCCGTCCGACGCTCGGTGTCGTCGTCTACCGCGCGGTGCGGCCCGTCCAGGCGCCCGCCAGCCGGGAGCCGGTGGGCGTCGTCTTCACGACCCTGCGCCCCGACCTGCTGCTGAGCCAGGTCCCCCATTCGCCCAAGGGCCTGCTGCTGTGCCTGATGGACCGCTCCGAAGGCGCCGGACGGCAGATCGCCGGCGCGCCGGACTGCGCCAACCGCCGCGCCGAGCTGCCCGAGCGGGAGATCCAGCTCGACTTCGCCGGCCGGCGCTGGACGCTCGCGGCCTACATGCCCCGCAACGACCTCGGCACGCTGGCCAGCGCCAGCAGCCTGCCCTTCGTGGTCGTGGCAATGTTCAGCACGGCGCTGCTGGGCGCCCTGCTCCTGAGCGTGACCGGCCGCACCAGCACCGTCCAGGCCCTGGTGCGGGACCGCACCGCCGCGCTGCGCCACGAGATCGCCGAGCGGGAACGCGCCACGGCCGCCCTGAAGGATCGCGAGCGGCGCTTCAGCAACATCTTCGAGAACGCCCCCATCGGCATCGTCTTCACCGAGCTCGACGGGGTGGTCCGCGAGGCGAATCCGCGCTTCTGCGAGATGGTGGGCTACTCGCTGCAGGGCCTGCTCGGCCGCCGCACCCTGGACATGACCCATCCGGACGACCGTGCCCAGGACAAGCGGCTCGGCCAGGCGCTGCTGCGCGGCGACATCAGCAGCTACCAGCGCATCAAGCGCTATCTGCACGAGGATGGCTCCGTCGTCGACGTGCGCGCCCTGGTGAGCGTGCTGCGCGACGAGGACGGTCAGCCCTACAGCCTGCTCGGCGTGGTCGAGGACATCGGCGACCAGCGCCGCCTCCAGGACCTCGAGCGCGCCCGCGAGGCCGCCGAGGCCGCCAGCGCCGCCAAGAACGAGTTCCTGTCCCGCATGAGCCACGAGCTGCGCACGCCGCTCAACGCCATGCTCGGCTTCGCCCAGCTGCTGGGGCTGGAGACCCAGCCCGGCGGGCTCTCGCCCCGCCAGCAGGAATGGACGCGCCAGATCCAGCAGGCCGGCTGGCATCTGCTGGAGATGATCAACGACACCCTGGACCTCTCCCGCATCGAGTCCGGAGACATGCGCCTCACGCTGGACCGCCAGGACATGCCGGCGCTGCTGCAGGAGGTGTCCGCGCTGCTGCAGGGCCAGCTGCGGCAGCAGGAGGGCCGCATCGTCGTGGCGCTCGACCCCGCGGCGCAGTGGGTCCAGGCCGACGTCACCCGGCTCAAGCAGGTGCTCAGCAACCTCCTGAGCAATGCCATCAAGTACAACCGCCCCGGCGGCGAGGTCCACATCAGCAGCCGGCTGACGCCCGAGGGCCAGACCGAGATCCGCGTGCGGGACCAGGGCCCGGGCCTCACGCCGGCGCAGCAGGCCCAGCTCTTCCAGCCCTTCAACCGCCTGGGCCAGGAGAACGGGGCGATCGACGGGACCGGCATCGGCCTGGTCATCTCCCGCCGCCTCGCCGAGCTGATGGGCGGCAGCCTGGACTTCGAGCCGCCCGAGGGCGACGGCGCCTGCTTCGTGCTGCGCCTGGCCACCGCCGAGCCGCCGCCGCCGACCGCGCAGCCGCGGCCCCGCATCGCCCAGCGCCACTACGGCCACACGCACGCCCTGCTCTACATCGAGGACAACCCGGTCAACGCCGAGCTGATGCTGGCCATGCTGGCGCAGCGCCCGTCCCTGCAGTGCGAGATCCGGGAGGACGGCCACAGCGGGCTGGCCGCCCTGCGCGAGCGCCGTCCCGACCTGCTGCTGCTGGACATGCAGTTGCCGGACATGGACGGGCTGGAGGTCCTGCGTGCGCTGCGCAGCGACCCGGCCCTGGCGGACCTGCCGGTGCTGATCGTCTCCGCCAACGCCCTGCCGGAGCAGCAGACGGCCGCGCTGAGCCTGGGGGTGCGGGGCTATCTGACCAAGCCGCTGGACCTGCAGGCGCTGCTGGCGCAGCTCGACGCGCTGTTCGGCACCCCGGCGTCGCCCACCGCCGAGGCCGGCGGCGAGGTAGAAGTTCCCTGAGCGAGCGCGCATTGCGTCTCACCGCGAGGGAATTCGTCACGAGGGGCTTTCGGCGCCTGTGCACAATAGCTGCTGAACGGCGCCGAGCGCCTGCACCGCCCCGAGCACATCGTCCATGACATCGACCGAACTTGCCCCCGCCCCCGGCACCGCCCTGGTGGAAGTTGAAGCACCGCCCGCTGCCCTGCAGTTCCTGACCTTCCGCATCGGTGCGGAGGAATACGGCATCGACATCCTCAAGGTTCAGGAGATCCGCTCCTACGAGGCCCCCACCCGCATCGCTCACTCCCCGCATTTCGTGAAGGGCGTCGTGAACCTGCGCGGCGTCATCGTGCCCATCGTGGACATGCGCATCCGCCTGGGTTGCGACGCCGAGATCAATGCCTTCACCGTGGTGATCGTCCTGAACGTGGTCGGCCGCGTGGTGGGCATGGTGGTGGATTCCGTGTCGGACGTGCTCGAGATGGCCCGCTCGGCGATCCGGCCGGCCCCGGAGGTCGGCTCGTCCATCGACACCCGCTTCGTGACCGGCCTGGGCAACGTCAACGACCGCCTGCTGATCCTGCTGGACATCGAAGCCATGATCGCCAGCCCGGACTTTGGCTTGATGGACTGAGCAAAGCTCAATCAAATCAAGCACTTAGGGATTTTTCTCGGCGATTAGCACTCCTCCCGATTGAGTGCTAATATGAGTGGATCGAAGCCGGCAAAGGCTTCACCGAAAGCGAGAACCATCCATGTCCAACCAAGCACTGACTGTTCGCGATCCCTGGGCCCTGCTCCCGTCGCTGGGCAATCTGGACGCGTATATCTCTGCCGTCAACCGCATGCCCATGCTCACCCCCGAGGAAGAGCAGGGCTTTGCCCGCCGCCTGCGCGAGCAGGGGGACCTCGAGGCCGCCGGCCGCCTGGTGCTGTCGCATCTGCGCCTGGTGGTGTCCATCTCCCGCCAGTACCTGGGCTACGGCCTGCCGCAGGGCGACCTGATCCAGGAAGGCAATGTCGGCCTGATGAAGGCCGTCAAGCGCTACGACCCCGAGCAGGGCGTGCGCCTGGTGTCCTATGCCATGCACTGGATCAAGGCCGAGATCCACGAGTACATCCTGCGCAACTGGCGCATGGTCAAGGTGGCCACCACCAAGGCCCAGCGCAAGCTCTTCTTCAACCTGCGCTCGATGAAGCACAGCCTGAAGAGCGACGCCGCGGACGGCCACGTCCAGCGCGCCAGCCTCAGCGAGGCCGAGATCGAGCACGTGGCTCGTGAGCTCAACGTCAAGCGCGAGGAAGTCCTCGAGATGGAGACGCGCCTGGCCGGTGGTGACATCGCCCTGGAGCCCCAGACCGACGACGACGGCGAGAGCTTCGCGCCCATCGCCTACCTGGCCGACGACACCCAGGAGCCCACCCGCGTGCTGGAGGCCCGCGGCCGCGATTCGCTGGCCGGCGACGGCATCACCCGCGCCCTGGCCGTGCTGGACGACCGCAGCCGCCGCATCGTCGAGGAGCGCTGGCTCAAGGTCAACGACGACGCCTCCGGCGGCATGACCCTGCACGAGCTGGCCGCCGAATACGGCGTCAGCGCCGAGCGCATCCGCCAGATCGAGGTCGCGGCCATGAAGAAGATGAAGAAGGCGCTGACGGAAGCCGCCTGATTCAAGCTGCGCGCCCCGCCAACGACAAGGCCCCTTGCGAGGGGCCTTGCTGTTGGTCGCGTGGGTGAGAGGGGCTCTGAGAGTGGCTGATGGCGACCGGAGCGGGTCTTGCGAATTCGCGAGTTCGGGAGTTCGCTGCCCATGACCCGTTGGTCAACGTTGAAGCTGAGCCACAAGCGGCGGCTTGCCGACGCGAGTCGGCTCGAGCGAGAGCTTGGATGTCACCTCTGGCACCACAAACCATTGGATTCGTACGTGCCGTTTACCTTGTACGGAGTTCCGGCGGCGCTGAATAGGGCTATTGATATTTTGCAAGTCACGCGCCCCTGCAGGGAGACGGAGCTCTTCACGGGATCGACATCTACAAAATTTGTTCCCGCACTACCGACGGCAAGCCTGATTTCGGCCCCGCTCGCTTGATCCTTGCCTCGAGGGATGGTGATCTCATACCGATCCAATCCGTTCGTCCAAGCCGCAGCGTGCCAATTGAAACTGAGATCTCGGGTAGGCATTGCAATGCTAATGAACGTCTCCGCCTGATAGGAGCGGACTTCGACTTGCACTTGCTTGTCGATAGAAGCGCACCCCGTCAGCGTGGCCATCAGAAGCGCATTCGAAGTGGCAATGGCAGCGACGACTCGTCGCTTTGTGGGTCTCTTTAGTGCAAGACAGCGCATGCGTTTTGAAATCCAACGTTGAAGCTGAACGGGAAGTGGCGGCTTGCCGGCGCGAGTCGGCTCGAGCAACGGGCTAGGGCGCATGGCGCGGCCGCATTGCCCTGCCCGTGGGGTCAGTGTCCAGAACCGACTCATGCAGCCCGGAAATTGCCTCCCCAGTGGGCTCGAAGTGTTCGTCCGTCTCAACAAGCGCCCAGCCCAGGTCTTCGACACTCGACTCGAATATTGATGGGTCCGCCAGCAAGTAGCAGAAGTCGAAGAGCAATCGAGCCTGCATGCCACGCGCCAAGTCAACGATGTCCTCGCGCGCGACGCCCTTCGCTTGCATCCTCGCAAGCGCATGCCCGACGCCTGCAAATGGCTGAGTCGGATGTTGCTTCGAACTGGCTATCTCTTGGTCAATCCACGAATCGTCGCCTTCAGAGACCACTCGCGCCCAAGCCTGGCGAAGGAACAGAAACCTGTGCAGCTGATTGATGCCCTCCGAAGCTTGTGAGGACGCCCAGCTTTCGGGGTCTCGTGCGCCAAGCGCTCGGAAGAGCTCGGCAAGTTGCTTCTGATCTTTCGGAACTGGCACTGATTCTCCTTTGCGTCCTAAGGTGGAAGCGAAGCCGCGACCGGCGGCTTGCCGACGCGAGTCGGCTCGCACGACAGCTCAGGTTGCTCACTCATGACGCTGCCGAGAAGAAGGTAAACCCGGACGGACGCTCGACCAGCCCGCGGATGAAGCCCACCGGCCGAGACTCGGAGGAGCGCAGAGACAGTGATTGGGCTCCAGGTTGCGACGCGTAAGGCTCGAGGCTCCACTCTTTCGCAACGCCGTCCATCGCGATGCGCTCCGCGGCTGCTGGGCTATCGGCCCAAACGACCCGGCTTGTGAAGAAGCCTGCAATCGGCGGGCCTTCATCGGCCGCGCCAATCCGCAGTCCATTGCCTTCGATCAGAACGCTAAAGAACGGCATGCCCGGAGCAACCGAATCTGTAATGGGGAAACAGCCGCTGCCGCATAACACCGATACTGCCGCCCAACACCACCGCGGCAATCTGTCTCAAGCCCCTGAATCATGGGCAACTTCTCCCTGGTTGCAGAGCGGATGCGACGTCAATGCAATCACTGCGGACACGGCCGCTCCTGGCCCTCAGTGGGCACCGCCATCCCGACGGGCCCCGGCCTGCACTACCAGCTCACGATAGGCGCTCAGCCCTCGGAGAAGCAGCTCGTCTTCCATGTGGCAGATTTCAGGGCACGGATTGGAGGGGCGAGCATCGTTGACGATGAGCTGCCCGAGGCGCAGGTCGGGAGATGCCAGCCAGGCGTCTCGCAGGGCGGCCAGCACGTCATCGATTCGAGCGGGAGGTCGCATGGGGCGGAGCCTACTCGAAAGTCATCCGTCGCGACCGTCCGCTTCCGCCCCCCAGGCGCCCCTCAGCGCTTCGCCTCCGCCAACAGCGTCTGGATGTCCTGGCTCAGCGCCTCCGCCCCACTGCCATAGCGGGAGAAGATGCGGATGCGGCCCTCGGTGTCGAAGATGAAGCTGGCCGCGGTGTGGTCCATGGTGTAGGTCTCGGGCGTCTTGCCGGGCACCTTGGCGTAGTAGACCTTGAACTCCTGCGCCGCCGCCTTGAGCTGATCGGCCGTGCCGCGCAGCGCGACGAAGCTCGGGTCGAAGCTGCCGAGGTAGGCCTTGAGCAGCTCGGGGGTGTCCCGGTCGGGGTCCACGGTCACGAAGACGCCCTGCACCTTGTCGCCATCGGCACCCAGCGTCTTCTTGACCTGGGCCAGCTCGGCCATCGTGGTGGGGCAGACGTCCGGGCACTGCGTGAAGCCGAAGAAGACCACGACCACCTTGCCCTTGAAGTCGGCGAGGCTGCGGCTGCGGCCGTCGATGTCGGGCAGCTGCAGCTCGCGGGCGTACTTGGCACCGGTCAGGTCCACGCCCTTGAAGCTGCTCTTGCTCGAGGAGCTCAGGTCGCACCCCGACAGGGCCAGGCCAAGCGCCGCGCTGGCGGCGCCAAGAAGCAGGGATCGTTTCGTGATCATGGTGTCAGGCCATCAGGGGCAGCAGGTAGTGGTCCAGCAGCAGGGCCGCGAAAAGCAGCGAAAGATGCAGGATGGAGAAGCGGAAGGTCTTGCGCGCAAGGGCCTCAGAATACTCGCGCCAGAGCTGCCAGCCATGGAGGCAGAACAAGAAGCCGAGGATCAGCGCGCTCGCGAGGTAGACCCAGCCGCTCATGCCGATGAGGAAGGGCAGCAGCGTCGCGGCGAAGAGGATCCAGGTGTAGAGCACGATCTGCAGCCGCGTGAACTCGTTGCCATGGGTGACGGGCAGCATGGGCAGGCCGGCGCGGGCGTAGTCCTCGGCGCGGTACAGCGCCAGCGCCCAGAAGTGCGGCGGCGTCCACAGGAAGATGATCAGGCACAGCACGAGCGATTCCGGCCCCACGTCCCCCGTGACGGCGGCCCAGCCCAGCACCGGCGGCATGGCGCCCGAGGCGCCGCCGATGACGATGTTCTGCGGCGTCATCGGCTTGAGGATCACCGTGTAGATGATGGCGTAGCCCACGAAGGTGGCGAAGGTCAGCCACATCGTCACGACATTGGCACCGTAGGCCAGCAGGGCCATGCCCAGGCCGCACAGCACGGCCGAGAACAGCAGCGTCTGCGGCCGGCTCAGCTCGCCCTTGGCCGTCGGGCGCCAGGCGGTGCGCTTCATCTTGGCGTCGATGTGCTGCTCGATCAGGCAGTTGAAGGCCGCCGCCGCGCCGGCCACGAGCCAGATGCCCAGCGTGCCCGCCGCGATGGCGCCCCATTGCGCCGGGCTCGGCCAGCCCGGGATGGCCAGGGCCATGCCGATCACGGCGCAGAAGACGATGAGCTGCACCACGCGGGGCTTGGTGAGCTGGTAGTACTGCTGCCAGCGCGAGAGCGATGCAGCGGGAGCGGTCGTAGCGGCCATGTCAGGCTTCGGGAGTCAGGCGCTGCGCGCGGGCGCGCAGCAGGGTCAGGCAGAGCAGCAGCGCCGCGGCGCCGCCGGTGTGGGCCAGAGCGGCCGCAAGCGGCCAGTCCAGCACGACGTTGCTGAGGCCGCTCAGGAGCTGCCACAGCAGGATGAGGAGCAGGCGCCGCGACCACGTCGCGAGGCCGGCGCGGTGCAGGCGCCAGGCCAGCAGCAGCACCGCCGCGGTGGCGACGGCGGCGAAGAGGCGATGCGTCCAGTGGATGGCCACGAGCGCCTCGAAGGGCAGCACGCTGCCATCATGATGCAGGCCCAGCTCGCGCCACAGCGTGAAGCCGCGCGCGAAGTCCATGGCCGGCCACCAGCCGCCCTGGCAGGTGGGGAAGTCATCGCAGGCCAGCACGGCGTAGTTGGTGCTGACCCAGCCCCCCAGCGCGACCTGCACCAGCACCACGGCCAGCACGGCCACGAGGCCCGCGCGCAGGCCCGGCGTCATCGGCTCGCGCCGTTCCCCGAGGCGCTGCGCCTGCCAGCCCAGCAGCATCAGCAGGCCCAGGGCCAGCAGCAGGTGCAGCGTGACGATGGCGGGGAAGAGCTTCATCGTCACCGTCAGTGCGCCGAACAGGCCCTGCACCAGCACCCAGACCAGGCTCAGCCAGGACCAGGCGGGCGACGGCATGCCGGCTTCCTGGCGCCAGCGCGTGTGCAGCACGGCCGTGGTGAGGATGAGGAAGCCGACGGCGCTGGCGAAGTAGCGGTGCAGCATCTCCACCCAGGCCTTGCCGTGCGTGACCGGGCCGGTGGGCATGGCCGTCTGGGCCTGCTGGATGTCGCCGTGCGCGCCCAGGGGCGAGGCATGGCCGTAGCAGCCGGGCCAGTCCGGGCAGCCCAGGCCGGAGTCGGTCAGACGGGTGAAGGCGCCGAAGAGGATGAGCTCGAACGTGAGCGTCATGGCCAGCACCGTCAGCAGGCGCAGGCGCTCCCGGTGCGGGGCGCCGCGGCCCTGCCGCCACACCCAGGCCAGCGGCAGCCCGCCCAGCACGACGGCCATGGCGAGCATCTGCAGCAGCGGGCTGAAGTCGAATCCGATCACGGTCCCTGCCCCTCAGCGCCCGGGCCGGTCCCAGCCGGCATTGGCCTTGACCAGGCGGTCCAGGTCCTTCTTGAACTTGCCCGGGTCGAGGTCCGCCGGCGAGCGCATCATCCAGCGCCCGACCGGGTCGATCAGGAAGAGGTGCTCGTTCAGCTGGTGCCCGGCCGCGGGCTTGAGCCAGGCCTGCAGCTGCTCCGCCGGCACGCGCAGCGCGGTGACAGGCGTGCCCTGCGCGATCAGCGCGCGCAGCTCGGCCGAGACCGGCTCCTGGTCGGGAATGAGCCACAGCTTGTCGAACTTGTCGCGCTCCTTGCCCTGCATCTCGCGCAGCTGGCGCTGGGCAAACATGAGGCGGTCGCATTGCGCGTCGCAGCGGCTCGGCTGGACCACCGTCAGCAGCCACTGGCCCTTGAGCGATTCGGGGCTCACGGCCTTGCCGTCGAGGTCCTGCAGCGTCAGCGTCGCGGGGAGCTCCACCGTGGGCGTGATGAGGTCGGAGTAGGCGCGCCCCTGCAGCTTCAGCACGTAGAAGCTGAAGTAGGACGCGACCACGGGCGCGGCGCAGACGGCCACGACGCCCAGCATGCGCAGGCGGCCGGCGCGGGTGCGTTGCTGATCGGCCTGCGCGGCCAGCGCCGCCAGGTCGGCCGGCTGCGGCTGGCTGTGGATGGTGAAGGACAGCGGACTGTCGCCCGCGCCGCCGCTGGGGATGTCAGCGTGCGCGTCGGGGGCGGAGGACTTGGAACCAGACATACAAACCCAGTTGGAGGACCGAAAGCGCGGCCCATTGCGCGGCATAGCCGTAGTGCTTGTGGATATCGACGGCCGGCGCCGGCCAGTCGCGCTGAAGACCCGGTGTCGCGCCTGCGTGCGGCGCCTGCAGCACCGTCAGGGGCAGCAGGGCCAGCCCCGTCTCGCGGGCATAGGCGGCCGGGTCCAGATTCTGCCGGATGCGCCCGCTGCCCGCCTCGCCGAGCTGGTACAGCCGTGAGGGCGTTGCGGCCATCCGGCCTTCGATCACGATCTCGCCGGCCTCGTCGGCCAGCGTCGGCAGACGGCTGCGGTCCGCGGGATCGCGGGGCGCCCAGCCGCGCTGCACCAGCACGGCCTCAGCGCGGCCGCGGAGTTGCAGCGGCGTCACGAGGAAGAAGCCCACGCGGCCGTCCATGGGCCGGTTCTCGAGCCACACGCTGCGCTCGGCCAGCCAGTGACCTTGCAGGCGCACGCGGCGGTGCAGGGCTTGCGTGCCCTCGCCCACCAGGCCGGCGTTGTCCAGCGCGACAGCCGCGGCGCGCTGCGTGATGGCGGCCTCGAGCGCCCGCTTCTGGCCGGCACGGTCCAGCTGCCAGGCGCACAGGCTCGCGGTGAGCGCCACGCCCGCGAGGGTCAGCGGCAGCAGCCAGCGGCGCTTGCGGTCGGCGGGGGCGGCGGACGAGTGCATGTCAGGGGGATTCACGAGGGCAGACGCGGGAGCGGGTGGAATAATCGACGGCCATGAAGACTCTCATCATGCTCGGCTTCGTGGCCATTCTCGGCGCCCTCGCGGCGGCTGGCCTGTTCATGCTCCGCCGTGGCGGCGACCGCAAGAAGCAGGGGCCGCAGATGGCCCGGGCGCTGGCCGTGCGCGTGGGCGTGTCCGTCGCCCTCTTCCTCTTCATCCTGCTGAGCCACCAGATGGGCTGGATCCAGCCCACCGGCATCCCCATGGGACGCTGAAGGCCCGCGAGGCCCCGCCCAAAGACAAAGCGCCGCGGCATGCGGCGCTTTTTTCCGGGCCGCTCGCAGCGGGCCGGCGGGCGCGACGCCGCAGCGTCGCGCGGGACGATCACATCCAGTAGACGACGGCGTACAGGCCCAGCCACACCACGTCCACGAAGTGCCAGTACCAGGCGGCGCCTTCGAAGCCGAAGTGGCGGTCCTTGGTGAAGTGGCCCTTCTGCAGGCGCAGGGTGATGAACAGCAGCATCAGCATGCCCACGAAGACGTGGAAGCCGTGGAAGCCGGTCAGCATGAAGAAGGTCGAGCCGTAGATGCCGGAGCTGAGCTTGAGGTTCAGCTCATGGTAGGCATGCGCGTACTCGTAGCCCTGCACGCACAGGAAGGTGATGCCCAGCAGCACCGTCAGCCACATGAAGGCGATGGTGCGGGCGCGGTTGCCGGCGATCAGCGCGTGGTGCGCGATCGTCAGCGTGACGCCGGAGGTCAGCAGCAGCGCGGTGTTGATCGTGGGCAGGGGCAGCGGACCCATGGTGGTGAAGGCTTCCACCGTGGCGGCCGGCGAGGCGGTGGCCCCGGCGGCGACGCTGGGCCACAGGCCCTTGAAGTCCGGCCACAGCAGCTGGCTCTCGAGGCTGCCCAGCGCCGGCACCGAGTAGACGCGGGCCCAGTACAGCGCCCCGAAGAACGCGGCGAAGAACATCACCTCCGAGAAGATGAACCAGCTCATGCTCCAGCGGAAGGAGACATCGATGCGGTCGCTGTAGAGGCCGCTCTCGCTTTCGCGGATGGCATCGCCGAACCACTGCTTGAGCACGAAGGCCCACCACAGCAGGCCGAAGGCCAGCGAGTAGGCGCCCCACTCATGACCGTTGACCCACTGGCCGGCCCCGAGGATGACGAAGAACAGGCCGAAGGCGGCCATCACCGGATGCCGCGAAGGGCCCGGCACGAAGTAGTAGGGAGTGCTTCCCTGAGAGGTCGCTGCCGACATTGATGATCTCCTCGATCTTCTAACGACTCAATTCAATTCAACACTAGGAGCCCGCCACGCCGCTGCCGATCACCCACTGGACCAGCAGCACGAGGCTGACCACGAATACTGCGGCCGCGATGACGCCGGCGATGATCACATGCACCGGGTTCAGTTGCGCCACATCCTTTTCATAGCCGGCACCCTTGCGGATGCCGATGAACGACCAGGCCACCGCCTTCATCGTTCCGAGGAAGCTGCCCTTGCGGGCCGCCGCTTCCTTCAAATCCTGTCCGGCCTCGCTCACAGCGCGCGCTCCTTCGAGGGAGCCGCCGCCTGCGGCGCCGCCGTCTTGCCGACCCCCTTGCCGCTCACCTCGAAGAAGGTGTACGACAGCGTGATGGTCTTGACGTCCCTGGGCAGCTTCGGGTCCACGTAGAACACCACCGGCCACTGCTTCACCTCGCCCGGAGCGAGGGTGTATTCGTTGAAGCAGAAGCACTCGAGCTTCTTGAAGTGGGCCGTCGCCTGCTTGGGGGCGTAGCTCGGGATGGCCTGGGCCGACATCGTCCGGTCCTGCACATTGCGGAACTCGTACATGACGGTCGTGAGCTCGCCCGGGTGCACCTTCAGGTGGTTCGTGGCCGGCTTGAAGTCCCAGGGGCCGCGAGCGTTGGCATCGAACTCGATCTCGATGCTGCGGCTGTAGTCCACCTGGGTGTTCTTGACGTCCTCGGCCCGGGCCACGTGCGCGCCCTCCGCGAGCGTGAGCACGTTGATGCCCAGCGCCGTGCAGACCGCGCGGTAGACCGGCACCAGGGCATAGCCGAAGCCGGACATGAGCGCCACGATGACCAGCAGCTTGCCCATCATGAGCCGGTTGTCCCGGCGCAGGAGGTCCGCGAGTTGCCAGCGCTTGTCGCTCATGACGGCCTCAATGCCCCAGCCAGGTCATCTTGACCATGAAGCCGACCATGAAGGCGATCGCGACCGAGGCCAGGATCAGGCCCAGGCGGCGATTGGCCTTGCGTTGTTCAGGCGTCGTGCTCATCACGGGGTCCTTCAGCCGATCACCTTGGTGGCGGTGGCGTCCAGCTTGGGCGGCGTCTCGAAGGTGTGGAACGGGGCCGGCGACGGCACTTCCCACTCCAGGCCTTCAGCGGCTTCCCAGGGCTTCTGCGGGGCCTTCTCACCCTTGCCGCGCATCATGGGGATCGCGACGGCGAAGAAGAAGTAGACCTGCATCAGGCCGAAGCCGAAGGCACCGATGGACGCGACCATGTTGAAGTCGGCGAACTGCATGGGGTAGTCGGCGTAGCGACGGGGCATGCCGGCCAGACCCAGGAAGTGCATCGGGAAGAAGGTGACGTTGAAGAAGATCAGCGAGCCCCAGAAGTGGATCTTGCCGCGCGTCTCCGAGATCATCACGCCGGACCACTTCGGGCCCCAGTAGTACACGCCGGCGAACAGGGCGTACAGCGAGCCTGCCACCAGCACGTAGTGGAAGTGGGCGACGACGTAGTAGGTGTCCTGGATCTGGATGTCGATCGGCGCCATGGCGCAGATCAGGCCGGTGAAGCCGCCCATCGTGAACACGAAGATGAAGCCCACGGCCCACAGCATCGGGGTCTCGAAGGTCATCGAACCGCGCCACATCGTGGCCAGCCAGTTGAAGATCTTCACGCCCGTCGGCACGGCGATCAGCATCGTGGCGTACATGAAGAACAGCTGGCCCGTCACCGGCATGCCGGTCGCGAACATGTGGTGGGCCCACACGATGAAGGACAGGATGGCGATGGAGGCCGTGGCGTACACCATGGAGGCGTAGCCGAACAGGCGCTTGCGGGCGAAGGCCGGCACGATCTGGCTCACGATGCCGAAGGCCGGCAGGATCATGATGTAGACCTCGGGGTGACCGAAGAACCAGAAGATGTGCTGGTACATGATGGGGTCACCACCACCGGCAGCGCTGAAGAAGCTGGTGCCGAAGTGGCGGTCCGTCAGCGTCATGGTGATGGCGCCGGCCAGCACGGGCATCACGGCGATCAGCAGGTAGGCCGTGATGAGCCAGGTCCAGGCGAACATGGGCATCTTCATCAGCGTCATGCCGGGCGCGCGCATGTTCAGGATGGTCACGATGATGTTGATCGAGCCCATGATGGACGAGGCACCCAGGATGTGCATCGCGAAGATGCCGGCATCCATGGAGGGGCCCATCTGCAGCGTCAGCGGCGCGTACAGCGTCCAGCCGGCGGCGGGAGCGCCACCGGGCATGAAGAAGGACGCGACCAGCATCAGCGCGGCGGGGATCATCAGCCAGAAGCTGAAGTTGTTCATCCGCGCGAAGGCCATGTCCGAAGCGCCGATCTGCAGCGGGATCATCCAGTTCGCGAAGCCCACGAAGGCCGGCATGATCGCGCCGAACACCATGATCAGACCATGCATGGTCGTGAACTGGTTGAACAGCTCGGGGTTGAAGAACTGCAGGCCGGGCTGGAACAGCTCGGCGCGGATGCACAGGGCCAGCACGCCGCCGATCATCAGCATCGTGAAGGCGAACAGCAGGTACAGCGTCCCGATGTCCTTGTGGTTGGTGGCAAACACCCAGCGGCGCCAGCCGGTGGGCGCATGGTGGTCGTCGTGGTGATCGTGCCCGTGGGCATGAACGTCATGACCGTGGGGGTCAAGCACTGCACTCATGTTGATTCCTCTGTTCCTTGACGTTCAAACCATCACTTGCGCGCGGCCACGATCTCGGCCGGCTGCACGATCTGGCCGGTCTTGTTGGACCAGCTGTTCTTGGTGTAGGTGATGACGGCGGCGATTTCGGTGTCGCTCAGCTGCTTCCAGGCGGGCATGCCCTTGTCCAGGCGGCCGTTGAGCACGACCTGCATCTGGTCCTCATGCTTGTCGGAGAGCACCACGGGCGAGCCGTCCAGGGCCTTGATGGGGCCGGCGCCCTTGCCGTCGGCCTTGTGGCAGGCGGCGCAGTTGGCGTTGTAGACCTTCTCGCCGCGGGCGATCAGCTCTTCCTGCTTCCAGACCTTGGAGGGATCGTCCGCCTTGGCGGCCATTTCCTTCTTCTTGCCGTCGACCCACTTGGCGTAGTCCTCGGCGGACAGCACCTTCACGTGGATGGGCATGTAGGCGTGTTCCTTGCCGCACAGCTCGGCGCACTGGCCGTAGAAGTCGCCGGTCTTCTCGGCCTTGAACCAGGTGTCCCGCACGAAGCCGGGAATGGCATCCTGCTTGACGCCGAAGGCCGGCACCATCCAGGCGTGGATGACGTCGTTGGCGGTGGTGATGATGCGCACCTTCTTGCCGACGGGCACCACCAGCGGGTTGTCCACGCGCAGCAGGTAGTCGTCGACGGCTTCGGGCTTGCCGGAGTCGGAGGCATTGCGCTGGTTCACGTCCAGGGTGGACAGGAAGCCGATGCCCTCGCCCTCGCCCTTGATGTAGTCGTAGCCCCACTTCCACTGGTAGCCGGTGGCCTTGATGGTCAGGTCGGCGTTGGTGGTGTCCTTCATCGCGACGACGACCTTGGTGGCCGGCAGGGCCATCAGGATCACGATGATGAAGGGCACGACGGTCCAGGCGATCTCGACCTTGACGCTCTCGTGGAAGTTCGCGGGCACGGCGCCCTTGGACTTGCGGTGCTTGATGATGGAATAGAACATCACCCCGAAGACCGCCACGAAGATGGCCAGGCACAGCACCAGCATCATGTTGTGCAGCCACATCTGCTCGCTGGCGATCTTGGTGACCGGCGGGTGCAGGTTCAGCTGGTTGACGGCGGGGCCGCCCGGCAGGTCCTTGACGGGGTTCGCCAGTGCGGCATGGGTGGCCAGCGTCGCGCCCAGCGCCAGGCTGTAGCGGCTGCAGGCCCGCCCCAGCTGACGCACAGCTGCGTTCATCATCTTCATGGTCGTCACTTCTGTCTCCAATCGATCCGACAAGCCGATGCGCGCCCGTGAGGTCCGCACATCCGCCCTTGCGTCCTTCCCGCCAGCCCCCATGTCACACCTTGCAGCGCGACGCGGCAGAGCCGGCTCGACAAACCTTCAGCTTCCGAGACCCAGCCCTGCCCCTGGCAAGTCCTGACCCCGCACCTGGCCTCAGCTCATCAGGCATTGGCGGGTGCAGAAAACAGCCCCTGCACCAGCCTGACGCAGGCGCGCCGGCCGCAGCCGCCAGCACCTGACTCAAATAGCTTCACCTGTTGACCTGACGCAAAGCCAAGGCACCGTAAATACCCTAGGATGAAAGGGATTTGGCCTCAGAAAACCGCGGGATTTTAGCCCAGGCACCCTGAGGCCATGTGGTCTTTGTACGTCGCATTCGACTGCCTGTTTACCCTGTAGACAGGGTCGCGCTGGAGCCGCTCAAGCGGCGCGCGCGGGGTCAGTCCTTGCCTGGGCGGCGCACCATGCTGCGCATGTCGTCCAGACTGACGCGGGTCTCGCCGCTCATCCGCGGCCGCGGCACGGGCTTGAAGGCATGGCCGTAGACCAGTTCCACAGTGAGCGCGATCAGGCCGTCCGGCCCCCGCATCCCGTCCAGCGCCGCCAGCAGCCGATCCCGCCAGCGGGGCGTGCGCAGCCCCGGGAAGCGCCCCGGCGCCACATTGCCGCCCAGGGCGTGCAGGTCGGCCAGCAGCTTGGCCGGATCGGCCCAGGTGAGGCGCAGGCGCTCCTGGTCCATCACCGGGTCCGCGAAGCCGGCCTCCACCATCATGTCGCCGAGGTCGTGCATGTCGACCCAGGCCGGCAGCGGCCGGCCCCAGCCCTCGGCCTCGTACAGGCGCACCAGCTCCACGAAGCTGTCCGGCCCCAGGCAGGAGAACATCAGGAAGCCGTCCACCGCCAGCAGCTGGTGCCAGGTCTTGAGCAGCTCGGGCTTGTCCGGCGCGGCGTGCAGGGCCATGTTGGCCCACAACATCTGCACCGCCTCGCCGCCCTGCGCCAGCTGCGGGCGGGCGCCGCCGAGCATCTTCTTCCACCAGGGCTGGTGCAGCCGGGCGGCCGCGCGCTCGCGCAGGGCCGGCGTGGGCTCCAGCCACCAGGCGCGCGCCGCCGGGTAGGCCGCCGCCAGCGCCGCCTGGCTGTCCCCCAGGCCGGGCGCCCAGTCCAGGTAGTCCGCGGGCTTGAGCTTGATGAAATCCAGGCGCTCCGCCATGCGGCGCGCCACCTCGGCGTGGAGCCAGGGCGCTGCGTCCTGCCGGGCCAGGCGGCTGAGCTGGTGCTGCAGGGCCTGGGCATCAACCTGATGGGGGACGGGGCGCGCGGAATCATTCATCGGCGTCAGTATATTGAGCCATGCCCACCCCCGCCCGGACCCGCCGCAAAGGCCTGATGGCCGCGGCCCACGCGCTCCTGGGCGCGCTGGGCGGCCAGTGCCTGCTGTGCCGCCAGGGGAGCCGGGCGCGGCTGTGCGACGCCTGCACGGCGGCCGCCCGTCGGCAGGCGGATCGCCGCCTGTCGGCCCGCTGCGAGGCCTGCGCCCTGCCCCTGCCCCTGCCGACATCCACCGGCTTGCGCTGCCGGCGT
The DNA here is from genome assembly GCA_041912595.1 of Burkholderiaceae bacterium. Taxonomy (GTDB): domain Bacteria; phylum Pseudomonadota; class Gammaproteobacteria; order Burkholderiales; family Burkholderiaceae_C; genus Roseateles_B. The sequence continues at coordinate 40,086 of JAYRMR010000034.1, forward strand.
TGCCAGCGCCGGCCGCCCGCCCTCGACCACTGCCAGGCCGCACTCGACTACACCCATCCCTGGGACCGCCTGCTTCTCGACTTCAAGTTCAATGCCCGCCCGCAGCTGGCGCGCCCGCTCGCCGAGCTGATGCTGGCACTGTCAGCCCCCGCCACGCGCCCCGACCTGCTGTGCTGCGTGCCGCTCTCCCGGGAGCGCCTGGCCGAGCGCGGCTACAACCAGAGCCACGAGCTCGCCCGGCGCCTCGCCGGCCCGCTGGGCCTGCCCTACGCGCCGCGCCTGCTGCTGCGCCTGCCGGGAGCGGTGCAGTCCCGCCTCGGCGCTGCCCAGCGCCGGCGCGAGGTCCGGGGCGCCTTCCTGCTGACGCCCGCGCAGGCCGCACGGGCGCGCGGCGCCTGCATCACCGTGGTCGACGACGTCATGACCACCGGCGCCACCCTCGACGAAGTGGCGCGCACGCTCAAGCGGGCCGGCGCGCGCGAGGTCCGGGCCTGGGTGCTGATGCGGGCGGCCTGACGCCGCGCCGTCGGCCGCGCAGGCCCTAGACTGCGCACATGTTCCGCATCGTCCTGGTCCACCCCGAAATCCCGCCCAACACGGGCAACGTGATCCGCCTGGCCGCCAACACCGGCTGCGAGCTGCACCTGATCGAGCCGCTGGGCTTCTCGATGGAGGACCGCCTGCTGCAGCGCGCCGGGCTGGATTACCACGAGTACACGCGCCTCAAGAGGCACGCCGACTGGGCCGCCTTCCTCGCCGCCGAGCAGCCCGCGGCGGACCGGATGTTCGCCTTCACCACGCGCGGCAGCCACACGCTGGCCGAGCAGCGCTGGCAGCCGGGGGACTGGCTGATCTTCGGCTCGGAGACCGCCGGCCTCCCGCCGGCCTTGCGGGACAGCTTCCCGGCGGCGCAGCGCGTGCGCCTGCCCATGCGACCGGCGCAGCGCAGCCTGAATCTCAGCAATGCGGTGGCGGTGGCGGTCTTCGACGCCTGGCGACAGCACGGCTACGACGGCGGCGCCTGAATCAACGCCATCGCCAGACGCCTCGACCTCACTCACCGCCCCGGGGCCACGCCCCGCGCTATTCCGGCTTGAGCCGCAGCCGCTGGATCACCCGGCCCCAGCGCTCGCGGTCTTCCTGCATCTGGCGGCGCAGCCCCTCGGGAGCGGAGCCGATGGCATTGAAATGCTGGGCCAGCAGGCGCTCGCGGAAGGCCGGGCCGCGCACCAGCGCGCTCACGAGCGCCGCCATGCGCTCCACCAGCGGGGCCGGCGTGCCGGCCGGCGCGAGCAGACCCTGCCATGACAGCGCCTCGAAGTCCTTCAGCCCCTGCTCCGCGAGCGTGGGCATCTCGGGCCAGCTCGTGTTGCGCACGCTGCCGCTGAGGCCCAGCGCGCGCACCCGGCCCGCCTTCCAGGCGCCGAGCGCCATGCCTGGCACCATGAAGGCCGCCTGGATCTCACCGGCCAGCAGCGCCTGCAGCACCTGCGGGAAGCCGGCATAGGGCACATGGTTCAAGGACACCCCGGCGCGCGCCGCGAGGTCCTCCATCGCGAGATGCGAGGCGCTGCCCGGGCCGACCGAGCCGTAGTTCGGGCCCACACGCTGCGCGCGCAGCCACTCGAGAAAGGCCGGCAGCGTGCTGACGCCCAGGCTGGGAGACACCAGCAGCACATTGGGCGACGAGGCGATCAGGCTGACGGGGGTCAGGTCTTTCCTGGCGTCGTAGCCGGGCTTGCGGCTGAGCAGGTCGGCCGTCGTCAGAGGGCCCTGGATCGTCAGCAGCCAGGTGTAGCCGTCCGGCGCGGCATGGGCAGCGAGGCCCGTGCCGATGAGGCCGCCGGCGCCCGGCTTGTTCTCCACCACCATCGCCTGCCCGAGCTGAGGCCGCAGACCATCGGCCAGGGCACGCCCGATCAGGTCCGGCGAACTGCCCGGCGGGAAGGGCACGATGAGCTTGAGCGGCCGCTGCGGCCACGCTTCCGTGGCCGCCAGGCCCGGCAGCGGGGCCGCGAGCAGCCCCGCGAGATGCAACAGCGTGTCGCGGCGATTCGGCATGGCGGGCTCCCGACGGGGGTGTCAGTGCTCGGCGCGCGCCTGGCGGCCCATGAGCAGGTCCACGCCGGCGCGCGGGCTCAGGCGGCCTTCGAGCACGGCGACGACGGCCTCGGTGATGGGCATGTCCACCCCCTTGGCCCGAGCGCGGGCCAGCACCGTCGGGGCGCTGTAGACGCCCTCGGCCACGTGGCCCAGGCGGTGCAGGATGTCGTCGAGCGCCAGATCCTGCGCGAGCAACAGGCCCACGCGGCGATTGCGGGAGAGATCGCCCGTGGCCGTCAGCACGAGGTCGCCCATGCCGGACAGGCCCATGAAGGTCTCGGTGCGGGCGCCCAAGGCCAGGCCCAGGCGCAGCATCTCGGCCAGGCCGCGCGTGATCAGTGCAGCGCGTGCATTCAGACCCGGTGCCTGCCCAGGCTGGCCGGCGGCTTCCGCCTGCTGGCGCAGGCCGTCGGCGATGCCCACCGCGATCGCCATGACGTTCTTGACGGCGCCGCCCACCTCGACCCCCACGGGATCATTCGCGCTGTAGACACGCAGGCGCTCGCCGTGGAAGGCCTGCACGCCGAGCTGCGCCAGGGCGTCGTCCTCGCTGGCGGACACCAGGGCCGTCGGCTGACCGGCCGCCACCTCCTGCGCGAAGCTCGGGCCCGAGAGAATGCCCACCCGCAGATCGGGCCGCACCTCGCGGGCGATCTCGTGCCCCAGCAGGCCGGTGCCCGCCTCGAAGCCCTTGCACAGCCACATGACGCGGGCGCCCGGGGGCATCTGCTGCAGCATGCCGCGCAGCGCGGCCATCGGCGTGGCGATGATGAGGAGGCCGTCGCGGGCATGCGCGAGCGCCACGTCCAGCCGGCTGTCCAGCTGCAGCGCCGCGGGCAGCGCCGCGCCGGGCAGGTAGCGCTCGTTGCTGCGGCTGGCCCGCATGTCCTGCACCTGGGCCTCGTCACGGGCCCACAGCAGCGCGTCATGCCGCGCGGCGGCCTGGATGGCCAGTGCGGTGCCCCAGGCACCGGCTCCCAAAATGCTGATCTTCATGGCGTTGCCGGCTTCGGGGCCGCGGGGCCCCGGGTTCTGGTTTCGTTCGACACAAGAGGGCTCGCCTGAAACGACGACGCCACCTCGCGGTGGCGTGCTCGGGGCGCAGCCCCCGGGTGCGCTTCTGGCATGTGGCCCGCTCCTCGGGGAGCGCGACCCGGACCCGCAGGCCCGATCATGCCAGGGTCGCTCAGTTCAGGGCTTCGGCGGCCGGCTGTTCGGCCTGGGCCTGCTGGCGAGCCTCGAACATGGCCTGGAAGTTCACTTCCGTCAGCAGCACGGGCGGGAAGCCGGCGCGGGTGCAGATGTCGGACACGACGGCGCGCAGGTAGGGGTAGATCATCTGCGGGCACACGATGCCCAGGATGCCTTCCATCTGCTCCGGCGGCAGGTTGCGGATCTCGAAGATGCCGGCCTGCTTGGCCTCGATCAGGAACAGCGTGCGGTCAGCGGCCAGCTTGGTGGTCACGGTCGCGGTCACGGCGACTTCGAACATGCCCTCGGCGACCGGGTCGGCGGCCAGGGTCAGGTTGATGTCGACCTGGGGCTGGCCCTGCTCGGTCAGGATCAGCGGGGAATTCGGCTGCTCCAGCGACAGGTCCTTCAGGTACATGCGCTGGATGTTGAACACGGGGGTCAGTTGCTCGTCGGACATGGTGATCTCGTGGTGTGGGTAGATGCCCGGCAAACATACCGCCGCCAAGCAGACGGGGCGGATTATCACCCACCCTGTGGCGGCACCCGGGAGCGGACTTGCCCACCCTTGAATTGGCGCAAGATGACCCCACGCCGGGGCGACAGGAGGCGGGCAGCCGGGAGGGCAAGCGGCCCGGATTCACCGCGCCTGCGGCCCGTCCGGGGCCGGGGCGGTGTCAGGCGGTCTGCTGCAGCAGCGGCATCAGGCCGCCGCGCTGGTCGAGCGCCATGAGGTCGTCGCAACCACCGACGTGGGTGTCGCCGATGAAGATCTGCGGCACCGTGCGACGGCCCGTGAGGGTCATCATCGCCTCGCGCTGCGCGGGGTCGAGGTCCACGCGGATCTCCTCGATCTGCTCGACGCCGCGCTGCTTCAGCAGGGTCTTGGCCCGCACGCAGTAGGGGCAGACCTGGGTGGTGTACATCTTCACAAGGCTCATGGCCGGACTCTCATTCACTCTCAACGCGCGACCGACGGGACGGCTATCGGGGGGCCGGGCGGAGCGTCCGCCCGGGCGGCCCTCAGGCCTTCTCGATGGGCAGATTGGCCTCGCGCCAGGCCTTCATCCCACCGGCGAGCACCTGCACATTGGCATGGCCCGCCTTGCGAAGGATGCCAGCGGCGCGGCTGGCGCGTGCGCCGCTCTGGCACACCAGCACGAGAGGCAGGGTCTTGTTGGACGGCAGGTCCTTGCTCGCCTCGAGTGTGCCAAGCGGGATGTTGCGGGCACCGCTGGCGTGACCGGCGGCGTACTCGGCCGGCTCGCAGACGTCGATCAGCAGGCCCTTCTCGCGATTGACCAGGCGCACCGCCTCGTTCGTGTTGACTTGGCCGGCGCCACCGCCCTGCAGGGCGCCGCGCAGCAGCAGGCCGCCAGAGACCAGGGCCGCCAGGACCAGATACCAGTTGTCGATCAGGAATTTCAATTCGGGGCCTCAATGGGAAGGGGTGGCGGATTATAGAAAGGCGCCCGGGGCGTCGGCGCCGGCCGCAGCACCTCGCATCCGCAAAACGGGCGAGACCATGAGCAACGGCGCCCGGAGGCGCCGTTGCGGGGCTCGCCGAGCGCGGGGCTCAGCCGAGCTTGAAGGTCGACACCGCCGTCTGCAGCGATCGCGCCTGCTGTTCGAGGCTGCTGGCCGCGGCGGCGGCCTGCTCGACGAGCGCGGCGTTCTGCTGCGTCATCTGGTCCAGCTGCGTGACGGACTGGTTCACCTGCGTGATGCCCTGGCTCTGCTCGCTGGACGCCGCGGTGATCTCGCCGATGATGTCCGAGACGCGCTGCACGCTGGCCACGATCTCGCTCATGGTCGCGCCCGCGTCCTGCACCAGGCGGCTGCCGGACTCCACCTTGTCGACGCTCGCGCCGATCAGCGCCTTGATCTCCTTAGCGGCCTCGGCACTGCGCTGGGCCAGCGAGCGCACCTCGCCCGCCACCACCGCGAAGCCGCGACCCTGCTCGCCCGCACGCGCCGCCTCGACGGCCGCGTTCAGTGCCAGGATGTTGGTCTGGAAGGCGATGCCGTCGATCACGCCGATGATGTCGTTGATCTTCTTCGAGCTGGCGTTGATCTCGTCCATGGTGCTGACCACCTGGTTGACCACCTCGCCGCCCTTCTGGGCCACGGCCGCGGCCGAGCCCGCGAGCTGGTTCGCCTGCGCGGCCGCGTCGGCGCTCTGGCGCACCGTCTCGGTGAGCGTCTGCATGTTGGACGAGGTCTGCTCGAGCGAGGTCGCCTGCTTCTCCGTCCGCACCGAGAGATCGTGGTTGCCCACGGCGATCTCGCGGGAGGCCACGGTCATGGAGTCCGTGCCCGTGCGCACATTGGCCACGATGGACGCCAGGCCGCTGGACATGTCACGCACCGCGGCCAGCAGGCTCGCGTCCGCGCCGGGGCTCACGACGATGTCCTGGGAGAGGTCGCCCTCGGCCATCTGCCGCATGACGTCACGCGCATATTCGGGCTCGCCGCCCAGCTGGCGCCACACGCTGCCGATCACGAAGAACGAGCCCGCGCCGAGGCACAGCACCACCACGAGGCCGCTCACCATGATGGCGGTGAGGCTCGAGGCCACGCCGGAGCTGGCGGCGTCCAGGCCGCTGTCGAAGCTCTGGCGAGCCTCCGCGCGCGCCTTGCCCAGCACGCCTTCCAGGTCCTTCAGCGCGCCCTGCATCTTGGGAATGGCGCCGGCCTGGTCGCCCTGCTTCATGCCCAGGAAGAGCTGCGCCGTGTCGGACGCCGCGCCGTAGTAGGTCTCGAAGCTGGAGGACAGCTTGCCGGCCATCTCCGCACGGCCCTCGATGGCCTTGATGGTGGCCAGCGTCTTGCGCATGGCGGCCGCGCGCTCGTTGGCCTCGTCCAGGCGCTTCTTCTCGCCCTCGGCTACCGCGCTCTGGATGGTGGCGCCCAGCGCCTCGAGCTGCGAGGCGAACTGGTTGGTGGCATCGAGGTACGGCGCATGCACGCTGCCGATGGCCTTGATGGCGCCGGACGTGCGCGCCGAGAAGGCCAGCACGACGGCGATCCCGATCGCGAAGATCACGGCGGCCAGCACCGGCAGCAGCCAGATCCGGGTCTTGACATTCATGTCCAACTCCTTGGTCGCCGGGCGCGGCGGGTCGCGCCCCGCCCGGCTGTCTTCTTCACCGACTCAATCGACGGTCAGGACGACCTTGACGCTGCCGTCGACGGCAGACTTCTCGATGTATCCGATGGCGTCGGGGTTGCCGGCCACGAATTTCTTCACTTCAGCCGAGCTGCCCACTTCCTTGGGCGGCGTGGCCTTGCCGGAGAAGACCAGGCGCGACCAGGCCGCCTTGACCTGCGCGCTGTTCTTGCCGGTGACCTTGGTATAGAAGGTCTCGCGGATGGCCGCACTTTCCGGCTGGTCCACGGGGGCCGCGGCCGCACCGCTGGGCAGCGCATTGCTCTTGCCCAGGAAGATGTTGGCCACCTGTTCGGCCGTCATGTTGGCGGCGGCGCTCTTGGGGTTCACGACCACGGCGACCTGCGCCTGGGCGGCACCCGCCATCAGCAGGGCAGCCAGGCACAGCGCACGAGAGACGAAACGATGCATCAGACGCATGTGGGCCTCCTCAGAAAACGAAGTCCACAGACACGCTGTAGACGTTGACCTTGCTGGACCCGAAGCTGGCCTGCGGGTTCGTGAACAGGCCCGGGCCGGTCGGCGTGATGCGCTCGTACTGGGCCTTCACCGCGACGTTGCGGTAGGCGTCCCAGCGCAGGCCCAGGGCCACCGACTTCTGCTGGTTGCTCTGGTCGTACAGCGTCTTGTCCACCACGGCCTTGAGGTCGGCGATGGGGAACGGGGCCGGCGGCGAGGGGATCTTCACGCCGGCAGGGATCACGTTGTTGACGTTGCTGTCCTTCTGCTTGAGCTCGGAGACCGTCACGTAAGGCGTGAACTTGCCGAAGCGGTGACCCAGCGTGGCGTACCAGCCGTCGGTGTCCGGCACATAGCTTTCCGTGCGGCGCATCGTGTATTCGACGTTGGCGAGCCAGTCGCCCTGGTCCCAGGCCAGGCCGACGCCGGTGAAGGTGGACTTCTTGTCGACGGCCGAGAGCTGGTCGCCCACTGCGCCGAAGGGCGTGGCGTGCAGCAGCGTCACGAGGCCGGCCAGCGAGACGCTGTCCACCGTCAGCTTGCCCTGCACGTGACCCAGCCGCAGCGTGAAGCCACCGTCGAGTTCGGCCGTGGCGTTGAAGCCGAGCATGCTCTTCATGTGCACGTCCACGCCTTCGAAGACGGCGTCGGACTTGCCCGCGTAAACCTGCAGGTTGACGGTGCTGCTGCCCAGCAGGGTCTGGTAGCTGATGTCGGCGCCGTCCATCTGGCTCACCGGCACCTGGCCGTAGACGTCCTGCGGCGGACGCAGCCAGGTGTTGGCATAGCCCACGTCACGGAAGTCGGACACCGCGAAGAACGGGCCGCCCATGCGGCCGACGCGCATGCTCAGCGACGGGCTGAACTGCGCCTTGGCAAAGGCCCACTCGATGCCCGGCTTGTAGTTGCCGTCGCCGTTGTGCTTGCTCAGCACCTGCACGGTGGCCGAGAACATGTCATTGAACTTGGCCCCCACCTGGACGCCCAGCTTGGTGTCCACGTCGCCGCTCCACTTCTTGGTGGCGCCGCTCGGCTGGCCGGAGATCACGAAATCCGCATCGTCGGTACTGGTCTTGACCATGCCCACCGTGCCAAAGCCGGAGAAGGTGAACATGGAGTGCGTGTCCGACTGCGCCTGGGCCGACAGGGCCAGCACGCCCAGCGCCAGCGGCGCCAGCCGAAGTGACTTCAGAACCATCATCTAGGTCTCCTTTGGTTTGAAACTAAAAAGCGGCCCGTCCAGCGAAGAACGGGCCGTAGCATGCATGTCCGTTGCTTTCGGCAAGGCTGCCGCGTTCTTTAGGAAAGTCCCGATCCGGACCGCGCTCGATAGAATCCGAGCCGCGCTGCAGCTCGCTGCGCAGGCCTCGCGCCGGCGGGCATCCTGCCTGCCGCCCTCTCAAGGAACCGAATCGCCCATGTACAAGCTCGTTCTCATCCGCCATGGTGAATCCACCTGGAATCTGGAAAACCGCTTCACCGGTTGGACCGACGTTGACCTGACCGCCACCGGTGTGGAGCAGGCCAAGCAGGCCGGTCGACTCATCAAGGATGCCGGGCTGGACTTCGATGTGGCTTACACGTCCATGCTCAAGCGTGCAGTTTGGACGCTTTGGCATTGTCTGGATCAGATGGATCGAACTTGGTTGCCTGTAGTCCACAGTTGGCGTCTCAACGAGCGCCACTACGGCGCCCTGCAGGGTCTCAACAAGGCCGACATGGCCAAGCAGTACGGTGACGAGCAGGTCCTGGTCTGGCGCCGTAGCTACGACACCCCGCCGCCGCCGCTGGAGGCACAGGACCCCCGCAGCGAGCGCGGTGACGTGCGTTACGCCCGGCTCAAGCCCGACGACGTGCCCCTCACCGAATGCCTGAAGGACACGGTCGCACGGGTGCTGCCCGTCTGGAATGACAGCATCGCACCCGCCATCAAGGCCGGCAAGCGTGTGGTGATTGCGGCACACGGCAACAGCATTCGGGCCCTGGTGAAGTACCTGGACGGCATTGCCGACGACGCCATCGTGGGCGTGAACATCCCCAACGGCATTCCGCTCGTGTACGAGCTGGACGCCGATCTCAAGCCCATCAAGAGCTATTACCTCGGTGACGCCGAGGCTGCGGCCAAGGCCGCGGCGGCCGTAGCCAGCCAAGGCAAGGCCTGACCCTCTCATGCGCCTTGCGAGGCCGCTCTGACAAGAAAAGGCGAGTGAACTGCTCGCCTTTTTTCTTGCCTGTGGCCATTGGCGCGGCCACCGAGCGCCGTGAACTATTCAACGGTATCGTCGACCATGCCTGCACTCGCCGCCAACCTCTCCTTCCTGTACCAGGAGCTGCCGGCCGCCGAGCGCTGGGCCGCGGCCCGCGCGGACGGCTTCGCGGCGTGCGAGATCCTCTTCCCCTATGCCGAGCCGGCCGCGCCGCTGGCGGCCCACCTGCAGGCGCTGGGCCTGCGCCTGGCCCTGTTCAATGCGCCGGCCGGCGACTGGGCCGCGGGCGATCGCGGCCTGGCCTGCCTGCGGCATCGGCACGAGGACTTCCGGGACGGCCTGCTGCGCGCGCTGGACTACGCCAGCACCGCGGGCACGCAGCGCCTGCACGTGATGGCCGGTGTGCCGGATGCTTCGGTCCCGCCCGAGGCCGCGCAGGACGCCTACCTCGCGCAGCTGCGCTGGGCCGTCGAGCAGATCGGTGACAGCGCGCTGCGCCTGTGCATCGAGCCCATCAACCGCCTCGACATGCCCGGCTACTTCCTGCACAGCCAGGCGCAGGCGCACGCGTTGCTGGACCAGCTGAACGACGCACGCGTGCTGCTGCAGTTCGATGCCTACCACTGCCAGCGCAGCGAGGGCGAGGTGCTGCGCAAGCTGCGCGACGCCTTCGAGCGCGGCCGGCTGGGCCATGTGCAGGTGGCCGGGGCGCCCGACCGCCATGAGCCCGACCGCGGCGAGCTGCGCGTGGAAGCGCTGCTGCAGGCGCTGGACGACTGGGGCTACACGGGCCACGTGGGCTGCGAATACCGGCCCGCCGCCGGCACGCGCGAAGGCCTGGGCTGGGCCCGCCCCTGGCTCACGCCCTGAGCCTGCCGCCCGGCGGGACGGCGCTCAGCCGAGCGCCCGGATGGCGTCCGCCAGCAGCGGCACCACGCTGACCGCATTGCTCTCGTGCGGCACCGCATTGCTGCTCCAGACATGGCGCACGCCCGCCGCCTTGAGCAGGGGCAGCGCATCGCCGTTGAAGAGCGCATGCGTGACGGCCACGTCCACCGACGCCGCGCCGCGCGCCAGCAGCTGCTCGGCCGAGCCGATCAGCGTGCGGCCGGTCGAGGCCATGTCGTCCAGCAGCACGACCGCCCGGCCCTTCACGTCCACCTCGGGCAGCGCCAGGCGCACCTGATGGTCGCCCTCGCGCAGCTTGCGGCCCACGGCATGCTCGAGCCCGCCGGCCAGCGCCGCCTCCTTCACCCATTGGCCAGACTCCTCGTCGGGGCCGATGAGCAGCGCACCCGGCACGTGGCGGGCGATCCAGGCGCCCAGCACCGGAGCGACGGACAGCGCCACGCCCACACCGGGCGGCATGACCTCGTCCAGGCTGCTGATGCGGTGCAGATGCGGGTCCAGCGTGATCACGTGGTCGAAGAGCTGGGACAGCCAGCGCGCCACATGCCGCTGGCTGACGGCCTCGCCGGGCGTGAACTCGATGTCCTGGCGCATGTAGGCCAGGTAGGGCGTGACGAGCGTGAGGCGCCTGGCACCGAGCTCCCGCGCCGCGGGCGCCACGATGAGCAGCTCCACCATCTTCTCGTTGGGCTGCTGCAGGCCGCGCAGCAGGATCACGCGCTCGGGCAGCGGCTTGGGCAGCACGAGGCGCAGCTCGCCGTCGGGGAAACGGTGGCGGCGGATGAAGTCCAGGCGCAGGCCGAGGGCCTCCGCCAGATCACGGGCCAGGGGCGCTTCGTCCTCGAAGGCGAGCAGCAGGGTCAGGTCTTGAGCCATGGCGCAGGTCAGGGTCGGTGTCGGTGTCGGGGAGATCGATCAGATCGAGAAGAAGCCCGCGGCGTGCGAGGCCTCCGCCCAGTCGGCGGCGCTGCCCAGGCGGCAGCCGCTGTCCCGGGCCGCGAGCTCGCGGGCGAACTGCAGGTCCGTCGGGTACTGGGCATGGATGCGGTACAGCGGCTCGCCGGCCTTCACCGGATCGCCCAGCTTGCGCAGCAGGTCCAGGCCCGCGCCGGGCACCTGCGGCGCGCCGGCCAGGCGGGCGATGCGGGCGATGCGCAGGTTGTCGAGGGCCAGCACCACGCCGTCCTGCGGCGCCAGGATCTCGGTGCTGAGCGCCCCCAGCGGCGGCGGCTCGGCACGGCGGCCCTGGGCCTCGATGATGGCTTCCATCTGCGCCAGCGCTCGGCCCGATTCCAGGATGTCGCGGGCGATCTGGTAGCCCTGCCCGCCCCGCACATCGGGGTCGAACTCGATCATGCGGCCGGCCAGGCGCAGCGCCTTCTGGCGCAGGTCGTGCGGCCCCTCGGGGTCCCCGCGCAGCACCTGCATCACGTCGCGCGCCTCCAGGACCGGGCCGATGCCCCGGCCGATGGGCTGGCGGCCGTCGCTGATCACCACGTCCAGCTGCAGGCGCAGGTGCTCCGCCACGAACTCGAAGAGCTTCTTGAGCCGGTGCGCCTCGGCCATCGAGCGCACCTTGGCGCTCTCGCCCACCGGGATGTCGAGCACGAGGTGCGTGGAGCCGGCCGCGATCTTCTTGGACAGGATGGACGCCACCATCTGCCCCGGGGAGTCGATGGACAGGGGCCGCTCGACGCTGATGAGGATGTCGTCCGCCGGCGAGAGGTCCGCCGTGCCGCCCCAGGCGAGGCAGGCGTGGTGGTCCCGCACGATGCTGACCATGCGGTCGAAGGGTAGCTCGACATTGGCCAGCACCTCCATGGTGTCGGCCGTGCCGGCGGGCGAGGTGATGGCGCGCGAGCTGGTCTTGGGACACAGCATGCCGTGGGCCGCGACGATGGGCACCACGAGCATGGACGTGCGGTTGCCCGGGATGCCGCCGATGCAGTGCTTGTCCACCACCGGTCCCGAGCCCACCTGCGCGCGCCAGTCCAGGCGGCGGCCGACGGCGATCATGGCCTCGGTGAGGTGCAGCACCTCCTCGCGGTCGAGCTCGACCTGGTTGGTCGCGACCACGAAGGCGGCCAGCTCGATCTTGGAATAGCGGGCCTCGGCGATGTCGCGGATGATGCCCAGGAGGTCCTCGCGCCCGAGCCGGTCCCCGTTGATCTTGCGGTGCAGGGCCGCGATGGAGTGCGGCGGCTCGGCATGCACGATGCTCGCGACATGCCCTTCCGCCACGCCCAAGCGTGCGAAGGCTTCCTCGCTGACCCCCAGCTCGCAGTTGCTGACGATGCGCTCGTCATCGACCACGTTCAGCACCGCCTGGATGGTGCAGCCGTTGGCGTGGATCTCGACCTTGGACAGGGCCTGGAAGCCGGCCGCGCGGACGACGGGGCAGTCCCGGTGCAGGTAGGCGACGTTCTCGCGCCAGGTGTCGATGCCGACGCGGCGGATCTGGAGATGGGAGGCTGGGGCGCTCATGCCCGGATGGTAGTCCCGCGCGCGCTCAGCCGAGCTTGGCGGCGATCAAGTCGCGCAGATGATCCGCGAGCAGGCGGCGGTCGGCATGGGCCGTGGCATGGGCCGGCAGCACCTGCAGCTCGATGGCCAGGCCGCGGGCCGTGGCCACGCGCCAGAGGCTCTGCACCAGCGTCGTGTCCCCGATGAAGCGGGCGCTGAGGCTGTAGCGCTGCCCCGGCTCGTGCCAGCGCAGCACCACGGGCTGCACCGGCAGCTCGGTGGCGATGGCCGCCTGCAGCAAGTTGCCGTGGAAGGGCAGCAGCTCGGGGCCGGGGCCGGTCGTGCCCTCGGGGAAGAAGGCGATGGTGTCGCCCGCCCGCAGCGCCTCGGCGCACTGGTGCACCACGCGCAGCGCATCGCGCTTGGAGGCGCGCTCGATGTAGAGCGTGCCCACGGCCGTCACCAGCGTGCCGACCAGCGGCCAGGCCTTCACGTCGGCCTTGGAGACGAAGCGCGCCTCGGGCATCAGCGCATGCAGGGCGGCGATGTCCAGCCACGACACGTGATTGGCCACCAGCAGCTTCGCGCCCGGCCGGGGCTGGCCCTGGCTGGCGAGCGTGATGCCCAGCAGGCGCAGCATCTTCCCGGACCACCAGCCCACGCGCGCCTGGCGCTGGGCGGCGGTGTAGGCGCCGAAGCGCAGTTGCACGAGCAGGAGGCCATGCAGCACGTGCAGCGTCAGCCGCAGCAGGCGCCAGACACCGAGCAGCGTGCGCATGCGCTCAGCGCGCCTCGTAGGCCAGCGTGCCGGCCACGATCGTCGTCTTCACGCGGCCGGGCAGCTCGAAGCCGCTGACCTCGAAGGCGAAGGGCGTGTGTGTGCCCTGGCTCACCAGCTGATCCGGCTTGACGGCCCAGCGGGCGCCGGCGTCGAACAGGCACAGGTCGGCCACGCCGCCCTCCACCAGGCGGCCGGCGCTGGCCGAAAGCGAGCCGAGGGCATTGCCCAGCACCCGCACCGGCTCGCTGCTGACCACGGCCAGCGCGCGCGCCAGGGGCAGCTGGGCGTCCTCGGCCCACTTGAGGGCGACGCTCAGCAGCAGCTCCAGGCCGGTGGCGCCGGGCGTGGCCTCGGCGAAGGGCACGTTCTTCTCGTCGGCGCTGACCGGCATGTGGTCGGAGACCAGCGCGTCGATCGTGCCGTCTGCCAGCGCCGCGCGCAGCGCGTCGCGGTCGCGGCCCTGGCGCAGCGGCGGTGTCAGGCGCATGGCGGTGTTGAAGTAGCCGATGTCGACGTCGGTCAGGCACAGGGAGTTGATGGACACGTCCGCCGTCACCGGCAGGCCTTCCTGCTTCGCGGCACGCAGCAGCGCCACGCCCGCCGCGCTCGAGAGCCGGCACAGGTGCACGCGCGCGCCGGTGGCCCGCATCAGCTCGAAGATGGTGTGCAGCGCGATGGTCTCGGCCGTCACGGGCAGGCCGGAGAGGCCCAGGCGCGTGGCGACGGCGCCGCTCGCGGCCACGCCGCCGGAGAGCCACGGGTCCATCGGATGCAGCCACACCGTGTAGTCGTAGGTGGCCGCGTACTGCAGCGCGCGCTGCAGGAACTGCGTGTTGCGGATGGGCACCTCGGCCTGCGAGAAGCCGACGCAGCCGGCCTCCGTCAGCTCGGCCATCTCGGTCAGCTGCTCGCCCTTGAGACCGCGGGTCAGCGCGCCGAGCGGGAAGAGCCGGCACATGCTCAGCTTGCGGGCGCGGAACTTGAGCATCTCGACGAGGCCGGGCTCGTCCAGCGTCGGGTCGGTGTCCGGCGGGCAGACGAGGCTGGTGATGCCGCCCGCGGCGGCCGCGGCCAGCTCGGTCTCCAGCATGCCTTCGTGCTCGTGGCCCGGCTCGCGCAGGCGGGCGCACAGGTCCACGAGGCCGGGCGCCACGACGAGGCCGGTGGCATCGATGACGCGCTGGGCGTCGAAGTCGGCCGGCACCTCACCCACGGCCACGATGCGGCCGGCGGCGATGGCGAGGTCCCCCACGCGGTCCAGCCCGGAAGCCGCATCCACCAGGCGGCCGTTCTTGATCAGGATCTTCACTTGCTGTTCTCCGCTCAGTTGCCGGCCAGGATGCTCATCACGGCCATGCGCACCGCGATGCCGAAGGTCACCTGGGGCAGGATCACGCTCTGCTGGCCGTCGGCCACCTCGGAGGCGATCTCCACGCCGCGGTTGATGGG
>JAYRMR010000035.1:0-54803 GCA_041912595.1 Burkholderiaceae bacterium
GCGACAACTGGGCTTGACGCTCAACAGGTGGCGTTCGGCGCGCCTTGATCCACTCGTACAGGCTGTGCTGGCTCACGCCCAGCCTCGCCGATACGTCGGCCACCTTGTGTCCGCGTTCGGTGATCTGTTTGACCGCTTCGGCCTTGAACTCTTCGGGGTATCGCTGCTTACTCATGGCACCTCCTATTGGGCCTCAGTTTTGAGGCTCAGAGGTGTCTACTGAATCCGGGGCGATTCAGGACTTGCATTAGCACGTCGCAAGATCGGGCGCCATTGCTGACTATGATCTCGGCCCGAAGGGAGGCCCCAGTGGCAAAACAATCAAAGTCAGCAGCGCGCCAGACGCGCAAATTGGAAACGGCCGGCGTCAATATCCTCGGCATGGGCTTGTTGGTGACGGTGCTGCCGTTCGCCTTGAAGGCGACACCGATGGCCGCTGTATTTGGAAAGCTCTGGCCCCTGGGGCTGCTCTTGTTGGCTGGCGGTGCCGGTCTCTTGTTTGTCGCTCACAAGATACGAGCCCGCAGCATGCCGATATCGGCGCCCGATGGTGAATCGGAGGTGGTCGGCCAAGATCAAACTCATTCGAAGCGCTCGCGAAAGGGAACGCGTGCGGCGGTGGCGGCATCGACGCCTGCTCAGGCCGCCGAAGTACCGGCTGCAGCCAAGCCTGAGGAGCGGCCTGATCGGTGGAGCCAGGCCGTGTTCGACATGATCGAGTGGCGACGCTTTGAGGCAGTCGTCGAAGCGCTCTTCAAACAGGCAGGATTTGAGACCAAGTCCCAGTCGCACGGTGCTGACGGCGGCGTAGATATTTGGCTGTACTCCCGGAATCAGCCCGGGGCCCCTGTGAGCCTGGTGCAGTGCAAGCACTGGCAGGGCAAGAAGGTCGGCGTTGACAAGATTCGCGAGTTGCGGGGCGTGATGGCCGCCCAGAACGTCAAGCGAGGCCAGTTTGCGACGACATCGACATTCACCGCCGACGCCATGACCTTCGCCTCGGAGAACGGCGTGAACCTGCTGAGCGTCGACAAACTGCTTCAACTCATCGCGTCTCGGACGCCTGAGCAACAGGCCGATCTGCTCAACGTCGCGCTGGAGGGCGAGTACTGGCGGCCCACCTGCGTTAATTGCGGTGTCAAGATGGTTGATCGAGTGCCCCGCAACGGCGGCGCTCCGTTCTGGGGATGCCCGGCGTTCCCGAAGTGCAAAACAACTATGCCGATGCGCGCTGCTTAGGCCCTTTCTCTGGGTGCGGTGAGTGTTTACGACTTTGGCTTGGCGACACTCGATTTCAGTACGCCGGAGATCGGCAAGAATCCAGCGCTCATGTTTACGACTTTAATTGCCCGAAACAATTGCTGGAAGAATTTTGTCAGTCGGAAATGACTGAAGAAGGGGCCGGGAGGCCCCTTTTTTTGCGGGTGAGTTGTGCCGGTTGTGGAGGGCAGTCCGCTCTGCAGCGGGGGGCAGTCTCTCGCTACCTCGAACTCAGGGCCCGAAAGCTGCCGGTCAACGTTGAAGCTGGGCCGCGAGCGGCGGCTTGCCGACGCGAGTCGGCTCGAGCGAATGGTTAGGCGTCACGCCCTTGCGGACGAGCACGCTACGCCGACCAGCAATAGAGTGGATTTCCATAGATACCGTGCGCTCCGAGGTTCCCAACATCTTCGCCCCAGAAGCACAGGAACCGATCCTCAACTGGCTGATAAGCCAGCCAACAGCCCTGGCAATGTGCGAGGCAAAGCCCAACGAGCCTAGTACCTGGCGCGGAGAACGGGAAGCCAGGCGACATGACCTCGGCACTGACAGCAAACGGATCGCAGATATGTGCTCGCAAGTGAGCTTCCATCGCCTTTGAATCTGTGTTCGGCGGCACATAGATTTCGCCATCGCAATTTCTCAGGGCCGCATCGATGGCGGCGATAGCGGCAGCCCGGTCGAAGTCGAGTGTCACGGTGCTTGATGCCTAACGTTGAAACTGAGCCGATAGCGGCGGCTTGCCGACGCGAGTCGGCTCGAGCGACTGGTTAGGCCGCGGATTTCCCGGTAGTGCACTCATTCCTGGGCCTCGCCTGGGGCGGCGCGGACCGCCTTGAACCACATTGCGCCGAAAGCGACGAGACTCAAGGCACCAACAGCCAAGCGCAAACAGTCTCCGGCCGAGAACGGAGCACCTCGAAACAGTTGCTGTGCCACAAAGACAAGCGCATGAGCCCAAATGCAGAGCGCGACCATGAAGAAGGTGGCCCACTGCGCTGCCTTAGTTCTGTGTTTAAAGCAGTAGGCGAGCGTGCCTGCCGCAAGCAAGGCGCCGATTGCAAATACAGCCTGATCCGGCTGAACCCCATGACCGGAAAGTAGTGGATCGACCACATTTGAATAGACCATGGCCGAGCCAACAGCTACTGCAAACCCGGTCAGCAGCCATGCCACAGTCTGATCTAACAGTCGAAGTGCAGGATGCATTTCCGAGGCCTAACGTTTGAGCTGAGCTGCGAGCAGCGGCTGGGCACGCAAGGCCCAGAATGAAATGAGGGCCTGAAGTGACCAGCCGTTGCGAGTCAGCTTGAGCGCAGGGTTAGGGGGCATTCGCATTTGGAAGCCCCTTTGCAGCTGCCTCCACTTCGGAGCAGCTAGTTTCATAGCCGTGCAATGGCAACTTGCGAAGTTGTTTCGCGAGCTCAGCTGGCTCATTGGTGTGCTCGACGGCACTCGCAATCATGCTCATGGCATTTGAGTAACACTGCCCTGCACCAAACTGCTCGGCAAAGGAACCAAGCCAGAAGAACAAGGGCGCGGAAGCAGCAAGAGCGGCCAGACCAAGCCATTTGGCGCGAGCCGAAGCCTGCCACACGGCTGCAGTGAACAGCGCGGACAGTGCGACGTATCCAATGAGCAAGGCTGGCAGTAGCAGCACTAACATGGGGCCCTAACTATTGGTTTATCCAGCACGGTGTGCCGCAGAACTCAGCGGCTTGCCGCTTAACCAACCGCGCCTGTGCGCTTGCAAGTCCTTGATCGGCATCCACAATCGGTTGATGGACTGTTGTTCCGTACAGCATTAAATTCTTGCACAAACCGGCACATCCGAGGCCGCTGACTGTGCCAGTTGCTTACGGGGCATGCAACGGAGGGTTTTCACTTCAGCGGAGAGGCGTGCATGCCCAGTCCAACGCGCGAAATGCCGTCCCGCGGAACACCGCGGCCCAGCTCAGCACACCATCTGCCGCCGCTGACGGCCCCTCGGCTGCTTGACCAGTTGCGCGAGCGGATCAGCTATCTGCACTACAGCCGCAGCACCGAGGGCAGGCAAGGGCAGCAAGGACCGAGTGCTGATGTTGCCGCAATCGCTTGTCGCCCCGCTATGCGATCAACTCGCCGCTGGACGAATGATCTGCACGGCCGATGCGGCAGCCGGAAAGGCGGGCGTCGAGCTACCTCACGCGCTGGAGCGCAAGCACCCGCGCGCCGGGGCGTCATGGGCCTGGTTCTGGCTGTTCCCGCAGGCCGTGCACTTGACGGACCCGCGTAGCAGCGTGGTGCGCCGCCATCACCTTTACGACCAGACTTTCCAGCGCGCATTCAAGCGAGCCGTGCAGGCCGCTGGTATCGCCAAGCCGGCAACGCCCCACACGCTTCGGCACTGCTTCGCCACGCATCTGCTTCAGAGCGGCAGCGACATCCGAACCGTGCAGGAACTGCTGGGCCACGCCGACGTGGCCACCACCAGATCTGCCCCCATGTGCTCAAGGTCGGCGGCGGCGCTGTGCGAAGCCCGTTGGACTCGCTGCCCACAGGTGAAGCGCCGCAAAGCAGTCGTTGGTGAGTGGCAGTACTCAGCCTGAAGCCGCCACTGACCCACACAGGACCACCGCGCCGCGCAAGCGGTCCGTCGCCCTTGGACAACGAACGCGTCCCATCCACATCAAGCAGCCGCCCCAAACGCCCGTTATGCAGCGATGGCAAAGATCAGGGGTGCTCGCCATCTGAAGCCCGGGCCAGCGAGACGAACCTGTCCGACCCGACCACCAGCCGACGCAGGCACTGAGCCGCCATCGCCCAGCGTGTGGGGGCTAGCGGCCGTCGCGGCGTTGTCTGGCACAGGCCAACAGGAAGGCGCGCGTGCCCGGTGCATCCTGCCCGTCGAGTGCGCCCTCATCTTCGGCGCCGATGGCCAGCCAGGCCTGCAGCGCGGCCTGCGCCACCTCCAGATGAACCTCTTTCAGCAGCAAACGGACAAGCGGTGCGCCTGCCGCAGGGTCTGCGATCTGCTCGAGCGCCGCGGCCGCGCCGCGCCGGCGGCGCGCGTCGGGGCTGCTCAGTTGATCGACCAGTGCAGGCACGGCCGCCCGATCGCCCAGACGGCCCAAGGCCTCCAGGATCTCTTCGGTGGCGACGTTGGCCTCCAGCGCCCGAATCAAGTCAGGCATCGCCTCGCGCGTGGCGACTCTCGCCAGCGTTTCGGTGATCAGCCGGGCATCGGCCGGCGACTCGGCTTGCCGCAGTGCCGCAGCCAGCACGGCGCTGGTCTCGGGGCTGGGCGTGGCGGACAGTGACAGCACGGCGGCGTCCCGCAACGGGTTGCGGCGGACCAGGAGCGGTGCCAAGCACACGGCTCCTCGAGGGTCGCGGAACTCGGAAAGCGCCAGCACGTAGCGGTGTCGCGAGCCGTCGCTGGCTTCCCGCGCTGCACCGATCAGGGCGGGCAATACATCAGCCCCCTGCGCAGCCAGGGACTTGCAGACCTGGTGGACATACTCGTTGCGGATGCTTGGCAGCAGGTCCAGGAGCAGGGCCTGCACCCGGGGCCCGCGAAGATGCTGGCAAGCGTGGGCCACGGCGCTGGCGTTCCAGTGAAGGGGATCGTCCGCCAAGGCGCTGGCGAGGCCGTCGAAGCCCTGTTCACATCCCATCAAGGCGAGCGCCTCGGCCACGCTCACGGATTCGCCGCTGGAGAGCTGGGGCAGGAGCTCACGCAGAGGCTGTGCCGCTTCCTCGGGCGCCATGCGCGCCAGCTGCAGCGCGGCGGCGCGGCGCACCTGCAGCGATGCCGACTTCAAGCCGGCGCGAGGCCATTGCGACTCGCCGGATCCTGTCAGCTGGGCCAGCACCTCGGCCAGGTCGCTGGCATCGCGCGGCGTCCTGGCCTGCTCCAGTGCGGCCATCAGTTCGGGCACGGCTTCCAGCGCCTTCAGTGGGCCCAGCGCGGGTGCGGAAACCGTCACGCCGGCACGCAGCAAGGGTGCAATCGCACGCGCGTCACCCAGCGCGCCAAGCACCTTGACCAGTTCCCTCCGCAACTCCATCGGCATGCCGCGGCGCGGGTGTTCAAAGGTCTCGATCAGCGGAAGCACTGCCGCCGCGTCGCCCAGGCGCCCCAAGGCACTGATGCAGGTCCGGCGGACTCGCGCGTCTGCGTCGGCCAGTCCGTCCAGCAGCAGGGCCAGGTTAGTGCCCGCCGACGTCTGGATCACTGCGCTGCACAGCGTGTCGATCACCTCGCCGAAGTCCTTCTTCTTCTCGGTCTCTTCGCGGCGCAGCGTGCGGATGGCCTCCAGCAGGTCGGCGATGCAGTGTGCGTCGTCGTGGCGATGGAGGGCGGTCGCGGCGTACTCGCGCACCGTCGCGCTGCGGTGGCCCAAGGCCTTGAACAAGGGTGCCCGCGCCTCAGGCGAGGAGATCCGGCCCAGGCACATGAAGCCCGAGCTCGCTTCGTCCACGCTCTTGGACTTGGCCATGCGCAGGTACAGCGGCAGCGCATCGTTGCTGGGGCGCATCAACAAGGCCTGCTTCGCCGCGTCAGCCACCTTCGCGTCTTCGTCCAGCGTCGCCTTCACCAGGAGCGCGGGCGCACGATCCGCCAGCAGCAGCAGGGCATGTCGGGCGAGGGGCAGCTGATTGGCAGGCGCAGACCGCAGGAATGTCGTGACGGCCTCGCAGGCCACGGCGGGGTCGACGGTGGACAGCGCTTCCAGCGCCAGCAACACGTCGACATTCTTCGAGGCGCGCTGCAGCTGCTCTACCAGCGACTGGCTTGGATTTTCATTCATGAGGGATGGACGGGCCCGGCAGAGAGAGCCGAAGCCCGTGGGTGTAAGAAGGCCTGCGCGATGGACGCCCACCAGCCGTCCGGTCGCCCTGCGGGTCCGCTGGCGCGGTGGAATCGCGTTGCATCATAGGGGCCTTCGGCAGGGTGCCGCGGGAGGGTTCGTCCCTTGGCGCCCGACACGAACGCTGCCCGATCGGGATGCCGGCGGCAGCGGACGGCGAGAGCGGTCGTCACCGTTCAGACACGGGGCTGCCGATGACGCAGTTCTGTCACTTGCTGACCGTCAACGATGCGCAAGCGGGGAGCGGAAGCCGATCTGCTGCCATGCCCGTCAAGGGTCGCGCGTGACGTCCGGCGAGCGCTGCTCGAGCGCGCCGTCCTTCAGCCAGTAGCCGCTGGCCATCAAGTGCTCGCGCACCTGCGCGCGCGCCCGGTGCAGGCGGCTCTTCACCGCCTCCAGGCTGAGCCCCAGTTGCGCGGCCACTTCGGGTGCGGTCAGTTCATGCACATCGCGCAGCAGCAAGACCTCACGGTAGGGCGGGCTGAGCCGTTCCATCGCGCGCACCAAGTCGAGCCGCAGATCCGTGGGCACGGCTGGCGCGGCGGGGAGGTCTTGAGCCGCGAGTTCGTCCAGATCCTCCGCGTTGCCGCGCCGTCGGAAGAGCCGGAAGCACTCACGTTCGACGATGCGAAACAGCCAGGTGGCGAAGGTGGCGGCGGTGCGCAGCGCGCCGATCTTGCGGTAGAGCTGCCACAGGGCGATCTGCACTGCGTCCTCGGCATCCTCGGTGCTGGCGCAGGTTCGCCGCGCGAAGCGCTTCAGATCCGGTTGGCAAACGACCAGGAGCCTGGAAATGGCATCGGCTTCGCCGCGTGCCGCGGCCTCGATCAGATGCGTCTTTGCATGGATCATCGGACTACTTTTCCAGGTCACGGCGGCCGACCATCGCACAGGCCGGGCAAAAGCCGACCCAGGCCGTCAGCACCAAGGTGATGGCGCTGGCCAGCGCCAGATAGCTCACGATGCCGGCCGTGTGGCCGCCATAGGTTGCAGCGAAGAGGCCGACCCCCATGGCGATGCGCAGCGCGCGTTCCCAAGTGGGCAGATTGCGTTTGAGGAAGAACATGGTCTTGAGTCCTGAGTGCAGGTGGTTGACCTGGACCTAGAGGCGTGCGCTCCCGAAATGGATTCAGCCGCCGCAAAAAAAATTGCGGAGGGTCCCCGAATGCATTGGAACTGAAACGCCCCGGCGTCCCCATGCGCCCTCGGGACGTTCCCAGACCGCCCGGGGTGCGTCAACCCAGCGGCCACTGCCCGCCGGCGCTCCCTCCTTCCGACCCCGCATAAAATCCCCGCGCTCCTTCCTCACTTCGCGCGGCGTCGTCCCAGCCCGCCTTCCAGCTCATGCCCAAAACTTCTCACAAGCCCTTCGTCATCGGTGTCGCGGGGGGCAGCGGCAGCGGCAAGTCGACGGTGACACGCCAGGTGCTGGCCGCCATCGGCTCGGAGAACGTGGCGGTGGTGATGCAGGACGACTACTACCGGGACCAGTCCCACATGCCGCCGGAGGACCGGCGCAAGCAGAACTACGACCATCCCGATGCCTTCGACTGGCCGCTGATGGCGCAGCACCTGGCCGCGCTGCGCAAGGGCGAGGCGATCGAGATGCCGGTGTATGACTTCGCCGCGGACAACCGCTCCCGCGAGACCATCACCGTCAAGCCCGCACCGGTGATCGTGGTCGAGGGCCTCTTCGCCCTGTACGACACCAAACTGCGCAACATGATGTCGCTGAAGATCTATGTCGACACGGCCTCGGACGTGCGCTTCATCCGCCGGCTGCAGCGCGACATCTCGGAGCGCGGCCGCAGCACCGAGTCCGTGGTGAACCAGTACCTGGAGACCGTGCGCCCGATGCACAAGCAGTTCATCGAGCCGACCAAGCGCAACGCCGACGTGATCCTGCCGCATGGCGCCAACGGCCCGGCGGTGGACATCATCACGACCAAGGTGAAGAGCCTGCTGCTGGACGACGCGCGCGGCTGAGCGCCAGGCGTCCTGCCTCGGCGCCCGCCTTCCCGCTCAGGGCTGCGCGATCCCGCCCCGCCTCACTCGGCGGCCGGCGGCTCGTCGTCGGTGTGCCGGTCCGGCTCGGTGGTGCGGAGGATCTCGTTCAGCACCGAGGTGGCGTAGTTGCCGGCGGGCAGCGAGAAGGTGAGCACCAGCTGATCGGCCTGCGGCCAGTCCCAGGTCATGTCAACCGGGCTCGCCACGAGCGCGCGGCGCTCCTGGTCCAGGCCGGCGTGCTCCATGCCGTCGCACAGGGTGGCATGCCGCGCCGCCACGCCCAGCTCCAGCGCCTGGGCCTCGTCGGTGGTGCTCACGCGGCCCCGGCCCCAGAGCGGCCCGGTGGGGCGGCCGGACTCGTCCATCACGTCGCCCGGCAAGACCTGACCCCAACGCCCCTGCTGGATGCGCAGGGCCAGCACCTCATTGAAGACGAAGGAGCGCACTGCGGACAGGTAGATGCCCTTCTTCTTCGGGTTGCGCACGCGGATCTCGCGCGCCAGCATGGCCCGGCCCTGCTCGACGTTGCCGCCGTCATGGCCGAAACGCTGGGCGCCGAAGTAGTTGGGCACGCCCTGCGCCGCGATGGCCTGGAGGTTGGCCTCGATGGCCTCGCGGTCCCCGGCCACGTCACGCAGCACGATGCGGAAGCGGTTGCCCTGCAGGTCGCCCGGGCGCAGCTTCTTGACATGGCGGCTCTGGCTCAGCACCTTGAACTCCGGGTGCTGTAGCTGGGTCAGGTCGGGCGTCTCGCCCTTGGGCAGATAAATGCTGAACCACTGACGGGTGATGGCGTAGCGGTCCTTGAGCCCGGCGTAGCCGACATCCCACGCCTGCACGCCGGCGGCCTCGGCCAGCCGCTCGGCCACGAAGGCGGTGTTGGCGCCATTCTTCTCGACGTCCAGCCACAGGTGCTCGCCCGCGCCGGAGGGCAGTTGCAGCGGCAGCTCCGTGACGATGAAGTCCTCGTTGAGGCGCTTCAGGGTGGCGCTGGCGCCGCTGGCCGGGTAGGCGTTGGGCCAAGTCGGCAGGGTCGTGTAGTGAGAGTCGGTCATGAGTGGGCTGACGGCGCCAGCTGGCGATGGGAACAGGCTGTCCATCGGACCAGGGTTCGTCCAGGCGGTGATTCTCGCTGACCGGCAGCGGCACGCGAGCACAGCGCGCCGGGCCTTCGGTGTGGCGACGGCTTCGACGTGCCGACGCGGCTCAGGCGCCGGTTGCCATGCGCTGCGGCGCGTCGACGGCGGCCAACCGGTACAGGGCCGTGCCCGCTGCGAATGCGGCCAGCAGCGCGAAGAGGAGGGCCAGGTGGATGAGGCGCTTCGATCGGCTGTGACCATAGTCGCCGAGACCCGTGCGGTTCTGCAGCGTCTGGACGAGCCATTCGCCGCCCATGGCCGCGCCGCCGAGGGCGAGTGGCGCCAGGATCCATTGCCACCAGGTCATGCCGGGCAACGCTTCCCTCGACAGCAGCTGCACGGCCATCGACAGGCCGCCGATGACCAGCCCGTAGACGTAGGCGAGGCCTGCCAGGCAGACCGCAGCTTTCAGTGGAGGACGCAGAGACATGGTGTGGCGCCCGTGTGAATGCTGGATGTTGCGAACGAGTGCCGATCGGTGATTCGCCCGGCCGACCCCCGAGGCGCGCGGGGGCGGGTGAGCGGTCAGGCGCGATGGTAAGGCGCGAGGGTCAGGCGGCTCCCCCGCGCCGCGGCGATAATGCGCCACTCATGAAGCGCCTGATCGCCCTCCTCATCGCCGTGCTGCTGCCACTCCAGCTCTCCTGGGCCGTGGCCGCGACGTACTGCGAGCATGAGACGACGGTGCAGGGCGCGCAGCACTTCGGGCACCACGCGCATGTCCATGCCGATGCCAAGCCGGCCGGCCTCGGCAAGCTGGCCGCGGACCTGGACTGCAGCTTCTGCCACGCAGGCTCGGCGGCTTCCTTGCCCGGGCTGGAGGCGCCGCCCCTGGCCGCGCTTCGTGCCAACGCCCCCCGATCCCTCGGGGACGCCAAACGCCCCTCAGCGCCCCAGCGCACCCCCGACCGCCCTCAGTGGCCGCGTCTCGCCTAGCCGGCGAGACGTCTGAAACTCCCGTCATGCCGTCTCGCCGAATCCCGAGGTTCCAACCGATGAGATTCGATGAGCAGACTTCTATGGCCGCTCGGGCTGGCGGCCGCCATGCACAGCCCTGTCCCGGCGTGGGCACAAACGCCCGCGCCCTTTTCCAACCCCTCCTCCAAAGCCACTGACGCTGACGCGACCCCTGCAGCGCCAGCGGCCTCGCCCCTGACGCTAGAGCAGGCGCTCACGCAGGCCCTCGCGCGAAGTCCGGCCCTGGCCGCGGCCTCGCGCCAGGTCGAGGCCGCCCGGGCCGCGGCTCGGCAGGCCGGCGCGTGGCGCAATCCGGAGCTCAGCGTCACCGTCGAGGACGCCCGCCGCGAGACGCGGACGACCACGGTGATGGTCGGCGTGCCGCTGGAGCTGGGCGGCAAGCGCCAGGCGCGGCTCACGGCGGCGGCGCAGGCCGTCGGCGTGGCCGAGGCCGAGTTGCGACGCACGCGGGCCGAGCTGCGCGCCGGCGTCGTGCAGGCCTTCTTCGCCGCGCTGGTGGCGCAGGAGCGCCTGACGCTGGCCGACGGTGCGGTCGCGATCGCGGCGCGAGCGGCCGATGCGGCGGCGCGACGCGTGGCGGCCGGCAAGGTGTCGCCCGTCGAGGCCACGCGGGCGCAGGTGGATCTCGCGCAAGCCCGGCTGGAGCGGGCCGAGTCCCAGGGCGAGCTGCGAACGGCGCACCACGCGCTGGCCGCGCGCCTGGGCGATGGGTCGCCCGGCTTCGATCGCGTCCAGGGCGAGGCCCGGGCGTGGCCCGAGCGGCCGGGCTTCGAGGCGCTGGCCGCGCAGATCGACGAGGCGCCCGCCCTGGTGGCGGCACAGGCCGAGGTCGATCGGCGCGCAGCCCTCGTGGCGCTCGAGCGCAGCAAGTCCAGCCCGGACGTGATGCTCAGCCTCGGCAGCCAGCGTGACGCCTCCACGGGCCGCACGCAGGCCGTGCTCGGCCTCGCCCTCCCGCTGCCGCTGTTCGATCGCAACCAGGGCGGCGTCGTCGAGGCCGTCCATCTGGCCGATCAGGCCCGGGACGCGCAGCAGCTCGCGCGGCTGCAGCTGCTCGCCGACCTGCAGGAGGCCTCGACCCGGCTGACGGTGGCCACCTCCGTGCTGCAGGCGCTGCAGGACACGGTGCTGCCCGCCGCGCAGGAGGCTCACGACGCCGCCAGCCGGGGCTTCGAGGCCGGCAAGTTCGGCTTCCTCGAAGTCATCGACGCCCAGCGCACGCTGCTCCAGGCACGGGCGCGCTACCTGAACACCCTGGCCGCCGCCCATCAGGCCGCGGCCACCCTGGACCGGATCACCGGCCGCTGAAGGGAACCCTCATGAACATCACGAAGAAGCAACAGACCTGGATGGCCGCGGTGCTCGCGGCGGGGCTGCTCGGCAGCGGTGCCGTCCTGTGGACCGGCCGCGCCGCAGCGCCGGCGCCGGGCGAGCATGCCCACGAGGCGGGCGAGGCCCACGCCAACGAGCACAGCGACAAGACCACGGGCAAGGACGCCGACAGCGGTCCGGCGCATGCTGATGAGGCCGCGCTGGTCCGCCTCACCGCCGCGCAGCAGCAGGCGGCCGGCCTCACGGTGCAGACGGCAGGGCCGGGCACCTTGCGGGCCGTCAGCGACTTCTCCGGCGAGATCCGGTTCAACGAGGACCGCACGGCCCACGTCGTGCCGCGCCTGGCCGGCGTGGCGGAGTCGGTGGCCGCCCAGCTGGGCCAGCAGGTCCGCAGCGGGCAGGTACTGGCGGTCATCGCCAGCCCCGCGCTGTCGGACTTGCGCAGCGAGCTGCTGACGGCGCAACGCCGGCACGAGGCGGCCCTGGCGACGCACGCGCGCGAGCAGCAGCTCTGGCGGGACCGCATCTCCGCCGAGCAGGACTACCTCCAGGCCCAGACCGCCCTGCGCGAGGCGGGCATCGCCGTGGACAACGCCCGCCAGAAGCTCGCGGCCCTGGGGGCGGCCGGCGCGGCCGGGCCTTTGAACCGCTTCGAGCTTCGCGCGCCCTTCGCCGGCACCGTGGTCGAGAAGCACCTCTCGCGGGGCGAGTCGGTCCGCGAGGACGCCAGCGTCTTCACGCTCTCCGACCTCGGCACGGTGTGGGCCGAGTTTGCCGTGGCGCCGCAGGACCTGGCCGTGGTGCGCGTCGGGCAGCAGGTCGTCGTCACGTCGTCGGCCTTCGAGGAGCAGGTGGCAGGCACGGTGTCCTACGTCGGCGCGCTCCTGGGCGAGCAGACGCGCACGGCCCGCGCCCGCGTCACGCTGGCCAATCCGCGCGGGGCATGGCGCCCCGGGCTCTTCGTCACGGTGCGTGTGCTGGGGGCCGAGCAGCCCGTGCCCATCGCCGTGGCCGCCGACGCGCTCCAGACCGTGGGGCAGCAGACGGTGGCGTTCAAGGTCGTGCCGGGCGGCTTCCAGGCCGTGCCCGTGCGGACCGGCCGCAGCGACGGCCGGACGGTGGAGGTGCTGGCGGGCCTGGTGGCGGGCGACCGCATCGCCGCGGCGAATGCCTTCGTCCTGAAGTCGGAGCTGGGCAAGGCCGGCGCCGCCCACGAGCATTGAAGGGGACCGGACATGTTTGAACGCATCATCCGCTTCTGCGTGGCGCAGCGCTGGCTCGTCATGCTCGCCGTGCTCGCCATGGCGGGCCTCGGGGTCTTCAGCTACACGCGGCTGCCCGTCGACGCCGTGGCCGACATCTCCAACGTGCAGGTCGTGGTCAACACGCAGGCGCCCGGCTACTCGCCGCTGGAGACCGAGCAGCGCGTGACCTACCCCATCGAGACGGTCATGGCCGGCCTGCCCGGGCTGGCGCAGACGCGCTCGCTGTCTCGCTACGGCCTGTCGCAGGTGACGGTCCTCTTCAAGGACGGCACCGACCTCCACTTCGCGCGGCAGCTGGTCAACCAGCGCATGCAGGAGGCGCGCGATCGGCTGCCGGCGGGCGTCACGCCGACCCTGGGGCCCATCTCCACGGGCCTCGGCGAGATCTACCTCTGGACCGTCGAGGCCGCACCCGAGGCCCGCAAGCCGGACGGCTCGCCCTACACGCCGACGGACCTGCGCGAGATCCAGGACTGGGTCATCAAGCCGCAGCTGCGCAACGTCCCCGGCGTCACCGAGATCAACACCATCGGCGGCTTCGAGAAGCAGTACGTGGTCGCGCCCAGCCTGGAGCGCCTCGCGGCCTTCGGCCTGGGCCTGTCCGACGTGGTGAACGCGCTGGAGAAGAACAACGCCAGCCAGGGCGCCGGCTACATCGAGCGCCAGGGCGAGCAGTACCTGGTGCGCGCGCCGGGGCAGGTGGCCTCGATGGATGACATCCGCGACATCATCGTCGGCACCGCGCAGGCGCAGGCCATCCGGATCCGCGACATCGGCGACGTCGGCCTCGGCCGCGAGCTGCGCACCGGTGCCGCCACGGAGAACGGTCAGGAGGTCGTGCTCGGCACCGTCTTCATGCTGATGGGCGAGAACAGCCGCGCGGTGTCGCGGGCCGTGGACCGGCAGATGGCAGCCATCAACCGGACGCTGCCGGCCGGCGTGAAGGCCGTGACGGTGTACGACCGCACGACGCTGGTCGACAAGGCCGTGCGCACCGTGCAGATGAACCTCGTCGAAGGCGCCGCGCTCGTGGTGGCGGTGCTGTGCCTGTTCCTGGGCCATCTGCGGGCCGCGCTCATCACGGCAATGGTGATCCCGCTGTCCATGCTGTTCACCTTCACCGGCATGGTGCAGGCGGGCATCAGCGCCAACCTGATGAGCCTCGGGGCGCTGGACTTCGGGATCATCGTCGACGGGGCCGTGGTGATCGTCGAGCGCTGCGTGCGGCGTCTCGCGGAGGCGCAGGCGCGGGCGGGGCGCGCGCTCACGCGCGAGGAGCGCTTCCACGAGGTCTTCGCCGCGGCCCGCGAGGCCCGGCGCCCGCTGCTGTTCGGCCAGCTGATCATCATGGTGGTCTACCTCCCCATCCTCGCGCTGACCGGCGTCGAGGGCCGGATGTTCCATCCCATGGCCTACACGGTGCTGCTGGCGCTGCTGGGCGCCATGCTGCTCTCGGTGACCTTCGTGCCCGCGGCCGTGGCGCTGTTCATGGGCCGGCGCGTGGCGGAGCACGACAACCGCCTGATGCAGTGGGCGGCGTCGCGCTACGAGCCGCTGCTCTCGCGCTCGCTCGCGAATGCGCCGGTGGTCCTGACGATCGCCGCCGTGCTCGTGGCCTTCTGCGGCGCCGTGGCCAGCCGGCTCGGGTCGGAGTTCGTGCCGCATCTGAACGAGGGCGACTTCGCCATCCAGGCGCTGCGCACGCCGGGCACGAGCCTGAGCCAGTCGATCGCGATGCAGCGGCAGCTGGAGTCGCACCTCCTGGCCCGCGTCCCGGAGATCGAGCGCGTCTTCGCACGTACCGGCACGGCGGAGATTGCCGCGGACCCGATGCCGCCCAACATCTCCGACGGCTACGTCATGCTCAAGCCCGTGGACCAGTGGCCCGAGCCCCGGCGCACGCGGGAGGCCGTGCTGGCGGCCATCCGCGAGGCGGCCGACGAGGTGCCGGGGAGCAGCTACGAGTTCTCCCAGCCCATCCAGCTGCGCTTCAACGAGCTCATCTCGGGCGTGCGCTCCGACGTCGCCGTCAAGGTCTTCGGGGATGACAGCGAGGTCCTCGCGGCCACGGCCGGCCGCATCGCGCGCGTCCTGCAGGGCGTGCCAGGCGCGACGGAGGTGAAGGTCGAGCAGTCCTCCGGCCTGCCCATGCTGACGGTCCACATCGACCGGGCCCGCGCGGCGCGCTACGGCCTGAATCTGACCGACGTGCAGGACACCGTGGCCACGGCCATCGGCGGGCGCGTGGCGGGCACGGTCTTCCAGGGTGATCGGCGCTTCAGCCTGCTCGTGCGCCTGCCTGATGCGCAGCGGGAGGATCTCGCGGCCCTGCGCCGGCTGCCGGTGCCCTTGCCCCGCGGGCGGGGGGACAGCACCGGCGGCATCGGTGGCATCGGTGTTGGCGGCGAGGGGCGAGGGGAGGGCCGGGTGAGCCAGGTGCCGCTGTCGGAGCTGGCGACGCTCGAGCTGGCGCCGGGGCCGAACCAGATCTCGCGCGAGAACGGCAAGCGCCGGCTCGTGGTCAGCGCGAACGTGACGGGGCGCGACCTGGGCTCCTTCGTGGCCGAGGCGCAGGCGGCGATCGAGCGGCAGGTCCAGGTGCCCACGGGCTACTGGACGGCCTGGGGCGGCACCTTCGAGCAGCTGCAGTCGGCCACGCGGCGCCTGCAGGTCGTGGTGCCGCTGTCCCTGGCGCTCGTGTTCGTGCTGCTCTTCGCGATGTTCGGCAATGTGCGGGACGGCCTGCTCGTCTTCACGGGCATCCCCTTCGCGCTGACGGGCGGCGTGCTGGCCTTGTGGATGCGGGGGATCCCGCTGTCCATCTCGGCGGCCGTGGGCTTCATCGCGCTGTCCGGCGTGGCCGTGCTCAACGGCCTGGTGATGCTCTCGTGCATCCGCGGCCTGCGCGAGGAGGGGCGCGGCGTGGACGCGGCCGTGCGCGAGGGCGCCCTGATGCGCCTGCGACCGGTGCTGATGACGGCGCTGGTGGCCTCGCTCGGCTTCGTGCCCATGGCCCTGGCCAGCGGCACGGGTGCGGAGGTGCAGCGGCCCCTGGCCACGGTGGTCATCGGCGGCATCCTGTCGTCGACGGCCCTGACGCTGTTCGTCCTGCCCCTCCTGTACCGATGGGCCCATCGCCGGGACGAGGCCCCGGCGGAGGCGAGCGACCCGGCCCGCGCCGACGGGCAGGGGTGGGTGTCGTCCTGAGGGCGCCGGCCGGCCTCGTCCGCGGTGCCGGCCGGCCCTGGGCTAGCATTGCCCCATGCGCCTCCTCCTTGCCGAAGACGAACGGGCCCTGGCCGACTGGCTGGTCAAGGCCCTGGGCCAGAGCGACTTCGTCGTGGACTGGGTGGACGACGGTCGCCTGGTGGCCCCGCAGCTCCAGACGACGCGCTACGACGCGCTGATCCTCGACCTCGGCCTGCCCGGCGTCGGCGGGCACGAGATCCTCACGCAGCTGCGCCGGGCGGATTCGCGCGTGCCGGTGCTGGTGCTGACGGCGCGGGACTCGCTGGCCGAGCGCGTCAGCACGCTGCACGAGGGGGCGGACGATTTCCTCGCCAAGCCCTTCGAGCTCGAGGAGCTGGAGGCCCGGCTGATCGCGCTCATCCGGCGCTCGCGCGGGCGCGAGCAGCCGCGCTTCAGCTGCGGTCCGCTGGCCTACGACGCCGGCAGCAAGCAGTTCACCCTGGACGGCGAGGCGCTGGCGCTCTCGCCCCGCGAGCACGCCGTGCTGCGCACGCTGATCCAGCACAGCGGCGAGCCGCTCTCCAAGCAGGAGATCCTCGAGCGCCTCTTCTCCGACGAGCAGGACGTGCGCCCGGAGGTCGTCGAGGTGCTCGTTCACCGCCTGCGCCGCCGGCTCGAGTCGGCCCGCGTGCGCATCACGACGCTGCGCGGCCTGGGCTACGTGCTGGAGCCCGCATGAGGTGGCCGCGATGGCCGCGCGGGCCGCATCTGCCGGCCGCGTGGCATCGCTTCAGCGTGCGTCGCTCGCTGCTCACGCTGGCCCTGCCGGTGATGCTGGTGATGGTGAGCATCGAGTCGGCGCTGACATGGAAGACCGGCCTGCAGGCCGCCAACGCCGCCTACGACCGCTCGCTGCTCGGCGCCATCAAGGCCATCGACAGCAACGTCTCCATCGAGGCCGGCCTGTCCGTCGAGCTGCCCTACCGCATGCTGGAGTTCTTCGAGCTCACGGCCAGCGGCCAGGTCTTCTTCCGTGTCAGCACCGACGACGGCCTCGTCGAAATCGGCAATGCCGGCCTGCCGATGCCCGCGCAGCGCCTGGTGCCGGGCGTGCCGCAGTTCATCGATGCGGCGTACTTCGGCGAGCCCGTGCGCGTCGGGGCGCTCTCGCGCGAGCTGGACCCCGAGCGACCCGGGCGCCGGCTCGTGATCCAGGTCGCCGAGTCGACGACCTCCCGCAACGAGTTCTCGCGCGGGCTGCTCTTCCAGGCGATCGCGCGCGATGCCCTCACCATCCTCGTCGTGATGGTCACGCTGACCGTGGTCATCGGCTGGGCGCTGCAGCCCCTGGAGCGGCTGCGGCGCGAGGTGGAGGGGCGCTCCGACGACGACCTCTCGCCCGTTGACGAGGCGCAGGTGCCCGCGGATGTCACGCCGCTGGTGCGCGCCATCAACCACCATGTGCAGCGGCAGCGCGAGCTCATCGAGGGGCGGCGCCGCTTCGTCGACGACGCCTCGCACCAGCTGCGCACGCCGCTGGCGACGCTGTCCACGCAGGTGGGCTACGCGCTGCGCGAGCACGACCCCGCCCGCGTGTCCGAGGCGCTGGTGGCGCTGAAGTCCCAGATCGACGACACCGTGCGCCGCACCAACCAGATGCTGGCGCTGGCCCGTGCAGACACGGTGGAGGCCGCGCTGGCGCCGCTGGACCTCAACGCGCTGGCCGAGCGCTGTGCGCGAGAGTGCTGGCCCCAGGCGCGGGCCGCCGGCGTGGACCT
This sequence comes from Burkholderiaceae bacterium, assembly GCA_041912595.1. Classification (GTDB taxonomy): domain Bacteria; phylum Pseudomonadota; class Gammaproteobacteria; order Burkholderiales; family Burkholderiaceae_C; genus Roseateles_B. Next base: position 17,799 of record JAYRMR010000035.1, read on the forward strand.
CGGCCTGGAGCCGGCGCCGGGGCCGGTCATGGTGGACGCCCATGCCGGGCAGCTGCGCGAGGCGCTGCTGAACCTGCTGGACAACAGCCTGCGCTACGTGCCGGCCGGCGGGCAGGTGACGGTGCAGGTCTTCGCCGACGCCGAGGGGGCCTGTCTGCGCGTGGTGGACGATGGTCCCGGCATTCCGGCCGACGAGCGCCCGCGTGCCGGCGAGCGCTTCTTCCGCGGCAGCAACGTCGAGCAGCCGGGCTCCGGCCTGGGCCTGGCCATCGTGCGGGCGATCCTGCACCGGCACCACGGTCGCATGGACGTCTCGGCAGGATTTCTCACGCCGGAGGGCGGGACGCGGGGGACGGCGGTGTCGCTTCGGCTGCCCCTGCAGGCGTCGTGAGGATTGAAAGCCGCTTGAAAGCTGCGGCTTCGTAGAGTTCACTCCCAGCAGGTGGCGAACCGTCCCCGATGGCCCTGGCCACGAGGATGACGGCCAAGATCACCGCGTGGAGACAACATGCGACAAGCCCTTTCGGGGATGCTTGCGCTCGGGCTGGCCGCACTGAGCTTGGTGCACCCGGCCCGTGCGCAGGGGCCCACCCCGCCGCCGACACAGCCATCCAGCCAGACGTCCCCTCAGACGCCTCCCCCGACGTCCCTCCCGACGTCCCTCCAGTCGCCCGAGTGCATCGCCCCCGCCAAGCCCGGCGGCGGCTTCGACCTCACGTGCAAGCTGGCCCGTGACGCCCTCCAGCAGGCGGGCGTGGGCGTCCAGCCGCTGCGCATCAGCTACATGCCGGGCGGCGTCGGGGCCATCGCCTTCGACACCCTCACCACCCGGCGCACGGCCGAGGAGCAGACCCTCGTGGCCTTCTCCAGCGGCTCGCTGCTGAACCTCGCCCAGGGCCGCTTCGGGCGTCACGGCCTGCAGGACGTGCGCTGGCTGGCTGCCATCGGCGCGGACTACGGCATCGTGCTCGTCAGCAGCCAGTCGCCCTGGCGCAGCCTCGGTGATCTGCTCGCGGCCCTGAAGGCAAACCCCGGCAAGGTCACGTTCGCGGCCGGCGGCACGATCGGCAGCCAGGACTGGGTCAAGTCGGCACTCGTGGCGGCGGCGGCGGGCGTGGACCACAAGGCCATGCGCTTCGTGGCCTTCGAGGGCGGGGGCGAGGCCACGGCCGCGCTGAAGGCCGGCCATGTGCAGGTCTACGCCGGCGATGCGTCCGAGGTGGCGGACAAGCTGCCGCCGGGCGGCCCGTTCCGCGTCCTGGCCGTGATGTCCGAGCAGCGGCTGCCCGGGCTGCTCGCGCAGGTCCCCACGGCGCGCGAGCAGGGCGTCGACATCGTCTGGCCCAGCGTGCGCGGCTTCTACATGGGCCCCCAGGTGCCCGACGCCGCCTTCCTCGCCTGGCGCACGCGCTTCGAGCAGCTGATGGCCACGCCGGCCTTCGATTCGCTGCGGGCGCGTCACGGACTCTTCCCGCTGGCGATGACCGGCGCGGCGCTGCAGGCCTACCTCGAGGCCGAGACCCGGCGCGACGCCGCGCTGACCGAGCGCTTCGGCCTGCGTCGCTGACGCACGCCGCCTCGACCCCCGCACTCACCCGTTCCCTTCCGCTCGAACACTACAGGAGACATCCATGAGCAAGCCCCGTCCTTCCCAGATCCTGAGCCGCACAGCCTTTGGCGCGGCCCTCGCCGCCACCGTGGCCGCGGCCGTGCCGACGAGCGCCACGGCGCAAGGCAGCGTGACCCTGTACGGCATCGCGGACGTGATCGTCGAACACCGCAACCACATGAGCGCGACCGGTGGCAGCCGCACCTCCGTCACCTCGGGCGGCATGAACACCTCGCGCTGGGGCCTGCGCGGCACCGAGGACCTGGGCGGCGGGCTGAGCGCCGTGTTCAACCTCGAGGCGGAAGTCGGCATGGACACCGGCGCCGCGGCCTCGTCCTTCTGGGGCCGCCAGGCCAATGTGGGTCTGCAGGGCGACTTCGGGCGCGTGGTGATCGGCCGCTCGTACTCCACCGCCTACGACTTCCTCCTGCCCTTCGACCCGATGGGCTACGCGCCCTTCTACTCCTGGGCCACGTCCGCCGGTGCGGCCGGCACGCGCAAGGACGGCATGCTCACGTCGGCCTCGAACATCGTCAAGTACGAGGGCAAGTTCGGCGCCGTGAAGCTGGGCGCGAGCCTCGGTGCCGGCGAGGGCGCCTCGACGGGGCGCTACGCGGCCCTGGGCGCCGTCTACGAAGCCGACGGCCTCGCCGCCGTGCTCGTGATGGACCAGCGGGACCAGCAGACCGGCGCGACGCTCAAGGAGCAGGTGCTGCACGCCGGCGTCAGCTACGACATGAAGCCGGTGAAGTTCTTCCTCGTCCAGCGCCAGTACAAGAAGACCCCGACGGCCGGCGTCGAGCAGAAGAGCTCGCTGACCTGGATCGGCGCGACCTGGGCGGTGACGCCGCAGCTGGACCTGACGCCGGCCTACTACTTCCAGCAGATCAAGAGCGGCCCCATCACGCCCGAGAACCCGCATCTGCTGGCCCTGCGCGCCAAGTACGCGCTGTCCAAGCGCACATGGCTGTATGCCGTCGCCTCGAATGCCAAGGCCAAGAGCGGCGTGGTGAGCGTCTCGCGCGACGACACGGCCTTCGCCGACACCCAGTCCAGCTTCGGCGTGGGCATCCAGCACCGTTTCTGAGCACCGTCTGACCAGGAGCCGTCCATGACTCGACACCCTCACATTTCCGGCCTCTCGCGCCGCACCTGCCTGGCGCTGGCCGCCGTGGCCCTCGCCACCGCCGGCACCGCCGCGCGGGCCCAGGTTCCGGCGGGCTATCCCGCCAGCTATCAGGCGATCATCGACGCCGCCCGGAAGGAGGGCAAGGTCACGATCTACACGCCCACCGACGCAGCCGCGGGCAAGCCGCTGGTGAAGGAGTTCGAGAGCCTCTACCCCGGCGTGAAGGTCGAGTACATGGACATGAACAGCGTCGAGCTGTTCAACCGCTTCATCAGCGAGACGGCCGCCGGCACGGCCAGCGCCGACGTGGTGTGGAACTCGGCGATGGATCAGGCCGTCAAGCTCGTGGCCGACGGCTATGCGCAGCCCTACGAGTCCATCGAGACGCGCGCGCTGCCGGCCTGGGCCGTCTACCAGAAGACGGCCTACGGCACGACCTTCGAGCCGCTCGGCGTGGTCTACAACAAGCGCCTGCTGCCGGCCGGCGACGTGCCCAAGACCCATGCCGAGTTCATCAAGCTGCTGGGTGACCCGCGCCTGCAGGGCAAGGTCACGACCTACGACATCGAGAAGGCCGGCGTGGGCTTCCTCTACCTCACCGCCGACGTGCACGTGAACGCGGCACTGACCTGGGATGTCGTGAAGGCGATGGCGGGGGCGGGCGTGAAGCTGCAGTCCTCGAGCAGCACCATGATGGAGCGCATCTCCTCGGGCGAGCAGCTGCTGGGCTACAACATGATCACGTCCTATGCCCATGCCCGGGCGAAGAAGGACAGCAACATCGGCTACTCGCTGCTGAAGGACCACACGCTCGTGATGAGCCGCGTGGCCTTCATCGCCAAGGGCGCCAAGAGCCCGAACGCGGCGCGCCTGTGGATGGACTACCTGCTCTCCAAGCGCGGGCAGACCACGCTGGCCAACGCCTCCGAGCTCTACGCCATCCGCTCCGATGTCGAGGGCGAGATGACCGCCCAGACGCTGCAGAAGGAGCTGGGCCTGAGCCTGCGCCCCATCGGCATCGACCAGAACCTGCTGACCTACCTCGAGCAGGGCAAGCGCCTGGAGTTCATCAAGACCTGGCGCTCGTTCGTCGCGCGCAAGTGAAGACCTGACCCCCGGGAGTGACCGTGATGTCCATGACGCAACCCCTGACGCGCCAGCCCGCGCGATCGCGAGGATTCCCGGCTCTGCCGGGATTCGCGTCGATCAGCCGCGGCCTGGTGATCGGCATCACCGTGCTGGTGGTGCTGCTGCCGCTGGCGATGATCGCGTACCAGAGCCTGCTGTCCGCGCCCTTCTTCATGCCGAAGCACGAGGTGTCGCTCGACGCCTACCGCTTCGTCTTCGACGACCCGGACTTCTGGTTCGCGCTGCGCAACTCGCTGCTGATCGCCGGCGGCATGGTGGGCATCGCCGTGCCGCTGGGCGCGCTGCTGGCCTTCCTGATGGTGCGCACGGACCTGCCGGGGCGGCGCTGGATCGAGCCCATGCTGCTCACGCCGATCTTCGTGTCGGCCGTGGTGCTGGCGCTGGGCTATGTGGTGTCCGCCGGACCCAGCGGCATCTACACGCTGTGGTGGCGGCAGGCCTTCGGGCCGGAGTGGTGGGACGTCTACTCCATCGGCGGCATCGCGGTCATCGCGGGCCTGACCCACGTGCCGCACGTCTACCTCTACGCCTCCGCGGCACTGCGCAATCTCGGCAGCGATGTCGAGGAGGCCGCCCGCGTGGCCGGCGCCTCGCCGCTGCGGGTGGCTCGCGACGTGAGCCTGCCCATGGTCATGCCGTCCATCCTGTTCGCGGGCGTGCTGGTCTTCTTCCTCGGCTTCGAGGTCTTCGGCCTGCCCCTCGTGCTGGGAGACCCGAACGGCTACCTCGTGCTGACGACCTATATGTACAAGCTCGCCAGCAAGCTGGGCTCGCCCTCGTACCACCTCATGGCCGTCGTCGCGATCCTGATCGTGCTGGTGACGTTCCCGCTGGTGCTGCTGCAGCGCCGCCTGCTGCGCAGCGCCGGCAAGTACGTCTCCATCAAGGGCAAGGGCGGCCGCCAGGTGCCGCTGCGCCTGGGCGGCTGGCGCTGGCTGGCCATCGGCATCGTCGGGCTGTGGCTGTTCCTCACCGTCTTCGTGCCGGTGTCGGGCGTGGTGCTGCGCTCCTTCGTGTCGCAATGGGGCGAGGGCATCTCGCTCGTCGACGCCTTCACGCTGGAGCACTACACCGACGTCTTCCAGCAGGACAACCTCGTGCGGGCGATCCTGAACACGCTGGGCATCGGCGTCATCGGCGGGGCGCTCTCCGTGGCCTGCTACACGGCCATCTCCTTCGCGGGGCATCGCCGCAACGACCTGGCCACCAAGCTGATGGACTACCTCGTCCTCGTCCCCCGCGCCGTGCCGGGCCTGCTGGCCGGCCTGGCCTTCCTGTGGGTCTTCCTCTTCGTGCCCGGTCTGAAGGAATGGCGCAACTCGATGTTCGCCATCTGGATCGCCTACACGGTGATCTGGCTGGCCTACGGGCAGCGCGTGGTGCAGAGCGCGCTGATGCAGGTGGGGCCGGACCTGGAGGAGGCCGCCCGCACGGTGGGCGCCACGCCCTCGCAGGTGAGCCGCCATGTGACGCTGCCGCTGGTGCGCTTCGGTCTGCTGTCGAGCTGGCTGCTCGTGTTCCTGATCTTCGAGCGCGAGTACTCCACCGGCGTCTACCTGCTCTCGCCCGGCACCGAGGTCATCGGCGCGCTGCTCGTGTCCATGTGGGCCTCCGGCGCCACGGACCTCGTGGCCGCGCTGTCTGTCATCAACATCGTCATGGTCAGCGTGGGTCTGGCCGTGGCACTGCGTTTCGGGATCAAGCTCCATGACTAAGCTCGTCGTCAACGATATCCACCTGGGCTACGGCAACGTGCCGGTGCTGCAGGGCGTGTCCTTCAAGCTCAAGGCCGGCGAGGTGGTCTCGCTGCTGGGGGCCTCGGGCAGCGGCAAGACCACGCTGCTGCGCGCCGTCGCGGGCCTGGAGCACCCCTCGCAGGGCAGCATCCTGCTCGACGGCGCGGCGCTCTACGACGCCGCCCGCGGCATCGACCAGCCCGCCGAGCGCCGCTCGCTGGGCCTCGTGTTCCAGTCCTATGCGCTGTGGCCGCACCGCACGGTGGCGCAGAACGTCGGCTATGGCCTCACGCTGCGCAAGGTGCCGGCCGCCGAGGTGAAGGAGCGCGTGCAGGCGGCACTCGAGAACCTCGGCCTCGGCCACCTGGGCGAGCGCTTCCCCTTCCAGCTCTCCGGCGGCCAGCAGCAGCGCGTGGCCATCGCCCGGGCCCTGGTCTACAACCCGCCCGTGATCCTGCTGGACGAACCGCTCTCCAACCTCGACGCCAAGCTGCGCGAGGAGGCGCGGGCCTGGCTGCGCGCGCTGATCGTGCGGCTCAACCTCTCGGCCCTGTGCGTCACGCACGACCAGACGGAGGCCATGGCGATGAGCGACCGCATCCTGCTGCTGCGCAACGGCCGCATCGAGCAGGAAGGCACGCCGCAGGAGCTCTACGGCGCGCCGCAGACGCTCTACACGGCCGAGTTCATGGGCAGCAACAACCGCTTCGAGGCGCGGGTGGACGAGGTCGGCGCCGGCACGGTGCGCCTGCAGGGCCCCGCCGGCCCGCTGCTGGCGCAGAGCCGCGGTCCGCTGCGCGTGGGCGACCGGACGCAGGTGGTGGTGCGCCTGGAGCGCGTGGCCGTGGCGTCCGAGGCCGGGCCCAACCGCCTGCCGGCGCGCCTGCTGACGTCCATGTACCTGGGCGACCGCTGGGAGTACCTGTTCGAGAGCGGCGAGCAGCGCCTGCGCGCCTTTGGCCATGAGCCTCGCGAGGCCGGCCGGGACTACTGGGTCGAACTGCCGGCCGAGGCCTGCTGGGCCTACGCGGCGTGAGCCGCCGGGGCGAGCGGGGGGCCCCGCCGCCGGTCGCCCCACCGCCGAGATTGTGTCAATCGGCTAGATAGTCATCCGCAATTGGACCGTCGTTGGTGATTGCAAAAACAATATCACCCATCGCAGCCCCAAGGAGACCCAGACCATGACACAAGACGCCAAGTGCCCCTTCCACCAGGCCGCCGCCCGCAGCACGACGGGCACGCAGTCCAACGCCCAGTGGTGGCCCAATGCCCTGAACCTGGCCATCCTGCACCAGCACCAGCCCGTGTCCAGCCCCATGGACCCGGGCTTCGACTACGCCGAGGCGTTCAAGTCGCTGGACTACCCCGCCCTCAAGGCCGACCTGGCCGCGCTGATGACGGATTCCCAGGACTGGTGGCCCGCCGACTGGGGCCATTACGGCGGCCTCTTCATCCGCATGGCCTGGCATGCCGCCGGCACCTACCGCACGGCCGACGGCCGCGGGGGCGCCAACACCGGCAACCAGCGCTTCGCGCCGCTGAACAGCTGGCCGGACAACGGCAACCTCGACAAGGCCCGCCGCCTGCTGTGGCCGATCAAGCAGAAGTACGGCAACGCCATCTCCTGGGCGGACCTCTACATCCTGGCCGGCAACGTGGCCATGGAGACCATGGGCTTCAAGACCTTCGGCTTCGGGGGTGGTCGTGCGGACATCTACGCCCCCGAGGAGGACGTCTACTGGGGCGCCGAGACCGAGTGGCTCGCCACCAGCGACAAGCCCCACAGCCGCTACCGTGGTGAGCGCGAGCTGCAGCGTCCGCTGGCGGCCGTGCAGATGGGCCTCATCTACGTCAATCCGCAAGGCCCGGACGGCCGGCCCGACCCGGTCGCGTCCGGCCACGACGTGCGCGAGACCTTCGCCCGCATGGCGATGAACGACGAGGAGACCGTCGCCCTGGTGGCCGGCGGCCACACCTTCGGCAAGATGCACGGCGCCGGCGACCCGGCCCTCGTCGGCCCGGAGCCCGAGGCCGCGCCCATCGAAGAGATGGGCTTTGGCTGGGCCAACCGCCTGGGCAGTGGCAAGGGCGTGCACACCACCACCAGCGGCTTCGAGGGCGCCTGGAAGCCCAATCCCACGACCTGGGACATGGGCTACCTCACCACGCTGTTCAAGTACGAGTGGGAGCAGGTGCAGAGCCCGGCTGGCGCGATCCAGTGGCAGGCCAGGAACGTGGCGCCCGAGGACATGATCCCCGACGCCCACGACCCGAGCCGCCGCCACGCGCCGCAGATGACCACGGCGGACCTTTCGCTGCGCTTCGATCCGGCCTACGAGAAGATCGCCCGCCGCTTCCTGGCGAACCCCGACGAGTTCGCGGACGCCTACGCCCGCGCCTGGTTCAAGCTCACCCATCGCGACATGGGCCCGAAGCTGCGCTACCTCGGCCCCGAGGTGCCGGCCGAGACGCTGATCTGGCAGGATCCCGTGCCGGCCGTGGACCACCCGCTGGTCGATGCGCAGGACGTGGCGCAGCTGAAGGAGCGCGTGCGGGCCAGCGGCCTGACGGTGGCGGAGCTCGTGGGCACGGCCTGGGCCTCGGCCTCGACCTTCCGCGGCAGCGACATGCGTGGCGGCGCCAACGGGGCCCGCGTGCGCCTGGCGCCGCAGAAGGACTGGGACGTCAACCAGCCGGCACAGCTTGCCAAGGTGCTGGCGGTGCTGGAGGGCCTCCAGGCGCGCTTCAATGCCGAAGCCGCCGGCGGCAAGCGGATCTCGCTGGCCGACCTGATCGTGCTGGCCGGCGCGGCGGGCGTGGAAGCGGCCGCACAGGCGGCGGGTCAGCCCCTCACGGTGCCCTTCACGCCGGGTCGCACGGATGCCCGCCAGGATCAGACCGACGTCGAGTCCTTCGCCGCGCTCGAGCCGCAGGCCGACGGTTTCCGCAACTGGCGCCAGGCGTCCTTCGACGTCGCGCCGGAGGAGATGCTGCTGGACCGCGCGCAGCTGCTGACGCTCTCGGCGCCGGAGATGACGGTGCTGGTGGGCGGCCTGCGCGTGCTGGGCGCCAACGCCGGTGGCAGCCATGCCGGCGTGCTCACCACGCGTGTGGGGCAGCTCAGCAACGACTTCTTCGTGAACCTGCTGGACATGTCCACGCAATGGCGCCCGGTGCGCGACAACCTCTACGAGGGCCGCGACCGTAAGACGGGCCAGCCGCGCTGGACGGCCACCCGCGTGGACCTGGCCTTCGGATCGAACTCGCAGCTGCGCGCGCTGTGCGAGGTCTACGCCCAGCAGGACGGGCAGGCGAAGTTCGTGCGGGACTTCGTCCGCGCCTGGACCAAGGTGATGAACCTCGATCGCTTCGACCTGAAGTGACGGCAGCCGATGCCGCGCGCCCGGGCCTCAGTTCGGCAGCGCGTGGCAGTTCTCGTCCGCCGTGGCGGCGGTCACCCGGAAGCCCTGGCCCTGCTCATACAGGGCCAGGCGCTTGCTGAACTGGACGATGGCCTGCGGGTCGGCGTCCTCGCCCTTGTAGAGCTCCGGCATCTTCGCCATGGCCCGGCGCTGCAGCCTCGCGGCCTGCGCGAAGTCCCCGGTGCGGGCGACGACGGCGGCGAGGGTGTCGGTCGCGAAGGGATGGCCCTGGCTGATGCGGTAGGCCTCCATCGCGTAGTGCTTGGCGATCTCCAGGTCCGGCTGGAAGCCCGGCTGCTCGCAGGTGGCGTGGATCCAGGCCACCTCGTTGGCGGCGGCCTGCGCCACCTCCTCGTTGACCGGCAGACCGTTCCTGGACTCCAGGGACTCGGCGAACAGCGCGGCCGCCTTCGCGCAGCTGAACTCCACGATGCGGCCGCAGACGTGGTACGTCGCAAGCACATAGGTCGCGTGCTGGTTCTTGCGGGCCGACAGCCGCTGCACCTCCGGCAGCGCCGCGGCGTACTGCCGCTGCTCGATCAGCTGGAAGAGCGGCAGGGGCAGCTCGTTGCTCGGCGCCTCGGCCGCCACGGGCGGTACAGGCGGTGGCGGTGTCTGGGTCGGGAGTTGGGCGAGGGCGGCAGTCTGGACAGCCAGCAGCGACAGCAGCAGGGCGGGCTTCAGGATCATGGGCATCTCCCGGGGCGGTGAAGGGGCAGGGGGCAGGGCGCGAGAGGGGCGCCGGGCGCGAGCGGCGGCCGTGCCCCGGGCATCGTACGGGATGGCCCGACACCGTGCTTGCGGGGCCGGCGGCGCCGGGATGGCCTTTGCCCTGATAATGCGGGCCCTGCGCCCCCGTCGGGCGTCATTGGAAGCATCTGAATGAACAAGAGTGAACTGATCGAAAGCATCGCCAGCAAGGCTGGCATCAGCCGCGCTGCGGCCGGTACCGCCCTGGAAGCGACCCTGGCCAGCATCAGCGAGGCCCTGGTGGCCGGCGACGCCATCGCCCTCGTGGGCTTCGGCACCTTCAAGGTGAGCGAGCGCGCTGCCCGCACCGGCAAGAACCCGTCCACCGGCGCCACGCTGGAAATCGCCGCCTCCAAGTCGGCCAAGTTCACGCCGGGCAAGTCCCTCAAGGACGCGCTGAACGCCTGAGCGTTGCATCGCTGACGGCTCAAGGGCCGGCCCGCCTCGTGCGGTGCCGGCTCTTTTCATTTCCAGGGCTCACGCCGGGCGGGCGGCCCGGGCCTGCCAGAACGCCACGTCCAGCGGCAGGGCCGCGCCGCTGCGCTCGTTGACGAGCCACAGCTGCCGGCCATCCGCGCTCAGGCGCTGGACCTCGCCCGTGACGCGGCCGGCGCTCACCCGCAGGCCGAGCGCATTGCGCGGGAACTCCGGCGCCGCCGCCAGCGTCTGCAGCGGCACGATGGGGCGGGTGTCCCCCGCGAGGCGCAGGCGCTGCACCAGCGGTGCCATCAGCGGGCTGGCGGCATCCGCCTCCGAGAGGTACAGCAGCACCTTGGCCTGCGCACGGCTGAGGGCGACGTTGAGCAGGCGGCGGGCGTCGTCCGTCTGCAGGAAGGGCAGGGTGGCGTCGACGGGGTCGAAGCACACGGCGGGCGCCTCGCTGCCCTGGGCCCGGTGCACCGTGCTCACGCGCACGCCCTGCGCGTCATCAACCCCGCGGGCCTGCAGCGCGCGGCGGATCAGGGCCCGCTGGGCGCGGAACGGCGTCAGCACGACGAGCTCCCGGCCCTGCCACTCGCCGCTGGCCAGGGCCTCGGCCACGGCCTGCGCGATGGCCTCGGCGGACGCGGGGCGCTGCGGGCCGCGGTCGTGGGGCGACCAGCGCGGCGGGCCGCTCACCGGCAGGATCTCCACATGCCGGCCCGCCTCGATGCCGGCCAGCGCGCGCTGGCGCGAGGCGAGCCAGCCGGGTCGCTCCCGGGCATCGGCCGCCACCTTCAGGGCACCGTCGTAGAACACCTCGCTCACCAGCGTGCCGATCGGCGGCGCCATGCGGGACTGCTCGTCCAGCAGCACCACGGACGGCCCCTGGCGCGGCATGTCGGCGAAGGCGGAGCGGCCCAGCCAGCGCTGCGCGGCGGGCTCGCGGCTGCGCAGCACGGGCGCGAGCTGCTGGGGGTCCCCCGCGAAGAGGCGTGCCTCGCTCAGCGGCATCAGCAGCAGGGTCTGGGCGAGGCTCAGCTGGCTGGCCTCGTCGAAGACCAGCAGGTCGAAGGGCGGCTCGCCGGCCGGGCCGCCCGCGGCCTCGCCGAGCGAGCGCAGCACCGCGAGGCTGCTGGTGGCGCGGCTGGCCGTCATGGCCGCCAGACGGCACTCGCGCAGCGCGCGGCGGGTGTCGCCGCGCAGCTGCTCGCGCAGCGCCGCCACGCGATCGCTCCAGGCCTTCAGCGCCTGCGCGTCCTGGTTGGCCGGGCGGGCGGCCTCGGCACGGCTCAGCGCGGCCAGCAGGCCGGGCTCCGTAGCCGGCAGGAGGTGCTCCCGGCCCTCGAAGGCCGCCGGATCGAAACGCGTGCCCAGGCGCTGCAGCGCGCCGCGCAGCGTCCCGCGCCGCCCCTTCTCCAGTGCCTTGTCGACGGCCAGCAGTGCCTGGTCCACCGCCTGGTTGGTGCTGGAGATGAGCAGCACGCGCGCCGCCGGCCGGCTTTCCAGGTACTCGGCCAGCAGCACGCCCAGCGTGGTCGTCTTGCCGGTGCCGGGCGGGCCCCAGAGGTAGGCGCTGCGCTGCTGCACGAGCGTCTGCAGCGCGCGGTGCTGAGCCTCGCGCAGCCAGCGGAAGGGCGCGCCCGTGAGCGTCGGCCCGGCCGGTGCCGGCAGGGCCTGCGACAGCTCGGGCCGCAGCGCGAGCGCCGCCTCGGCCCAGGGCGTGTCCCAGGCGGCCTCGACCAGCGACTTCAGGAAGCGCGGCGGATACAGCCGGATCAGCTGCTCCGGCCCGGGCGGCGCACTGCTGGCGTTCTGCAGCAGCAGCTGGTCCTCTTCCACGCGCAGGGACAGCACGCTGGCGCTGCCCTTGACGGGCGCGCCCCACCAGGCGGAGGCGCCGTCGAGGCTGTCGTCGAGCAGGCTCAGCGCGGCGGCCTGCCCGGGGCGCTGGCCCTCGGCATAGACATAGCCGGGCTCGAGCGTGACGCGCCACAGCGCGCCCTCGCGCTCGCTGCGCAGGACCTTGAAGTCGTAGTACTCGGGCGTGGCGGCCAGCTCGGCGTCCAGCGCCGCGCGCAGGTCGGCCAGACTCATCGGGCGCCGTCGGCTCCCAGGCCCTGGAAGGTGCTGGCCATGACCCAGTCGATGATCTGCGCGTGCGTGTACTGCCCGGAGTCCTTCAGCAGCCCCACGACCGGGTCGCAGGCGCGGGCGAAGAGGGTGTAGAGCACCATCTCGGGCGGAAACGCGGCCTGGAGCTGCCCGCCCGTCTGGGCCTCGGTGATCCAGATGCTGAGGCGGTTGCTCAGGGACAGCAGGCGGTCCATGTAGTCGTCGTTGGACTGCAGCGAGGCGCTGAGGCTGGAGTTGTGCGCCGGCAGCGAGGGCATCTCGCCCTCCAGCTGCGTCTGCATCGCCCAGCGCGTGACGGCTTCCAGCTGCGCGCGGGCGCTCACCGGGCTGCCGGCGGCGGCTGCCGTCGCGGCGCGCTCCCGCAGCTCGTCCACGAAGGCCAGCGCGCGGTCCAGCACCGCCACCATCGCGGCGCCCGCCAGCTCCTCCTTCGAGGCGAAGAGCTTGTACAGGCTCGCCTTGGCCATGCCGGACTCGGCGGCGACCTCGTCCACCGTCATGGCGTCGTAGCCCTTGGTCGCCAGCAGCCGGTTGACGGCCGTGACGATGGCCTCCTCCCGCATGCGCTGCACCTGCTCGCGGATGGAGGGTCTCGTCGGTCGTGAAGGTCGGGCGCCCATGCCTGCATTCTAGACCGAACAGGCTGTGGCAAATACCCCATAGTGCAAAACGAAGACTATGCGGTTATATTTGTGAACTGATGAGTTCAATTTCTGGTCGCCAAGGTTCAGAGGCGGCCTGACACAAGGGGGAAGGCTCATGCGACGCATCGCGGTCATCGGTTCTGGGGTCTCGGGTCTCGCGGCAGCGTGGCGGCTCAGTGCGCCCGGCTCGCCCCATCGCGTCACGCTGTTCGAGGCCGGCAGCCACTTCGGCGGTCACGCCCACACGGTGGACCTGTGCATGGACGGCGTCAGCCATGGGGTGGACACCGGCTTCCTCGTCTTCAACCACCGCACCTATCCGTTGCTGACGGAGCTGTTCCGCACGCTCGGCGTGGAGACGGCGGCCTCGGACATGTCCTTCTCGGTGCAGGTGCCGCGGGCCGACGGGCGCGAGGGCCTGGAGTGGAGCGGCAGCTCGCTCGACACCGTCTTCGCCCAGCGTCGCAACCTGCTCAGGCCGGGCTTCTGGCGCCTGCTGTCGGAGATCCTGCGCTTCAACCGCCTGTGCATGGCGCTGGCCGTCCGCGGCGAGGACGCGGCCCTGGACGCCACGATCGAGGCCTTCCTCGCCGAGCACCGCTTCGGCCGCGAGTTCCAGGACCACTACCTGCTGCCGATGGTCGGCTGCATCTGGAGCTGCCCGACGGACCAGATGCTGCGCTTCCCGATCCGCACGCTGATCCGCTTCTGCCACAACCACGGCCTGATCCAGGTGAACGACCGCCCGCAGTGGCACACCGTGCGCGGGGGCTCGCGCCAGTACGTGCGCCAGATGCTGCAGCGCCTGCCCGACGCCCGGCTCCACACGCCGGTGCTGGGCGTGCAGCGCCAGTCGCAGGGCGCGCGGGTGCTGACCGAGCAGGGCACGGAGCACTTCGACGCCGTCGTCCTGGCCTGCCACAGCGACCAGGCCCTGGCGCTGCTCGGGGACGACGCCACGCCCGACGAGCGCGCGGTGCTCGGCGCCATCCGCTACCAGCCGAACGAGGCGGTGCTGCACACCGACGCCTCGGTGCTGCCGCGCCGCGAGCGTGCCTGGGCGGCCTGGAACTACGAGCGGGCCCTGGACCGCGGCCGCGAGGGGGCGCAGGTCTGTCTGCACTACCTGATCAACCGCCTGCAGCCGCTGCCGTGGCAGCAGCCGGTGGTGGTGTCGCTCAATCCCGTGCGGCCCATCGACGAGCGCCTCGTGCACCGCCGCATCAGCTATGCCCACCCGGTGTTCGACCGCGCCGCCATGCAGGCGCAGGCCCGGCTGCCGCAGCTGCAGGGGCAGCGTCACACCTGGTTCTGCGGCGCCTGGGGCGGCTACGGCTTCCATGAGGACGGGCTGCGCTCGGGCTTCGAGGCGGCCGATGCCGTCGATGCGGCGCTGCTGGCGCAGGACGTCCTCCTGGCTCGGGGGGCGGCATGAGCCCCGTGACAGGGCCCGACGCGCAGGCCCAGCTCGGCCTGGGCTCGGTGTGGCACCGCCGCCAGCGGCCGGCGGCGAACGCCTTCCACTACCCGGGCTACTTCCTGCACCTGCCGATGCGCTGCTTGCGCACGCAGCCTTGCGAAGCGCTGCGCCGCAACCGCTGGGGCGCCCTGAGCTTCCACGACCGCGACCACGGCGATGGCGGCGACGACGCCCTGGCCTGGTTCGATCGCCTCCTGGCGCGCGAGGGCCTCACCGACGCCACCGGCGAGGTCTGGCTGCAGACCTACCCGCGCGTGCTGGGCTATGCCTTCAAGCCGGTGAGCTTTTGGTACGCCCACCGGCCGGACGGCAGCCTGGCGGCGGTGGTGGCCGAGGTCAACAACACCTTCGGTGAGCGTCACGTCTACCTGCTGTCGGGGCCAGGTCTTGCCTTCGGGCGCCGGCAGACGGCGCGCAAGGTCTTCCACGTGTCGCCCTTCTGCCGCGTCGAGGGTGAGTACGCCTTCCGCTTCGAGCGTCGCGACGACGCGCAGGGCCACCCGGCCTATCTGCGGGCCGCCGTCGACCTGAGCGACGCCCAGGGCCTGCTGCTGCAGACCGCGCAGGCGGGGCTGCTGCAGCCGCTCACGCCGGCCGCCGCGCGCCGTGCCTTCTGGGGCCACCCGCTGATGACGATGGCGGTGGTGGTCCGCATCCACTGGCAGGCGCTGCGGCTGTGGCGCAAGCGCGTGCCCTTCTTCTCCAAGCCCACCGCCCCGTCTGAACTGGTGAGTCGATGACCATGAATCAAGACACCCTTCTTCATCCCACGCCTTCGTCCGAGGCGGCGATCCCCGCGGCCGCCCCGGCCGCCGCACGCCGCGTCCTGCGCCTGCTGCAGCGCCTGCCGCAGGGCCAGCTGACGCTGTACCTGCCCGGCGGCGACACCCAGGTGATCGGCCGCGCCACCGAGGGCGCCGAGCGCGCGCAGCTGTGGGTGCACGACTGGCGCGTCTTCGAGCGCACCTTGAAGGCCGGCGACATCGGCCTCGCCGAGGCCTACATTGACGGCCAGTGGGACACGCCGGATCTCGCCGCGCTGCTGCGTCTGTGCATCGTCAACCGCGAGCACATCGAGCAGCTCGTCTACGGGCGCTGGTGGGGCCGCCTGCTGTACCGGCTGCGGCACCTGCGCCAGCGCAACTCGCGCGCCGGCAGCGAGAAGAACATCCACGCCCACTACGACCTGGGCAACGCGTTCTACCGCCTCTGGCTGGATCCTGGCATGAGCTACAGCGCGGCCTGGTTCGAGGGCCGCGAGGGCCTGGCTGCGCGCGAGGTGCCGCTGATCGAGGCGCAGGAGGCGAAGCTGCGGCGCACCCTGCGCGAGGCCCGCGTGGCGCCGGGGCAGCGCGTGCTGGAGGTGGGCTGCGGCTGGGGCGGCCTGGCCGAGCTGGCCGCGCGCGAGTTCGGGGCCGAGGTCACGGGCGTGACGCTCTCCCGCGAGCAGCTGCAGTGGGGCCGCGACCGCATCCGCGCCGCCGGCCTGGAGGACCGCGTGGACCTGCGCTACCAGGACTACCGCGACCTGCCCGCCGCCCACGCCGCCGCGCCCTTCGACGCCATCGTCTCGATCGAGATGTTCGAGGCCGTCGGCCACGAGTACTGGCGCGGCTACTTCCAGATGCTGTGGGACTGCCTCAAGCCCGGCGGCCATGCCTGCATCCAGAGCATCACGATCCGCGACGACCTCTTCCCGCGCTACCTGCGCTCGACGGACTTCATCCAGCAGTACATCTTCCCGGGCGGCCTGCTGCCGAGCCCGTCCGCGTTCGAGGCCGAGGCGCGCCGAGCGGGCTTCGTGGTGGAGAACCGCCTCGCCTTCGGGCGGGACTACGCCGAGACGCTGCGCCGCTGGCATGCCGACTTCCTGCGCACGCTGCCCGAGGCCCGGGCACTGGGCTTCGACCGCCGCTTCGAGAAGATCTGGACCTTCTACCTGGCCTACTGCGAAGCCGCCTTCGACACCGGCAACACCGATGTGATGCAGTTCACCCTGCGCAAGCCGGCCCCATGAACCGCCCGCCCGCACCCCGCCGCCGCGCGCTGTGCGCGGCCCTGATCTCCCTGCCCTGGACCCTCATGGCCCCCACCACCGCTTCTTCCGCGCCCGCCGCCGTGCCCACCGTGCCCGAGGAGCTGCGCGAGCTGCTTCCCGAGGCCCGCCTGCAGGGCAGCGGCGTGCTGCGCTTCTTCGGCCTGCGCGTCTACGAGGCGCGGCTCTGGACGGCCCCCGCCTTCGCGCCGGACGACTACGCGAGCCACCGCCTGGGCCTCGTGCTGAGCTATGACCGCCGGCTGGAGGGCGCCGCCATCGCGGAGCGCTCGATCGCCGAGATGCGCCGCGTGGGCAGCTTCAGCGAGGCACAGGCGCAGCAATGGCTGGCGCTCATGAAGCAGGCCTTCCCCGACGTGAAGCCCGGGGACCGCCTGCTGGGCTGGCACGACGGGCAGGGCCTGGTGCGCTTCTTCCACAACGGCCGCCAGACGGTCGAGACCCGCGACGCGCTGTATGCCCGCCTGTTCTTCGGCATCTGGCTCGCGCCCCAGAGCTCGGCGCCGGCGCTGCGCCAGTCCCTGCTGAGCCTGCCGGGCTGATCGCCCCTGTGGAGCGCGCATGCCCGGCACCGTCCCGATCACGCTGAAGCCGCCGCTCACCTGCGGCGTGGCGCCGGTGCGCGTGCTGCCCTGGTCGCAGGGGCTGGCCTATGGCGCCCTGGCGCTGCCGCTGGCCTTCGTCTCGCTGCCGCTGTACGTCAGCCTCCCCCATCACTACGCCACGCAGACGGGCATGCCCCTGGCGGTGCTGGGCGCCACGCTGCTCGGCCTGCGGGGCCTGGACGCGCTCATCGACCCCTGGCTGGGCCGCCGCGCGGACCATCTCCTGAGCGAGGGCGCGGCTTCGGCCTGGCGGGCGGCGCTGGCGCTGGCCGTGCTGCTCGCCCTGAGCTTCGCGGCGCTGTGGCAGCCCCCCGGGCCCACGGCCGCCGGCCCGTGGCAGGGCGCCTGGGCCTGGCTGGTGCTGAGCCTGGCCGCCTGCACGCTGGCCTTCAGCGCGCTGAGCCTGCTGCACCAGGGCTGGGGCACGCGCTGGGGCGGCCCGGCGGCCTGGCGCACGCGGGTGTCGGCCTGGCGGGAAGGGGCGACGCTGCTGGGCGTGCTGGTGGCGAGCGCTCTGCCGCTGTGGCTCGGCACGGGCGGGACGAGCGCGGCCCTCGCGCTGGCGCTGGGCCTGGGGCTGTGGGGGCTGCACCGCCTCGTGCGGCGGGCGCCGCCGGTGCCGGTCGAGCCTGTGCCCACGAGCGCGCCGGCCGGCCTCATCGCGGCCCATTCCGCCTCGCCCTGGCGCGCGCCGGCCTTCCGCGACCTGCTCCTCGTCTTCCTGCTCAACGGCACGGCCAGCGCCATCCCGGCGACGCTGCTGCCCTTCTTCGTCAGTGACCGGCTGATGGCGGCGGCCTGGCAGCCGGCGCTGCTGCTGGCCTATTTCGGCGCCGGCGCGCTGGGCCTGCCCGCCTGGGCGGCGCTGGCGGCACGCCGCGGCCTGGCTCCGGCCTGGCGCTGGGGCATGGGCCTGAGCGTGCTCAGCTTCGCGTGCGTGCCCTGGCTCGGCGCGGGCGACGCGCCCGCCTTCCTGCTCGTGTGCCTCGCCAGCGGCCTGGCCCTCGGGGCGGACCTCGCGCTGCCCGCGGCCCTGCTCACCGGCGTCATCCATCGCCTGGAGGGCGGCCCGGGCCGCGAGGGCCTGTTCCTGGGCTGGTGGACCTGTGCCAGCAAGCTCAACCTCGCGCTGGCCGCCGGCCTTGCGCTGCCCCTGCTGGCCGCCCTGGGCTATGCGCCGGGCAGCCGCGACGCCGTCGCGCTGGACACCCTCGCCTGGGCCTACGCCGGCCTGCCCTGTCTGCTCAAGCTCGCCGCCGCGGGCCTGCTGTGGCGCCGTGAGCGCCGCCATCCGTCCTGGAGTGCCGTCTGATGAATCCGAATCCTCTCCGCCGCTCGGCGTTCACGGCCGCGCTGTCGCTGTCCCTGCTCGGCGTGCTGGGCGCCGGCCTCAGCGGCTGCGCCGGCCCGCAGGTGCAGGACTACGCCGCAGAGCAGCCCACGCTGGACCTGCGCCGCTACCTCGACGGCTGCCTGCAGGCCCAGGGCCTGTTCACGGACCGGGCCGGCCGCGTGGTCAAGCGCTTCCACGTCCGGATGGAAGGCCGCTGGCAGGGCGAGGAGGGCACGCTCGACGAGCACTTCACCTACAGCGACGGCAGCACCCAGCGCCGGCTCTGGCACCTGCGCCACCTGGGCGAGGGGCGCTTCCGCGGGCAGGCGGACGATGTCGTCGGCGAGGCCTCGGGGGCGCAGGCCGGCAATGCCTTCCGCTGGGCCTACACGCTGGCGCTGCCGGTCGACGGCCGCGTCTGGCACGTGGCGCTCGACGACTGGATGTTCCTGATGGACGAACGCACCGTGCTCAACCGGTCCGCCATGAGTAAGTGGGGCATGCACCTGGGCGACGTGACGCTGGTGTTCACCAAGGACGCCCCGGGGAGCACGGCATGCCGCTGATGGCGCCCCTGAACCCGCCGCTGCGTGCGTGGGCCGGGCGCTGGGTCTGGCTCGTCGGGGCCTCCTCGGGCATCGGCCGCGCGCTGGCGGAGGCCCTGCACCGCGAGGGCGCGCGGGTGATCGTGTCCGCGCGCAGCGAGAAGGCGCTGCGGGACTTCGAGACCACGCATCCGGGCAGCCATGCGCTGCCGCTGAACGTCACCGATGCCGCGTCCATCCGCGAGGCGACGACGCAGGTCCTGGCGTGGGCGGGCGGCGCACCGGCGCTCGTGGTGTACTGCGCCGGCCACTACCGGCCGCAGCGGGCCACGGCGCTCGACGCGGAGGAGCTGCAGCGCCACCTGGACGTCAACTACCGCGGTGCCCTGCACCTGCTGGCCGCCGTGCTGCCGCCCATGCTGGCCGCCGGGTCGGGGCATCTGAGCCTGGTCGGCAGCGTCGCGGGCTATCGCGGCCTGCCCAAGGCCCTGGCCTACGGGCCGACCAAGGCGGCGCTGCACAACCTGGCCGAGGTGCTGCACCTGGACCTGCGGCCGCAGGGCCTCGGCGTGTCCATCGTCAATCCCGGCTTCGTGGCCACGCCCCTGACGCGGCAGAATGACTTCGAGATGCCGGCGCTCATCAGCGCGGACGAGGCGGCGCAGGAGATGCTGCGCGGCTGGGCCCGCGGGCGCTTCGAGATCCACTTCCCGCGCCGCTTCACGCGCTGGATGCGCGGCCTGCGCCTGCTGCCCGACCGCTGGTACTTCGCCGCCGTGCGCCGCGCCACCGGCGCCTGAGGTGCCCTCGACCTGACGCCGCCTTGCTCGCCCAACGCCTGCCCAACGCCTGCCTATCGATATGTCCGCCCTGTCCCTCGACCCGCGCACCGCGCGCCTCGTCCAGGCCTTCGAAGGCCTGCGGCCCGAGACCCTGCCGGCCTTGATGGCGCTGTATGCCGCCGAGGCCCGCTTCAAGGATCCGTTCAATGACGTCCGGGGCGCCGCCGCCATCGAGCGCATCTTCAGCCACATGTTCGAGGTGCTCATCGCGCCCCGCTTCACGGTGACGGAGACCGTGACGGAGGGCCTGCAGGCCGTGATCGTCTGGGACTTCGAGTTCCTGCGCGAGGCCGGCGGCACGCCCTGGCGCATCCACGGCAGCAGCCTCATCCGCTTCGATGCCGAGGGTCGCGTGCAGCTGCACCGCGACTACTGGGATGCCGCGGAGGAGCTGTACGAGAAGCTGCCGGTGATCGGGGCGCTGATGCGGTGGCTGAAGCGGCAGCTCCAGACGCCGCCAGGCAAGACCTGACCCTGGCCGGTCCTCAATCCGCCCAGCGCTCGCGGATCTCCAGGATCTCGGGCAGGTGCGCGACGAAGCGCTCGACCAGCTGCGGATCGAAGTGCTGGCCCGCCTCGTCCTTCAGCAGCTGCACGGCCTTCTCGACCGGCCAGGCGCTCTTGTAGGGACGCTCACTCGTGAGGGCATCGAACACGTCGCACAGCGCCACGATGCGGGCCTCCAGCGGGATGGCTTCGCCGGCCAGGCCCTGCGGGTAGCCCTTGCCGTTCCACTTCTCGTGGTGGGCGAGGGCCACGCGACGCGCCATCTGCAGCACGCGGGCCTCATGGCTGCCGATGATCTCGGCGCCAATCTCGGGGTGGCGGCGCATCACGGCCCACTGCGCGTCGTCCAGCGCGCCCGGCTTGAGCAGGATGGCGTCCGGGATGCCGATCTTGCCCACGTCGTGCATGGCCGCGGCATTGAGCAGGTCGTCCGCCTCGTCCTCCGCCATGCCCAGCGCGCGGCCGAGGACCTGCGCGAAGTGGCTCATGCGGATCACGTGGCGGCCGGTCTCGTTGTCGCGGTACTCGCTGGCCCGGCCCAGGCAATGCACGATGGCCAGGCGGCTTGCGCGCAGTTCGTCGGCCGCCACGAGGGACAGGTGGGTGCGCACGCGGGCCAGCACGATGGGCGGGCTGACGGGCTTGGTGAGGTAGTCCACGCCGCCCGCCGCGAAGCCCTCGGCCTCGTGCGAGGGGTCCGACAGTGCCGTCACGAAGAGCACCGGGATGTGGCGCAAGGCCGGATCCGCCTTGAGCTGGCGGCAGACGTCCAGGCCGCTCAGGCCCGGCATCATCACGTCCAGCAGGATGAGCTGCGGGCGCTCCTGCGCGGCCAGCTGCAGCGCCTTCTCGCCGTCGCGGGCGAAGGACAGGCGGTAGCGGGACTGCAGGATCTGCCGCAGCACCTGGAGATTGGCCGGTTCGTCGTCGACGACCAGCAGGCGCGGGCGGCGATCGATCTCGGGGGGCGGGCTCGTGGGGTCTGTCATGCCGAATCCTTCATCTGCGCCGCCAGCACCTGCCGCGCGGCGTCGAGGTCAAAGTCGCCCAGGGCCTGTTCCAGTCGGGTGCGGACGGGGGCGGGCGCGGCCCGCAGGACCCGCTGCAGCAGATCATCGGGCATCTCGCCGCGGGCCAGGGCCTGGTCCAGCGCGCTCGCGGCGGCGGGGTCCCAGGACGTGGACGGGGCGGTGGGCGCGGGGGCTGTGCCATCGGGCCGGTCCTCGTCCGCGCCGGCGAGTGCGGCCGCGCGCGCCTGCAGACGGGCCTGGATGTGACGCCAGGCCTCCGCTGGCGCGGGGGCCTCGCCCCGCTCCAGCGCGGCCAGGAGCGCTGCGTCTTCGCTCACCCCGAAGTTGGCCAGCGTGCCGCGCAGGCGGTGGGCCCAGGCGGCGTCCTCCCGGCCTGCGGGCCAGTCGGCCAGCGTCCCGGCGAGGAAGCGCTGCAGCTGCGTGCGCAGGGTCCGGGCATCGCCCCATCGCGCCAGGGCCGCGGCGGCGTCCCGGTCGGCGGTGACGTCGGCGGTCGCGTCGTGTGGGGCAGGCTGAGGCGCCGCCGACAGCCCCAGCACGCGGGCGATCTCGCCCTGCAGCTGAGGCCACTCCACGGGCTTCACGGCAAAGCCGTCCATGCCGGCGTCCAGGCACTGCTGCCGGTCGTCCTGCATGGCGCTCGCGGTGAGGGCGATCACCGGCAGGCGCGGCAGGCCCCGCTGCGCCTCGATCTCGCGCCAGGCCCGGCAGGCGGACGGCCCATCGCGGCCGGGCATCTGCACGTCCATCAGCACGAGGTCCAGACCGCCGGCCTGCAGGCGGGCGAGGGCCTCGTCGCCATCGCGGGCGGTGGTGACGTGATGCCCCAGCTGACGCAGCCGCAGCTCCAGCAGCTGCAGGTTCTCGGCCACATCGTCCACCACCAGCAGGCGCAGCGGCGGCAACGCCAGGACCGGCGCGGTGGCCCGGGGGCCGGCGTCGATGTCGGCGGGGCGAAGCGGCAGCCGGACCCAGAAGCGGCTTCCCTCGCCGGGGCGGCTCTCGACGCCGATCTCGCCGCCCATCAGCTGCACGAGCTGCCGGGCGATGGTCGTGCCCAGCCCGGTGCCGCCGAAGCGGCGCGTCATCGTCGCGTCGGCCTGCGCGAAGGGATCGAAGATGTGGGCCAGGCGGTCCGGTGCGATGCCGATGCCCGTGTCCTGCACGGCGATCTCCAGCCGCCCGTCGGGCAGGGCGGCGGCACGCAGCCGGACCTCGCCCCGCTCGGTGAACTTCACCGCATTGCCGGCCAGGTTCATCAGCACCTGGCGCAGACGCAGCGGGTCGCCCAGCAGCCCGTCGGGCAGGTCGGAGGCGATCTCCAGATGCAGGGCCAGCCCCTTGCGCTCGGCGCCCAGGGACAGGGTGCCGAGCACGTCCTGGCACAAGGGCCGCAGCGCGAACGGGCGCTGCTCCAGCTGCATGGCGCCGTGCTCGAGCTTGGCGGTGTCCAGGATGTCGTTGAGCAGCCCCAGCAGCGCCCGCGAGGAGCGCTGCACGGTCTGCATGTGCTGGCGGGCCGTCGCGGGCAGCTCGCCGTCGAGCACCACCTCGGTGAAGCCGATGATGGCGTTCATCGGCGTGCGGATCTCGTGGCTCATGTTCGCCAGGAAGGTGCTCTTGGCCGCGGCGGCCTGTTCGGCCCGCTCCTTGGCTTCGCGCAGGTCCAGCTCCATGAAGTGGCGCTCGGTGAGGTCGTTGACGAACTTCACGATGCGCTGCGGCTTGCCGGCGGCATCGAGGATGGGGTTGTAGGTCGCCTGGATCCAGATGTGGCGGCCGTCCTTGCCCATGCGCTCGAACTCGCCGCTGCGGAACTCGCCCCGCCGCAGCGCTTCCCAGTGCTCGGCATAGGCGGCCGTGGCCGGCTCGCCGGGCAGGCACAGCCGGCGGTGGTGCTCGCCCAGCAGCTCGTCGGCGCGGTAGCCCGTCAGGGCGAGGAACTTGTCGTTGACGTGGATGATGTGGCCCGCCATGTCGAACTCGATCACCACCAGCGCCCGGCGGATGGCCGTGAGCACGCCGGCGAATTCGGCATTGCGCAGCCGCGATTCCGTGACGTCGAGGACCAGCGCATCGACCTGCGCCCAGCCGTCCGCCCCGACCGGCGCGACGGTGCCGGTCTCGGCGACCCAGCGTGTCTCGCCGTCGCGGCGCAGGAGCCGGTACTCCAGGTGGTAGGTGCCGACGAAGGGCTGGCCCTGGCGGCCCGAGATGCCGGCACGGGCGCGGTCCTCGGGATGGACGAGCGTCTGCAGGCCCTGGTCCATGGCGAGGACCTCCGCGGCATGCCAGCCGGCGAGCGCCTCGATGGCGTCGCTGACGAAAGCCAGCTGCGTGCGCCCGGTGCGGAAGTCGTGCCGGCAGTTCACGGCCACGCCGGGCAGGTTGGCGATCAGGCGGCGGTGCTGCTGCTCGCTGGCGGCGAGGGCGTCCTCGATGCGGCGCCGCTCGCTGATGTCGGTGATGAAGGCCACGAGCAGACCGTCGCCCGCCTGCGCCGAGCGGCCGATGGCCACGCGCAGCGGCAGGCCGCGGCCGTCCAGCGTCTGGCCCATGCCTTCGCTGACGCCCAGCAGCAGCGTGCCCGCGCTGCCCAGGTGCGGGACGAGGCCCGCCAGGCGCAGTCCGATGAGCGCCTGCTCCGTGCCGCCGAAGATGCGGGCCGCCGCGCCGTTGAGGCCCTGGATCACGCCGTCGTCGCTCAGGCGGATGACGCCGTCCACGGCCGTCTGGAACAGCGTCTTCAGGCGGGACTCGCTGCGCGTCAGCTCCTGGAACAGCAGGCGGTAGCGCAGCACGGCGCTCACGGAGCCGGCCAGCGCGATGACGGCCAGCGTGATCACCGCGATGGCCAGGGCCAGGCCCTGGTGCTGCTGCAGCGACACGGCCGGGTCGAGGTCCGGCACCCCGGCAAAGCGGGTCGCGCGCATGGCGGTGTAGTGCATGCCCGAGATCGCCGCGCCCATGGTCAGCGCCGCCAGCAGGTCGGCCCAGCGCTCGGACACGGCGGTCTGCCGCGCGAAGCCCGCCCGCACCCACAGCGCCAGCACCGCCAGCACCACCGCCACGACGATGGAGGC
The DNA here is from genome assembly GCA_041912595.1 of Burkholderiaceae bacterium. Taxonomy (GTDB): domain Bacteria; phylum Pseudomonadota; class Gammaproteobacteria; order Burkholderiales; family Burkholderiaceae_C; genus Roseateles_B. The sequence continues at coordinate 42,276 of JAYRMR010000035.1, forward strand.
CGCGAACCACGCCGGGTCATAGCGCAGGCTGGCCCGGGACATCACCGCGGCCATGCCGCCGTAGTGCATCAGGCCGATGCCGGCGCCCATCAGCACGCCGCTGCCCAGCAGCCGCCAGCCCCCGCTGAAGGGCCGGGCGAGGGAGGTCAGCGCGACCCAGGCGGCGGCCATGGCCGGCAGCATCGAGAGCGCCGTGATCCAGGCGTCGTAGCGGATCTCCGCGCAGAGCTGGTAGGCCAGCATGCCGATGAAGTGCATCGCCCACACGCCTGCCCCGAGCGTGACGGAGCCGGCGCTCAGCGCGGCGCCGCGCAGCAGTCGTGACGGGGCGTGGCGGGCCCGCACGGCCAGCTGCAGGGCCATGAAGGCGCTGACCACGGCGACCAGCACGGACAGCAGCACGAGGCCAGGCTCGTAGTCGCCGGCCGGCAGGAAGCCGCCGGGGGCGCTGTCGAACAGCTGCAGGAGGGTGCTCAGAGGCATGGGCGGGCGCGGGCGGCGCCCGCGGCGCGCGCCTGACGAATGTCAAGACGGCCTAGCCTAGCCGCGCCGGGCCCGGCCGGTGTGCGCGTCGGGGCCGCATCGTGGCCGTATTTCACCGAATCGCGCGCGGCGCGCTCCCCAGGGTCGACGCCGCTGCGGCGCCCGGCCCGCATTCAAGGCTGCATTCAGGGCAGCGTTCAGGGCTGCGGGCGGCCCGTGCCCTGCGAGCCATCGGCCCGGGCGGCGAGGTAGGCGTAGAGGTCGCTGATATGGGCCGTCACCACCGGCTCGCCCTGCCAGGCGGGCATGCGCAGGGCGCCCTGCTGGCGCTGCAGCACGGCCTCGACCTGCGCGTCGCGGCTGCCGGCGTCGGCACCGGCGGGCAGGGCCCAGTCGTAGCGGCTCAGCACGAGGGCCATGAAGCGGCGCTCGCCCATGTCCCGCACCCGCAGCGTGAGGTCGGGCGCCTGCGCGCTGCCCGTGGCGCCGGCGCCGTGGCAGCGGGCGCACTTGTCCTGGAAGACGCGCCAGCCGGTGTAGACCGTCCCCGCCGGCTGGCTCTGCCGCGCCAGGGCCTCGGCCGGCAGGCGGTTCTGGACGGTGACGCCGCAGCCGGCCAGCAGCAGGGCGGCCGCGAGGGCCGGGCCGCAGAGGCGGGTGAGGCGGGTGAGGCGTGCTGCAGGCGTGCGCGTGAGGGTCAGGTCTTGCATGCGAGGCTCCGGGTCGTGGCGAGCGGGGTGTGGAATCCAGCATGCCACGCGAGGCGAGGGCGTTCTTGATCTGCGTCAGGCCGGCCCGCGGGGCGCTCAGAAGGCCGGCCAGTCCTGGAGGTCGTCGATCTCCCGCCAGGCCCGCACGCAGGCCTGCGTCGGGTCCATGCCGAGGAAGATGGCCGCCTCGGCCCAGCGCCGGCGCAGCAGGCCCAGCACCGGGCGGCCCTCGTGCATGACCCATTTGCGCATCTCGGCGGGCACCTCGGCCTTGCGACCGGCATTGAGCCGCAGCAGCATCGTGGACTTGGCCAGATTGCCCACCCCGAGGTTGTAGACCCAGGAGATGAGCGCCGCCGCCTCGCAGGTCCGCAGCGGCACCTGCACGCGCTGCTGCACGTCGCGGGCGGCGCCGCCCATGTCCCGGCGCAGCAGCTGCTCGGCCTGCGCCTCGGTGATGGCCGGCGTCTGCGGCGTGACGCGGTGGCCCGCGGCGTCCACGATGCTGCCGTAGCCGATGGTCCAGGTGCCGCCGGGCTGCTCGCCGTTGTCGTCGTAGGGCTGTGCGAAGAAGCCTTCGAGCCGCTTGACCACGGCCGTGGCCGCGGGCGGCACGCCGCCGTCCCAGGGATCAGCGCCGACGGCGTCGGGCGAGGCAGGCGAGGACGTCACGGTGACCATGGGCGGCTCCTGGCAGGCGATCCCGCAACGGTAGCGGCAACGGGCCGGGCGCGCCACCCTGGCCTAGGGATCGACAGCGCGCTCGGGCGAGTCCACCGCCCCCGTGCCCGCCCGGGAGGCGCAAAGGTTGGACAATAGCCCCTTTGACCACTCCGAGACCTTCGCACCATGAGCGCAGCCGAGAACGCCCCCGCCCTGCCCGACCACCTGTCCGTCGACCCCGCCAGCCCGCACTTCGTGGCCGCCGTGTTCGAGCACGACATCGGCATCAAGTTCAATGGCAAGGAGCGCTTCGACGTCGAGGAATACTGCATCAGCGAAGGCTGGGTGAAGGTGCCCGCCGGCAAGACGGTGGACCGCCGCGGCCGCCCGCTGCTGATCAAGCTGAAGGGCCAGGTCGAGGCCTTCTACCGCTGAGCCGACGCCGCCCTGGCGCCCGTGTCAGGCTGATGAACCGGCCGATGAATCAGCCGATGAATCATCCATGACGGGCGCCCTCCGCCCACCGCCCTGGGGTTTGCTCGGGGCCTGATGGACGCGGCGGACGCCGGGCGGCACACTGCGCAGCAGGCCGGGCCCGCCGGCATGCCAGGTCCTTTTCCACACCCGTGTCCGTGTCTCTTTCCGTTCCCGTTCCGCAGATGCCGACCCGGGCCGCACGCCAGCGCCCGCGGCTCAAGGACGAGCCGCTCAAGCGCAGCCTCCTCCTGGCGGGGCTGCTGCACGTGTGGCTGGCGGTGCTGGTCGGCACGGCGCCGGGCGACGCGCCGCAGGGCGAGGCCGCCGGCGGCGGCAAGCTGACCGTGCGCCTGCAGGGCACGCCGTCGGCCACGTCCGGCGGGGTGCCGGACACCCAGGCGGACCGCGGGCCGGTGGGGGACGCCCCCAGCCGGCGCTTCGGCGGCACCGTCCGCCGCGAGGACGAGCCGCCCCCGCCCGAGCAGCCCGGCGCGGCCCGCGAGGGCGAGTGGGCGCCCCAGCCCAGCGCCGTCCGGCAGCTGGAGGACAGCCGCAGCGCCCAGGGCAGCCGGGCCGAACCGATCACCCCGCTGACGCAGACGCAGACCGAGACGCTGCGCAGCGAGCTCCCCGCCCCGCCGGCCGAGGTGGATCCGCGCGTCACCCGCCAGCTGGCCCCGAGCCCGGCGGTGGCGACGCCCGTCCAGACGGCCCGGCTCGATCCGGTGGCCCGCCCCAGCCCCAGCGTGCAGCCCGTGCCGAAGCTGGAGCTGCCCGCGCAGTCGGCCGAGCGGCTCAATACCGAGGTCAGCGCCACGCGGATCGAGGCGCCGAAGGCCCTGGAACGGATGGCCGTGCCGCGTCCGGCGGAGCTGAGCACGCTGCCGCCCCTGGAAGCGCCCGCGCCGCGCGTGGCGACCCTGCCGTCGCCCAGCGAAGCCAGCCCGCTCAGCCAGGCGATCCGGCCCCAGGCCCTGAGCGGGCTCAACGCGCCGTCGCCCGCACTAAGTCCGGCACCCACGCTGAGCCTGCCGGAGCGCGCCACCTCGCGCCTGAACGCCGACAGCGTCCGCCCGGCCGAGCGCGTGCAGGCGCCGTCGCTGGCCCCGCTGGCTGCCGCCCAGGGCGAGCGCGCCCGGGACCTGGCAGCCAATCCGACGCTGAGCCCCTCCGAGCACGCGGTGGCGCAGCTGCCAGCTGACGCGGCCAGCAGCGCCGCCCGCATCAGCGCGCCGAGCCCCCTGAGCCGCCTGGCGCCCAGCGCGGCGGTCCAGGCCACGCTGCAGGGGCTGAAGCCGATGGCGGTGCCCGCGGAAGGCCGCTCGGCCAGCGAGGCGGGCTCGTCGTCACCGGCCGCCAACACCGCCCATTCGACCAACACCGCCAATGCGGCCACGCCGGGCACCTCGACGGCCGCCCAACCCGCGCCAGTGGGCCCGACGACCACCAGCGGCGGGCCGGCGACCCCGCTCGCCGCCCGGCCGGCACCGGTGCAGGGCCAGGTCAGCCTGAGCGGGGCCGATGCAGGGCAGGGGCCGTCGCCGCTGCCGCAGCCCGGCTCGCCAGAGGCCGGGGCGCAGCGTGGCCGTGACGTCGCCACCGCGCCTTCGGCGCCGGCCAGCGCGCCGCGCCTGAACCTGGATCTGCCCACGTCTCAGCGCGGCCCTGTGGCCAGCAGCCGTTCGCGCGCGCTGCTGGAGATCGCCCCCAACCCGCCGGAGCTCAAGACCAAGCTCCAGAAGGAAATGGAAAAGGCCTTGCGCGAGGACTGCCGCAAGGCCTATGCCGAGAACGGCCTGCTCGCCCTGGGCGGCATCGCGCTCGACGCGCTTCGGGCCAAGGGCTGCAAGTTCTGATCGCGGGGCGCGCGCGGGCTCAGCCGCGCGGGTACAGCACCATCTGCGTGCAGCGGAACAGCGCCAGCGTCTTGCCGGTGTCCGCGTGCATCACCTTGGCGTCCCACAGCTGCGTGCTGCGGCCGCCGTGCACCATCGTCGCCACGCAGCGCAGCCGGCCCTCGCGGGCGGTGGCAAGGTGGTTGGACTTGATCTCCAGCGTCGTGAAGCTCTGCGCCCCCGCGGGCAGGTTGGCCATGCAGCCATAGCCCGCGGCGGTGTCGGCCAGGGTCAGGATGCTGCCGGCGTGCAGGAAGCCGTTCGGCGCCATCAGGTGAGCCGCGATGGGCAGCTCCGCCTCGATCTCGCCGGGCCGCTGGGCGGTGATGACGATGCCCAGATGGCCGGGCAGGGTGCCCTCGCTGCGGGCGTTGATCACGTCAAGGGACAGGGGGACAGGGGAAGCGTCGGACATGGCGGCAGGAGGCGCGCGGGCCTCGAGGAAGTGGCGGCGGGTGGGGCAGGCCGGCCGAGGGGTCGATCAGCCTGCCACGGGGCGGCCCAGCATAAGCGGCTTTGCGCCGGCTTGCCGGCGGCGCGCGGGAATCCCGAGTACGAGCGCCTGAGTTCGCGTACCTGAGTTCGCGCGCCCGAGTTCCCGTGCCCGTGTTCAGGTCCCGGCGGGGGGCGGCTCCGTCGACCAGGGCGTCGTCGGCAGCTCCAGCTCCCAGTCCTCGCCGAAGAGCTCGCTGGGATGCGGCGTGCGCACGGAGCCGTTGCCGCAGCGCATGCTGTCGCTGGGGCAGTAGAGGTCGCAGCCCCAGCAGACGCGTTGCGGCTGGGCAGGCAGGATGGGGAACTTCTTCGCCATGCCCGCACTGTGGCGCCCTGCGCGCGACAGGGTTTTGCGTCAGCGCAAGGCCCGGGGAGGGGCCCGGTGGATGCGGCAGGCGCGGGTGGCCTCCGGCAGGGGTGGGGACTCACGCTAGGATCGGGGCCGCCGTCCCCCGTGCAGCATCCGCCGCGCCGGGTGGCCTTGCTGGAGGAAAGACCATGAAGACTGCATCCCGACGCCACGCCTGGGTGCTGGCCGCCGCCCTGCTGCTGTCCGCCGGATCGGCGCTGGCCGGGGCCAAGGAAGACATCGCCGCCGACATGCGCGCCGGCCGCTGGACGCAGGCCGAGCAGAAGCTGGACGGCGTGCTGCGCAAGCATCCCGAGAACGCGCTGGCCCATTTCTGGCTGGCCGAGGTGAAGTTCGAGCAAGGCCAGATCGACGCCGCGAAGGCGGAGCTGGCCCAGGCGCGTGCGCTCGATCCGAGCGAGAGCTTCGCCAGCAAGAAGACGATGATCCAGCGCATCGACCAGGCGCCGGCCGGCGCGACCCGCCCGGAGGTTCCGGCGGCGCCGCAGGCCCTGCCGCAGCCCGCGCCGGTGGCGGCGACACAGGCCGTCGAGACGCCGCGTCGCGAGTCCCGCGAGACGCGCCGCGAGTCCTCCGGCGGCATCTCCTGGTTCTGGCTGCTGGCCCTGGGCGGCCTCGGCTTCTTCCTGTGGCGCAAGCTCAAGCAGAGCGTGGCGGGCGGCTCGCCGGCCGACGTCGAACGCTGGCGCGGCGCGCTGATGGAGGCGCACAAGGACCTGGGTGACGCCGTGGCCGCGGCCGACGCCAACCCGGCCTTCAGCCCCGAGCAGAAGCTCGCCACCTACGACCGCGTGCGCAAGGCGCAGGCGGACATCTCCGCGCACATCAGCACCCTGGCCTCGCGCCGCGACTTCGCCGAGACCGAGAGCCTGATCCTGCGCTCCCGCGACATCGCCGCCGAGATCCGCGGCGAGGAAAAGCCCAGCGACAAGGCGATGCGCATGCAGGAGGCCCGCATGCAGGCCGAGGCGCAGGCCCGCGCGCAGGGCCCGGGCTACGGCTACGGTCAGCCCGGCTACGGCCAGGGCGGTGGCCTCGGCGGCGCCCTGGGCACCGCGGCGGCAGTGGGCGTGGGCGTGGCGATCGGCTCGATGATGAGCGGCAGCGCCGAGGCCTCCGAGCGGCATCGCCGCCATTCGGACGACGGCAGCGGCGGGGGCGGCTACATCCCCTTCGACAACAGCCCCTCGAACGATCTCGACCTCGGCGGCAGCGATGGCGGCTCCAGCTGGGACAGCGGCGGCAGCGACATCGATGTCGGCGGCGGCGGCAGCTTCGACTGATCGCCCTTTTCACTTCTCGACAGGACACCCATGGGACAAGCCAGACTCCGCGGCACGCCCGAGCAGCGCAAGCAGGCCGCCATCGAGCGCCAGCTGGCGCTGCGGCCGAAGTACATCAAGTGCAACAACTGCCAGGCCGAGCTGTCGGACATGACGCCGCTGGACATCGCCGACATCAAGGGCATCGAGGCCGCGTTCGCCGCGCACTGCCCGCACTGCGGCCATGACACCTACGCCATCAAGGGCGAGCGCGAGGCCGTCGCGCAGATGCACATGGCCATCGAGGACGCCGCCGGCGCCCAGGCCCAGGCCGGCGTGGTGCCGGCAGCCAATCGGCGCTGATCGGCGCTGATCGGCGTCCGGCCAAGGGCGGGCCGGAGGGGGAGCGGGCCTCGACACGGAACTGCCACGGGGCGGTCGGCCGGGCGCGGTACCATCCGCCGCTGTGCTTGACGAGTTAGCAACCCCGGCGTTCCGGGGCGCCCTGATCCAGCGAGGCCTCATGACCCGCATCGTCCGCCTGTTCTCCCCGCTCCTGGCCGCGTGGCTGGCCCTGGCGTCCACCGGCGCCCTGGCGCAAGCCGCGCCGGCGCCCGACCGCGATTGCGTGCTCAAGGGCCTGGTGGCCTATGGCACGGCGCGCGAGGCCATCGTCCGCAATGTGTCGATGCAGCACTGGCGCGTCCAGGCCAACACCTCCGAGTACCAGTACAGCTTCCTCGACGAGCTCTACCGCCGCAAGGCCGAAGGGCAGCGCGACTACCACCTGTTTGGCGCGGAGCAGCTGCTGGCCTGCATGAGCGCCGGTGCGCCCGCCAGCCCGGCGCTGCCGCCGCCCGAGAAGCTGGTGAGCTGCTTCGCCGAGATGGATGTGGTCCTGCATGCCCGCCAGTACAAGGCCGGCGGCGGCGGCCTGGCGGGGACGCGGCGCTATGCCCGGAACTACGTCAAGGATCCCGTGCGTTACCCGCAGGAGATGCTGGACCGCATCCTGCCGCGGGCCTTCGAGCTGGACGATCCGGAGCGGCTGGCGGACTACCGCGAGCAGCTGATGGGCCGCTGCCTGGCGTCCAAGCTGCGCTGAGGTGCCGTTCGTGCGCGGCGCCTGTGTCGTGACCTGACCATGCCGGCGCGCCCTCCGCCCCTTGGCCCGTCCCTCCCCGGGCGCCGTCTCGCCCTGCAGCGTTCGGCGGCCTGGCTGGCGGCGGGCCCCGGCCTCGGGGGGCTTACCTGGGCTGGCCAAGACGGCTGCACCCTGGCGCTGGCCCAGCTCCAGGGCGGGCGGCTGGCCGAGGGCGCGTCGCCCGCCTGCCGTGCGCCGGACGGCGGAGATGCGGTGTTCCAGGCGGCCTCGCTGGCCAAGCCCGTCGTGGCCACGCTGGTCTTGAAACGGGTGCAACGCGGCGAGCTCGATCTGGACCGCCCGCTCAGCGAGATGCTGCCCCAGGGCTACCCGCATCGGCAGAACCTCTTCGCCCTGCGCCAGGCGCCGGTGGTGGACCTCGTGCCGGCCGAGCTGCTGAATACGATGAGCGTGCGCCATCTGCTCTCGCACACCGCCGGGCTGCCCAACTGGGCCGATCACGGCCCCCTGCGGCCCGAAGGTCGGCCGGGCGAGCGCTGGCGCTACTCCGGCGAGGGCTATGTGCTGCTGCAGCACCTGCTGCAGACGCTGAGCGGCCTGCCCTTGCAGGCGCTGGCCGCCCGGGAGCTGTTCGAGCCGCTGGGCCTGCAGCGCGCCGCCTTCAGGCTCACTGACCGCCTGACGCCGGCCCTGGTGAGCGGGCATGCGGCCGATGGCCAGGGCCGCCAGCTGCGCTTTCCCTACGAGATCGCCGCGAGCTCGCTCTACATCTCGTCGCCGGACTACGCACGCTTCATGGCGGCCGTGCTGGCGGACCGGGGCCTGCTGGACCTCATCACCACGGCGCCCGTCCCGGTGCCTCAGGCGCCGGACCTCCGCTGGGGCCTGGGCTGGGCCCTCGAACGGACGGCGGGGCGGGAGGCGATCTGGCACTGGGGCAGCAATCCCGGCTTCCGCGCCCTGGCCATGGCGGATCTGGGCTCGAAGAATGCCGTCGTGGTGCTCACCGCCGCCGAGGATGGCATGCCTCGCGCCAAGGCCCTCGTCCGCCAGGGCCTGCCCGGCCGGCATCCGGCGCTGGAGTTCGGCCTGGTGCAGTAAGGGCCTGTCGGGCCCGTGACCCCCGCCGCCTGTCCGCCCAGGGAAAGACCCGATGACGCCGGTGCTGCGGGACGCGGAACGGCTCCGCTATCCTCCCGCGAGGCCGTTCCGGCCTGCCTGAAACCTGTGCCGCCATGCCCTTTGTTCCTGACGACTTTCCCGTGCCTCGCAGCCTGCGGGCCGACGCCTTCCAGCTGGCGGTCCTGTCACCGATTCATGCCGAAGCCGACTTCGCGGCCGTGCGCGCCAGCGCCAATCGCATCCGCCACGTGTTTGGCCCGCACAACGGCTGGCCGGCGCCCGATCTCACGCCCGAGGAGAACCTCGCCGACCTGACCCGCCACGCGGCGGAGTTCGAGCGTCGCGAGGCCTTCGCCTACGCCATGCTGGACCCGGCCGGCCTGCAGTACCTGGGCTGCCTCTACCTCAAGCCGATCAAGTCCCGGCTTGCCGTGGACTTGCGCCGCGAACGCTTCCAGGCGCAGGCCTTCTTCTGGTTGTCCGAGGCCGGGCTGGCGCTCGATGCGGACGCCGTGCGGACCCGGCTCGCACAGTGGTTGCACGAGGCCTGGCCCTGGGCCGCCGTCGCATTCCCCGGACGTGCGCCGGGCTGGGCCGAATGGGAGGCCCTGGCCGTGCCAGGGGCGGTTCGGGCGCACCCCTGATGCGGCACAATCCGCCGCTCTCGTGGCAGGGAGACGGTCCCGGCGCACGCGCTGGGCACCACGCAGGGCCGACGGCTTGTCCGGCGGTCCCGCTCAAGAATCAAATAAACCAGAGGATCTGATCCATGCATTCCATTCGTTTGACCCTGTCGGCGCTCGTGCTGACGGCACTGGTCGGCTGCGGCACGATGCCGTCGCTGCAGGCGGCGCGGCCGGCGTCGGCACAACAACTGCACTATGGGCTGGCCCGCTCCGAGGTCGTCGCCAAGACCGACCACATGACCCAGCACCTGGACGAAGGCCAGTCGCTGGTCTATTTCCAGAACCAGGGCGGCGGCGTGGCGCTGGGCCTGCTGGGCCCGCTGGGCGTGGCGGCCAACGTCAAGATGATCGAGGGCGTCACCACCGGGGACGTCGAGAAGCTCAAGGGCCGGATCAAGCTGGACCCGCAGATGGCCCTGCAGCAGGCCGCGATGGATCAGAACTTTGTCGTCCAGGCGGCGGCCATGGCGGGTGACATCAAGGTCTCGCCCTTCGTGCTGATCTCGAAGACCCATGAGACGACGCTGCATGTGTCCTCCGTGCTGCTCTTCGAGGGCATGGACGGGCAGAGCAAGTGGACGCGCCGCTACCAGTACCAGCTGCCCGGTGCCTACACGCTGGACGAGTTGTCGACCCTGTCGCAAGACCGGATGTCGGGCCTGCAGACGGCCAGCGTGAATGCCTATGCGTCCCTGCTGAAGCACGTCGCCGCGGAGCGGGACGAGGCCATCGCCCAGGAGCGCAAGATCACGTTCAAGTCGGCCTACATGACCCCGCGCTTCGAATTCGACATGGCGGGTTCCCTGGTCGGCGTGAAGGAAGGGCGGGTCTGGGTCCGCACGGTCGGCGGCGTGACGGCGGTGGATCCGGCCCACGTCCAGTACCAGACGAGCACGAACTGAGCCCGAGGGGCCGGCCGGGGCGCGGAGGCGACGCCAGTGGCGGTCGCTCTGCTCCCTGGTGAGCCCTCGGCGAGCCCAGGCCCGGTCGGCATCCGCCTGCCGGGCCTTTCTCATGGCGGCTACCGCCTGCACCGAGGTGCAGCGACGCCCGACCACCTCGGCGAAGATGCGCCTTGTCGCCAACCCCAGCCCCGAGTTCCACGCACATGCCCGCCACACTCGTCGCCACCGTACTCGCCGGCTTGACGGCGGCCGCGGCCGCCCTGCTGCTCGTTGTGCTGTGCTGGCGAGCCCGGGCCCGCGCGGGTTCCTGGCCGGCAGCGGTGCGGGATCTGGCCCGGCGGACCCGGCGGCCGCTGCTCGGACTGATGACGGTGGCACTGCTGCTGGCCGGGGCTGAGTTGCTGCTGCCGGCGGAACGCATCGACACGCAGGTCTATTTCCTGCAGCGAATCGAGGGCGGCCAGGTCGAGCTGTCCTTTGAACGGTGCTGCAGCGGCGGCGGGATGGACGCCTGCGTGCTGACGGGCAGTACGGACGATGCCGGCGATATGGGCCTGCAGCCCGGGCAGGCAGTCACGCTGCACAGGACACGGCTTCTGGGGCGGTGCCGCGCGCAGGCCAGCGAAGAGCCTCCTGCGCTCTGCCGATGCACCTGAAGGCGGGCCTGGTCGTCCGCCATGAAGCGCGGGCTGCTATCGTTCGCCCCATGCCACGTCGCCTGCCCGCCATCGCACGAGTAGCTCCGCTTTTCAGTGTGTTGCTCCTGACCCTGCCCGCCATCCGGGTGGGCGCCACGGAGCCCTTGCTGGTACCGATCGACGCCCGCATCGGCACCGAGGCCCGCGGCCGCGAGCGGGGAGAGTTGGCGGCCCGGGCGGATATCGCGGCGGGTCGGCTGAAGCTCTATGAGTCGGCGGGGCCCGAGACCGTGAGGGACACGCCGCGTCAGGCCCTCAGGGCGCGCTTGTTGCGGGCAAAGGGCATCCGGCTGGAGTTCGGCGCCGGCTGCACGGATCTCGGCGAGCAGCGCGGCTTCCACGAGGCCTACAACAAGGCCATGGCCGCCGAGGCGCAGCGCCGTTTCGGCCCGGATTTCTGGTCGCGCCTGGACCAGGCCGTGGACCGGCAGCTCCCGGCCAGCCAGTCCCGAGGCCGTGCTGCCAGCACGACACCGTGAGCCGGGCCTGCCGCCGAGGCCCTCCATGAGCCCTCGCGCAAAAAGCAAAAAGCCCTGACGGCCGTCGCGCGCCAGGGCTCGCAAAGGGGTCAGGTCTTGATCAGCCCTGGCTGATCCGCTGCGCCAGATGCGCCAGCGCCTCTTCCACCTGGTCCACCAGCACCAGGCACAGATCGCCCGGCTGCAGGCGCTCCAGGGCGCGGTCGATGGCGACGAACTCGCCGCGGATCTCCTCGATGTGCGAGGTGCGCGTGGCACCTTCGAGGCCCTGGCGCAGGAGCTTCAGCACCTCGCCGTCCTCGCGGCCGCGCTGGCAGGCGTCCTGGAAGAGCAGGGCGTCGTCGAAGGCGGCACCGAGGATCTGCGTCTGGATGCGGATGTCCTCGTCGCGGCGGTCGCCGGCACCGGAGATCACCACCGAGCGGCGCTTGGCCGGCAGGGCCTCGACGGCCGCCACGAGGGCGCGCATGGCGTCGCCGTTGTGGCCGTAGTCGGCGATCACGGTGGCGCCGCGGTAGTCCATCACATTGAAGCGGCCGGGGACGTTGTCGCTGTCGCTGTTGAAGCTGGCGAGGCCGCGGCGGATGGTGTCCCAGTCGAGGCCGACGCCCCAGGCGGCGGCCACGGACGCCATGGCGTTCTCGACCTGGAAGGGGATCATGCCGCCGCGCGTGAAGGGGATGTCACGCAGAGGAATGCTCTCACGCCAGGCGCCTTGCGCGGCCACCAGCTGATCGCCGTCGATGAAGACACAGCGCTTGCCCTGGGCGCGGTGCGCGGCCATCAGGGCGTGGTGGCGGTCGGCGGTGAAGAAGATCACCTGGCCCGGGCACACGCCGGCCATATTGGCCACGACGGGGTCGGAGGCGTTCAGCACGGCGTAGCCGCTCGGGGCCACGTTCTGCACGATCACGCGCTTGACCAGGGCCAGCTCCTCGACGGTGTTGAGGAAGTTCATGCCGAGGTGGTCGCCCTCGCCGAGGTTGGTGACCACGGCCACCTGGCAGCGGTCGAAGCCCAGGCCCTCGCGCAGCACGCCGCCGCGGGCGGTTTCGAACACGGCGGCCTCGACGTCCGGGTGCATCAGCACATTGCGGGCGCTCTTGGGGCCGGAGCAGTCGCCGCTGTCGATCTGGCGGCCGTCGACGTAGACGCCGTCGGTGTTGGTCATGCCCACG
>JAYRMR010000036.1:0-52354 GCA_041912595.1 Burkholderiaceae bacterium
CCGCGGGCCGCCGGGGCGGCCGAGGTGCGGGTCTTGAGCGTGTTGCTGGCGTGCAGGGCGCCGGCGCCGCCGGCGGCGCCGAGCACGCCAGCCGCCACCAGGGCCCAGACCAGACGGCGGGCCGGGATCATGCGGGTGGTGCGGGGGTCTTTCATGGCGTTCTCCTTGGCTGCTGCGACCCTGCGGTCGCGATGGCAGTGACTGTGGAGCGCGTCGCTTAGAAGTCGCTTAACGAAGCTGAGACCGCCCTGAGGGCCAGGTCTTGCCGCCGGCGCGCGAGGCTCAGGCCGACGCCGAGGCGGCGGCCGGTTCGGCGGCCGGTAGCCGCACCTCGACCTGCAGCCCCCCGAGGCGCCGGGACTGGGCCAGCCGCAGCTGCGCGCCATGGCGCTCGGCGATGGCCCGCACGATGGCGAGGCCGAGGCCGCTGCCCGGGGCCTGTGTGGCGGCCTTCGAGCTGCGGTAGAAACGGTCGAAGACCCGCTGGCGCTCCTGAGGCGGGATGCCCGGGCCGCTGTCCTCCACGACCAGCAAGACCTGACCCTCGCCCGGCGTGGCATGCAGGCTCAGGTCCACCTGTCCGCCCGTGGGGCTGTACTTGATGGCGTTGTCCAGCAGGTTGCGCAGCAGCACCCGCAGGCCGTCGCCCTGCCCCATCACGCAGGCCGGATCGCACACGTCCAGCCCGACGTCCACACCGCGCAGCGCGCCCAGCTCGCTGGCATCCGCCACGGCCTGCCGGCAGAGCTCGTCCAGCGCCACGGGCACGCGCGCCTGCGGGGCCGCGGCGCCCTCCTGGCGCGCGAGGGACAGCAGCTGCTCGATCAGGTGCGAGGCGCGCTCGATGCCCTGCTCCAGCCTCTGCAGGCCGGGCTCGCTGCCCTCCGCGCGCTCGCTGCCCTGGCGCAGCGCCTGCAGCTGCAGCTTGAGCGCGGCCAGCGGCGTGCGCAGCTCGTGGGCGGCATCGGCGATGAAGTGCTGCTGGTCCTCGAAGGCGCGGCGCACCCGGCCCAGCAGCGCGTTGAATTCCTGCACCATGGGCCGCAGCTCGCCCGGCAGATCGGCGGCCGGCACGGGCGCGAGGTCCCCCGGCGCGCGGCCCGCCAGCTGCGCCCGCACGCGCTCGACGGGGGCCAGCGAGCGGCTGATCACGCCCCACACGACGAGGCCCAGCAGCGGCAGCATCAGCAGCGTCGGCATCGCCGTGCGCCAGGCCAGCTGCGAGGCCATGCGGCGGCGCACGGAGAGGTCCTGCGCCACCTGGATGACCTGGTCGGCCGTCTGGACGGAGAAGACGCGGTAGGTCCGTCCGCGGTCGCTCACGTCGGAGAAGCCCAGCACCGCGCGCTGCGGCAGCAGCCAGGGGCCGGGTGAGCGGAACATGGAGGCGCCGTCCAGCCCCCACACCTGCACATGGAAGTCGAAGCTCTGCTGCTCCCCGAGCGGCAGCGAGATGGTGCCGCTGCCCGGCCCGGCCACGCTGCCGCGCAGCGAGAAGGCCATCTGCTGCATCTGGTAGTCGAAGAGCTGGTCGGCCTCGGCCAGCGCGGTGCGGTAGGCGCTGTAGGCCTGCAGGAAGGCGGCCAGCGAGACGGCGGCCAGCAGAAAGAGCAGCAGGCGCTGGCGCAGCGAGCGCGGCATCAGGGCGCGGCGCACCCCGGCCAGCAGGGCCGCCGCCTTCATTCCTTGGGCACGCGGTAGCCCACGCCCCGCACGTTCTGGATCAGCTCGGCGCCGAGCTTCTTGCGCAGGCCGTGGATGTAGACCTCGACCGCGTTGCTGGAGATCTCGTCCTTCCAGCCGTAGAGCTTCTCCTCCAGCTGCTGGCGGGAGAGCACGATGCCCGGCCGCGCGAGCAGCGGCTCCAGCACGGCCCACTCGCGGGCCGAGAGCACGACCTCCCGGCCGTCCTTGCTGACCTCGCGGGTGGCCGGGTTGATCGCCACGCCCTTGTGCTCGTAGACCGGCTCGGCACGGCCCTGCGCACGGCGCAGCAGCGCGCGGATGCGGGCGAGCAGCTCGTGGAACTCGTAGGGCTTGAGCACGTAGTCGTCCGCCCCGGCGTCCAGGCCGGCGATGCGCTGCTCGAGGGCGTCCCGCGCCGTGGCGATCAGCACCGGCAGCGTCTGCTTGCGGCCGCGCAGCTGCTTCAGCACCGTCATGCCGTCGGCCTTGGGCAGGCCGAGGTCGAGGATCAGCAGGTCGTAGTTCTGGCTGACCAGGGCGGTGTCGGCCATCTCGCCGTCGCGCACCCAGTCCACGGCATAGCCCTCGGCCCGCAGCAGGTCCAGCAGCGGTTCACCGATCATCAGGTCGTCTTCGACGAGCAGCAGTCTCATGGTCTCGCCCGGGGCATGGGGCCGGATCAAAAGGAGAATTCTCCACGCAAGAAGGCCCCCGGGCTTAGCGGCCCCTTAATCTCTTGCCGACCGGGGTGATTCCGTGGCTACAATGCGCCCGGTCAGGAGAGAGCTCCCTAGCGGGAGCCGCCGAAGGCGCAGAGGCACTGGTGATCCCACGCTTCGAACGCTCAGGCAAAAGGACTGACAAAACGTTCCGATCGGAACGTTCCTCACTGGAGAGAGGCGGGTCCTGAACCCGTCCACCGAAGGGGCAAGCTGCGGGCGATACGCCGGTGGCCAATCTCTCAGGTAAAGCGGACAGCGAGGGCAGCTCCCCAGACCTGGGTCACCACCCGGGCGGGGTTTCAGAGTGCCCTCGAAGGAAACCGTTCCATGTCCGCCACCGCGTCCGCCGACCTCAAGAAGACCCCCCTGCACGCTCTGCACGTCGAACTCGGCGCCAAGATGGTGCCCTTCGGCGGCTACGACATGCCCGTGCAGTACAAGGCCGGCATCCTCGCCGAGCACAAGCACACCCGCACCGCCGCCGGCCTGTTCGACGTCTCGCACATGGGCCAGCTGCGCCTCGTGGGCGCCGACGCCGGTGCCGCGCTGGAATCCATCGTGCCGGTGGACATCGTCGACCTGCCCGTCTACAAGCAGCGCTACGCCCTCTTCACGAACGAGCAGGGCGGCATCCTTGATGACCTGATGGTCTGCCGCCGCCCGGACGACATCTTCGTGGTCGTCAACGCCGCCTGCAAGGAGCAGGACACGGCCCATCTGCAGGCCAAGATCGGCAGCCGCTGCGAAGTGATCCCCACGCCCGAGCGCGCCCTGCTGGCGCTGCAGGGCCCGCAGGCCGTCACCGCCCTCGCCCGCCTGAACCCGGACGTCGCGCAGCTGACCTTCATGACCGGCGGCTTCTTCAATCTGGACGGCATCGACACCTTCCTGACCCGCTCGGGCTACACCGGCGAGGACGGCTTCGAGATCTCGGTCCACAACGACCAGGCCGTCGAGCTGGCCCGCAAGCTGCTGGCCCAGCCCGAAGTGATGCCCATCGGCCTCGGTGCGCGCGACACCCTGCGCCTCGAAGCCGGCCTGTGCCTCTACGGCCATGACATCGACACCACCACGACGCCCGTGGAAGGCGCCCTGACCTGGGCGATCCAGAAGGTGCGTCGCGCCGGTGGCGCCCGTGCCGGCGGCTACCCCGGTGCCGACATCATCAACGCCCAGCTGGCCGGCGGCGTGCAGCGCAAGCGCGTGGGCCTCGTGTCCGGCGAGCGCATGCCCGTGCGCGAAGGCGCGAAGCTGGTGAATGCCGAGGGCACCGAGATCGGCGTCGTGACCAGCGGTTCGCTGGGCCCGACGGTCAACCAGCCGGTCGCCCTGGCCTATGTGCAGACGGCCTTCGCCGTGCAGGGCACCGAGGTCTTCGCCCTGGTGCGCGACAAGCGCGTGCCGATGACCGTCGCTGCCACCCCGTTCGCGCCGCACCGCTACTTCCGCGGCTGATCCCGAGGCTGACGCCGCGGGGCCGCACACACCCCGGCGCCAGCTCCCTTTCCTTTCGTTTCTTTCCCTGGTCTTTTCTCCCGACATTCGGAGCACACCATGAGCATCAAGTACACCCCCGACCACGAGTGGATCCAGATCAACGCTGACGGGACCGCCACCGTGGGCATCACCGTCCATGCGCAAGACGCGCTGGGCGATGTGGTGTTCGTGGACCTGCCCACCGTCGGCAAGTCCTTCGCCGAGAAG
The DNA here is from genome assembly GCA_041912595.1 of Burkholderiaceae bacterium. Taxonomy (GTDB): domain Bacteria; phylum Pseudomonadota; class Gammaproteobacteria; order Burkholderiales; family Burkholderiaceae_C; genus Roseateles_B. Next base: position 4,113 of record JAYRMR010000036.1, read on the forward strand.
GAAGTGGCCGGCGTGGTCGAGTCCGTCAAGGCCGCCGCCGACGTCTACATGCCCGTGAGCGGCGAGATCACCGAGGTGAACGAGGCCCTGCGCGCCGATCCGGCCCTGGCCAACACCGACCCGCTGGCCTCCGGCTGGTTCTTCAAGGTCAAGCTGTCGAACCCGGCCGAGCTGGACGCCCTGATGGACGCCACCGCCTACGACGAGCTGGTCAAGAACAGCTGATCACCGCGAGGTGAAGAGCGGGCACCGACCGACCAGTCCGTGCCCGTTTTTGTATCTGCCGGGGGCCCCCGCCGTTCGATCCGGACGGCGCCTGCCAGCCCCCTGCCCGGTCCGCCGCCCGAGGCCATGAGCCGCCGGCGGCCCCCGATGAAGGATTTGCCATGTTGATGTCTGCTCTGAAGCCCCTGGGCGAACTCGAGAACGCCGCCGAATTCCACGCCCGCCACATCGGTCCCGATGCCGCCGACGAAGCCGCGATGCTGTCCGTGATCGGCCAGGCCTCGCGCCGCGCCCTGATCGAGGCCATCGTGCCCGCCAGCATCAAGCGCTCGGCCGGCATGCAGCTGCCGCCCGCCGCCACCGAGGCCGCCGCGCTGGCCGAGCTGAAGGCCCTCGCCGCCAAGAACCAGGTGCTCAAGAGCTATATCGGCCAGGGCTACTACGGCACGCTGACCCCCGGCGTCATCCTGCGCAACATCCTCGAGAACCCCGCCTGGTACACCGCCTACACGCCCTACCAGGCCGAGATCTCGCAGGGCCGCATGGAAGCCCTGGTGAACTTCCAGACGATGGTGACCGACCTCACGGGCATGGCCATCGCCAACGCCTCGATGCTGGACGAGGCCACCGCCGCCGCCGAGGCCATGACCCTGGCCGCCCGCGTGGGCAAGAGCAAGAGCCAGACCTTCTTCGTGGCCGACGACGTCCTGCCGCAGACGCTGGAAGTGGTGCGCACCCGCGCCGAGCCGCTGGACATCACCGTGGTGGTGGGCCCCGCCGCCGACGCCGGCAAGACCGAGTGCTTCGCCGCCCTGGTGCAGTACCCCGGCGTCAACGGTGACGTCCGCAGCCTGCAGGGCATCGCCGATGCCGTGCACGCCCAGAACGGCCTGCTGATCGCCGCCGCCGACCTGCTGGCCCTGACCCTCATCAAGGCACCGGGCGAGCAAGGCGCCGACATCGCCGTGGGCACGACCCAGCGCTTCGGCATGCCCATGGGCGCCGGTGGCCCGCACGCCGCCTACATGGCCTGCAAGGACGAGTACAAGCGCAACCTGCCCGGCCGCCTGGTCGGTGTCTCGGTGGACGCGCAAGGCAACAAGGCCTATCGCCTCGCCCTGCAGACCCGCGAGCAGCACATCCGCCGCGAGAAGGCCACGTCCAATATCTGTACCGCCCAGGTGCTGCCGGCCGTCGTGGCCAGCATGTACGTCGTCTACCACGGCCCGAAGGGTCTGAAGCGCATCGCCCAGCGCGTGGCGGCCTACACCGCCATCCTGGCCGAAGGCCTGAAGGGTCTGGGCTTCGGCATCCACAATGCCGCCGCCTTCGACACCCTGCACGTGCAGACCGGTGCCAAGACCGAAGCCCTGCTGGCGGCCGGCGTGGCCGCGGGCATGAACTTCCGCCGCGCCTCGGCGCAGTCGCTGAGCCTGTCGCTGGACGAGACCACCACCCGTGACGACCTCAGCGCCGTCCTGGCCGTCTTCGCCGAGGGCAAGTCCCTGCCCGGCTTCGCCGCCTTCGAGAAGGGCATCGCGGCCATGATCCCGGCCGAGCTGGTGCGCACCAGCGGCTATCTGTCGCACCCGGTGTTCAACACCCACCACAGCGAAACCGAGATGCTGCGCTATATCCGCGCCCTGTCCGACAAGGACCTGGCCCTGGACCGCAGCATGATCCCGCTGGGCTCGTGCACCATGAAGCTGAACGCCACCAGCGAGATGATCCCCATCACCTGGCCCGAGTTCGCCCACATGCACCCGTTCGCCCCGCGCGAGCAGCTGGCCGGCTACGAGCTGCTGAACGAGCAGCTCACCGCCTGGCTGTGCCAGGCCACGGGCTACGCGGGCATCAGCCTGCAGCCCAACGCCGGCTCGCAGGGCGAGTACGCCGGCCTGCTGGCCATCAAGGCCTGGCATGAGTCGCGTGGCGAAGGCCATCGCAAGATCTGCCTGATCCCCGAGTCCGCGCACGGCACCAACCCCGCGTCCGCCCAGATGGTCGGCATGCAGGTCGTGGTCACCAAGTGCGACAAGGAAGGCAACATCGACCTGGCGGACCTGAAGGCCAAGTGCGAGCAGCACAGCGACAAGCTGGCGGCCATCATGATCACCTACCCCTCGACGTATGGCGTGTTCGACACCCAGGTCAAGGAGATCTGCGCCCTGGTGAAGAGCCACGGCGGCCGCGTCTACGTGGACGGCGCCAACATGAACGCGCTGGTCGGCGTGGCCGCGCCGGGCGAGTTCGGCGGTGACGTGTCCCACCTGAACCTGCACAAGACCTTCTGCATCCCCCACGGCGGTGGCGGCCCGGGCGTCGGCCCGGTCTGCGTGGTCGCCGACCTCGTGCCCTTCCTGCCCGCGCACCGCAGTGCCGGCGTGGGCGCGGCCACCAATGTGGGCGCCGTCTCGGCCGCCCCGCTGGGCAATGCCGCCGTGCTGCCGATCAGCTGGATGTACGTCCGCATGATGGGCGCCGACGGCCTGCAGGCCGCCACCGAGGTCGCCATCCTGTCCGCCAACTACGTGGCCGCCCGCCTGGCCGGCGCCTATGACATCCACTTCAGCGGCAACATCGCCGGTGTGAAGGGCGGCGGCGTGGCGCACGAGTGCATCCTGGACCTGCGCCCGCTGAAGGACAGCTCCGGCGTGTCTGCCGAGGACGTGGCCAAGCGCCTCATCGACTACGGCTTCCATGCCCCGACGCTGTCCTTCCCGGTGGCCGGCACGCTGATGGTCGAGCCGACCGAGTCGGAGTCCAAGGCCGAGCTGGACCGCTTCTGCGACGCCATGCTGGCCATCCGCGCCGAGATCGCCAAGGTCGAGGCCGGCCAGTGGACCCGCGAGGACAACCCGCTGGGCAACGCCCCGCACACCGCCGAGGTGCTGCTGGCCAGCGAGTGGACCCATGGCTACAGCCGCGAGGACGCCGCCTACCCGGTGGCCACGCTGCGTCGCCAGAAGTACTGGTCGCCTGTCGGCCGCGTGGACAACGTCTACGGGGACCGCAACCTGTTCTGCTCGTGCATTCCCATGAGCGAGTTCGAGCAGGCCTGAGGCCCGACCGTCGTCAGCCACCGCCACGGCAGGAGCCCGCCGCATGGACAGCCCGAGTGATTCGCAGTTGGACCAGAGCTTCACGGCCCTCGCCGTGCTGAGCCCCGCGGGCAAGCTCATTGCCCAGGGGCGCCACACGCTCGAGCTGCGCTCCTGGCGCCCGCCCGCGGTGCCGCTGCGGGACCTGCTGATCGTCGAAAGCCGCCGCCAGGTGGCCGCCGACGATCAGCTCGACCCCGACGCCGCCGGGGTTGCCCTGGTCGATGTAATGTCCGTGGAGCCGTGGCCGGGCTCGCCGGGGATGTTTGCCTGGAAGCTGGCCAACATCCGCCCCATCTTTCCCAAGCTGAGCCCGCTGCCCGCGCGCGGCGGCCTCTACCCCATCTGCCTGCGCAGCCTCGCCGAGTCTGCCGTCACCTGAGAGCGCCCCATGGCCGTTTCCGTTTTCGACCTGTTCAAGATTGGCATCGGCCCCTCCAGCTCCCACACGGTGGGCCCGATGCGTGCCGCCCGCCTCTTCGCCTCCCGCCTGCGCAGCGAGGGCCTGCTGCCCCGCACCGCCCGGGTGCTGTCGCAGCTCTATGGCTCGCTGGGCGCCACGGGCAAGGGCCACGGCAGCGACACCGCCGTGCTGCTGGGCCTGGCCGGCCATGAGCCGGACACCGTCGACGTCGAGCGCGTGCCGCAGTACCTGGAGGAGATCCGCCAGGGCAGCCGCCTGCTGCTGCTGGGCGAGCACGGGGTGGACTTCAACGAGACCAAGGACCTGGTCTTCTTCCGCCGCCAGAGCCTGCCCTTCCATGCCAACGGCATGCGCTTCAGCGCCTTCGATGCCGAGGGCCAGCTGCTCTCCGAGAAGACCTACTACTCGGTCGGCGGCGGCTTTGTGGTGAGCGAGGAAGTGGCCGCGGACGGCAGCAAGCAGAAGGTCATCGCGCCGGACGCCACGGTGCTGCCCTTCCCCTTCAAGACCGGTGACGAGCTGCTGGAGCTCACCAAGACGCATGGCATCAGCATCGCCGAGGTCATGCGCCGCAACGAGCGCCACTGGCGCAGCGACGAGGACACCCGCGCCGGCCTGCTGCGCATCTGGCAGGTGATGCAGGACTGCGTGAGCCGCGGCCTGCGCACCGAAGGCATCCTGCCGGGCGGCTTCAAGGTCAAGCGCCGCGCCTCGCAGCTCTACCGCGACCTCACCGCCAATCCGGAAGCCGCGCTGCGCGACCCGCTGCAGGTGATGGACTGGGTGAACCTCTACGCCCTCGCCGTGAACGAGGAGAACGCCGCCGGTGGCCGCGTGGTGACGGCGCCCACCAACGGCGCCGCCGGCATCGTGCCCGCCGTGCTGCACTACTACAGCCGCTTCGTGCACGGCGCGAACGAGGACGGCGTGGTGGACTTCCTGCTCACCGCCGCCGCCATCGGCATCCTCTACAAGGAGAACGCCTCCATCTCGGGCGCCGAGGTCGGCTGCCAGGGCGAGGTGGGCGTGGCCTGCTCCATGGCCGCCGGCGCGCTGTGCCAGGTGATGGGCGGCACGCCCGCGCAGGTGGAGAACGCCGCCGAGATCGGCATGGAACACCACCTGGGCCTCACCTGCGACCCGGTGGGCGGCCTCGTCCAGATCCCCTGCATCGAGCGCAATGCCATCGCCTCGGTGAAGGCCATCAACGCGGCCCGCATGGCGCTGCGTGGCGACGGCACGCACTTCGTGAGCCTCGACAAGGTCATCAAGACCATGCGCGACACCGGCGCGGACATGATGACCAAGTACAAGGAAACGGCCCGCGGCGGCCTCGCGGTGAACATCGTCGAGTGCTGACCGCCGCGTGATCGTGGGTGGGGCAGGCCGGCATCGGCCTCCCCGTCACGGCGCCGAAAGACCGCTCACGCGACCCGGCGGCGGCGCGAGACCAGCAGCCCGCCGATGCCCGTTGCCAACAGCAGCGGGGACGCCGGCTCCGGCACCTGCGCAATGTTGATGTCGAAGGCGGTGTCGCCGGTGATGTTCATGCCGTTGATCACGGAGGTGAACGTCCCCTGGTTCTCGAGCACCACCACGCCGATGCCCAGGAAGCTGCTGCTCACCTTGGACGTGAAGGTCTTGGTGGCCTGATCCAGGTCGATGCTGACCTTCTCCTTGTGCACCTTCCCCTGGTCGTCCGTCACCTCGAAGTTGCCGGCGACCTTGAGCTTGCCGCCGCCCTTCTCCTTCTTGAGCCCGGTGGCCGTGGTCTTGATCGTCCCGGGGACGCCCTCGGTCTTGATCTCGATCTCCAGGTCGGCCGTGTTGTCGGTCTTCTCGGTCAGCTTGCCCTTGTCCTCGAAGTTCTTGCCTTCGAAGGGGCCACGCTTCCACTGCCCCTTGCTGTCGAGGTTCCAGACCTTGTTCAGCAGCGCGTCGGTGGCCATCGCGGACGAATACTCGATCGACCAGTCCTCCCCGAGGTAGTTCCCGCTCAGCCGGCCGAGGTAGCTGCCCGAGAAGAGGCCCGGCGCGCTTTCGGTGATCTGGTAGCGGCCCTGGTAGTGCATCGTCGCACCGCCCTTGAACAGGCCCGAGCCGATCAGCTGCGCGACGATGGCGTCGAGGCTGGAATCCACGTGCAGCTGCTGGGCCGCGACGAACTCCTCCTCGATGGGGATGGGGATGGGCACGGCCGTGGACGGGACGGGCGCGGCCCGGGCCGCGCTGGATGTGAGCAGGACCGCCGCGCCGCCAAGGGCGACGGCCAGGGCAAAGGCTGTGGGTTTCATGGTCAGTTCCTCCGATTGAATGAGTGCCTCACGACCCTCTGTCGGGCCGAGGCTCCGGCATCCTCGGCCGGTCGCGCCGCGGGCCGTAGCTGCGAAGGCGGGTAGCTTGCCGGCGGCGTCCCGGCGCGGATGGGCCGCTGAAACTGCAGGAAACTCCCGCCCCCGCGGTGGCTGAACGGCTGTTAAGCTGACGTTCATGAACCTGCTGCTCGCCGAAGACGATCCCCTGCTCGCCGACGCCCTGTGCGCCCAGATGCGCCGCAGCGGCTTCGAGGTGGAGCACGCCCCCAATGGCGCGGTGGCCGAGTACCTGCTGGTCAAGCAGCCCTTCGACGTGGCGGTGCTGGACCTCGGCCTGCCCATGATCGACGGGCTGACGGTGCTCAAGCACGTGCGCGTGGCCAAGCCGGCGCTGCCGGTGCTGATCCTCACGGCGCTGGACAGCCTGGAGGACCGCGTGGCCGGCCTGAACGCCGGCGCGGACGACTACCTCACCAAGCCCTTCGACTTCCCGGAGCTGGAGGCCCGCCTGCGCGCCCTGCTGCGCCGCAGCCGCGCGGGCGTCCCCGCGCAGCGCGCGGAGGTGGCCGGACTGAGCCTGGACCAGGAAGCCCGCCGGGCCCTGATCCAGGGCGAGCCCATCGACCTCAGCCCGCGCGAATGGCTGCTGCTGGACCTGCTGATGGCCCACCGCGACCGCGTCGTCACCAAGGAGCAGATCAACCAGACCTGGGCCTCGGCCGATGGTGGCGGCAATGACCCGCAGGGCAGCGCCACGAATGCCGTCGAGGTCTACATCCACCGCCTGCGCCGCAAGCTCGAGGGCGCGGGCGTGGCCATCCGCACGGTCCGCGGTCTGGGCTATCTGCTCGAGGCCGAGACCTCGCCCGGCGCCCCGGCCTGAGCGCCCGGACGGCATGGTCGCCCGCCTCCTGCCCTGGTTCGGCGCCGGCACCTCGCTGCGGCGCCAGCTGCTGCTGTGGCTGCTGCTGCCCCAACTCGTGCTGTGGCTGGGCGGTGCGCTCTTCACCTTCAAGCTGGCGGAACGCTACGCGGACCAGGCGGTGGACGCCAGCCTGTCGCAGGCCAGCCGGGCCCTCGCCCGCCAGGTCAAGCCCATGGGCACCGGTCTGCTGATCGACTTCCCGCGTGCCGCGCAGGACGTGCTGGAGGCCGACCCGGCCGACAAGCTGCTCTACACCGTCAGCTCGCCGCCCGGCGAGTTCATCCTCGGCAACCGCCAGCTGCCCCTGCCCGGCGCCGTGCCGGAGCGACCGCGCCTGGGCGAGCCCTACTACTACGACAGCCAGGTCGCGAATCCGCAGTCCGGCGGCACGGACCGCCTGCGGGTGGCGGCGCTGTACCTCCGTTACGGTGAGGCCGATGGCGACGACGTCGGCCGCACGATGCTCGTGCAGGTGGCCCGCTCCAGCGCGAACCGCGAGGAGCTCGCCCGCCGCCTGCTGACGGACATGGTGCTGCCGCTGTCCCTGCTCATGGTGCTGATGACGATGATCGTGGGCGCCGGCATCCGCGCGGGCCTGGCCCCGATCGCGCGCCTGCGCAGCCTCGTGGAAGGCCGCAAGCCGAACGACCTGCGCCCCATCGAGCTGCACGTGGCGCCGCAGGAGCTGCGCACGCTGGCAGGCGCCATCAACGAGCTGCTGGAGGCCGTGCAGAGCAATGTGCAGGCCCAGCGCCGTTTCATCAGCGACGCCGCGCACCAGCTGCGCACGCCGCTGGCCGGGCTCAAGAGCCAGACGGAGCTGGCGCTGAAGGAAGCCGCCGAGCTGCCGGGCGCGCCGGCGCTGCAGGAGCGCCTGCAGCGGGTGCACGAGAGCGCCAGCCGCAGCGCCCACCTCGTCAACCAGCTGCTCACGCTCGCCCGCACGGAGCCGGAGTCCCAGGGCGCGCAGTCCCGCGTGAAGCTCGACCTGGCGCGGCTGGCCCGCGAGGTCACGGCCGAGCTTGTGCCGCGGGCGCTGCAGGCGGGCGTGGACCTGGGCTTCGAGGGCGCCGACGACGCCACGCCGCTGTGGGTCCAGGGCGTGCCCCTGTTGCTGAAGGAAGCGCTGGTCAACGTGATCGACAACGCCCTGCGCTATGCCGGCCGGGGCGCCGCGGTGACGGTGCAGGCGGGCGCGGACGGCACGCAGGCCGTGCTGAGCATCCGCGACAACGGCCCCGGGGTCGCGCCGGGCACCGAAGGCCGGCTCTTCGAGCGCTTCTACCGCGCCACTCTGAGCGGCAATGGCTGCGGGCTCGGCCTGGCCATCGTCAAGGAAATCGTCGAACGCCATGGCGGCCGCGTCAGCGCCGCGCCCGTGTTGCCGCACGGCCTCCAGCTCACGCTGCACCTGCCCCTCACCGCCTGACACCCGCGCCGCCAGCCCGGGTTGGGCGGGGCGGGCCATCGCGCGAACGTGCCGGGCGGTGCATCCCTGCTGTCGCGAGACACCGCCGGCAGTCTCCCCCTCACCCTGAACGCCACTGTGGAGGTCCGCTGTGGCCGGCCGCGCGCCGCTAATGGTAATCACCGATAAACGTACATGAACGAAACATTAACATTAATGCCGCATGCACAAAACATAAACGCTTCATGAACGCTGGCGACCGGACGCTGGCGTGCTGAAGCCCCACGACGGAGACAATGCAGATGAAGTTCCCCCCGCAAGCGCTGTCGCGCCTGACCCTCTTGCTGACGCTCGGCCTCGGCGCCGCCAGCGCCCAGGCGCTCGACTGGACCGGCTACTTCCGCGCCGGCCCCGGCCTCACCTCCAACAACGCCTCCCGCGCCTGCTACAGCCTCAACGGCGGCTCCAAGGGCATGAAGTACCGCCTTGGCAACGAGTGCGACTTCTACGGCGAGTTCCAGCTCGCCCAGGGCTTCCAGAAGGACGGCGTGGACTACCGCGTCACCCTCATGACCAACCACTGGACCGGCGCCACCGACACGGACGGCAAGGGCCTGGCCATCGAGCAGATGTTCGCCGAGGCCAAGGGCTTCGACATCGCCCCCAACGCCACCTTCTGGATCGGCAAGGAGCGCGGCCGCCGCGGTGACGTGCACATCGTCGACACCTTCTTCACCGAGATGGCCGGCGTGGGCGCGGGCGTCAAGGGGCTGGACGGCGGCGCCGGCAAGCTGGGCGTGGCCTTCTACAAGACCGAGGCCAGCGCCGTGAAGCCCGGCCACCGGGCGAATGTGGAGTGGCTGGACATCGCCACCAACGAGGACGGCAAGCTCAATGTCTTCCTGACCGCCACCAAGGGCAGCTTCGACGGCGGCACCACCGGCGCCGGCGTGGCCCTGCGTCATGACCAGGCCAAGCTCTTCGGCACCGGACTCTCCAACACCCTGTGGCTGCAGTACGCGCAGGGCTCCGCCGGCCTCAACTCCAACTTCGGCGACCTCAGCGCCGGCTCCGGCGCCAAGAGCTATCGCCTCGTCGACGCCATCGGCTGGCAGGACGGCGTCTTCGGCGGGCAGGCCATGTTCCTGTTGGCCAAGGAGACCGATGCGGCGGGCAAGAGCACCCAATCGATGTCCATCGGCGGCCGGGCCTCCTATGGCGTGAGCCGCAACTTCAAGTGGGTCAGCGAGCTGGGCGTCTCGCAGTACAAGCCGGACGGCGGCGCCACGGCCCGCCTGACCAAGTTCACGATCGCCCCGACGCTGTCGATCGCCAATGACTTCTGGAGCCGCCCCGAATTCCGCCTCTACCTGACGCACGCCCGCTGGAACGGCGCGGCCGGCAACGTCACGGGCCAGGCCGCCTTCGCGGACAAGACCTCCGGCACGAGCGCCGGCGCGCAGGTCGAGTGGTGGTTCTGACGGGCGATGAATCCCCGATGAACGGCTGATGAACGCACAATGGCGCCAGCCCCGCTGGCGTCCATCGAACACAAGAATCTGGAGACACACATGAACAACGCAAGCATCAAGGCCCTGCGCCCCCTGTCGGTGGCGGTGGCCGCCTCACTCCTGGCCTTCGCGGCGCAGGCCGGCGAGGTCGAGGTCCTGCACTGGTGGACCAGCGGCGGCGAGGCCAAGGCGGCTGTCGCACTGAAGGGCACGCTGCAGGCCAAGGGGCACAGCTGGAAGGACTTCGCCGTGGCCGGCGGTGGCGGCGACTCCGCCATGACGGTGCTGAAGTCCCGCGTGGTGTCGGGCAATGCCCCCGCCGCCGCGCAGATCAAGGGCCCCTCGCTGCAGGAATGGGCGCAGGAAGGCGTGCTGGCCAACATGGACGAGCTCGCCAAGGCCGAGAAGTGGGACGAGAGCCTGCCCAAGGTCGTCAGCGACATCATGAAGTACCAGGGCCACTACATCGCCGCGCCGGTCAATGTGCACCGCGTGAACTGGCTGTGGGTGAATCCGGAAGCCCTCAAGAAGGCCGGCGCCAAGGCTCCGACCACCTGGGATGAGTTCTTCGTGGCCGCCGACGCGCTCAAGAAGGCCGGCATCGTGCCCCTGGCCCATGGCGGCCAGAACTGGCAGGACTTCACCAGCTTCGAGGCCGTGGCCCTGGGCCTGGGCGGCGTGGACTTCTACCGCAAGGCGCTGGTCCAGTTGGATCCGGCGACGCTCAAGAGCCCGACGATGGAGAAGGTCCTGAGCACCTTCCGCCGCCTGAAGGACTACACCGACCGCAACGCCCCCGGCCGCGACTGGAACCTGGCCACCGCCATGGTCATCAAGGGCGAGGCCGGCATGCAGATCATGGGCGACTGGGCCAAGGGCGAGTTCGTGGCCGCCGGCAAGACCGCGGGCAAGGACTTCCTGTGCCTGCCGGCCCCCGGCACCGCGAAGAGCTTCACCTTCAACATCGACTCCTTCGCCTTCTTCAAGCTCAAGAGCGAGCCCAACCAGAAGGCGCAGCGCGACCTGGCCTCGGCCATCATGTCGCCGGACTTCCAGGAGCTGTTCAACCTGAACAAGGGCTCCATCCCCGTTCGCATGGGCATGAAGATGGACAAGTTCGACGACTGCGCCCGCGCCTCGGCCAAGGACTTCGCCGACAGCGCCAAGAGCGCGACGCTGGTGCCGTCCATCGCCCACGGCATGGCCGTGCCCTCGGCCGCCGAAGGCGCGATCAAGGACGTGGTCAGCCAGTTCTGGAACAGCGACAAGATGAGCACGGCCCAGGCCATGGACCGCCTCGTCGCAGCCGCCAAGCAGCGCTGAGTGCGTTGGCAGGTGCGTTCGTCGTGACGAGCGCCCTGCCCCTTCTTCCTCAAGGATCTCTTGTAGCTCGGGTACCCACGCGGACCCTTGCCTGCACGCCTGCGCCCGTCGGCGGGCACCCTCCAACGCCACCAGGCGGACGGGGCGTGCAGGTCTTTTTGAGCCCTGTCCTGACGCCTTCCAAAGGCCTGCCATGAATGCCCCTCCCCGCAGCCCCTGGCTGCCCAAGCTGGTCCTGGCGCCCTCCTTCCTGCTGGCGCTGTTCTTCATCTACGGCCTGATGGCCTGGAACGGGGTGCTCTCGCTCACCGCGTCCCGCCTCCTGCCCAACTACGAGTTCGTGGGCCTCGCCCAGTACGCGCAGCTCTTCGAGTCCGAGCGCTGGACCCTGGCCCTGCGCAACCTCGCGGTCTTCGGCACGCTCTTCGTGGGCGGCGCCACCGTCATGGGCCTGCTGCTGGCCATCCTGCTGGACCAGCGCATCCGTGCCGAAGGCGTGCTGCGCACGATCTACCTCTACCCCATGGCCCTGTCCTTCATCGTGACCGGCACGGCGTGGAAGTGGATCCTCAACCCGGGCCTCGGCCTCGAACGGCTGCTGCAGCAGTGGGGCTTCGAGAACGCGCGCTTCGACTGGCTCGTGGACGCCGACATGGCGCTCTACTGCGTCGTCATCGCCGCCATCTGGCAGAGCTCGGGCTTCGTGATGGCGCTGTTCCTTGCGGGCCTGCGCGGCATCGACGACAGCATCATCAAGGCCGCCCAGGTCGATGGCGCCAGCCTGCCGCGCATCTACTGGCGCATCCTGATCCCGAGCCTGCGCCCGGTCTTCTTCTCGACGCTGATGGTGGTGAGCCACCTCGCGATCAAGAGCTTCGACCTGGTCATGGCCCTCACGGCCGGCGGCCCCGGCTACGCGACCGACCTGCCCGCCACCTTCATGTACACCATGGCCTTCAGCCGCGGCCAGATCGGCCTCGGCGCCGCCAGCGCCACCGTGATGCTGGCCACCATCGCGGCCATCGTCGTGCCCTATCTCTACTCCGAACTTCGCCAACGCGGGAGGCACGCATGAGCCACGCCCCGACATTGCGGCCGCGTCTCAGCGCGGGCCGTCTCGCCCTCTTCGCGGCCCTCGGCCTGCTCGCCCTCTTCTACCTGATGCCGCTGTACGTGATGGTCAGCACCTCGCTCAAGAGCATGGACGAACTGCGCCAGGGCAGCCTGCTCTCGATCCCCTCGGCCCCCGAGCTGAACGCCTGGGCCAAGGCCTGGTCCAGCGCTTGCACGGGCACGGACTGCAACGGGCTCAAGCCCTTCTTCCTGAACTCCGTCGCCATGGTGGTGCCGGCCGTGCTCATCTCGACGGCCCTGGGCGCCATCAACGGCTATGTGCTGACGAAATGGCGCTTCCGCGGCAGCGAGCTCGTCTTCGCCCTGATGCTCTTCGGCGTCTTCATGCCCATGCAGGTGGTGCTGCTGCCGATGAGCCAGGTGCTTGGGCAGCTCGGGCTGGCCAATTCGCTGGCCGGCCTCGTGCTGGTGCATGTGCTGGCCGGCCTGCCCTCCACCACGCTGTTCTTCCGCAACTACTACGCCGGCCTGCCGGACGAACTGGTGAAGGCGGCCATGCTGGACGGCGCGGGCTTCTGGCAGATCTTCCGGCGCATCGTGCTGCCGCTGTCGGGCCCGATCCTGGTGGTGACGCTGATCTGGCAGTTCACCGCCATCTGGAACGACTTTCTCTACGGCGTGGTGTTCTCGGGCGCCGATGCCAAGCCCATCACCGTGGGGCTGAACAACCTGGCCAACACCTCGAGTTCGGTCAAGGAATACAACGTGGACATGGCCGCGGCGCTGATCGCCGCCGCGCCCACCCTGCTGGTCTATGTGCTGGCGGGCAAGTACTTCGTGCGCGGCCTGACTGCCGGCGCCGTGAAAGGATGACACCATGGGTGCACTGAACCTCAAGCAGATTCGCAAGGGCTACGGCAGCGTCGAGATCCTCAAGGGCATCGACCTCGAGATCGAGGCCGGCGAGTTCCTGATCCTCGTGGGCCCCTCGGGCTGCGGCAAGTCCACGCTGCTGGCCATGATCGCCGGCCTGGAACAGCCGAGCAGCGGCCGCATCCACATCGGCGAGCGGGACGTCACCGACCTGCCGTCCAAGGACCGCGACATCGCCATGGTGTTCCAGAGCTATGCGCTCTACCCGAACATGAACGTGGCCCAGAACATCGCCTTCGCATTGGAAATGCGCGGCATGAAGCGCGCCGACCGCGAGGCCGCGGTGGCGCGCGTCGCGAAGATGCTGCAGATCGAGCACTTGCTGCAGCGCAAGCCGGGGCAGCTCTCCGGCGGCCAGCGCCAGCGCGTGGCCATGGGCCGGGCCCTGGCGCGCGATCCCAAGCTCTTCCTCTTCGACGAGCCGCTGTCCAACCTCGACGCCAAGCTGCGCGTGGAGATGCGCGCCGAGATCAAGCTGCTGCACCAGCGCACCCGCACCACCACGGTCTATGTCACCCACGACCAGGTCGAGGCCATGACGCTGGGCGACCGCATCGCCGTGATGAAGGACGGGCAGGTGCAGCAGTTCGGCACGCCGGAGGACATCTACAGCCGCCCCGCGAACCGCTTCGTGGCCGAGTTCATCGGCTCGCCCACGATGAACTTCGTCAGCGCGCGCTTCGACGGCAGCCAGGCGCAAGCCGCCGGCCAGGCCCTGCCGCTGTCGGACGCGCAGCGCCTCGTGCTGCAGCCGCTGGGCAGCCCGGACCTGCTCTACGGCCTGCGGCCGGAGGACGTGCGCCTCGCGGGCGACGGCCTGCCGGGTCGCCTGCACATGATCGAACCGACCGGCCCGGACACCTATGCGACCGTCGAGACGCCCGTCGGCCGCCTGACCAGCCGGGTACCGGGCGCGCTGCATGCCCAGGTGGGGGATACGGTCCATCTGCAGTGGGCGCCGCAGGCGGTGCACCTGTTCCAGGGCCAGGCCGAAAGGCGCATCGCATGACGCAGCAGGCACTGCAGGACCAGCCCCGGCTGGTGGGCGACATCGGCGGCACCAATGCGCGCTTCGCATGGCAGGCCCATGCGCGGGCGCCGCTGGAGTGCGTGGAGACGCTGCCCTGCCAGGACTTCGCGCAGCTCCAGCAGGCCGTGGAGGCCTACCTCGCTCGCATCGCCCGCCCGCATCCCGCGCAGGCGGCGCTGGGGCTGGCCAATCCGGTCACGGGGGACTGGATCCAGATGACGAACAACCACTGGTCCTTCTCCACCGAGCAGCTGCGGCAGGCGCTGCATCTGCGCACGCTGGCCATCTACAACGACTTCTCCGCGCTGGCCCTGGCGCTGCCGAGCCTGCGCGCGGACGAACTGTTGCACCTCGGCGGCGGTCCGGCCCTGCCCGACGCGGCCCGCGCGCTCATCGGCCCGGGCACCGGCCTCGGGGTGTCGGGCCTGCTGCCGCAGGAAGGCGGCGGCTGGCGGGCGCTGGCGAGCGAAGGGGGCCATGCCACGCTGTGTGCCAGTACGGAACGCGAGTGGCGGGTGCTGGCCCAGCTGCAACAGCGCTTCGGGCATGCCTCGGCCGAGCGGGTCGTGTCCGGCCCCGGGCTGGTGTGGACCTACGAGGCCCTGTGCGCCCTGGACGACGCGCCCGTGCGCTACACCGAGCCGCCGGCCCTGACCGAGGCCGCGCTGCAGGGGCACGATGCCCATGCGAAGGAGGCGCTAGCGCTGTTCTTCGGCTTCCTCGGGGCCATGGCGGGCAATCTGGCCCTGACGCTCGGCGCGCGTGGCGGCGTCTACCTGGGCGGCGGCGTGCTGCCGCGCATGGCGCAGGCGCTGCAGCAGTCCAGCTTCATGGAGCGTTTCCTGGCCAAGGGGCGCATGCGGCCCCTGCTGGAGACCATGCCGGTCTACCTCATCACGGCCGAGGAATCCCCCGCCCTCCGCGGCATGGCGCAGGCCCTGGCCTGACGCCGCGCGCACGGCCGCCGCTCAGGGCGGCGGGGCGTCGTTGGGCAGCCAGCGCTTGTAGATGGCGCGGAAGCTGCCGTCGCGCTTCATGTCCCGCAGCCGGGCGTTCCAGGCGCGGATGACGCTGTCGGGCGTGTCGTGCGAGAAGGCGATGTAGCCCTCGGAACTGGCGTAGCTGTAGACGATCTCCAGGCTCGCCTCGGGAATGCCCGCCTGCGCCATCGTCTGGGGCATCGAGAGGCGCTCCGTGGCGAAGAGCGTGGCGCGTCCGGCCAGCGTCATGCGGATGGCCGTGACCGGGTCCGCCACCGGCACGAGGTTCTTGAAGCCGAGCGTGGCGAGCTGCTCCGCCGTGTACCAGTCCCGCACCACAAGCACCGACTCCGCCCGCTTCGCGTCCTCCATGGAATGCAGCCGCAGCCCGCCCCGCGCGGGGGCGTAGAGCGAGCTGTAGAAGGTGACGATGGGGCCGACCCACTTGAACTGCTTCTCGCGGGCCGGCGTGCGGGCCATCGCGAACAGCGCGGTCTTGCCGGGCCCTTGCACTTCGCGGAAGGCGCGGGACCAGGGCATGAGGATGATCTCGTCCTGCTGGCCCAGCCGGCGCTGGATCTCCTGCACGACCTCGACCGACAGCCCCTTCACGACGCCGTCCTGCTGGAAATTGACCGGCGGGAAATCCTCCGTCAGCAGCCGCAGGCCGCCTGACGGCAAGGCCCCGGGCGGCGCGTCCGCCCGCACGCCGTGCGCGGCACCGAGGCAGCACAGGAGGACGGCGAAGAGGCGGGCGAGCATGGGCAGCGTGAGAGTGCGTGAGGAGCCCGTGGGGGCTCGACGAGGAACGAGGCCTGCGAGCGTCGGACAGGCGCGCGGCATCATAGGCAGTCTGCCCCGGCTTGCGTGAAACTTACGAAGCAGAGCCGGCAAATATCCGCCGCCCGCGGCAACTCTGCACGCTTCATTGCCCCTGAAAGGACAGAAGCCGCGAGCTGGGCCCGCGGCTTCGTCTGGAGGGCCTGCGCGTCACGCAGACCGGGTCACCCTGGGGGGCCTCACTTGGCCGGCACCACCCCGGCGTTGCCGGTGAGGATCGTCGGCGTGGCGGGTTCGTGCGGCGTGGCCGGCATCACCGACGTCACCGACGTATTGGCCCGGGCCTCCCGCTTGCGGTCCCGCACGAGGTAGGAGTACAGCACCGGCACCACCACCAGCGTCAGCAGCGTGGAGGTCAGCACCCCGCCGATGATGGCGCGGCCCATGGGCGCCTGCAGCTCGCTGCCCTCGTTCAGGGCCAGCGCCATCGGCAGCATGCCGAAGATCATCGCGGCCGTCGTCATGATGATCGGGCGCATGCGGATCAGGCCGGCCTGCAGCAGCGCCTCGCTGACCGTCGCGCCGGCCTTGCGGGCATGGTTGGCGAAGTCCACCAGCAGGATGGCGTTCTTGGTCACCAGGCCCATGAGCATGACCAGGCCGATCATCGAGAAGATGTTCAGCGTGGAGCCCCACAGCAGCAGGGCCAGCATCACGCCGATCAGCGCCAGGGGCAGCGAGGCCATGATGGCGATGGGCTGGATGAAGCTGCCGAACTGGCTGGCCAGCACGATGTAGATGAAGATCACGGCGAGGCCCATGGCCGAGAGCAGGCCGCTGAAGGCCTCGGCCTGCTGCTTGCCGGCCCCGTCGACCTTGAAGCTCACGCCGGGCGGCAGCTGCATCGTCTTGATGATCTTCTGCACATCGGCATTCACCTCGCCCACGCTGCGGTCCTTCACCGAGGCGTACACGGCCTCGCGGCGCTGCAGGGCCTCGCGGCGGATCACCTCGGGATTGAACACCGGCTCGATGGTCGCGACCTGGTCCAGGCTGATCGGGCTGCCGTCCTTGGCGAAGGCCACGGGCAGCTTCTGCATCTGGTCCACGCGCTCGCGCTGGCCCTGCGGCAGGCGCAGCAGCACCTCCACCTGGTTGCCGTCCGGCGTGGTCCAGTAGGTCGCGACCTCGCCATTGACGTAGGCGCGCAGGGACGAGGCCAGCTGCGGCGGGGTCAGGCCCAGCTCGCGCACGGCGGAGTCCTTGATCTTGACCGCGAAGGCCGGCAGGCCGGGCTTGACGGTGGTGTCGACATCCACGGCGCCGGGCACCTTGCGGATGCGGTCCGCGAGGTCGTTGGCGGCCTTGGTCAGCTGCTCGGCGTCATTGCCCAGCAGCGTGATCCACACCGGGCGGTCGAAGCCCACGGACAGCTCGATGCCGGGGATGCGCGACAGATCCTCGCGCAGCGCGTCCTCGATCTGCTTCTGCGTGCGCTTGCGCTCCTTGCGGTCCGTGAGGGCGATGTTGAGCACGGCCTGGTTGCGGCCCGTGGCCATGCCGTCGCCGGCCGCGCCGACCACGGCGGACACCGTCTTGATCTCGGGATAGTTCTTCAGGATGGCCTCGACCTGCGCCACCTTGGCATCGCCGCGCTCGAGGCTCGTCGCCACGGGCATGCGCAGGCTCAGCTGCGTGAAGCTCTGGTCCGTCTGGGGCACGAACTCGCTGCCCACGAAGCCGGCCAGCACCAGGGCCACCACGAAGCTCATGAAGCCGCCCCACATCACGAGACCGCGCGGGGTCAGCGTGGCGAAGCGCAGGCGGCGCGGCAGGCTGCGGTCGCGGCGGCCGTCGGCGTCGAAGGGGCGACCATAGGCCGGCACGGGCGGCACGAAGACGCGGTAGCGGCGGCCGCTGAAGACCCAGCGGATCACGCGCTCGTAGGCGCCGTGCAGCACGTCCATGACGCGGTCCGTGCCGTTGATCAGGTGGCGCACCACCGGCACCTTGCGCAGCCAGGCGCTGGGCGGGTCCTTCCAGATGCTGGACATCATCGGATCCAGCGTGAAGCTCACGAACAGCGACACCAGCACGGCCACCGCCACGGTGATGCCGAAGGGGTGGAAGAACTTGCCGATGATGCCGCCCATGAAAGCCACGGGCACGAACACGGCACAGATGGCGAAGGTCGTGGCCATCACGGCCAGGCCGATCTCGTTGGTGCCGTCGAAGGCCGCCTGGTGGTGGTCCTTGCCCATGCCCACGTGGCGGACGATGTTCTCGCGCACCACGATGGCATCGTCGATCAGCAGGCCGATGCACAGCGACAGCGCCATCATCGTCATGAAGTTCAGCGTGAAGCCGAAGGCATGCACCGCCAGGAAGCTGGAGATCACGGCAATGGGCAGCGTGAGGCCGGTGATGATGGTCGAGCGCCAGCTGTGCAGGAACAAGAAGACGATGGCCACGGTCAGCAGTGCGCCCTCGATCAGCGTGTGGCGCAGACCGTCGAGCGAGCCCTTGACCCAGTCGCTGTTGGCGTTGATGAGGCGCAGCTCCACGTCCTTGGGCAGCGTCTTGCGCAGCTCGTCCATGGCCTCCTTGATGGCCTCGCCGGTGGCCACCACATTGGCGTCCTGCTGCTTGAAGACGCTGAAGGTGACGGCCGGCTTGCCGTTGATGCGGGCGATGGTGGAGGCTTCCCGTTCACGCTCGACGAGCGTGCCCAGGTCCCCCAGCGTCAGCACCAGATTGCCGCGACGGGCCACGACGACCTGCGCGAATTCCTTGGGGTCCTTGACGCGGCCCTCGACGCGCAGGATGGCGTCGCTGAGCTTGTCGGAGAGCAGGCCCACGGGCTGGTCGGCATTGGCCTCGCGCAGCGCCGTGGCGACCTCGGCCGGCGTGACGCCATAGGCCCGCAGGCGCTGCGGGTCCAGGTCCACGCGCACCTCGCGGGACACCATGCCGCCGATGTCCACCAGCGCGACGCCCTCCACGCGCGTCAGGCGCTTGGAGATGGTCAGCTCGGCCATCATCGAGAGTTCGCGCGCCGAGCGGGTCTCGCTCATCAGCGACATCACGACGACGGGCTGCTGGTTGTCCCCCTGGAAGCGGGTGATCGTGGGCGGCTTGACGTCGCGCGGGAAGCTGGCCTGCACCATGCCGACGCGGTCGCGGATCTCCTGCATGCCGCGGTTCATGTCGGCATTGAGGTTGAACATCACCCAGACCTGGCTGCGGCCCTCGTAGGCGCGGGAGCGGATGGTGTCCACGCCGGCGATGGTGTTCAGCGATTCCTCCAGCGGGCGCAGGATCTCGCGCTCGATGGCCTCGGGCGAGGCGCCGGGGTAGGCGACATCCACCTGCGCGCCGGGGAAGCTGATGTCAGGCATGGGCTCGACGCCCAGCTTGGAATAGGCGAACAGGCCCATCACGCAGAGGGCCACCATCACCATGGTCGCGAAGACCGGGTTCTGGATGGAGACGCGGGTCATCCACATGAGCGCTCTCCTTATTGCACGGCCGGAGCGCTGGCAGCGCTGGCCACACGCGGCGCCGGCGCGTCCACGACCTTGGCCGCGGCGCCGTCGCGCAGGTTGTCGAAGCGGGCGGCCAGCACGCGGTCCTCGGCCTTGAGGCCCTGCAGGATCTCGATGCGGCCTTCGCGGGCGTCGCGGCGGCCCGTGGTGACGACGCGGCGCACGAGGGCGCCCTTCTCCAGCACCCAGACATGGTCCTGGCCGGAGGCGTTGATCACCGCGGTGGCGGGCAGCGTGAGGCGCTGGGCGTCATCGGGCAGCTCGACCCGCGCGACGCCGTACTGGCCCGCCCGGAAGCGCTCGCCGCTGTTGGCGATCTCCAGCGTCACGCCGATGCTGCGCGTGCCGGGCTCGGCCGCCGGGGCGATGCGCGCGATGCGGGCCTCGACGGGCTGGTCATCGCCCTCCACCTTCACGGCCACCGTCATGCCGGGCTTGAGGCGCGCCACCTCGTGGGTGCCCACGAGGCCCGCGAGCTCGAGCTTGCCGAGGTCCACGATGCTCAGCACCTGCTGCTCGCTGCTCAGCTTCTCGCCGGGCACGGCGAGGCGCTTGGCGACGACGCCGCTGATGGGCGCCACGAGCGAGGCCAGGCGCAGGCTGCTCTGGGCCGTCTCGAGCTGGGCCTTGGCGGCCAGCCACTGGCCGCGGGTGGACTCCATGCTGGCGCGGAAGTTGTCCAGCGCGGTGCTGGAGATGAAGGCCTTGGCGGCCAGGTCCTCGTTGGCCTTGTAGCTGCGCTCGGCCTGCTGGAACTGCGCCTGCGCGGCTTCCAGGCTGGCGCGGCGCTCGGCCACGCGGAAACGCAGCTCCTCGAGGTCCAGCTCACCCAGGCTCTGGCCGGCGCGCACGCGGCTGCCTTCGGCGACATGCAGGTTCAGCAGCACGCCGCTGGCCTTGCTGCGCACCACGACGGTGTTGGGCGCGACGAGCGGGCCGGAGAACTCGATGGTGCCGGGCATGCGGGCGAGCGCGGGCTGCGTCACCTCGCGGGAGGCGAACTCCAGCGTGGCCTCCTTCTTCTTGTCACCCTTGCCGTCCTTGGCCGCCTGCTTGCTGTCGCCGCCCTTGGCGTCGGCCTTGCCGGCATAGACGGCGACGCCCGCCCCCGCCCCCAGGACGACCACGGCCGCCCCTCCCCACACCAGCCAGCGATTGCGCTTGTACTTGTCCATGTGTCTCTCCATTGCTGCAGGGTTACCGCGAGTGTCTAACTGCGGCGCAGTCTAGGAAGAGCGCACGAGACGTGCAGCGCGCCTGCGACGAAGCGCGCAAAAGAGGGGTCAGGGCGTTGCCCGGTGGGATTTGCTGCAGCAGGTGGGGACGAACTGCAGAAGGACAAGACGGGCCGTCAGCCAGGCCCGGGCCGCCGCGGTGGGCGGCGCCGCTCAGCCGCGCTGTGCGGCGATGGGCGGCAGACCATGACGAACGTCACCGCACTGGGCGCGGTGGCGCAGCGCGTGGTCCATCAGCACCAGGGCCAGCATGGCTTCGGCAATGGGCGTGGCGCGGATGCCCACGCAGGGGTCATGGCGACCATGCGTCACGACCTCGGTGACCTGGCCGGCGCGGTCGATCGAGGCCTTGGGCAGGCGGATCGAGCTCGTCGGCTTGATGGCGATGGACACGCGCAGGTCCTGCCCCGTCGAGATGCCGCCCAGCACGCCGCCGGCATGGTTGCTGGCGAAGCCCTCGGGCGTGAGCTCGTCCCCGTGCTCGCTGCCCCGCTGCGGCACGACGCCGAAGCCGTCGCCGATCTCCACGCCCTTGACGGCATTGATGCCCATCATGGCGAAGGCGATGTCGGCGTCGAGCTTGTCGAAGAGCGGCTCGCCCAGGCCCACGGGCACGCCGGTGGCCTGCACCTCGATGCGCGCGCCCACGGAGTCACCGGATTTGCGCAGCGCGTCCATATAGGCCTCCAGCGCGGCGATCTGGCTCACGTTGGCGGCGAAGAAGGGGTTGTCCGGCACGTGCTCCCAGCCCTCGAAGGCGATGGGCAGCTCGCCGAGCTGCGTCATGTGGCCGCGGAACTCCGTGCCGTACTGGGCCTTGAGCCACTTGCGGGCCACGGCGCCGGCACCGACCATCGGCGCCGTCATGCGGGCCGAGGAGCGGCCGCCGCCGCGCGGATCGCGCAGGCCGTACTTGCGCCAGTAGGTGTAGTCGGCGTGGCCGGGGCGGAAGGTGTCGAGGATGTTGCCGTAGTCCTTGCTGCGCTGGTCCGTGTTCTGGATCAGCAGGCAGATCGGCGCGCCGGTGGTCAGGCCTTCGTAGACGCCGGAGAGGATCTGCACGGCATCCGGCTCGTTGCGCTGGGTCACGTGGCGCGAGGTGCCGGGGCGGCGGCGGTCCAGCTCGGGCTGGATGTCGGCCTCGCTGAGCGCGAGCCCCGGCGGGCAGCCGTCGATCACGCAGCCGATGGCCGGGCCGTGGCTCTCGCCGAAGTTGGTGACGCGGAAGAGTTCGCCGAAAGTGCTGCCAGCCATGAAAAATCCAGGGTCAGTCCCCGGCAGGAGTGCCCGGGCGTGCCCTGGATTCTATGGTGCGCTCCCCGGCCGCGCGGGCCCGGGGGCTTGGCGATCAACGGCTCAAAGCTTCGGCTCGTGCGAAGCGCCCTCTTCCTCGACCGGCCAGTCGCGGATGTAGGCCTTGAGCATGCGGTTCTCGAAATCCTGGCTGTCCACCACGGCCTTGGCGACGTCGTAGAAGGAGATCACGCCCATCAGCTGGCGGCCGTTGAGCACCGGCATGTAGCGGGCATGGCGGCCGAGCATCATGCGGCGGACTTCGTCGATCTCGGTCTCGGGGGTGCAGGTCAGCGGGTGGTCGTCCATCACGGAGCGGACGAGGCTGGTGCCCACGCTGCCGCCATTGCGCACCACGGCGGCGATCACCTCGCGGAAGGTCAGCATGCCCACCAGCTCACCGAACTCCATCACGACCAGCGAACCCATGTCGCGCTCGGCCATGGTGCCAAGGGCCTCGGCCAGGGGCTGGTCCGGCGGCACGGTGAAGAGGGCATTGCCCTTGACGCGCAGGATGTCGGCGACTTTCATGTGTTTTCTCCTCGACAGGCGGGCGAATCTGGATTGGCGGAATTGCGTCCAACATAGCACACAATCCCGGCATCCTGAAACCACGAAAGGCAGAACCGATGTCTGGCTACGGCGATCCCGGCTTCGACACCCTGGCCCTGCACGCCGGGGCGGCACCCGACCCCAGCACCGGCGCCCGGGCCGTCCCGCTGCACCTCAGCACGTCCTTCGTCTTCGAGAGCGCGGCGCACGCGGCCTCGCTCTTCAACATGGAGCGCGCGGGGCATGTCTACTCGCGCATCTCCAACCCGACCACCGCGGTCTTCGAGGAGCGCATGGCGGCGCTCGAGGGCGGCGCCGGCGCCATCGCCACGGCCAGCGGGCAGGCGGCGCTGTTCCTGGCGATCAGCACGCTCGCGCCGGCCGGCAGCCATGTGGTCGCGTCGAGCGCGCTGTATGGTGGCTCGCACAACCTGCTGCACTACACGCTCCAGCGCTTCGGCATCCGCACGACCTTCGTGCGCCCCGATGACCTCGACGCCTGGCGCGCGGCCATCCGCCCCGAGACGCGCCTGCTCTTCGGCGAGACGCTGGGCAACCCCGGCATGGACGTGCTGGACCTCCCCGGCGTGGCCGCCATCGCCCACGAGGCCGGCCTGCCCCTGCTGGTGGATGCCACGCTGACGCCGCCGGCCCTGCTCAAGCCGCTGCAGCACGGCGCGGACCTGGTCTTCCATTCCGCCACCAAATTCCTGTGCGGCCACGGCACCGTCGTCGGCGGCGTGCTGGTGGACAGCGGCAACTTCGACTGGCAGGCCGCGTACGAGCGCAGCAAGGCCGCGGGGCACGCCCGCTTCGCCGAGCTGTGCGAGCCGTACGACGGCTTCCACGGCATGGTCTTCACCGAGGAAAGCACGACCGGCGCTTTCCTGCTGCGCGCGCGGCGCGAGGGCCTGCGGGACTTCGGCGCCTGCATGAGCCCGCACACCGCCTGGCTGATGCTGCAGGGGCTGGAGACGCTCTCCCTGCGCATGGAGCGGCACGTGGGCAACGCGCAGAAGATCGCCGAGTTCCTTGCGGCGCAGCCGCAGGTGACGCGCGTGGCCTACCCGGGCCTCGCCTCGCATCCCGGCCATGCGCTGGCCCGCCAGCTGATGCCCAAGGGCGCTGGCGCGGTCTTCAGCTTCGACCTCGCGGGCACGCGCGAGCAGGGGCGCCGCTTCATCGAGAGCCTCAAGATCTTCTCGCACCTGGCCAATGTGGGCGACTGCCGCTCGCTGGTGATCCACCCGGCCAGCACCACACACTTCCGCATGGACGACGCCGCGCTCGCGCAGGCCGGCATCACGCCCGGCACGATCCGCCTGTCCATCGGCCTGGAGGACGCGGACGACCTGATCGCCGACCTCAAGACCGCCCTGAAGATCGCATCGAAGTGAGCGCCACGCCATGCAACTGACCGTTCAAGGCCGCGAGGCCTATGCCTACACCGGCGGGCGCGCCTTCGACCCCGCCCTGCCCTGCCTCGTCTTCGTCCATGGCGCCCTGCATGACCACAGCGTCTTCACGCTGCTGGCGCGCTGGTTCGCCCATCATGGCTATGGCGTGCTGGCCGTGGACCTGCCCGGCCACGGCCGCAGCGCCGGGCCCGCCCTGCCCAGCGTCGAGGCGGCCGGCGCCTGGCTGTTGGACCTGCTGAGCGCCGCCGGCGTGACCCAGGCGGCGCTGGCCGGCCACAGCATGGGTTCGCTGATCGCCCTGGAGGCCGCCGCGCAGGCGCCCGAGCGCGCCAGCCACCTGCTGCTGCTGGGCACGGCCTTCCCGATGAAGGTGTCGGAGGCCCTGCTCTCCACCGCCGCCACGGCGCCCGAGAAGGCCATGGCGATGGTCAACGTGTTCTCGCACAGCACGCAGGCCGCCAAGCCCGGCTATCCCGGCCCGGGCAGCTGGCTGCACGGCGGCAATCTCGCGCTGATGCGCCGCATCCAGTCGACGTCCAGCGAGGCCAATCTCTTCCTGCACGACTTCCAGGTCTGCGACCGCTACGCCGGTGGGCTCGAGGCCGCGGCCCGTGTCCGTTGCCCGAGCCATGTGCTCGCCGCCGATCGCGATGTCATGACCGCGCCGAAGCAGGCGCAGGCGCTGGTGCAGGCGCTGAAGGCCACGGTCCACCGCATCCCCGAGGCCGGTCATTCGATGATGGCCGAGGCCCCGGACACCGTGCTGGCGGCGCTGCAGTCGGCCTTGTCATCGACCTCGCAACCCGTACGGCAGGGCTGAGGCGGCAGCCCGGGGCGTCACCGGCGTGACAGCCCCTCATGGCTGCCCCCGATGGCGCGGCGGCGGCGCCGGGCGTTCAATGGGCCACCCCTTGTGACCGCAGGAGTCGCCATGGCCACCGACGCCCTCGCCTCGATCCGCAGCTTCGCCGAGTTCTATCCCTTCTACCTCGGCGAGCACGCCAACCGGACCTGCCGGCGCCTGCACTTCCTCGGCTCCAGCCTCGCGCTGCTGTGCCTGGGCGCGCTGCTCGTCACCGGGCAATGGGCCTGGCTGATGGCAGGGCTGCTGTGTGGCTACGGCTTCGCCTGGATCGGCCACTTCGTCTTCGAGAAGAACCGCCCCGCCAGCTTCCGCCGCCCGCTGTGGAGCTTCATGGGGGATTGGCGCATGTACTTCGAGATCTGGACCGGCCGGATCCCCTTCTGAGGGCGGGCGCCTTCAGTTCCGGTAGGCCAGCCCGATCGAGGCGCTGCGCTGGCGCGTCGTCTCCACGATGGGGCTCGCGGCCGCGGCGTCCAGCAGCCGCCCTTCGGTCCAGCTGGCCACCAGCACCCAGCGCGGCGTCAGCGCCTGCATATAGCTGAGGTTGACGGAGGCGCCGGTCAGCCCCGGGCCCGGGGCGTAGGTCCGACCGAGCCGCTGCGCGGCCTCGCTGCCCTCGGGCACACCGAAATAGCTCTGCAGATGGCGGCGGTCCGAGGCCGACAGGCCCAGCCCCAGCGTGAGTGCGGCATGGCGGCTGCGGTAGAGGCTGCGCCCCAGGTCCACGCTCAGCTCGGAGCCGCCGCGCCGGTTCAGCAGATCGGGCGACCAGGCCGCGCTGAGGGTCCACTTCGGGTCCAGCTCGACCTGCAGGTTCACGCGCCCGCGCAGCGTGCGCGGCACATCGGGCAGGCCGCGTGTGATCTCGGCCTTGTCGCTGTCACGGCCGCTGTCGATGCGCAGGCCGACGCCCAGCTTCCAGTGCTCGCCGCGCAGCCAGTCGCGCGAGGCGCCGGGCCCGGGGCTGGCCGCTTCGGAGCCGAAGCCCATCATCGCGCCGGTGCCGGCCGTGGTGATGCGCCAGCGGCCCCAGTAGAGGGCCCACAAGGGGGTCAGGCCTTGCTCCTGGCGGCGAGAACCCGGGTATTCCGGCCCGCTGGAGACGCGCAGGCCCAGCAGGTAGCGCAGTTCCTCAGGCTGACCCTCAGACTTCTGCGCCGGCTCCTCGGCCAGCGCCGGCAGGGCCAAGAGCGCCACCGACAGCAGGCAGGGCAGCGTGCCACTCCGGACGCGGGAAGCGCCAGACGCGTGACGGGGCAGTCGATCGTCGGTACCGCAGATCCACAGGCATTGACCCATGGATGCAGCTTAGCAGCCGCGGTGCCGGCGGCGGCGAGCAGCCCTGCACACCGCCGGGATCGCCGTGTGCCGAAGCGGCAGGTTCAGGCCTGCAACAGGGGCTTCAGGTTGACGAGCATGTCGTCGACCATGGCCGAGAGGTCGAACTGCGGCTTCCAGCCCCAGTCGCGGCGGGCCACGCTGTCATCGATGGACTGCGGCCAGCTGGCGGCGATCTGCTGGCGGAAGTCGGGCGCGTAGCTGATCTCGAAGCCCGGAATGCGACGGCGGATCTCCGCGGCGATCTCGGCCGGCGTGAAGCTGCAGCCGGCCAGGTTGTAGGAGCCGCGCTCGGTGATGGCCTCGGCCGGGGCTTCCATCAGTTCGATGGTGGCGCGCAGGGCGTCGGGCATGTACATCATGGGCAAGGCCTGACCCTCTTCCAGGAAGCAGCTGTAGGCGCCGGTCTTGAGCGCGCTGTGGAAGATGTCCACGGCGTAGTCGGTGGTGCCGCCGCCGGGCGGGGTCTTGTAGCTGATCAGGCCGGGATAGCGCAGGCTGCGCACGTCCACGCCGTGCTTGGCGTGGTACCAGGCGCACCAGCGCTCGCCGGCCTGCTTGGAGATGCCGTAGACCGTGGTCGGGTCCATGACGGTGCTCTGCGGCGTCATCACGGCGGGCGTGCTGGGGCCGAAGGCGGCGATGGAGCTCGGCCAGAAGATGCGGTCCAGCTTCTGCGTGCGGGCCAGCTCCAGCACGTTGAGCAGGCCCTTCATGTTGAGGTCCCAGGCCCACATGGGGTGCTTCTCGCCCGTGGCGGAGAGCGCGGCCGCCAGCAGGTAGATCTGCGTGATCTCGTGGCGCTTGACCGCGGCGGCGACGGCCGCGCCGTCGGTCGCATCCAGCATCTCGTGCGTCAGCGCCTTCACGCGGCCCTCGGGCGCGAGGTCGCTGGTGATGACGTTGGCATTGCCGTGGCGCAGGGCCAGCTCCTGGGCCAGCTCGGTGCCGATCTGGCCATTGGCGCCGATGATGAGGATCTTGGTTTGGCGGCTCATGGGGCAGCTCTTTCTGGGGGCGGGAACGGAGATCGGGCGGGCGTCAGGCGGGGATGAGGCCCAGCTCGCGGCCAGCCTGCGTGAAGGCGGCGACGGCCTGCTCCAGGTGGTGGCGCTCATGCACGGCCGAGATCTGCACGCGGATGCGCGCCTGGCCCTTGGGCACCACGGGGAAGAAGAAGCCGACGGCGTAGACGCCCAGCTCCAGCAGGCGGGCGCTCAGCTGCTGCGCCTTCACGGCGTCGTAGACCATGATCGGCGTGATGGGGTGCGTGCCGGGCTTGATCTCGAAGCCGGCGGCCTGGATGGCCTCGCGGAAGTAGGCCGTGTTGGCCTCCAGCTTGTCGCGCAGCGCGGTCGAGCCTTCCAGGATGTCCAGCACGGCGATGGAGCCGCCCACGATGCTGGGCGCCACGGTGTTGGAGAACAGATAGGGGCGCGAGCGCTGGCGCAGCAGCTCGATCACTTCCTTGCGGCCGGTGGTGAAGCCGCCCGACGCGCCGCCCAGGGCCTTGCCCAGGGTGCCGGTGATGATGTCGATCTTGCCGAAGACGCCGCGGTGCTCGTGCGTGCCGCGGCCGGTCTTGCCCAGGAAGCCGCTGGCATGGCATTCATCGATGCCCAGCAGCGCGCCGTAGCGGTCGCAGAGCTCGCGGATCTTGTCCAGCTGGGCGATGGTGCCGTCCATGGAGAAGACGCCGTCGGTGAAGACCAGCTTGAAGCGGGCGCCGGCGGCTTCCGCGGCCTGCAGCTGGGCCTCGAGGTCGGCCAGGTCGTTGTGCTTGTAGCGGAAGCGCTTGGCCTTGCACAGGCGGATGCCGTCGATGATGGAGGCGTGGTTCAGCTCGTCGCTGATGATGGCGTCCTGCTCGCCCAGCAGCGGCTCGAAGAGGCCGCCATTGGCATCGAAGGCCGCGGCGTAGAGGATGGTGTCCTCGGTGCCCAGGAAGCGGGCGATGCGCTGCTCCAGGGTCTTGTGGATGTCCTGCGTGCCGCAGATGAAGCGCACGCTGGAGAGGCCGTAGCCATGGCTGCGCAGCGCCTCGTGGGCGGCCTCGATCACCTGCGGGTGGGAGGACAGGCCCAGGTAGTTGTTGGCGCAGAGGTTGATCACCTCGCGGCCGTCGTTCGTCTGCACCACGGCACCCTGGTGGCTCGTGATGATGCGCTCGCTCTTGAACAGGCCGGCTTCGCGGATGGACTGCAGCTCGGTGCGCAGGTGGGCGTAGAAGTCTTCAGCATTGGCCATGTTCGGTCTCCTGGGGCACAATCCGTTAAATCGAATTCAGTTCACTATATCGAACTTTCGTGCAGTATCTGGGAATTGCATCCCAGGGTCAAGTGAACTCGCGCACACCCTCCGGCATCTCTGAAGGTCGCTCCATGTCCGTCCCGCATCCTGACAGCCTCGAACCGCCCCGCGTCGGCGCCACCCTGCAGGCGCTGCGCCAGGCCCAGGGCCTCTCGCTGGATGAGCTGTCGCGCCGGGCGGGCGTGAGCAAGAGCATGCTCTCGCAGATCGAGAGAAACCAGGCCAATCCCACCGTCGCGGTGGTCTGGCGGCTGGCCAATGCCTTGCGCGTGGAGCTGTCGGAGCTGCTGGGCGGCGAGAAGCCGGCGGCCCCGGCCATCGAGGTGGTGCCGGCGCACGGCATTCCCGGCATGAGCAGCCCCGACGGCAAGTGCCTGCTGCGCATCCTCGGCCCCATCGACATGGCGGGCCAGTTCGAGTGGTACGAGCTCACCGTGCAGCCGGGTGGCGCGCTGGAATCAGGCGCCCATGAGCCGGGCTCGCGCGAGCACCTGAGCGTGCTGGCGGGCCAGCTGGAGATCTCGGCCGGCAACACCACGCAGAAGCTCAAGACGGGCGAGACGGCGCGCTACGCCGTCGACGGCCCGCACGCCATCCGCAACACGGGCAAGCAGGCCGCGACGGCCCTGCTGGTGGTCATCCACCCCTGATCGGACGGTGCCCGGGCGGCGCCCGCCAAGCACCAGGCCCCCGCCAACGGCTCAGAGCAGCTCGGACAGGCGCACCCGCGTCCAGTCGCTGCGGGCCCACAGCAGGGCCAGGGACTCGGAGTGCTCGGCCAGCAGCTCCTTGATGAGCGGTGCGGCGGGCGTGTGCGTCGGTTCGCACAGCAGGGCCAGGCGCTGGGCGCCCGCCTCCTCCAGACGGCCGACCAGGCTCATCGCGATCAGCGTGTCCACCACGGGCTCCAGCTGCAGGGCGTCCACGCGCAGGGCCGTGGCGAGGCCCAGGCTGCTGGCGCCGCCCTCCCCCGCGTCGCGCGCGCGGCGCAGCTCACGGACGACTTCCAGCGCCAGCTCGAAGGCCAGGCCCGGGGCGTCGTGACGGCGCAGCATCTTGTGCGTGAGCGCCGGCGCGTTCGCGGCCAGGATCGCGCCCAGCAGCACGATGGCCCAGGCGACGTAGATCCAGATCAGGAAGATGGGCACCGTGGCGAAGGCGCCGTAGAGCGTGGAGAAGGTCGGCACCTGCTTCACGTACCAGGCGAGCACGCCCTTGGCCAGCGTGAAGGCGATGGCCACGAAGACGCCCCCGAGGATGGCGTGCCGCCAACGCACATGCGTGTTCGGCACGTAGTGGAAGAGCGCCGCCATGGCCGCGGCCAGCACGACCACGTCCATGCTGTTGAGCACGACCGAAAGACCCTGCGGCAGCTTGTCCACCAGGCCCTGGCCGGAGGAGATCGCGTAACTGGTGAGCGTCAGGCTGCCGCCCAACAGCAGCGGGCACAGCGTCATGGCCGCCCAATACACCAGCACCCGCTGGGCGATGGGCCGCGGCTTCTTGACCCGCCAGATGGCATTGAGCGTGCGGTCGATGGTGAGCATCATCGCGCTGGCCGAGAAGCCCAGCGCGATCAGGCCGACCACGCCCAGCTTGTTGGCCTTGGCCGCGAACTGCGTCAGCGAGGCCAGCACCGGCTTGGCGATATTGGGCGGGATCAGGCTCTTGAGGAAGTACTTCTCCAGGGCCACCTGGAAGGCTGAGAACATCGGGAAGGCCGTGAACAGGGCCAGCATCACCGTCAGCAGCGGCACGAGCGAGATCAGCGTGGTGAAGGTCAGGCTGCCGGCGGTGAGGCCCAGGCGCTCTTCCTTGAACCGCACCTTGAAGGTCTGCAGCGTCTGCATCCAGGGCCAGCTGATGAGCTCGTTGACGAACTCATGGAACAGGGCGATGGGGTTGTAGCTGCCGCTTCCCTCGGCGCGGCGGTCGTTGTGACGGCTCTCTTCACTCATCTGGCTATGATGCCAGCCATGTCAAGCCACCCCACCGCACCCCTGCCTCCCACCTCGCGCACCGAGCCCAGCCGCGAGGAGGCCCTGTCGCGCAATCTGGCCTTCGGCGCCCTGCTGGCGCTCTTCGTGCTGTGCCTGGCGTGGGAGCTGTGGCTGGCCCCCGTGGGCCGCGGCACCCTGGCCATCAAGGCCCTGCCCCTGCTGGTGCCCCTGGCCGGGCTGTGGCGCTACCGGCTCTACACCTTCCGCTGGCTGAGCCTGCTGGTGTGGCTGTACGTGGCCGAGGGCCTGGTGCGGGCCACGAGTGACCGCGGGCTGTCGGTGGGGCTCGCCGTCCTGGAGGTGCTGCTGGGCGTGCTGATCTTCGTGGCCTGCTCGATGCAGGTGCGCCAACGCCTGGCGGCGGCCCGCGCCGCGAATGCCCAAGCGGAGCTCTGAATGACGGGGCCGGGCCATGAGGACTTCCTGGCGCAGGCCCGAGGCCTGATCGGCGCCGATCATCTGCTGAGCGGCGACGGCCTCGACGCCTACGAGAAGGACTGGCGCAAGCGCTACGCCGGCCGCGCGCTGGCGGTGGCAAGACCTGGCACCACGGCCGACGTGGCGGCGCTGGTGCGCCTGTGCGCGGAGCACGGCGTGAGCCTCGTGCCCCAGGGCGGCAACACCGGCCTCGTGGGCGGCGGCGTGCCGGACGGCAGCGGTCGGCAGCTGCTGCTGTCCCTGCGCCGGCTGCGGCAGGTCCGTCAGGTCGATCCCAGCAACCTCACCCTGTGCGCCGAAGCCGGCTGCCTGCTGGCCGAGGTCCAGGCGGCGGCCAGTGCGGCGGGGCTGCTCTTCCCGCTGAGTCTCGGCGCCGAGGGCAGCTGCACCATCGGCGGCAATCTCGCCACCAATGCCGGCGGCACGCAGGTCCTGCGCTACGGCAATGCCCGCGAGCTGTGCCTCGGGCTGGAGGTCGTCACGCCGCAGGGCGAGATCTGGCACGGCCTGTCCGGCCTGCGCAAGGACAACACCGGCTACGACCTGCGCGACCTCTTCATCGGCAGCGAAGGCACGTTGGGCGTGATCACCGCGGCCACGCTGAAGCTCTTCCCCGCCCCGCGGGCCACCATGACGGCCCTCGCGGCCTGCCCCACGCTGGACGCCGCCCTCGCGCTGCTGAGCCGCGCCCGCGGCGGCGCCGGTGCCACGCTGACCGGCTTCGAGCTGATCAGCCGCGCCTGCCTGCGCCTGGTGCACCGCCACTTCCCGCAGATTCCCCAGCCGCTGCCCGACGACGCCGGCGCGCCGTGGGCGGTCTTGCTGGAGCTCTCCGACCACGAGGACGAGGCCCATGCCCGCCTGCTGCTGGAGCGCCTCCTCGGCGATGCGCTGGAGGCCGGCGAGGCCACCGATGCCGCCGTGGCGCAGTCGCTCGCGCAGGCGCAGCAGCTCTGGCACTTGCGCGAGAGCATCCCCCTGGCGCAGAGCGAGGAAGGCCTCAACATCAAGCACGACATCGCGCTGCCCATCTCGGCCATCCCCGCCTTCGTGGCGGACTGTGAGGCCGCCCTGCAGGCGCACTGCCCCGGCGTGCGGCTGGTGTGCTTCGGGCATCTGGGCGACGGCAACCTCCATTTCAACGTGCAGGCGCCCGAGGGCCAGGACCCGGCCGCCTTCCTGCGCGCGCAGGAGCCGGCCATCAACGCGCTCGTCTATGAGCGGGTGCTGCAGCGCGGCGGGTCCATCTCCGCCGAGCACGGCATCGGGCAGCTCAAGCGCGAGCAGCTGGCCGAGAGCAAGGACCCGGTGGCGCTGCGCCTCATGCAGACGCTCAAGCAGGCGCTGGATCCGCTGGGCCTGATGAATCCGGGGCGGCTGCTGCAGCGGCCATGAAAAAAGCCCGGCACTGCCGGGCTTTCTCGTTCAGGGGCTGCGCCCCCGTTCCGATCAGGCGACGACCGGCGGGCGTCCGACGCGCACGCGGTTCACGCCGCGCATCACCAGGCGGTAGATGAAGCGGGTCAGCGTCAGGAAGGCCACGACCTCGGCACCGTTGAGCAGCACGGCCACCGCCGTGTTCCAGCGCGCCTCGCGCTCGCGGAACTTGCGGAAGAAGCTGTCCCGCATGATCTCGATGCTGTCGTAGAAGCTCGGCACCATCAGCAGCGTGAGGAAGGTCGAGGTGATCGTGCCGCCGATGATGGCCACGGCCATCGGGCGGTAGAACTCGCCGCCCTCGCCCACGCCGATGGCCACCGGCAGCATGCCGGCGATCAGCGCGAAGGTCGTCATCAGGATGGGGCGGAAGCGCTTGCGGCCCGCATGCATCAGGGCTTCCTCGCGCGGCACACCGGCCGCCTCTTCCTGGCGTGCGGCGTCCAGCAGCAGGATCGCGTTCTTCGCGACCAGGCCGGCCAGCATGATGATGCCGATGAAGCTCATCAGGTTCAGCGTGCCGCCGGTCAGCAGCAGCGCCACGACCACGCCGATCAGCGACAGCGGCAGCGAGAGCATCACGCCCATCGGGGCGGTGAAGCTGCCGAACTGCATCACGAGGATCAGGTACATCAGGCCGATGCCCGAGACCAGGGCGATGCCCATGGCGCTGAACACCTCCTGCTGGTCCTTGGACGCGCCGGCCAGCTCGATGCCGTAGCCCGGCGGGAAGTTGATGGACTGGGCCAGTTTCTTCGCGTCGGCCGTCACCTCGCCGGGCGAGCGACCGTGGGCGTTGGCCGACACCGAGATCATGCGCTTGCCATCGGCGTGCTGGATCTTGGCGGGGCCCTTGCCCATGGTCACGTCGGCGATCTGCTCCAGCGGCACCATCAGACCCGTGCCGCTGACGGCGATGGGCAGGCGCTCGATGTTGCTGGCGTCCACGCGGTCCGTGGGCTGCAGGCGGATCGAGACGTCACGCGTCTCGCCGCTCGGGTCCACCCAGTCGCCCACCTCGACGCCGGCGAAGGCCACGCGCAACGCGGTGGCGGCATCGCCCACCGAGATGCCCAGCGAGTTCGCGAGGCCCCGGTTGAGCTCGATCTGCAGCTCGTCCTGCGGGTCCTGCTCGGACAGGCTCACGTCCACGGCGCCCGGCACATTGCGCAGCTTGGCCATGTACTCGGTGGTGATCTCCATGAGCTTGCGCGAGTCCGCGCCGGAGAAGCGGATCTGCACCGGCTTCTGCGCGCCATTGTTGAGGTCGTCCAGCACCACGTACTCGGCACCGACGAGGCGCGCCACGCGCTCGCGCAGGTCGGCCGCGATGGCGGCGGCGTCACGCTTGCGGGTGCTCTTCTTGCCGATGTCGACGTAGATGCGTCCGCCACTCGGGTTCACGTAGGAGTTGGCGTGCTGGAACTCGGGCAGCTGCGCCGCGGCGGCCGAGCCGGCGGCCATCTTCAGGCGGGCGTACTCCAGGCTCGAGGAAGCCGGCGTGCGGACCTCGATGGCGATGGTGCCATAGTCGGAGGCCGGCAGGAAGCTCGAGCCGCCGAACTTGCTCTGCAGCACGATGGCCACCACGAAGCTGCTGAAGGCGAAGAAGGCCATCCAGCGGCGATGGTGCAGCGCCCAGGCAATCACGCGGCCGTAGCGGTCCGCCTGATGGTCGAACCAGATGTTGAAGCGCTCCAGGACCTTCGAGATCCCGTGCTTGGGCGCCTGGTGGTGGCCCGGGGGGTCGCCCCAGAAGGCCGAGAGCATCGGGTCGAGCGTGAAGGAGATGAACAGGCTCACCAGCACCGAGGCCACGACGGTCAGGCCGAAGGGGCGGAACCACTCGCCGGACACGCCGGGCATGAAGGCCACCGGGATGAACACGGCGACGATGGAGAAGGTGGTGGCGGCCACGGCCAGGCCGATCTCGGCCGTGCCGTTGAGCGCCGCGGTGCGACGGTCGGCGCCGCGTTCCATGTGGCGCACGATGTTCTCGCGCACCACGATGGCGTCATCGATCAGCACCCCGATGGCCAGCGACAGCCCCAGCAGGCTCATGAAGTTCAGCGTGAAGCCACACAGCCACACGGCGATGAAGGCCGCGACCACCGAGGTGGGCAGGCTCAGGGCCGTGATGAGCGTGGAGCGCCAGGAATTCAGGAAGGCGTAGACCACGAAGATGGTCAGGCCCGCGCCGAACACCAGCGCGTGGATCACGTTGTTCAGGCTGTCCTGGGCGTCCTTGCCGCCGTCCTGCGTGACCTCCAGCTTGCTGCCCTGGGGCAGCGTCTTGTTGATCTCGTCGACCAGCTTGCGCACGGCATTGGCGACGTTGACGGTGGAGGCGTCCCGCGTGCGGGTGACGGTGATGCCGACGTTGGGCTTGCCGTCCCGCACGGACAGGCCCGTCTGCTCCGCGAAGCCGTCCTGCACGGTGGCGACCTGGCCGAGGCGCACGAGCTCGCCGCCGCTGCGCTTCACCACGATCTGGTTGAACTCGGCCGGCGACTCGATGCGGCCCAGCAGGCGAATGCTCTGGTCCTCCATCTGGCCGCGCACCTTGCCCACCGGGGCACTGGTGTTCTGCGTGCGCAGCGCGTTGACGACCTCGGTCACCGACACATTGAACTCGCGGAGCTTCTGCGCATTCAGCAGCACGGACAGCTCGCGCTTGAGCGAGCCGTTGACGCCCACCGTGGCCACGCCGGAGATGGCGCGGAAGCGGTCGGCCAGCGTGTCCTCGGCCAGGCGCGAGATCTCGGCATGGCTCTGGCTGCTGGAGGACAGCGCCATCTGCATGATGGGCTGGGCGGAGGGGTCGATGCGCTGGAGCACGGGCTCCCGCATTTCCGTGGGCAGCTTGTGCCGCACCGCCGCGATCGCGTTGCGGACCTCATCGGCCGCCTCGATCATGTTCTTGTTGAAGTTGAAGATCAGCAGCAGCTGGGCGTAGCCCTCGCTCGCGGTGGAGCGCACCTCGGTCACGCCGGAGATGCTCTGCAGCGACTTCTCGATGCGGTTGATGATCTCGCGCTCCGCCGTCTCCGGCGAGGCGCCGGGATAGGAGATGCCCACGACGAGCAGCGGCTGCTCGACGTCCGGGATCTGGTTGACGCGCAGCTTGGACAGGGCCAGCAGGCCCATGGCCATCAAGCCGATGATGATCACGATCATCGCGATCGGCTTCTTGACCGAAAAATTCGACAGCAACATGGCTCAGGTCTCCTGGCGGGGGCCGATCACTGGCCCGAGGCCGCGCTGGCCGGGGCGGATGCCATCGGGGCCGCTGGGGCCGCGGGGGCCGATGCGGCGGCCCGCTTCAGCTCCAGGGCCTGGCCGTCCTGCAGGGCGCTGCCGGGATGGCGCAGGACCAGGTCGCCCGCCTTCAGGCCGGACTCGACCACGTACTGCCCCAGGCGCTCGTCCCGGGCGCCGAGCTTCAGCGTCGTGCGAGCCAGCTTGCTGCCGTCGATGCGCCAGGCGAAGGCCTTGTCGCCCTCGCGCTGCAGCGCGCCGTCGCTGAGCATCAGCGCGCTGGAGGTCTGCGTCTGCACCCGGCCTTCCGCATACAGCCCGGCCACGCCCGGCTGCTGGGCACCGGCGAAGTCCACCAGCAGTTCCACCTGGCGGGTCGCGGCATTGGCGGCCGGCGCGATGCGGCGCACCTTGCCTTCGAAGTCGGACTGCGCATAGCCGTTGACGCGGAAGAAGACCTTCTGGCCGACCTTCAGCTCCGACATGCGGTCCGCCGTCACCAGGCCCTCGAAGCGCAGGCTGCGAGGGTCGATCACCTTGACCAGCTCCTTGCCGATCTGGGCGGTGTCGCCGGGGGACACCTTGCGCTCGCTGACGATGCCGTCGAAAGGCGCGCGGACCTCGGTGCGCTGCAGCTGCTGGCGCGCGGTGACGACGCGGGCGCGTGCGGCGACGAGGTCGCTCTGGGCGTTGTTGCGGCGAACCTCGGCGTCCTCCAGCCCCTGCATGGAGGTCATGCCCTGGCCCTGCAGCGTCTTCTGGCGCTGCAGCTGGCGCTCGGCCTGCTCGAAGCTCTGGGCGGATGCGCGAGCGGCTTCCTCGGCGGAGGCGAGGCTGTCGCGGATGGCCGTGTCGTCCAGGCGGACGATCAGGTCGCCCTTGCGCACGGCCTCACCGTTCTCCTTCAGCACCTGCAGCACCACGGCCGAGACCTCGGCACGCAGGTCGGCCTTGCGCTCGGGCTGGATGGTGCCGGTGATGACCGGGCCGTTCGCGTGCTCGCTGAGGCCCATCTCCAGCACGTCTTCCGAGGCCAGCACCAGGGGCGCGGCGGCGGCCGACTTGGGGGCCTCGCTCTTGGGGCCCTTGCCGCAGGCGGTCAGGGCGGCAGCGGCGAGCACGAGCAGCGCCAGCGGGCGGCGGGTCAGGGAGAAGCGCGTCTTGTTCGAGGTCATGATGGCTTGCGAAAGGTCAATCGGCGGAGCATAGGGCCGCCTGAGGTTACATCCGCTGGTCATGGTGCCTCAGGTGTTCGCGCAGCGTCGCGCCCATGCGACGAATCGACAGACGGCAGGCGTGCGCGGCAGGCTGGCGGCGTCAGGGGCTCGCCGGCTCAGTGCAGGTCGCCGTCCGTGCCTTCCGGCAGGATCAGCGGCATCAGGGGGATGCCCTCGTCCAGCAGCTCGCGAACCTCTTCCACCGTGCTTTGCCCGCGGATCGCCCGTTCCTCGGCATCGCCATGGTGGATGCGGCGGGCTTCCTCGGCAAAGCGCTGGCCCACGTTCTCGGCCGAGCGGGCCAGCTCGCGGGCCACCTGGAGGTAGCGCGCCTGGAGTTGCTGCAGGGCCTGCACAGCGGCTTCGGACGTGAGCGCCCCGCTGGCGGGCGTCGGTAGGGGCTCCGGCACGGCGGGACAGGCGGGCGCGCCGGTGCTCGTCGAGCCGCCGGGCTTGTCAGCCGGCAGAGACGCCGACTTCGCGGCAGCGCCCTGCCCCGCTTTCTCCGCGCGCAGATGGGAGACGTTCAGGCGTGGCGCGCTCGGGCGTCGCTCGACCTGCAGGCTGCCGCACACCGGGCAGCTGAGCAGGCCACGGCGCTGCTGGGACTCGCAATCGTCCCCCGAGGCGAACCAGCCTTCGAAGAGATGGCCCGCGGCGCAGGCCAGGTTCAGCACCAGCATGGAAACGCTGCGCCGGGCTCAGGCCTCGCCGGCCTGCCAGTCCAGCGGCCAGGCGCCCTGCTGCCAGCGCTGCAGCCACAGCAGGCCGATCAGCGTCTTGGCGTCCGTCACGCGGCCGTCGCGGCAGGCGGCATCGAGCTCCTCGACGCTCAGGGCCAGGCACTCGACGAACTCGCCCTCGTCCAGCGCCGCCGGGCCGGCGACGAGGTCCCGGGCGAAGAGGATGTGGATGGCCTCGTCGGAGTAGGCGATGGCATTGTGGAGCACGCCGGCGTAGGCCCACTCGCGGGCACGGTAGCCGGTCTCCTCGCGCAGCTCGCGCCGGCCGCAGGCCAGCGGCGCCTCCTGGGGATCGAGCTTGCCCGCCGGGAACTCCAGCATCACCTGCCCCATCGGGTGGCGGTACTGGCGCTCGAGCAGCAGGCGGCCGTCCGGCAGCAGTGGCACGACCATCACCGCGCCGGGATGGCGGATGAACTCCCGGGTGGCCTCGCGGCCGCCGGGCAGGCGTACGGTGTCGCACTGCACCTTGAGGAAGCGGCCGTGGAAGACCTCCTCGCCTCGCAGACGGGTCTCGATCAGGCCCGCGTCGCGGTCATCGGCAGACGGCAGGCCAGGCGCGGCGCTGTCAGGCTTCATCGCGGTGACGCTTGAGGTAGCGCCAGACGAAGCCCGGGAAGGCCAGCGTCAGGAAGAGGCAGGCCGCCGCGGCGTAGAACTCCCAGCCCTGCGGCTGGCGCTGCCCGGCACGGGCCTCGAGGGCGAAGCCCACGGCCAGGGTCAGCAGCGCGGCGAGCAGCAGCTCCAGGAGCCGCCACCAGCCGGACTTGCCGGCATCGCGCCGCCCGACGAGCAGGATGCGCTGGCTCAGGAACGGCGCATTGGCGGCCAGCACGGCCACCAGCAGCACCAGCCAGGTGGCCGCGGACTGGTTCATGGCTCAGTCGCTCAGTTCGCCAGCGTGCGCACGGCGAGGACGCACATCGTCAGCAGGCCGTCCGGCATCAGGCCGAACAGGACCACGGCGATGCCGTTCAGGGACATGACCAGACGGGCGTCGGCCGGGGCGCTCAGGGCGCTGCGATCGGACGGCTCGTCGAAGAACATGACCTTGATGACGCGCAGGTAGTAGAACGCGCCGATCAGCGACAGCAGCACGGCACCGATGGCCAGCTTGATGTACAGCGGATCGTTCGTCGCAACCATGGCCTGCAGCACGGCGAGCTTGGCGTAGAAGCCGGCCGTCGGCGGGATGCCGGCGAGCGAGAACATGAAGATCGTCATCACCAGCGCATACCAGGGGCTGCGCTTGGCGAGGCCGGCGAAGTCGACGATCTGCTCGGCTTCGTGGCCCTGGCGGGCCATCAGCATGATCAGGCCGAAGGTGCCCAGCGTGGTCAGCACATAGGTGATCACGTAGAACAGCGCCGAGCTGTAGGCATTGGCGGCCGACAGCGTGTTGCCGTTGACCACGCCCGAGGCCAGGCCCAGCAGCATGAAGCCCATCTGCGCGATGGTCGAGTAGGCCAGCATGCGCTTGAGGTTGCTCTGGGCGATGGCGGCGAGGTTGCCGATCACCAGCGAGACCACGGCCAGCACCAGCAGCATCTGCTGCCAGTCCACGGCGCGGTCCAGCAGGCCGTCGACCAGCAGGCGCACGGTGATGCCGAAGGCCGCCAGCTTGGGCGCGCCGCCGATCAGCAGCGTCGCGGCCGTGGGCGCACCCTGGTAGACGTCAGGCACCCACATGTGGAACGGGGCGGCACCGAGCTTGAAGGCCAGGCCGGCCACGATGAACACCACGCCGAAGACCAGCACGGAGGGGTTCGGGGCGCCCGCATGGATCACCTGGAACACCGTCGGGATGTGCAGCGAGCCGGTGGCGCCGTACATCATGGACATGCCGTACAGCAGGAAACCGCTGGCCAGCGCGCCCAGGACGAAGTACTTCATCGCGGCTTCGGTCGAGACGGCGTGGTCACGGCGCAGGGCCACCAGCGCATACAGCGACAGGCTCATCAGTTCCAGGCCGAGGTAGATGACCAGGAAGTTGTTGGCCGAGACCATGATGCTCACGCCCAGATAGGCGAGCAGGCTCAGCGTGAAGAGCTCGCCCTTGAGCATCTCGCGCGGCGCGGCATAGGGCCGCGCATAGACCAGCGTGATCATGGTGGCCACGCCGGCGAAGGCCGCCAGCAGATGGCTCATCGGGTCGACGACCACCATGCCCTGCATGGCGTACACCTCGGCGCCGCCGAAGAAGGCGTTGAAGTGCAGCACGGACACCAGGGCCAGGCTGGCCTGCGTCAGCCAGTAGGTCGGGGTGCGACGCTCATCCTTGACGAAGAGGTCCACGAGCGCCACCAGGCAGGACAGGCCCAGCAGCAGGATCTCCGGGGTCACCGCATTCCAGTTCATGTCATTCATTTTTCAGCGGCCCTCTTATTGCAGCTTGGACACGGCCACGTGCTTCAGCAGCTCGGTGACCGAGACGTGCATCACATCGGTGAAGGGCTTGGGATAGACACCCATCCACAGCACGGCCACGGCCAGCACCGCCAGCATCAGGAACTCGCGGCCGTTGATGTCGGTCAGGCCACGGACGTTGTCGTTGGTGACGGCACCGAAGTAGACGCGCTTGTACATCCACAGGGTGTAGGCCGCACCGAACACCAGCGCGGTGGCGGCGATGGCGCCCAGCCAGAAGCTGTACTTCACGGTGCCGAGGATGACCATCCACTCGCCCACGAAGCCGCCGGTGGCCGGCAGGCCGCAGTTGGCCATGGCGAACAGCAGCGCGAAGGCGGCGAACTTGGGCATGGTGTTCACCACACCGCCGTAGGCCGAGATCTCCCGCGAATGCACGCGGTCGTACAGCACGCCGATCGACAGGAACATGGCGCCCGACACGAAGCCGTGCGAGATCATCTGCACGATGGCGCCCGAGACGCCCAGCTCGTTGAAGATGAAGAAGCCCAGGGTCACGAAGCCCATGTGCGCGATGGACGAGTAGGCCACCAGCTTCTTCATGTCCTTCTGGACCAGGGCCACGAGGCCGATGTAGACGACGGCGATCAGCGACAGCGCGATGATGAACCAGGCGTACTCACGGGCTGCATCCGGCGCGATGGGCATGGAGAAGCGCAGGAAGCCGTAGGCGCCCAGCTTCAGCATGATGGCGGCCAGCACCACGGAACCGCCGGTGGGCGCTTCCACGTGGGCGTCCGGCAGCCAGGTGTGCACCGGCCACATCGGCACCTTCACCGAGAAGGCGGCGAAGAAGGCGAAGAACAGCAGGGTCTGCGCATCCAGCGGCAGCGGCAGCCTGTGCCAGGTCTGGATGTCGAAGCTGCCGCCGCTCTTCAGGTACAGGTAGACCAGCGCGATCAGCATCAGCA
The DNA here is from genome assembly GCA_041912595.1 of Burkholderiaceae bacterium. Lineage (GTDB taxonomy): Bacteria > Pseudomonadota > Gammaproteobacteria > Burkholderiales > Burkholderiaceae_C > Roseateles_B. Next base: position 45,129 of record JAYRMR010000036.1, read on the forward strand.
GCGAACCGGCGAGCGTGTACAGGAAGAACTTGAACGCGGCGTAGACCCGGCGCGGGCCGCCCCAGACGCCGATGATGATGTACATCGGGATCAGGGTCGCCTCGAAGAACACGTAGAACAGCATCCCGTCCAGTGCCGAGAACACGCCGACCATCAGGCCGGACAGCACCAGGAAGGCGCCCATGTACTGGTTGACGCGGCTCTCGATGACCTCCCAGGCCGCCAGCACCACGATGATGGTGATGAAGGCCGTGAGCGGCACGAACCACATGGAGATGCCATCCACGCCGAGGTGGTAGTGGATGTTGAATCGCTCGATCCAGTAGAAGTTCTCTACGAACTGCATGGCAGCCGTGTCGACCTTGAAGCCGGTGATGAGCGGGAGGGTGACGGCAAAGCTCGCGATGGCGGCGACCAGGGCCAGCCAGCGCACCGTCTTGGCCTGGTCGTCGCGGCCCAGGGCCAGCAGGATCAGACCGCTGACGATGGGCATCCAGATGGAAAGACTCAGCAACATTCTTTTTCTCCGTCTCCGTGCTCAGAGACCGGTCAGGGCCTTGAACTGCGGCGCGATGAACGGCCACAGCTGCCAGGTCATCAGGCCGATGACACCCAGGATCATCACCAGGGCGTACCAGTACAGGTGACCCGTCTGGACGCGGCGGACGAGGCCGGCAATGCCGCCCACGGTCTTGGCCGAGCCATTGATGATCACACCGTCGATCAGACCGGCATCACCGCCCTTCCACAGGCCGACGCCGAGGGCGCGGGCTGCGGCAGCGAGGATGTTCTCGTTGATCCAGTCCATGTAGTACTTGTTCTCGAGCACCTTGATCACCGGTGCCATCACGCGGGCGATGGTGGCCGGGATCTGCGGAGCGACCATGTAGAACAGATAGGCCGTCACCACGCCGCCCAGCGCCAGCCAGAACGGCAGCGTCTTCACGCCGTGCGTGGCCATGGCCACCGCGCCGTGGAACTCTTCCTTCAGCTCGCCCAGGGCGTGGTGCACGTCATGGTTGATGAAGATGGCGTCCTTGAAGAAGTCGCCGAAGAGCATGGGCTCGATCGTGTAGAAGCCGATCAGCACCGACGGGATGGCCAGCAGCACCAGCGGGGCCGTCACCACCCAGGGCGACTCGTGCGGCTCGTGGTGAGCGCCGTGGTCATCGTGGTGGTCGTGCTCGCCCGGGAAGGGCTTGTGGTGGAAGTGTTCCTTGCCGTGGAAGACCAGGAAGTACATCCGGAAGCTGTAGAAGGCCGTCACGAAGACGCCGATGATCACCGCGGCGTAGGCGAAGTGCGCGGCCGGCAGATGGCTGGCGTGCACGGCCTCGATGATGGAGTCCTTCGAGTAGAAGCCCGAGAAGAACGGCGTGCCGATCAGGGCCAGCGAACCCAGCAGCGAGGTGATCCAGGTGATGGGCATGTACTTGCGCAGGCCGCCCATGTTGCGGATGTCCTGGTCATGGTGCATGCCGATGATCACCGAGCCGGCGCCGAGGAACAGCAGGGCCTTGAAGAAGGCGTGCGTCATCAGGTGGAACACGGCGACCGAGTAGGCCGAGGCGCCCAGGGCGACCGTCATGTAGCCCAGCTGCGAAAGCGTCGAGTAGGCCACGACACGCTTGATGTCGTTCTGGATGATGCCCAGGAAGCCCATGAACAGCGCCGTGATGGCACCGATCACCAGGATGAAGTTCAGCGCGGTGTCGGAGAGCTCGAACAGCGGGCTCATGCGCGAGACCATGAAGATGCCGGCCGTCACCATCGTGGCGGCGTGGATCAGCGCGGAGATGGGGGTCGGGCCTTCCATCGAGTCCGGCAGCCACACGTGCAGCGGGAACTGCGCCGACTTGCCCATCGCGCCGATGAACAGGCAGATGCAGGCCACGGTGAGCATCATCCAGTCGCTGCCCCACAGCGGGGTCGGGAACTTGATCTGCGCGAGCTCGTTCGCCTTGGCGAAGGTCTCGGTGTAGTTCAGCGAGCCGCCGTAGGCCACCAGCAGGCCGATGCCCAGGATGAAGCCGAAGTCACCGACCCGGTTCACCAGGAAGGCCTTCATGTTGGCGAAGATCGCCGTCGGCTTGGTGTACCAGAAGCCGATCAGCAGGTACGACACCAGGCCCACCGCCTCCCAGCCGAAGAACAGCTGCAGCATGTTGTTGCTCATGACGAGCATCAGCATGGAGAAGGTGAACAGCGAGATGTAGGAGAAGAAGCGCTGGTAGCCGGGGTCCTCCTCCATGTAGCCGATGGTGTAGATGTGCACCATCAGCGACACGAAGGTCACCACGACCATCATCATGGCCGTCAGGCCGTCGACCAGGAAGCCGACTTCCATCTTGAGGCCGCCCAGCACCATCCATTCGTAGATGGTCTGGTTGAAGCGAGCGCCATCCAGCACGCTGAAGAGCGTCATCACCGAGATCGCCAGGGCGATCGCCACCCCGAGGATGGTGATGGTGTGCGCGCCCTTGCGGCCCACTTGCTTGCCGAACAGGCCGGCCACGACGGCACCGACCAGGGGGGCCATGGGCACCGCCAGCAGCATGTTCTGAGAGAGTTGTGCAGACATCTTGTTATCCCGTGCCTTGTGTCCGATCAGCCTTGCAGGGCGTCGAGTTCTTCCACATTGATGCTGGCGCGGTTGCGGAACAGCACGACGAGGATGGCCAGGCCGATGGCGGACTCGGCCGCCGCCACGGTCAGGATGAAGAACACGAAGACCTGGCCGGCCATGTCACCCAGGTAGTGGGAGAAGGCCACGAAGTTCAGGTTGACCGCCAGCAGCATCAGCTCGATGGCCATCAGCAGCACGATCAGGTTCTTGCGGTTCAGGAAGATGCCGATCACCGACAGCGCGAACAGGATCGCGCCCAGCGTCAGGAAGTGGCCCAGAGTCAGCGCTGCCATCATGCGGCTCCCTTGTTGTCGGCCGCAGCTGCGGTCGTTGCTGCGGACGGGGCTTCGACCGTGGCCTGCACCTTCACGATGCGCAGACGGTCGGCCTTCTGGACCTTGACCTGTTCGGACGGGTCCTGCGAACGGCTGTCCTTGCGGCGGCGCAGCGTCAGCGCGATGGCGGCGATGATGGCCACCAGCAGCAGCACGGCGGCGATCTGCAGCGGGTACAGGTAGTTCGTGTAGATCTGGATGCCCAGCATCTTCGTGTTGCCCAGCTTCGCGGCCTCGGCGCTCAGCTCAGGCGCGGCGGTCAGGTTGAAGCCCGGCATCAGCACGGCGGCCATTTCCAGGGCGATCAGCGCGCCCACCAGCAGGGCCAGCGGCATGTGCTTCCAGAAGCCCTGGCGGACCTGGTCGGAGTTGATGTCCAGCATCATCACGACGAACAGGAACAGCACCATCACGGCGCCGATGTAGACCAGCACCAGCGTGATCGCCAGGAACTCGGCCTTGAGCAGCATCCAGATGCAGGAGGCGTTGAAGAAGGCCAGGATCAGGAAGAGCGCCGAATGCACGGTGCTCTTGGCCGTGATCACACGGAAGGCGGAACCCAGCAGCACGGCTGAGAAGAGGTAGAACAGTGCGGTGGTGATGTCCATGGTGTTCCCACAAATTCGTTGACCCGAGGTCTTGCCTTTCTGGCCGTCCGCCGGGCCGCCCCAAGGACGGCCGCGTGGCGGAGGTCGATGGCTGAAGGCCGTCGGCCTTCGGCGCCCCCTCGGGGGACCGCCCAGGGCGTATCCGCCCTGGGCGAGGGGTCAACGGAACTTGGCGTCGGCCTCCTTGCTGGCTGCGATCTGCTTCTCGTAGCGGTCACCCACGGCCAGCAGCATGTCCTTCGTGAAGTACAGGTCGCCGCGCTTTTCGCCGTGGTATTCGAAGATGTCCGTCTCGACGATCGAGTCCACCGGGCAGCTTTCCTCGCAGAAGCCGCAGAAGATGCACTTGGTCAGGTCGATGTCGTAGCGCGTGGTGCGGCGGCTGCCGTCCTCGCGCACGTCGGACTCGATGGTGATGGCCATCGCCGGGCACACGGCCTCGCAGAGCTTGCAGGCGATGCAACGCTCTTCGCCGTTTTCGTAGCGACGCAGCGCATGCAGGCCACGGAAGCGGGGCGACAGCGGGGTCTTCTCTTCCGGGAACTGGACGGTGATGTTGCGCGACAGGAAATGACGGCCGGTCAGGGCCATGCCCTTGAACAGCTCGGTGAGCATGAAGCTCTTGATGAAGTGTTTGACCATGGCGGCTTACTTCCAGATGTTCAGCGGCGACTGGATCCACAGGCCGACGACGACCAGCCAGATCAAGGTCACGGGAATGAAGATCTTCCAGCCCAGACGCATGATCTGGTCATAGCGGAAGCGCGGGAAGGTCGCGCGCACCCACAGGAACATCGTGACGACGAAGAAGGTCTTGGCGAACAGCCAGAACCAGTTCCAGAAGGCCATCGTGTTCTGGAAGAACTGCGGCGTGTCCATGTGGAACAGGCTGAAGGAGACCGGGGCGCTCCAGCCACCCAGGAACATGACGACGGCCAGGGCCGACACCAGGATCATGTTGGCGTACTCGGCCAGGAAGAACATGGCGAAGGACATGCCGGAGTACTCGATCATGTGACCGGCCACGATTTCCGATTCGCCTTCGACCACGTCGAAGGGGTGGCGGTTCGTCTCGGCCAGGCCGGAGATGAAGTACACGACGAAGATCGGCAGCAGGGGCAGCCAGTTCCAGGACAGGAAGTTCACGCCCATCGAGGCGAAGGTGCCCTTCTCCTGCGAGGTGACGATGTCCGTCATGTTCATGCTGCCGGTGACCATCAGCACCACCACGAGCGCGAAGCCCATGGCGATTTCATAGGACACCATCTGGGCCGAGGCGCGCAGCGCGCCCAGGAAGGCGTACTTCGAGTTCGAGGCCCAGCCGGCGATGATGACGCCGTACACCTCAAGCGAGGTGATGGCCATCAGGAACAGCAGGCCGGCGTTGACGTTCGCGACGGCGGCATCCGGGCCGAAGGGCACGACGGCCCAGGCGGCCAGGGCCGGCATGATGGTCATGATCGGGCCGAGGAAGAACAGCCCGCGGTTCGCGGCGCTCGGGAGGATGATCTCCTTGAAGATCAGCTTCACGGCATCGGCGATGGGGGTCAGCAGGCCGTAGGGGCCGACGCGGTTCGGACCCGGACGGATCTGGGACCAGCCGATGGCCTTGCGTTCCCACAGGGTCAGGTAGGCCACGCAGATCATCAGCGGTGCGACGACCGCGATGATCTTGAGCAGGCTCCAGACCACGGGCCAGAGTGCGCCCAGCAGGGAGGCGCCGGATTGGTAGAGGCTTTCGATCATCGCGTCACACCTTGGCAAGGGTCAGGCTGCCGAATGCGGCACCCAGGGCGGCGGTTTCCGGCAGGCCGGCCGGCACGCGCACCACGTTGGCGGGCAGCGTGGCGTCCAGCTTGGCCTTCAGGCGGGCCGAACCGGCGCCGTCCTGGCTGACCTGCACTTCGGCGCCGTCGGCGAGGCCCAGCTGGGCCCACAGGGCCTGGCTCACATGGGCCACGGCCGCGTGCTTCGCGTCGGTGGTCAGTTGCAGCGAGGTGGCGTGGCGGACCAGCGCGTCGGTCGCGTAGATCGGCACATCGGCCAGACGCTCGATGGCGGCGGCACTGCCGAACTGCACGGCCGCGCCCGAGGCGTTGCTCAGGCGGCTCGTCAGGTCGGCGTCCACACCCAGGGCCTCGTTGCGGACCTGCTCGGAGCTGTCCTGGCCGAAGCCCGACAGGCCCAGCAGGCTGCCCAGCACGCGCAGGATCTTCCAGCCCGGACGGGTCTCGCCCAGCGCCTTGGCGACGCCCACGAAGCTCTGCAGGCGGCCTTCCGCGTTGACGAAGGAGCCGGAGGTCTCGGTGAACGGGGCCGTCGGCAGCAGCACGTCGGCGTAGTCCATGCCGGACTTGAAGGGGCTCATCACCACGACCATCTCGGCGGCGTTGACGGCCTTCACCGCGGCGGCGGGGTTGGCGCTGTCCAGGGCCGGGTCGATGTTCAGCAGCAGCAGCGCCTTGGCGGGCTTGCTGGAGAGCAGCTCGCCGGCGTTGGCACCGCCCTGCCCCGGCAGCGCGCGGGCCAGCTGGGCGCCCACCGTGTTGGCGGCGGCGCTCAGGTAGCCGACGGTGGCGCCGGTCTCGGTGGCGATCCAGTTCGCGAGGCTCAGCAGGCTGGCGGCCTGCGGATGCTCCGCGGCAGCATTGCCCAGCAGCACGGCCTTGCGGCTGCCGCCCAGCAGGCTGCTGGCGATGGCTTGCGCTTCGGCGGTGGCGGTGCCGGCGGCCGGGGCGCTGACGCCCTTGGCGGCGGCGACGGCGGTGGCCACATTGGCCAGCTCCTGCACCCAGGCCGACGGGGCGGCCGTGATGCGGTTCGCGACCGGCAGCAGCCAGTCTTCAGCCGTGCCGTGCAGGGCCGACACCTGGGCGCCGTGGCGGGCGGCCTGGCGCAGGCGCTGCGCGAACAGCGGGTGGTCCTTGCGCAGGAAGGAGCCAACGACGAAGGCGCGGTCCAGCGTGCTCAGCGACGCGATCGACGTGCCCAGCCAGCGAGCCTGGCCATCCGCCGCGGTGTTGTCGAAGGCGGCGTGGCGCACGCGGTGGTCGACGCTCTGGCTGCCCAGGCCACGCACCAGCTGGCCCATCAGGAAAAGCTCTTCCACCGTGCTGTGAGCCGAACCGAGAGCGGCGATGCTGCCGGCGCCATGCGTGTCCTTGATGGACTTCAGGCCGTTGGCGACGTACTCCAGCGCCACGGTCCAGTCGACGGCCTTCCACTGGCCGCCCTGCTTGATCATGGGCTGCGTCAGACGCTGGTCGCTGTTCAGGGCTTCGTACGAGAAGCGGTCGCGGTCGGCGATCCAGCACTCGTTGACGTCCTCGTTCTCCAGCGGCACGACGCGCATGACCTGGTGGTTCTTGACCTGGACGATCAGGTTGGCACCGGTGGAATCATGCGGCGACACGCTCTTGCGGCGCGACAGTTCCCAGGTGCGGGCGCTGTAGCGGAAGGGCTTGCTGGTCAGCGCGCCGACCGGGCAGATGTCGATCATGTTGCCCGACAGCTCGGAGTCGACGGTGCGGCCCACGAAGGTCTGGATCTCGCTGTGCTCGCCGCGGTGGGCCATGCCCAGTTCCATCTTGCCGGCGATTTCCTGGCCGAAGCGCACGCAGCGGGTGCAATGGATGCACCGGCTCATCTCTTCCATCG
>JAYRMR010000037.1:0-51289 GCA_041912595.1 Burkholderiaceae bacterium
TTGACGTTCAGCGTGCAGGCCGCCTCGCAGGGCGCGGGGCAGATGCGGCCGGTGAACTCCGGGAAGTTGTTGGTGCTGTGCAGGACGGTGATGGCGTTCTGCCAGTCCTGCGGCTGCCCGCGGTAGACGAGGTCGTTGAAGTCGGGGATGACGTTGTTGACCGGACAGCCGTTGTTGCAGAAGGGCGTGCCGCAGTCCATGCAGCGGGCGCCCTGCTGCTTCGCCTGGTCGGCGTTCAGCGCAATGACGAATTCCTTGTAGTTCTTCAGGCGGGCCGGGACGGGCTCGTAGCCCTCGTCCAGGCGCTCGTACTCCATGAAGCCGGTGACTTTTCCCATTGTGTACTCCTAGTCTCTCAGGCCTTGGCCGCAGCCACGGGGGCCTTGGCGTGGGCGATGGTCGCGGCGGCTTCGCGGGCGGCATTCAGCTCGCCCAGGGCGCGGCGGTATTCGTTGGGGAAGACCTTGACGAACTTGGCGCGCGAGTCGGCCCAGTGGTCGAGGATGTCCCGGGCGCGCTGGCTGCCGGTCCAGCGGTGGTGGTCCTCGATCATCTTCTTGAGGATGGCCTCGTCGGTCTGCGCCTCGCCGCCCGGGGTCAGGCGGTGCCAGACGGCCTTGTCGAGGCCGGCTTCCTGCTCGTGAGCCGGCAGGACCTTGTCTAGGCTGACCATGCTGGTGTTGCAGCGCTTGGCAAAGCTGCCGTCCTCGTCGAAGACATAGGCCAGGCCACCGCTCATGCCGGCGGCGAAGTTGCGGCCGGTCTTGCCCAGCACCACCACGGTGCCGCCGGTCATGTACTCGCAGCCGTGGTCGCCCGTGCCCTCGACGACCGCCGAGGCGCCGGACAGGCGCACCGCGAATCGCTCGCCGGCCACGCCGCGGAAGAAGGCCTCGCCGCGGGTCGCCCCGTAGAGCACCGTGTTGCCGACGATGATGTTCTTGGTCGCGTCGCCGCGGAAGTCGATCGACGGGCGCACCACCACGCGGCCGCCGGAGAGGCCCTTGCCGGTGTAGTCATTGGCGTCGCCGATCAGGTACAGCGTGATGCCGGGTGCCAGGAAGGCACCGAAGCTCTGGCCGCCCGTGCCTTCCATCTGGATGAAGATGGTGTGGTCGGGCAGGCCCTCGGGGTGGCGGCGCACGAGCTCGCCGGAGAGCATCGCGCCCACGGTGCGGCGCACATTGCTGACCTCCTGCATGAACTGCACCTTCTCGCCCTTCTCGAAGGCGGGCAGGCACTTCTCGATCAGCTTGACGTCCAGCGCGCGATCCAGGCCGTGGTCCTGCGTGGCGTTGTGCAGGCGGGGCACGTCGGCGGCCAGCTCGGGACGGTGGAAGATGCGGGCGAAGTCCAGGCCCTTGGCCTTCCAGTGGCTGATGCCCTTGCGGGTGTCCAGCAGGTCCGCGCGGCCGATCAGCTCGTCGAACTTGCGGATGCCCAGCTGGGCCATGATCTGGCGCGCTTCCTCGGCGACGAAGAAGAAGTAGTTCACCACGTGCTCGGGCTTGCCCGAGAACTTGGCGCGCAACACCGGGTCCTGCGTGGCCACGCCCACCGGGCAGGTGTTCAGGTGGCACTTGCGCATCATGATGCAGCCCTCGACCACCAGCGGGGCGGTGGCGAAGCCGAACTCGTCCGCGCCCAGCAGCGCGCCGATGACAACGTCACGGCCCGTCTTCATCTGGCCGTCGGCCTGGATGCGCACGCGGCCGCGCAGGCGGTTCAGCACCAGCGTCTGCTGCGCCTCGGCGAGGCCCAGTTCCCAGGGCGTGCCGCAGTGCTTGATGGACGACCAGGGCGAGGCGCCCGTGCCGCCATCATGGCCGGCGATGACGATGTGGTCGGCCTTGGCCTTGGCCACGCCGGCGGCGATCGTGCCCACGCCGACTTCGGACACCAGCTTGACCGAGATGTCGGCCTTGCCGTTGACGTTCTTCAGGTCATGGATCAGCTGGGCCAGATCCTCGATGGAGTAGATGTCATGGTGCGGCGGCGGGGAGATCAGGCCCACGCCCGGGACCGAGTAGCGCAGCATGCCGATGTACTCGGACACCTTGCCGCCCGGCAGCTGGCCGCCCTCGCCCGGCTTCGCGCCTTGCGCCATCTTGATCTGGATCTGGTCCGCGCTGACCAGGTATTCCGTCGTCACGCCGAAGCGGCCCGAGGCCACCTGCTTGATCCGCGAGCGCAGGGAGTCGCCGTCCTGGAGCTCGTAGTCGGCCTCGATGACCTTGCTGCCAACGACGTCCGACACCTTCGTGCCCTTGACGATCTTGATGCCCTTGAGCTCGTTGCGATAGCGCGCCGGATCTTCGCCGCCCTCACCCGTGTTGCTCTTGCCGCCGATGCGGTTCATGGCCACGGCCAGCGTCGCGTGCGCCTCGGTGGAGATGGAGCCCAGGGACATGGCGCCGGTGGCGAAGCGCTTGACGATGTCGGCGGCCGACTCGACCTCCTCCAGCGGGATCGCCTTGGCGGGGTCGAACTTGAACTCGAACAGACCGCGCAGCGTCATGTGGCGCTTGCTCTGGTCGTTCACCAGCTGGGCGTATTCCTTGTAGGTGTCGAACTTGCCCGAGCGCGTGGCGTGCTGCAGCTTGGCAATGGTGTCGGGCGTCCACATGTGCTCTTCGCCGCGGGCGCGCCAGGCGTACTCGCCGCCGGCGTCCAGCATGGAGGCCAGCACCGGGTCGCTGCCGAAGGCCGCCTCGTGCAGGCGGATGGCCTCCTCGGCCACCTCGAACACGCCGATGCCGCCCACCTGCGTGGGCGTGCCGCGGAAGTACTTCTCGACGAAGTCCGCCTTGAGGCCGATGGCCTCGAAGATCTGCGCGCCGCAGTAGGACATGTAGGTCGAGATGCCCATCTTGGACATGATCTTCGACAGGCCCTTGCCCACGGCCTTGATGTAGTTGTAGATCGCCTTTTCAGCCGACAGATTGCCGGGCAGCTCGGCGGTCATCTGGGTCAGCGTCTCGAGGGCCAGGTAGGGGTGGACGGCCTCGGCACCGAAGCCGGCCAGCACCGCGAAGTGGTGGACCTCGCGCGCCGTGCCAGTCTCCACGACCAGGCCGCACGTGGTGCGCAGGCCCTCGCGGACGAGGTGGTGGTGCACCGCGGACAGCGCCAGCAGCGCCGGGATGGCCACGCGACCCGCGCTCATGTGGCGGTCACTGATGATGAGGATGTTGTGGCCGCTCTTGATGGCGTCCACAGTCTCGGCGCACAGCGAGGCCAGCTGGGCCTCGACGCCCTCACGACCCCACTCGCGCGGGTAGGTGATGTCGAGCTCGTAGGGTTTGAACTTGCCGTTGGTGTGCTGCTCGATGGCACGCAGACGCGCCATGTCCTTGAAGTCCAGCACGGGCTGGCTCACTTCCAGGCGCATCGGCGGATTGATGGCGTTGATGTCCAGCAGATTGGGCTTGGGGCCCACGAAGCTGTTCAGGGACATCACGATGTTCTCGCGGATCGGGTCGATCGGCGGGTTCGTGACCTGGGCGAACAGCTGCTTGAAGTAGTTGTAGAGCGGCTTGTTCTTGTCGGACAGCACGGCCAGGGGCGAGTCGTTGCCCATGGAGCCGATGCCCTCCTCCCCGTTGGCGGCCATGGGCGCCAGCAGGAACTTGATGTCTTCCTGCGTGAAGCCGAAGGCCTGCTGGCGGTCCAGCAGCGTGGACTCGAAGCTGGCGGGCGCCGGGTCGGCCACGGGAATGCCGTCCAGCTTGACGCGGACGTTCTCGATCCACTGGCGGTAGGGGCGCGCGTTGGCGAACTGGGTCTTGAGCTCCTCGTCATCGACGATGCGGCCCTGCTCCAGGTCGATCAGGAACATCTTGCCCGGCTGCAGGCGCCACTTCTTGACGATCTTGCTCTCGGGAATGGGCAGCACGCCAGACTCGGAGGCCAGCACGACCATGTCGTCGTCCGTCACGCAGTAGCGCGCCGGGCGCAGACCGTTGCGGTCCAGCGCGGCGCAGACCTGGCGCCCGTCGGTGAAGACCATGGCGGCGGGGCCGTCCCAGGGTTCCATCATCGCGGCGTGATATTCGTAGAAGGCGCGGCGGCGCTCATCCATCTGCTCGTGCTGCTCCCAGGCCTCCGGGATCATCATCATCGCGGCGTGGGCAAGCGGGTAGCCGGCCATGGTCAGCAGCTCGATGGCGTTGTCGAAGGTGGCCGTGTCGGACTGGTGCTCGAAGCTGATGGGATAGAGCTTCTTCAGGTCGTCGCCCAGCACGGGGGACTTCATCACACCTTCGCGGGCGCGCATCCAGTTGAAGTTGCCCTTGACCGTGTTGATCTCGCCGTTGTGGGCGACCATGCGGTAAGGGTGGGCCAGCGGCCACTCGGGGAAGGTGTTGGTCGAGAAGCGCTGGTGCACCAGGGCGATGGCCGAGACGGTGCGCGGGTCCGACAGGTCCTTGTAGTACTTGCCGACCTGGTCGGCCAGCAGCAGGCCCTTGTAGATGACGGTGCGGCAGCTCATGCTGGGCACGTAGTACTCGCGGCTGTGCGTGAGCTTCAGGGCCTGGATGGCGCTGGAGGCCGTCTTGCGGATCACGTAGAGCTTACGTTCCAGCGCATCGGGCACGATGATGTCCGGGCCGCGGCCGATGAAGACCTGGCGGATGATGGGCTCCTTCTCCCGCACCGTGGGCGACATCGGCAGCTCGGCATCCACCGGCACATCGCGCCAGCCCAGCAAGACCTGACCCTCGGCCTTGATGGCGCGCACGAGCTCCTGCTCGCAGGCCAGGCGGGAGGCATGTTCCTTGGGCAGGAAGATCAGGCCGACGCCGTATTCACCCGGCGGCGGCAGCGTCACGCCCTGCTTGGCCATTTCCTCGCGATAGAGCTGATCCGGAATCTGGATCAGGATGCCGGCGCCGTCGCCCATCAGCGCATCGGCCCCCACGGCACCGCGGTGGTCCAGGTTCTCGAGGATCTTCAGCCCTTGCTGAACGACGGCATGCGCCTTCTGGCCCTTGATGTGGGCGACGAAGCCGAGGCCGCAGGCGTCCTTCTCGTTCTGGGTGCGGTAGAGGCCCTGCTGGGCCAGGGACTGGATCTCGGCGTGGTCAGGGCCCTGGTGGGAGGGTTCCTGGGGGTGGCTCATCTGGACTGCCATGGCGACTCCGCATGCAAAAGGCTGAAGCTCCGGCCCCGGAGGGCCTGCGCTGCGCGAAATGCTGCAGCGCGGGAGGATTGCCGTGCAGATTAGTCGCCGAGGCGTTACAGGACAAGAACGATTAAATAGGGTCAGACTCTTTATATGCAAATCCAGAGTCCACACTCCAATTTAATTAGGGACAGTCTTGCGTGACGGCCGTCCCCGGGGGCGTGGCGCCAGCGGGCGGTCCGTCAGCTTGGCCAGCTGGGCACGGTAGGCATCGGAACCCAGGGGCCACCCCCGCAGCGCGGCCGCGAGCATCGCGTCCACCTCGTCCGGGCTGCTGCCCTCCTCGAGGAAGCGGCGGTAGTTGGCGTCACGTTCGAAGGGCGTGTTCCCCATGGCCCAGAAGCCGGCGTGGTCGTGCACGAGCGGATCCCGCAGGGCGCCCAGATGATGGGCGGCACTGGACCAGGCATAAGCGTCCGGCCGCTCGGCCAGGCCCGCCCGCACGGGGTTCAGCTCGATGTAGCGCATGCACGACAGCAGCCAGGCCGCCTCGAGGGGCGACGCCCGGAATCGCCCTTCCCACAGCCCCCCGCTGCGGCCATGGCGGCGATTGAAGCGGGTGACATAGCGGCGCCCGAGGGACTGCATCATCCGGCTGAGGCTCTCAGGGGCCGGCGGCGTGGCCAGCAGGTGCAGGTGGTTGTCCATCAGCACATAGGCATGGATCACCACCTTGTGCAGCGCCGCGCATTCGCGCAGCGCATCCAGGAAAGCGCGGCGGTCCTCATCGTCCCGGACGATGGGCTGCTGGTCATGCCCGCGCTGGATGAGGTGGTGCACCTCGCCAGGAATGGCGAGGCGGGACAGTCGGGCCATGGGACGCTCCTGGCGGCCAGCGGCCGCAGTGATCTGTCCCCAATTATTCAGCAGATCACGAGCCTAGGTGAAGAGCCGCTGGCCGGTCAGGCGCTCGTGTTCCTTGAGGGCGAAGCGGTCGGTCATGCCGGCGATGTAGTCGGCGCAGGCGCGGGGATGGTCGCCCTGCTCCGCCACGTCAGCCGGCAGCTGCTGGCGGTCCTGCAGGTAGGCGGCGAAGAGGTCGCGCAGCACGATCTCGGCCCGGTGACGGGTCTCGCGGACCTGGGCGTGCCGGTACAGATTGGCGAAGAGAAAGCGTTTGAGCTCGGTGCTGGCCTGGCGCATGGCCGGGCTGAAACGGATCAGCGGCGGCGCCCGGCGCACGGCCTCCACATCCTGCGGCAGGTGCTCGGCGATCGCCGCCTCGCTGGCGTCGATGATGTCGTAGACCTGCTGGGACAGCATCCGGCGGATGGTCTCGAACAGGAGGCGCTTGCCCTGCAGCGCCGGGTAGACGCCCAGCGTCTCGCGCAGATAGTGCTGAACGAGCGGCACGGACTCCAGCTGTTCCAGGGTCAGCAGGCCGGAGCGCACGCCGTCGTCGATGTCATGGGCGTTGTAGGCGACCTCGTCAGCAAGATTGCAGAGCTGGGCCTCGAGATTCGGCTGCCCGCCGTCCAGAAAGCGTCGCGCGATCCCGCCCGGCTCCCGGGCCTCGATGAGCTCGGCGTTGCGCTTCGCGCAGTGTTTGAGGATGCCCTCGCGGCTCTCGAACGTCAGGTTCAGGCCGTCGAAGGCCGGGTAGCGCTGCTCCAGGTGGTCGACGACGCGCAGGCTCTGGAGGTTGTGCTCGAAGCCGCCGTGGGCCTTCATGCAGTCGTCGAGCACGTCCTGCCCGGCATGGCCAAAGGGCGTGTGCCCCAGGTCGTGCGCCAGGGCGATGGTCTCGATCAGGTCCTCGTCGAGCCCGAGGCTGCGACCGATGGAGCGCCCCAGCTGCGCCACCTCCAGCGAGTGCGTGAGGCGTGTCCGGAACAGGTCCCCCTCGTGATTGAGGAAGACCTGCGTCTTGTAGACCAGGCGCCGAAACGCCGAGCTGTGCACGATGCGGTCCCGGTCCCGCTGAAACTCGCTGCGGGTCGGCGCAGCAGGCTCCGCGAAGCGGCGGCCGCGGGAGGCGTTGGCATGGCAGGCGTAGGGTTTCAGGGGCATGCGCAACGTTCTTTCATCAAGCCGGCGTCAGGCGCTGTGCTGCCGGATGACCTCGGCCACCAGGGCGTCCGGCGCACTGCGCATCACGGCACGGCCCAGGCTCTCGATCAGCACGAAGCGGATCTCGCCATCCTCTGCCTTCTTGTCGACTCGCATCAGCGACATGAAGCGCTCGAGGCCAATGCCGGCCGGCGCGGTCACCGGCAGGCCGGCGCGCTCGATCAGCGCGCGCATGCGATCCAGGAAGGCCGGTGGCATCAGCCCCAGCCGCACGGACAGGTCGCTGGCCATGACCATGCCGCAGCCGACGGCTTCACCATGCAGCCATTCGCCATAGCCCAGGCCGGTCTCGATGGCGTGCCCGAACGTATGCCCGAAATTCAGGATGGCGCGCAGGCCGGACTCTCGTTCGTCCTGGCCGACGACCCAGGCCTTGATCTCGCAGCTGCGCTGGACGGCATGGATCAGCGCCGCCGGGTCTCGGCTGCGCAGCGCGTCCATGTGCGCCTCGAGCCAGTCGAGGAAGGCGGCATCGGCAATGGGCCCGTATTTGATGACCTCGGCCAGACCCGCCGAGAGCTCGCGGTCGGGCAGCGTCTTGAGGGTGTCCAGATCCGCCAGCACTCGCAGCGGCTGGTAGAAGGCGCCGAGCATGTTCTTGCCCAGCGCATGGTTGATCGCGGTCTTGCCCCCGACGGACGAATCGACCTGGGCCAGCAGTGTGGTCGGGATCTGCACGAAGGGCACGCCCCGCATGTAGATGGCCGCGGCAAAGCCCGTCATGTCGCCGATCACGCCGCCGCCCAGCGCGAACAGCACCGTCTTGCGGTCCGCGGCGGCCTCCAGCAGCGTGGAGGCGATGCGTTCGATGGCGTCCCAGCCCTTGTAGGCCTCGCCGTCCGGCAGCACGACGGTCAGGACCTGGGCGTAGTGCGGGCGCAGCTGCGCCGCAACCGTCTCCAGGTACAGCGGCGCGACGGTGTCATTGCTGACGATGAGAGCACAGCGTGCCTTGGGCAGCCCGCTCCAGCTCGCCGCATCCGCCAACAGGCCATTGCCGATGTGGATGTCGTAGCTGCGGTCATCAAGGGCGATGGGGACGCGCCGGACCCGAGCCGCGTCGGCCGACCCGGGCGCGACGGCGTTCGAGAGTGTGGAAGGGGCAGTCATGCGGCCCAAGTGTACGGCCCGCCCATGAGGTCCGCCTTCGCGCGTGCCGACCTCAGTCTTGCGCCTCGTCCAGGCGTGCGGCACCCACGGTGGCCGCCACGCGTTCGGCCGAGATGAGGCCCGCCAGCTCGAGCTGCATCAGCACCATGTTCACCAAGGTGGCCACGGAAGGCCGCCCCACTTCGATGGTGTAGTGCGCCGTCGAACGGTAAAGGGGGTCGCGCTGCGCGTAGAGCTCGCGCAGCTTCTGCAGCGGATCGCGGACCTGCAGCAGCGGGCGCTGCGTGTCGTGCCGCAGGCGCCGGAAGAGCTCTTCCGGCGTCGAGCGGAGATACAGCACCGTGGAGGCCTGCCGCAGCGCCTGCCGGTTGGGCTCCCGCAGCACCGCCCCGCCACCCGTGGCCAGCACGATGTCACCGGAACGCTGGAGCAGATCGGCAATCACGGCCTGCTCGATGTCCCGAAACTTCGCCTCGCCCTCACGATCGAAAAAGCTGCGGATGCTCTCGCCGAGCTGCTTTTCGATCTCGGTGTCCGAGTCGACGAACCGCATGCCCGCCTGTCGGGAAAGACTACGCCCGACGGTGGACTTGCCACCGCCGGGCATGCCGACGAGAGAAATGATCAAGGGACGCTGATCAAGGGCACGCGACGTAGCCGGCCGGAGGGGCACCGGCGTCCACATTCACCGTGAACAGGGTTTGCAGGCCACTCGGCGACTGAACCGTGATGGTGATCGTGCCGCTGCTGGCCGTGGTGAAGGTGTAGTTCACCCCCGTGCCCGTCGGTTGCAGCGAGTTCGGCACCGTGCCGCCCACCACCGTCGCCGACATGCCTGAGGTCGTCGTCGTGGAAACCACCGTGCCCGCCGCCATTGGGTTGTAGAAGTTGGTGTTGGCATCCGCCACTTCGAAGAACAGGGAGCCCGTCACACCCGCGTTGTACACGGTCGTGCCATTCAGGTCGTAAACCGACTTGGTGAGCACGGTACCGGCCGTGGTCGCGGTGTAGCCGTAAGGCACGGTGCGGGGCACCGGGCAGGTGCCGGCTGCCGGACGGAAGACGCCGCTCGGCAGGGCGACACCCCAGGTCAGACGAGCCCTGGAGGTCGACCACACCGTCTGCACCGCAGCACGCACGAAGGCCTTGCCCCAGTTCGCCGAGCAGGTCAGCGGCTTCGAGGGCACGGTGGGACGGGGCGAACCGACAGAGCCATTGGTGCCGTCGTAGCGCTGGAACGGTGCCGTCGCCGCGTTGAAGCAGGCCGAGGTGCCACCACCGTAGGGGATGGTCTGCAGATCAGGCGCGTAGAAGCCGCGGAACTTGTTGTCCAGGTACGGATCGCCCAGGTCTTCGTAGTCCTCGCCCACGTTGAACTGGTTGTCCCCGTTCAGATCCTGGAAGCTCTCCTCGCCGATGGCGTAGGCAAGCGTCGTCACACGGCCATCCCAGAGGGGCGGACGCTGACCACCCGAGATCGAGTTTGCCGACACCGTCGACAGCGCGGTCGACGAACCGGTCGTCGGCGACGTCAGCACCTGGCCCAGCGTGTTGACGAAGTTGACAACGGTCGTCGGAGGCACCGGGTTGCCCAGACGATCGGCCACCACCGCGGAGTAGGTGTTGGTCGTGCCGTCGAGGTCATAGCCTTCGATGTTCAGGAACTTCTGGGACAGCGAGAACCGCGACTGCGTCGGGAGGCCCACCGCGATCGACAGATTGGCCGACACGGAGGAGAAGCTCTGCGTGCCGTCATCCGAGGTGTAGGTTGCACGGATCGCCACAGGCGTCGGCACGGTGCCGGAGTTGACCAGCACGCGGACCTGGCCGTTGCTGTCCGTCGTCTTGTCGATCACGGGCAGCACGCCACCGACCGCCGTCCGGCCGTCCACCGTCAGCCCGCCCACCGTCGTGGTCGGGGTGAGCTTCACGGTCTTGCCCGCCAGGCCGGCGCCGTTGCCGTCGTTGACCTGGAAGATGACCGTCGAGTTGGTCGGGGGATAGCCGGCCGTCGACAGGTACAGCAGCGACGGCGAGGCCGACACAAAGGTGATGCCCGCCACGGAAGGCGCAGCGATCGGAATGGTCAGCGAGCCGCTCACCGTGCTGCCCACGACCTGCAGGCTCAGCGTGTCACTGACCTGCTTGGCGCCGCACCCCAGATCCTGGTAGGTGAAGGTGGCGGTGCCGTTGGTGGTCGTTGCGGTAGTCGGCGTCACCGTGGCCTTGATCGGGCTCTGTGCCGCGCACTGCGAAGCCAGCGTCAGCTGCACGGGCACCGTTCCGGCCGTGCCGGAGAGCTTGACGGTGATGATCGACGAGCCGTTGGCTGCCAGCTTGCTGCCAGCCGGAACGTCGGAGGTGAAGGACTCGATGCCCACGACCGTTGCCGTCAGCTGGAAGCCGACGATATTGGACGTCACCGTCTGGCTGCCCACCGTGGTGGACGCGCTCACGCTGTCAGCGGCGGCCGACGTGGCATTGGCCGGCGACAGGGTCACGGCAGCCGTGCCCGTGGCGTCGGTCAGCGCCGTCACGGCACTCAGCAGGCCGAAGCCGCGCTGGGTGCTGAAGCTCACCACCTGGCCCGGGATCGGTGCACCGCTGCCATCCTTCAGGACGGCCGTGACCGTGGCCGGCGAGCCCGCCGTGACGATTGCGCTGGAAAGACTCAGCGCCAGCGATGCGGACGTGGTGGAGGTCCCCACCACGGCGAAGTTGACCTGGCTGGACAGCACGCGGTTGTTGTAGCTGATCGAGGCCTTGAGCGTGTCGGCGCCCGGCTGGGTGCCCGACGTCGTCAGGACGACCACGGCATTGCCGTTGGCGTCCGTCAGGGCCTGCACCTGGCTCAGCTGAGCCACCGTGGCGCCCAGGCTGAAGGCGATCACCTGATTGGCGATGCCGACGCCACTGGCGTCCTTCAGCGTGGCCGTCGCAGTGATCGACGACTTGGAGGTCACGCTGTTGGAGGACAGGGCCACCGTCAGTGCGGCGGTGGAGGTCGACGTGGCGGTGACCTGGAAGCCCTTGTTGTCAGACAGCGACTTGCCGCCGTACGTGACCGTCGCGATCACGGTGTCGGCACCGGTGATGTCGGTGCTGGCAGCCGTCAGCAGCACGCTGGCGGTGCCGTTGCCGTCCGTCAGTGCCGTGTTGGAGCTCAGCTGAGCGAGGGCGCCCACGCCGCTGCCGAAGCTGAAGTTGACGACCTGGCCGGCCACCGGATTGCCCTGGGCATCCTTCAGCGTGGCCGTGACGGAGGCGCTCTTGCTGCCCGTGATGTTCGGGGAGGACAGCGTCACCGACAGCGCGGCAGCGCCCGAGGCGGCACCGATCACGGAGAAGCTGCCGGAGGAGCTGAGGGTCGATCCACCGTAGGCGATGGTCGCCACCAAGGTATCGGCACCGGATTCGCCGGCGCTGGCGGGCGACAGGACCACCACGGCCTTGCCGTTGGCATCCGTCAGTGCGCTGGCCACGCTCAGGTCAGCCAGACCGCCCTTGGAGAAGGTGAAGTTGACCACCTGATTGGGAATAGCCGCACCGTTGGCGTCACGCAGCGTCGCCGTCGCCGTCACCTTGGAGGTGTTGGAGACCGTCGTGCCCGACAGGCTCATGCTGAGCGTCGCGCTGTTGGCCCCCGGGTAGAGCGAGCCGCCCGAGCTGCCGCCGCCGCCGCCACAGGCCACCAGGCCAAGACTCATCGTCATGGCCAGTAGCGCCATGAGCCAGCGGCCCAGGTGTTGTTGAAGGTAATTCCTCATGTCATCAAACTCCAGCGCAGCAGATGCAAGTTGACCCGCACAGCTTTGATCATCAATCCAGCAGGCCGGCATGAAGCCGGCCGATCTCTCAGTTTCAGCGACCCGTCACCCGGTCCGTCACCACCTTGGGAGTGATGAAGATCAGCAACTCGGTCTTGCTCGATGTCTTGGCCTTGTTCTTGAAGAGGTTGCCCACCACAGGAACATCGCCCAGCAACGGCACCTTCTTGACGTCCTCGCGCTCTTCCTGCGTGAAGATGCCGCCCAGGACCACCGTGCCGCCATTTTCAACCAGCACCTGGGTCTTCACATGCTTGTTGTTGATGGCATAGCCCTGAGGCGTGAGGACGCCGCGGCTGTCCTTGTTCACGTCCACGTCAAGGATCACGTTGCCTTCAGGCGTGATCTGGGGCGTCACTTCCAGCTTGAGCACGGCCTTCTTGAACGTCACGGACGTCGCACCGGCCGAAGTCGCCTGCTGGTAAGGAATTTCCTCGCCCTGCTCGATCAGCGCCTTGGCCTGGTCGGCCGTCACCACGCGGGGGCTCGAGACGATCTTGCCCTTGCCGTCTGCTTCCAGCGCGGAGAGCTCCAGGTTCAGGAAGCGGTTGGCCGTCGCATTGAACAAGGTCAGCGCGAAGGTCTGAGGTGTGCCGCTCAGGACGCTCGGCGCCGGCAGGTTGATCAGCTGCGTGTCATTGAAGGACTGCGCGGCCCCCGGCTGCTTGGTCGCCGCCCCGGCGGCGTTGTAGTTGCCGCCCACGGCCACGTAGTTGTTGCCGCCGACGTTGTAGCCGGGGATGCCCCCCTGCTGCGCGCGGATGTCATTCACGCCGAGCTTCACACCCAGCGAGCGGCCGAAGCTGTCGTCAGCCTCGACGATGCGGGCCTCGATCAGCACCTGACGCACGGGGACGTCGATCTTGGCGATCAGGGCCTGGATCTCGTCCAGCTTGCTGGCGATGTCGTTGATGAAGAGCTGGTTGGTCCGGCTCTCCGAGATGACGCTGCCGCGCGAGGACAGGATGCGAGCGTTGCTGCCACTGATGCCGCTGCCCGTCAGACCCTTCACGATGTCTTCAGCCTTGACGTAGTTCAGCTGGATCGACTGCGTGCGCAGCGGCTCGAGCTGGGCCATCTGGGCCTTCGCTTCCAGGTCCTGGCGCTCCTTGACGGCCAGCTCCTCCTTGGGCGCGATCCACAGCACATTGCCGGACTTGCGCAGGCCGAGGCCGCGTGCCTGCATGATGATGTCCAGCGCCTGATCCCAGGGTACGTCCTTGAGGCGCAGGGTGACGTTGCCGGTCACGGTGTCACTGGTCACCACGTTGAAGTTGGTGAAGTCAGCGATGACCTGCAGCAGCGCACGAACCTCGATGCTCTGGAAGTTCAGGGAGAGCTTGTCACCGGCAAAGCCGGGGCCCTGGACCAGCTTGTTCGGATCGATCTTCTGGGGCCGCACTTCCAGCACGAACTGGTTGTCGCTCTGGTAAGCGCTGTGCTCCCAGTTGCCCTTGGGCTCGACGACCACGCGCACCTTGTCACCGACCTGGCTCGCGTTCACGAACTGCACCGGGCTGCCAAAGTCCGCGACGTCAAGACGGCGGCGCAGCTCGGGCGGCAGGCTGGTCTTGGGGAACTCCAGCACGAGGTTCTGCCCCTGCTGCTGGATGTCCACGCCCACCTGGTTGCTCGGGAGGCTGATCACGACGCGACCGGCACCGTCGGTACCGCGACGGAAGTCGATGTCACGAAGCGTCTGGCTGGCCGCATTCAGGCTCGGCGCGAAGTGCAGCGGTTCCGCTGCCTTGGCCGGCGCTGCCACGGGGGCGGCCGAAGCGGTCGACGGGCCGTTCTCGAGGATGACGAGCAAGGCCTTGTCGTCGATCTGCGCGCGGTAGCCGGACGCCTGGCGCAGGTTCAGCACGACGCGCGTGCGGTCCCCGGCCTGGGCGACGCTGGCCGAACGCAGATTGCCCGCGTTGATCTCGACCGTGCTGCGCCCCATGCCGTTGGAAATGCCGGGCAGGTCCAGCGCAATGCGCGGAGGCGCCTGCACGACGAAGCCCGCCGGGATGTCCTTGAGGCTTTCGCTGAGCTCGATTCGCACGACCTCAACACCGGCCTGCTGCAGCGTGCTGATGGACTTGATGGCGTTCTGCGCCCAGGCCTGCAACGGGAGCAGGGTGACTGCCACCACGCCAACGGCCCAACGACGCCATTGAGTCATACCACTCATCTTCGACAAATTCTTCATCGTCCCTTCTCCTGCAACTGGAGGGTGCTTGTGCGTTCTATCCATTCGCCAGCCGCGTCCTGGACGACTTCGCGCAGAGTGATCTCGGTTTCCGAAATCTGGGTGATGCGCCCAAAGTTCAGACCCAGGTGATCACCTTGCTTGACCTGGTACAAAAGTGCGTCCACCTTCAGGAGCGCGAAGGGCCGCCCCTGACGGACCAAGCTGCCCACCATCGACATCGAGTCGAGGGGGTAGGCTTCCAGAGGTTCCTTGCGGCGGTTCATCTCCGCGGTCAGCAGGGAATTCGGCTGACTGGCCTCCTGCTTGACCGCCACGCTCAGCTTCTGGGCACTGAACGGATCGATGCTCAGGGCGGTGTCGTAGGGCTGCGGCGTGAACTTCTTGGGCGGAGACAGGGGCTGGACCGATGCGCGGGTTTCACGCCGCTGCTGCGCCGTCCAGTCCTGCAGTTCGGACAACTCGTTGCCGCACGCACTCAGGCCCATGGCGGCCAGCGTGACGGTCATGACCGTGAGGCGCTTCATTTCTTGGCTCCCGGCTTGGCAGCGGCCTTGGACTTGCGCTGTTCTGCGACCTCAGCCGAATCCAGGTAGCGGTAGGTCCGGGCCTTGGCTTCCATGTTCAGCGTGCCCGACAACGCGGAGTCTCGGGTGGCCAGCACGCTCACGTTCAGGTCGCTCAGGGTCACGATGCGGGACAGATTGGCGATATCGGCCACGAAGGCACCGATGTCGTGATAACGGCCCGACACGCGAATGGAAATGGGCTTCTCGGCGTAATAGTCCTTCACCACCTCCGGAGAGGGACCGAAGAACTCGAACTGCAGCCCACGACCGACGGCCGCGCTGTTGATGTCGGAAAGCAGCGCGTCCATCTCGGCGCGCCCTGGCAACTGCTTCTCCAGCTGGTTGACGTACTCCTCGACCTGGCTCTTCTGCTTGCGCAGTTCGGGCAGGTTGACGGCTTGCACCAGCTTGGTCTTGTAGTCCTGACGGAGGTTGGGCTCCTTGGCGGCCTCGGCATCCAGTGCGGCCTGGGCATCAGCCAGGACCAGGAACCAGCCCCCCACGACCGCCAGCGCGATCGCCGCAACGAAGGTCAGCAGACGGGGAGCGAGGGGCCACTGCCCCGGCTCCTGCGGATTGAGCCCCCTGAACTGGTCCTGGACCTCTTCGAACCAGGCGTTCAGATCAAATTTGGCGGAAGAATTCGTGGCCATAGTGTCAGGGCTTCCTCGAAGGCTGACCCTTGGCAGACGCCTCGGTCTGCGGAGCCTTGATGGAGACGCGCATGGTGAACTCGAACAGGCGCTTCTGGTCCTTGGTGCTCGCCATGCCGCCCAGCCTGATTTCATGCAGGTCCGGGTTGTAGAGCCACTCGGAGGACCGGGAGGTGTTGCGAATGAATTCCGAGACCCGGTCCTGCGTCTGGGCCAGGCCGCTGACGGTGACGAGCTTGTCGGTCTGCTGGATGCGCGTGAGGAAGATGCCTTCAGGCACCTGACGCACCAGCTCCGTGAGCAGATGGACGGGAACGTTCCGGCCGGTCTGCAGGTCTTCCACGGCCTGCTGGCGCGACTTCAGCCCTTCGATCTCAGCCTTCAGGTTCGCGATGTCCTTGATCTGCTCGTCGAGCAGCGCGTTCTCGTGGCGGAGGTATTCGTTGCGGGCGATCTGCTGATCCGTCATCTGCTGCAACAGCAGCATGCCGGCGCCCACGAGGAGACCACCGACGACCACGGAAAGCCCCAGCCCGACGAAGAAGGCGGTCTTGCGACGCTTGCGCTTCTCGGCGCGGTGAGGGAGGAGGTTGATCAAAATCACTGGAAGAACCTCCGCATGGCAAGCCCGCAGGCGGTCAGGTAGGCAGGGGCCTCGCGGCGCAGCTTCGACTCACGCACCGCGGAACCCAGCTCCATGCTCTCGAAGGGATTGACCACCATGCAGGCGAAGCCCGTCAGTTCGGTCACGCGATCCTTCAGGCCCGGCAGCGTGGCCGTACCGCCCGCCAGCATCACGTAGTGCACCTTGTGGTGCGGCGTGCTGGTGAAGAAGTACTGCAGCGCACGGCCGATTTCCTGGGAGAGGCTGTCCACGAACGGCTGGAGCACCACGGTGTCGTAGTCTTCCGGAAGTTCGTTGGCCAGCTTCTTCTGCTCGGCCTCCTCGAAGGAGAAGCCGTACTGCCGGGAGATCAGCTGCGTCAGCTGCGAGCCACCGAACGCCTGGTCGCGGTCGTAGAGCATCTCGTCATCACGCAGCACCTTGAGGCTGGTGGTGTCGGCGCCGATC
Organism: Burkholderiaceae bacterium; assembly: GCA_041912595.1. Classification (GTDB taxonomy): domain Bacteria; phylum Pseudomonadota; class Gammaproteobacteria; order Burkholderiales; family Burkholderiaceae_C; genus Roseateles_B. Next base: position 16,684 of record JAYRMR010000037.1, read on the forward strand.
TCGAACAGGGCGACGAGGGCATCCTTGCCCTCCCCCGGAAGCGCGGCCACCAGCCGGCCCATGGCCAGACGGGAGGCATGCGACTCGATGTCCAGCACGACGGGCCGCAGGCCCGCGGCTTCGGCGAGGCCCTGGCGATCCTGCACCTTGTCCTTGCGGGAGGCGGCGATCAGGACCTCGACGTCACCGACGGAGGTCGGACTCGGGCCGAGCACGCAGAAGTCCAGGCTGACCTCATCGAGCGAGAACGGGATGTACTGGTTGGCCTCGGCCTCGACCTGGATCTCCAGCTCTTCCTCGCGCAGGCCCGCCGGCAGCATGATCTTCTTGGTGATCACGGCCGACTGAGGCATGGCCAGCACGGCGTCGCGCGTCTTCGTGCCGCTGCGCGCCACGACGCGACGCACGGCGTCGGCCACCTCGTCGAATTTTTCAATTTGGCCGTCGGCGATCCAGCCCTTCTCGAACGACTCCATCGCGAAGCGCTCGAGCACCATCTCACCGTTCTTGTTTTGACTGAGTTCGACCAGCTTGACGCTGGAAGAGCTGATGTCCAAGCCAATCATGGGTGGATGCTTGCGACCCAGCAGTACGTCAAGAATTCCCATGACGCGGTTCCCCCAACACGCTTTGCAGGCGTCGGATTGTTAATAAGTTACTTGAATGCTAGCAGTAAAGCCTATGACACCGTTCGAAAAACGGCTGCGAGCACGTAACACCACGTTGCGAAACATACACGGCTTTCTACGCCCATCTGTCCCCGAAAAGAAGCCCTTTCGAGGTGGTTTCGACACGGCCCGGCAAGGCCCGCCGATTCAAAGCGGAGCAGAGTGCCGTTTCTATAATGATTTGCCCTCACTGGAGCCCCATGAGCAAATCCAAATCATCGAACGTGCCTACTTCGCCGGATAAGGACGTGGCGGATGGCCCCAAGGCGTCGCATCGCCACCACACTGCCGCGCGCCGTTTCGTCTGGCGCCCCCTCATGTGGCTCGGCGGACTGGCCCTGGGAGGCACGCTGGCCGTGGCGCTCCTGCTGGCTCTTGGCCTGGCGATGGCCTATCCCAACCTGCCGGACATCTCCGGACTCACCGATTACCGGCCCAAGCTGCCGCTGCGCGTGCTGTCGTCGGATGGCGTCGTGCTGGCCGAATTCGGTGAGGAGCGCCGCAGCTACCAGCCCATCAAGGAGATTCCCAAGGTGATGCAGGACGCCATCCTCGCGATCGAGGATGCGCGCTTCTACCAGCACGGTGGCGTGGACTACCTCGGCGTGATCCGCGCCGGCCTGGCCAATGTGGGTGAGGCGAAGAGCCAGGGGGCCTCCACCATCACCATGCAGGTCGCCCGCAACTTCTACCTGTCGACCGAGAAGACGATGACGCGCAAGATCTACGAGATCCTGCTGGCGCTCAAGATCGAATCGGCGCTCAGCAAGGAGCAGATCCTCGAGATCTACATGAACCAGATCTTCCTGGGTCATCGGGCCTACGGTTTCGCGGCGGCCAGCGAGGTGTATTTCGGCAAGCCGCTCAAGGACATCACCGTGGCGGAGGCCGCGATGCTGGCCGGCCTGCCCAAGGCGCCCTCGGCCTACAACCCGATCAACAACCCGCGCCGCGCTCGCATCCGCCAGCAGTACATCATCGACCGCATGCTGGAGAACGGCTACATCACCGAGGAACAGCACGCGCAGGCGAAGGCCCAGGTGCTGCGCTATCGCACCGTGGCCGACAACAGCAGCCATGCGGAGTACGTGGCCGAGGCGGCCCGCCAACTGATCTTCAACCAGTACGGCGACGAGACCTACAGCCGCGGCCTGGACGTCTACCTGACGCTGCGCCACGACGAGCAGATGACCGCCTACCGGGCCCTGCGCCGCGGGATCATGGACTACGAGCGCCGCCAGGTCTACCGCGGCCCGGAGGCCTACATCGACCTGCCCGCCGACCCCAAGGACATGGACGTGCGCATCGCCGAGGCGCTGGCGGACCACCCGGCCAACGACGAGTTGCTGGCGGCGGCCGTGCTGGAGGCGGACCCGAAGAAGGTCGTCGCCGTCCTGCAAAGCGGGGAGAGCCTCACCATCACGGGCGAAGGCCTGAAGCCGGCGACGTCGGGACTGTCGGAGCGCGGCAATCCCAAGACACGCATTCGCCGCGGCGCCATCATCCGCGTGCTCAAGTTGCCCAAGGGCGACTGGAGCATCACGCAGCTGCCGGAGGTGGAAGGCGCCTTTGTGGCGATGGACCCGCGCGACGGGCGCATCCGCGCGATGGTGGGTGGCTTCGACTACAACAAGAACAAGTTCAACCACGTGACGCAGGCCTGGCGCCAGCCGGGCTCGAGCTTCAAGCCCTTCATCTACTCCGCTGCGCTGGAGAAGGGCTTCACGCCGGCGACCGTCGTCAATGACGCGCCGCTGTTCTTCGATGCCACGACCACGGGCAGCCAGCCCTGGGAGCCCAAGAACTACGACGGCACCTTCGACGGCCCCCTGCCCCTGCGCAAGGCCCTGGCCAAGTCCAAGAACATGGTGTCGATCCGGGTGCTGCAGTCCATCGGCGTTCACTACGCCCAGGACTGGATCACGCACTTCGGCTTCGAGGCCGACAAGCACCCGGCCTACCTCACCATGGCGCTGGGCGCCGGTTCGGTCACGCCCATGCAGATGGCGCAGGGCTATGCCGTCTTCGCGAACGGCGGTCATCGCGTCTCACCCCAGCTTGTGGCCAAGCTGACGGACAACAAGGGGCGCGTGCTCTTCGAGGCGCCGCCGCGGGCGCTCGGCGAAGACTCGCGCGCCATCGAGCCGCGCAACGCCTTCCTGATGAGCAGCCTGCTGCAGGAGGTGACCCGCAGCGGCACGGCCGCCAAGGCCCAGGCCCAGCTCAAGCGCCCGGACATCTACGGCAAGACCGGCACCACGAACGACTCCATGGACGCCTGGTTCGCCGGCTATCAGCAGAGCCTGGTGGCCGTGGTGTGGATCGGATACGACCAGCCACGCAAGCTGGGCGATCGCGAGACCGGCGGCGGCCTGTCGCTGCCCGTCTGGATCGAGTTCATGGGTTTTGCGCTCAAGAACGTGCCTGTTGCCGAGATTTCGCCGCCGGAAGGCGTCGTTCAGGTCAACGGCGAATGGTTCTACGACGAGTTCTCGGGCAACTCCGGCGTGCGCGCCTTGAGCAACGACGCCAACATCCCGCCGCCGGCCAGCGACGAGGAAAAGAAGAGCATCCTGGATCTCTTCCGGCGCTGAGCCATCGGCTGACGGGCGCTTGCCCATCACGAAAGAGGCCGCCCCTGGGCGGCCTCTTGCCATTCAAATGAGCGCTTGCCGCACCCGCGCCTCAGCGCCCGTCAGGCCTCAGCCTGCGACCGGCTCGAAGCGAAGCGCCTGTCCGGCCTGCGCGGAGGCCTCTTCGGACAGCAAGGCATGGAACTCCCGTCCGCTGCGTTCGACCCACTGGCCCTCGACGAAGCGGAAGTGGAAGCCCCCCGCCTTGGCTGCCAGCCACAGCTCCTGCAGTGGCGGCTGGGTGTTGATGATGATCTTGCTGCGATTGGGGAAGGTCAGCTCGAGCAGCCCCCCGGTGCGGTGGGTGTCGATGTCGATCCGGTCCTCGTCCAGCCACGCGTCGATGCGGGTCTCGATGCCCAGCAGGATGGCCTGGGTGCGGGCCTGGTAGTCCGCGTCCTGAAGGGGGGTGGCAGTGAGAGCGCTCATGACCGATAAACTGGCAGCTATGAAGATCAATCCAGGCGGCAGTTTAGTCCCCCACGAGGCCGATTCCGCGCAAGCGGCCCGCAAGGCCATGCCATTGATGCGGTCGCGCACCCAGCGCCGGGTCGCATCCGGGCTTGGCGCCCTTGCCCTGTGCGGCCTGATGGCGCTCTCGGCCTGCGGACAGAAGGGCCCATTGACCCTGCCGCCGGCCAAGCCGGCCGCCACGCCGGCAAGCACCCCGGCGCCGGCGCCCGCACCGGCGGCGTCCAGCACGCAGGGCTGAGGCGCGCCCGGTCAGAACCGCAGGCTGCCCGGCAGCTCGCGATAGGCAGTGTCCAGGAACTGCACCGGGCCATAGCAGGCCTCGGCGCGCCCGCGCCCGTTGTCCGCGTCCGTCATCAGCGCCGCCCCGATCAGCGGGCCTGCCGCCTCGCCAAAGGCCAGGCGGTAGTCATCGACCACATTGCGGCTGAAGCGCATCCAGCCCCCGCGCCGGTCTTGCCCGGAGCCAATGACGATCTTGCGGATGCGATCGCTGCGAGGGCTGACTTTCACCGTTCCCACGGGCGCCTTCGCGTCCCACACATACATGAGCGTGGCATAGGGCGGTGCCTCGCCCATGATGGTGTGCGCCAGCTCGTAGAGCATGCGGGTCCGCAGGGGCAGCAGGCCGACATCGCCATCGAAGGCCAGCACGAGGCTGGCGGGCGCGTCGTCGATGTCCGGATCCTCGACCTCGCGGCTCGACTCGAAGCGATCGATCCACCACTCGAAGCGGACCTCCTGCAGTTGCTCGACGGGCAACTGCAGCCGGCGCCGCAGCAGGCTCGCCGAGCCCTGCGCCTTGGCCTGGACGCAGGGCCTGCTGGCCCGCTCGTCCATGCTGTAGCGGGTGCGGGCCTTGCCCGGCAGCTCGCGGTCCGTCCAGTCCTGCGGCAGGACGGCGGCCTCGGTCCGGACCGGCTCCACGGCGGGTGACTCGGGCGCAGTCACCGGATGATGGGCGCAGGCCATCAGGCTCGCCACCCATCCCAACGTCAACAGTTTCTTGAAGGCACTCATGATCTCGACTCCAGGCCCGATGCAGCACAGACTAGCTGCCCGGCGAACTGGCGCCGTGATGCTATGCACAAGAACTTAACAGGACATGAAAAAGGGCCCCGAAGGGCCCTCGATTGCGCGAAGAAGTGCGCAGATCAGAAGCGGTGACGGATACCGACGGTGTAACCCAGGCGGTTCTTGGCACCGTTCGGCGCGCCGGCAGCGCTGTTCAGGCTGGCGTGGTCGCCCGTCAGCGAGGTGCGGTCGATCTCGGCGTAGAGGTCCGTGCGCTTGGACAGCGCGTAGTCCGCGACGGCCGACCAGAACGTGGCCTTCAGCTCCAGGGCAGCCAGGGCACCGGTCTGCTTGGCGCTGTAGACGTGGGTGCCCAGGTTCAGCTGAGGCGTCATCTGGTAGCCCAGACCCAGGGTCCACATCGTGCGCTTCTTCAGGCCCAGCAGGCCGGCAGCGCCGCCCAGTGCGGCGTCGTAGCCCGTGCCGCCGTTGTTGAACGAGGCCCACAGCAGCGTGCTGGCGATGGTGGTGGCATCAGCCGCCGTCGGCGTGCCTTCCACCTTGTTCTCGCCCCAGCCGGCGTTGACGTACCAGTCGCCGACCTTGTAGGAACCACCGAAGGTCGTGGCCTTGATCTTGGCGCTGGACGGCAGCATGTAGTCCTGCATGCCGGCACCGACCGAGATGCCGTCGGCGGAGTAGCGAATCACACCACCCACGGTGCGGCCACCGCCGCCTTCACCGGCACTCACCTGCAGCTCGCCGCGGATCGGGCCTTGCTCGAACAGGTACTTGACCATGTTGTCGGCACGAGCGCTCAGCGCCAGGCCCACTTCAGGCTTGTACACGTCGAAGTACGGGGAGTAGGGATAGGACACGTAGGTGCTGGTCACCAGGTCGAACAGCACGTTGTACTGACGGCCGATGGTCACGCGGCCGAAGTCGCTGCTTTGCAGGCCGACCCACGACTGCATCCAGAAGGGCAGCGGTGCGGGGTTGGCCGAACCGGTGTCCAGATTCAGGCGGTGCTCCAGGTTGGCCAGCACCTTCATGCCGCCACCGAGGTCTTCCGTGACGTTCACACCCAGACGGCTCTGCGAGAAGCCACCGCCGACCACGCGGGTCACGGAGCCTTGGCCGCTGGGGCCGGCGCCTTCGTTATCCGTGATGCGCACGCCGCCGTCCACGATGCCGTAGAGCGTCACGCTCGATTGGGCGTAGGCAGCGCTCACGCTGGCAGCCAGCAAACCCAGAACCAGAGTAGCCTTCTTCATGTATCTGTCTCCTGCTTTATGAATGAAGCGTCGCTGTGGATTCTGTGACAGATGCTCCCCGAGGCCTAGCCGCGACGTTGCAGGCCACCCACAAGCACTAACCCTGTCGCCGCGGCGACAAGGCTGAAAGCAGGCTGACGGGCGCACGGAAACGGTGCAAAACGGGCCGGCCACGGCATCGCCCAGGCATGAAAAAAGCCGCCCCGGGGGGCGGCTTGTGCGGCTCGGCGCGGCAGCCCCGAGGGGCTGGCGCCAGCAGGCATCAGAAGCTGTGGCGAACGCCCACTTCGTAGGCCGAGGACTTCTGGCCGGCAGCAGCAGCCGGAGCACCTGCCACGGCGACCTTGGAGTTGCCCTTGTTGTCGATCTGCGAGTACGTGGCGTACAGGCCGGTGCGCTTGGAGATGTCGTGCACGTAGCCGAAGGACAGGATGTTCAGGTCGTCAGCCACCTTGGCCGTGGCAACGGCGTCGTTGGCGTTCGAGCGAGCGTAGTGCACGCGGACCGAACCTTCCTTGGTGACGGGCACCTTGGCGCCGATCGTGAAGATCGACTGCTTGTAAGCGCCGAACTTGGTGTTGGCGATGGTGCCCATCACGGTGGCCACGCCGAAGTCGTACGAAGCGCCCAGCACGGTCAGCTTGTACTTGTCACCCTTGGCGTCGGTCTGCGCGTAGGCGGCAGCGACGTTCAGTTCCTTGTCCTTGTAGCCCAGGCGGCCCGAGCTGTACTTCTTGCCGTCGGTGCCTTCGCCAGCGCCCAGCTCGAACGTGCCGTACACGCCGCCCAGGTTCTCCGGCAGGCTGTAGGCCACTTGGTTGTCCGAACGGTTCAGGGTGTCGGCGCCGCTGCCCAGGGTCGAGTAGCCCTTGGTGATTTCGGCGATGCCGGTGGTCTCGAAGGGCGTGAAGCCGTCGATGGCCAGGCGGGCGGCAACCTTGTGGCGGCCGATGCGCAGTTCACCCATCTCGGTGGAGCTCAGGCTCACGGTGGCGCGGCGGCCCCAGAAGCGGCTGCTGTCGGCGGTACCGGTGTCGGGGTTCAGGGCCGCTTCCAGCCAGAAGCCGGCCTTCAGGCCGCCACCGAGGTCTTCGGTGCCACGCACGCCCAGGCGGCTGGCGTTCAGGCCGTCGGTGCCCACTTGCTTGATGGTGGCGCTGCCGGTCTTGGCCGAGCGAACGTTGGCGTCGATCACGCCGAACAGGGTCACGGAAGACTGGGCCGCGGCGGCACCAGCGAAGGCAGCCAGCACGGCGCCAACCAGGATCGTCTTATTCATTCGTAGCTCCGAAAGAGTCGTCAGGGGTCAGGCAACCAAGGCATCCCACGGGCTGTTGCCGGGGGTGTGCATGGAAGTTGGCGTGATTGAACCAAAGGTTTTCCCTGATGCGCCACCTGGAAATCATGACAGTTTGTCATCCGTTGTCGTTCGGCAACGACGATCAAACATTTGCTTATGTTCATATGACCGTCACGAAGCAAGACATGGACAGCCGCCGGGTTTTACGGCAACTCGCCGCCTCGGCGCCCGCCGCCCAGGTGCTTTTACACTGGCAACCCGCTGCCAACCGGCCCGCCAAGGGCCTCGACAAGGCCAGACATGTCTCGTTCTCACGACTTCAAGGATCGCCTTCTCAGCGCGGCCGGCCACGGTTTGCTGACGGTTTGGGGCCGCCCGGCGGCGGGCCGTGCCAATCCGGCACACAGTGCGCCTGTCGCACTGACGGAAGCGGAGCGCGCCCATGCGGGCGCGCTGATGCGGGTCAACCACGTCGGGGAGGTCTGCGCCCAGGCGCTGTACCAGTCCCAGGCCCTGCTGTCGCGCGATGAAGCGCTGCGCCAGCAACTGCACGCCGCCGCCGCGGAGGAAATCGACCACCTGGCGTGGACGCGTGAGCGCCTCGATGAACTCAAGGACCGCCCCAGCCTGCTGAACCCGCTCTGGTACGGCGGTGCCTTCGCGCTCGGCAGCCTGGCCGGGCTGCTGGGAGACAAGGTCAGCCTGGGCTTCCTGATCGAGACGGAGCGGCAGGTGGAACAGCACCTCGCCTCGCATCTGGATCGCCTGCCCTCCGAGGACCGGCGGTCGCGGGAGATCGTGGATCAGATGAAGCAGGACGAGGCCGCCCATGCGCAGCACGCGATGGAGGCGGGGGGCCGCGACTTGCCGCCGCCGATCCCCGGTCTCATGCGCCTGGCAGCGCGGGTGATGACGACGGTGGCCCACCGCCTTTGAGGCGCGAGGGGCATCCGGCCCCATCCGGCCCCATCCGGCGGCATCAGCGTCGATCTGCCGCGCTCAGCCTTCGACCAGCTCCACTGACGTCGTGATGGCCGCGGTCTTGGCCAGCATGATGCTGGCGGAGCAGTACTTCTCGTGCGAGAGCGCGACGGCGCGCTCCACGGCCGCGCGGTCCAGCGCCTTGCCCGTCACCACGAAATGCATGTGGATGCCGGTGAAGACCTTGGGGTCTGTCGCCGCACGTTCGGCCTTGAGCTGCACCTGGCATCCGCGCACGTCGTGGCGGCCGCGCTTGAGAATCAGCACGACGTCATAGGCCGTGCAGCCGCCGGTGCCGGCCAGCACGGTCTCCATGGGGCGAGGCGCCAGGTTGTGCCCGCCGCCCTCGGGGGCGCCGTCCATGGCCAGCATGTGGCCGCTGCCGGTCTGGGCGACGAAGCTCATGCCGTCCGTGCCCATCCAATTGATCGTGCATTCCATGGCGCGCATTGTGAGCCCAAATCAAAAGCCCGGCCGCGCCGTGGGCACCGGGCGCCCACCCGCTGGATGACTGCAGGATGTCACGCCTTCGCGCGGACTAGAGCCACCGCTCCAATGCCGGAGCCCTTTTGATATTGCAGCGCAGCATCACGCAACATAGAATGGATTTCATTGGGAATAGCGAACGCGCAAACGTATGCGCACCCGCTTTGTGCATGGTTTTTGCACCATTTTGGTCCCAGCCGTTTGTCTCCTCCACCGCCTCCATGGTGGATTCAACCCGAAGCTGCAAGGCTTCGGGTTTTTTTTTCGCATGAACCGGCCCGCGGAGGGTCGAGGCGCACGCCGATGGACAGCGTTCGTGCACCGTCTCAGGGCCCTTGACCAAGGGCGACACCTCGCGCCGCCCGGCCGTCCCGCGCCTCCGGACCCCCACCTTATGATGCAGTGCCGCAACACTCGCTTTGGAGATCGCAGATGGCTGGCCAGGTTCGCAAGCGCCGCTCCCCCTCCACCCCGGCGCAATCACCCGCACTGATTCCGGCCGGCAACAGCTATCTGCAGCGAATTCTGAACGCCAAGGTCTACGACGTCGCCGTCGAGAGCACCTTGGACCCGGCGCGCAACCTCTCCCGCCGTCTCGGCAACAAGGTCTACCTCAAGCGCGAGGACCAGCAGCCCGTCTTCAGCTTCAAGCTGCGCGGCGCCTACAACAAGATGGCGCAGCTGACGCCCGAGCAGCTCAAGCGCGGCGTCATCTGCGCCTCGGCCGGCAATCACGCCCAGGGCGTGGCGCTGTCGGCCCGCAAGCTCGGCTGCCGCGCGGTGATCGTGATGCCCGTCACCACGCCCTCGGTCAAGATCAACGCTGTCCAGGCCCTGGGTGGCGAGGTCGTGCTGCATGGCGAGAGCTTCACGGACGCCTACCAGCACGCGCTGGAGCTCGAGAAGGCGCAGGGGCTGGGCTTCGTCCACCCCTTCGACGACCCGGACGTCATTGCCGGCCAGGGCACCATCGCGATGGAGATCCTGCGCCAGCACGAGGGCCGCATCGACGCCATCTTCGTGGCCATCGGCGGCGGCGGCCTGATCTCCGGCGTGGCGGCCTACATCAAGGCCGTGCGCCCCGAGATCAAGGTCATCGGCGTCCAGACGCGCGACTCCGACGCCATGGTGCGCTCCGTGCGCGCCGGCAAGCGGGTGCAGCTGGCCGATGTCGGTCTCTTCTCGGACGGCACGGCCGTGAAGCTGGTCGGCGAGGAGACCTTCCGGATCACGCGCGAGCTCGTCGACGACTTCGTCATCGTCGACACCGACGCCGTGTGCGCCGCCATCAAGGACGTCTTCGAGGACACCCGCAGCATCCTCGAACCCGCCGGGGCGCTGGGCGTGGCCGCGGTCAAGCAGTACTGCGCGGAACACGGCGTGAAGGGCCAGACCTTCGTCGCCATCACCTGCGGCGCCAACATGAACTTCGACCGCCTGCGCTTCGTCGCCGAGCGGGCGGAAGTGGGGGAGCAGCGCGAAGCCGTCTTCGCGGTCACGATCCCGGAGGAGCGCGGCAGCTTCAAGCGCTTCTGCGAGCTGCTGGGCCCGCGCAACGTGACGGAGTTCAACTACCGAATCTCGGACAGCCGCCAGGCGCATGTCTTCGTCGGCGTGTCCACGCAGAAGCGCGAGGAAGCACACAAGGTGATCCGGCAGCTGAACCGCCAGGGCTACGAGACCGTCGACCTCACCGACGACGAGCTCGCCAAGCAGCACGTGCGCCACATGGTGGGCGGCCGTAGCGAGCTGGCCGAGAACGAGCGGCTGTTCCGCTTCATCTTCCCCGAGCGCCCAGGCGCGCTGATGAAGTTCCTCTCCAGCATGCATCCGGACTGGAACATCAGCCTCTTCCACTACCGCAACCAGGGCGCCGACTACGGCCGCATCCTCGTCGGCATCCAGGTGCCGCGCCGGGACAACGCCGCGTTCAAGCGCTTCCTGGACTCGCTGAACTACCCCTTCGTGGAAGAAACGGACAACCCCGTCTACCGTCTCTTCCTGCGCTGAGGCCCCGTGCCCGCCTGCCGGAGGGGCGGGCACAGAGCCCCGCTGCAGGAAAGTTCGAGGCGGCGATGGAGTCCGCATGACGCACAATCCGGCCAGCGGCATCCGTCGCCTGCCTGACAGCGTCCATGTCCATCCACCAGTCCCTGATCTCCCCTACCGCGAATCCCGAACTGCGCCGTGCCCTGAGCGAGCGGCTGCAGCGGCGCGCGGCCCTCTCGGGCGGGCTGGGGGAGCTCGAGCCCCTGGCCATCCGGCTGGGCCTGATCCAGGACAGCCTGACGCCGCGGTTCCGTGACCCGACGGTGGCCCTCTTCGTGGCGGACCATGGCCTGGCCGTCGACGGCCTGCCCCTGATGTGGGGCCGCACGACCAAGCAGCACGCCGACCTCCTGCTGCACAACCGCCTGCCCTGCAGCGTGCTCGCCCGCACGCAGGGGCTGCAGCTCTCGTTGATCGACTGCGGCATCGCGGAGGAAATGCCCCCCAACCCGCGTCTGCAGTCGCGCAAGATCGCGCACGGCACCCGCAACAGCCGGCTCGGCCCGGCGATGAGCCTGGAGCACGCGCATGCCGCCGTGCGCGTGGGCATGGAGATCGCCGACAAGTTCACCGGCAACGTCCTCGTCTGCGCCGGGCTGGGTCAGGGGGCCTTCGAGGCCGGCGCGCTCGTGATGTCCCGCCTGTGCGACCTGCCGGTGAAGGACTTCATCGTGTCCGGCCCCGACATGCGCCAGGACCAGCTGGACCCGCTGCTCGGCCTGCTGCTGGCCTGCCAGGCCCGCCACCGGGAGGCGGTCGATCCCATGGACGTGCTCGCGGCCTTCGGGGGCTTCGAGACGGCCGTGATGGTCGGCGCCATGCTGGTGGCCGCGAGCAAGCGCCACCTCATCGTCGTCGACGGACTGCCGGCCTGCGCCGCGCTCAAGGCGGCCTCGATGATCGCCGCGCCCGTCACCGACTACGCCGTCTTCTGCCGCAGCCATACCCACCATGGCATCGACCAGGCGCTGGCGCAGTTCCACGCCGCGGCGCTGCTGGAGCTGGGCCTCGATGCGGCCGACGGCTGCGGCGCCCTGCTCGCCTGGCCCATGCTGCGTGCCGCGGCCGCCATGCTGACGGACCTGCACGATTCGGCCGACACGCTCATGCCGCCCCCGCCCCAGCCCGCCGCGCGCGTCTCGGGGCCCGGGCGACTCAGCAGCCGGCCCGGCCTGCTGGGCATGCCCGGCACGGCGGGCGACACCGAGTCCTGACGCGCCGCAGCGGCGCTCAGCGCCCCATGAAGAAAGGCCGCATCATGCGGCCTTTGTCTGTGCTTCGTCTGTGCTTCGTCTGTGCTTCGTCTGCGCTTCGGCGGGCATCCCCGCCCGCGGCCGCTCAGCGCAGCGGCAGGTTGTTGGGGCCGGGTGCCGGAGGCGGCACCTGGCTCGGCTGCCCTGCCTGTACGGCCTGCGGCCGAGGCGGCGGCAGCGTGGCGGGCGGCATCATGCCCGGCACCGCGCCCGGGTCCGGCTGAGCGCCCATGGGCGGGGCCACGCCGGGGATCGCCGGCGCCGGCTGCGCCATCGGCGCCGACAGCGCGTAGGTCGCCGGCGGCTGCGACGGCAGGGCCACCCCTTGCGCGGGCAGCAGCGGGGCCAGGCTCAGCGTGATCGAGGGGCCGCCCTCCCGGCCGATGCTCACGCCGGTGGGGGTGATGGCCAGCAGCTGGCGGTCGCCATCCACCAGCGCGCCCACGCGCACCGTGCGCGGCGGGCCGCCGTCCACGGAGATCAGCGCCACGCCCTCCTGCTCATGGCCGTCCACGCGCTTCGGCGCCACCAGGCCCAGCAGCTTGAAACGGCTCTCGTCGGGCGAGGGGGCGGCGTCGCCCTGCGTGGGCGTCACGCCCAGCAGGCGGCCGAGATCGGAGCGGGGCGCGGCGGCATCGGCCACGGCCAGGGTCTGCGCGGGCGCCGCGGGCGAGCGCAGGCCGAGTGTCATACCCCAATAGACGATGGCCAGGCCCAGCAGGGCCCAGACCAGAAACGCACTCAGTCGAGCAATCATGCGGCGATTATGATTCACCGCTGTAGTGCTGCCATGGCCCCCGGGTAAACCATGCCCAGGGGCTTCTACCCAACTCTTGTGGCTCCCGACGTCATGCAATCTCTTCGCGCCCGTTCCCCCCGCGCCCGTGCGGCCCGCGGCTTCACCCTGATCGAGATCATGGTGGTGCTGGTGATCATCGGTGTGCTGGCCGCCATGATCGGTCCCGCCGTCCTCGGCCGCGTGGGCGAGGCCCGGACCACCGCCGCGCGCTCGGACATCAGCGCCATCATGCAAGCCCTGAAGCTCTACAAGCTCGACAACGGCCGCTACCCGACCGCCGAGCAAGGGCTGCAGGCCCTGGTGCAGAAGCCGACCGCCGGCCCGACGCCCGCCAACTGGAAGACCTACCTCGAGAAGCTGCCCAAGGATCCCTGGGGCGGTGACTACCAGTACGCCAATCCCGGCGTGAAGGGCGGCGAGATCGACGTCTTCAGCTACGGCGCCGACCTCAAGCCCGGCGGCGACGGCGACGACGCCGACGTCGGCTCCTGGCAATAAGCGCCGGCAGGCCGCCCGATGCGCGCCAGCCGCCTGCGCGGCTTCACCATGATCGAGGTCCTGGTGGTGATGGTCATCGTGGCCATCGCCGCGGTCTCGGTCACGCTGGCCCTGCGTGACAGCCACCAGACGCAACTGGAGCGCGAGGCCGAGCGCCTGGCCGCGCTGCTCGAGTCCGCGCGTGCCGAGGCCCGCGTCTCCGGCGTGCCCGTGCGCTGGCGCCCGGTGAGCGACGCGAGCGGCCATGGCTTCCGTTTCGAAGGCCTCCCCGAGAAGATCCAGCTGCCGCAGCGCTGGCTCGGCGACGAGGTCCAGGTCGAGATCGACGGCGCGCCCAGCCTGCTGCTGGGCCCCGAGCCGCTGATCCCCGCCCAGGCGCTGCGCCTGCGCCTGGGGGTCTACAGCGTGCGCATCAGCAGCGACGGCCTCGCCCCCTTCACGGTGCAGCCCGCCACGCAGGAGCCCGGATGATCGTGGCCTCGCGACTGCCCGCATCCAGGCCCTCGTGCCTGCCGCCTCGACGGCGCGCCGCGCGCGGCTTCACGCTGATCGAGGCGCTGGTGGCGCTGGCCATCGTCGCCATCACGCTGGCCGCCGGGCTCAAGGCCGCCGGGGCGCTGAGCCAGCACGCGGCCCGCCTCGCGCAGATGACGGCGGCCCAGTGGTGCGCCGAGAACCAGCTCGCCGAGATGCGCCTCTCGGGCCAGTTCCCCGACATCGGCGAGACCGCCTTCCAATGCCAGCAGCTGGGCCTGAGCTACACCGGCCACATCCAGGTGCGCGGCACGCCCAACCCCAACTTCCGCCGCGTGGACACGCAGATGCGCGACGAGCAGGGCCAGGGTCTTCTGATCATCACCACCATCATGGGGCGCAACTGATGCACGGCCGTCGCCCCCTTCTCCATGGCTTCACGCTCATCGAGGTGATGGTCGCGCTCGTCGTGCTCTCTGTGATGACGCTGATGGGCTGGCGCGGCATCGAGGCCATGCTGCGCACCCGCGAGATCGCGCAGGCCAACCTCGAGGCCACCGCCCGTCTGCAGACCGTGCTGGCGCAGTGGGAGCAGGACCTGATCCAGATGGAGGACGGCCGGGACAGCGGCGTCGAACCGCTCAGCTTCGACGGCTCCACGCTGCGCATCACCCGCCACCGCCCCGAGGGCCTGCAGCTCGTGGCCTGGGGCCTGCGCGATGGCGCCCTGTACCGCTGGGAATCGCGCCCGGCCCAAACGCGCGGCGAGCTGCAGACCGCCTGGGCGCAGAGCCAGCAGGCCCTGGTGCTCGACGAGAAGCGGCTGAAGGCCCTCGACGGCGTGCAGGGCTGGCAGATGTACTTCTACCGCGGCAACAGCTGGAGCAATGCGCAGTCGGCGGATGACGTCGAGAAGGACCCGCAGACCTCCAGCACCCAGTCCGCGGACAAGCCCGGGAACGGTTCCGGCAATGGCGGCGTGGGCGGCAACAAGCCCCCCGGGGGCAGTGGCGGGAACGGCAACGGCGATGGTCAGGGTCAAGGCCAGGACAAGAACGCCAACACCCCGGCCCGCAAGAAGCTCCCCACCGGCGTGCGCATGCTGCTGCAGTTCCAGGACGGACAGGGCTATGCCGGCCCGCTGGTGCGCCAGATCATGCTGGGGCCGCAGTCATGAGCCCCCGCGCCCTGCGCCATCGCGGCGCCGCCCTGCTGACGGCCCTGCTCCTCGTGACGCTGGTGACGAGCCTCGCCGCGGCGATGATCTGGCGCCAGTACCGCGCCGTGCAGATCGAGTCGGCCGATCGCGCCCGGGCGCAGTCAGCCTGGATCCTCCAGGGCGCGCTCGACTGGGCCCGCCTGATCCTGCGCGAGGACGCCCGCGCCAATCAGCGCGAGCCGGTGGACCATCTCGGCGAGGTCTGGGCCGTGCCGCTGGCCGAGGCGCGCCTGTCCACCTTCCTCGCGGCGGGTCCCGAAGGCAAGCCGGGCACGGGTGACGACGACGCCGGTGGCCCGGAGGCCTTCCTGTCCGGCCAGCTGAGCGACGCCCAGGCCCTCTACAACCTGCGCAATCTGACCGTCGGCGAGCAGCTGCCCCTGGCTGAGCTGCGCACGCTGCAGCGCCTGTGCGACAGCGCCGGCGTGCCCTCCAACACGGCACAGACGCTGGCGAAGCAGCTGCGCGCGGCCGCCGGCCTCATCGAAGACAAGCGCCAGGCCCCGCTGATGCCGCAGACGGTGGACGAGCTCGTCTGGCTGGGCTTCACCCCGGACGTGGTCAAGCGCCTCAAGCCCTTCGTGACCCTGCTGCCGCAGCGCACCGCCGTCAACGTGAACACCGCGCCGCGCGAGGTCATCGCCGCGCTGTTCGAGGGCATGGACCTGGGCAGCGCCGAGCGCATCGTGCGGGACCGCGTCAACCAGCCGCTCAAGTCGCAGGACGACATCAAGCGCTACCTGCCGCAGGGCGTCGCGACCGACGACAGCCGCGCGGCGGTGGCCTCCGCCTACTTCTTCATCACCGGCACGCTGCGGCTGGACGAGCGGGTGCTCCAGGAGCGATCGCTGGTCTGGCGCAACGGGCTGGAGATGCGTGTTGTTGCAAGGGAGCGTGTAAACCTGATGTTGCAAGCGCCCTAGCTTCGCCAGAATGCGCGTGCGAGCGCCGTGCCGGAGGACTACAGGAGCGACACGGCCGCCCGCGTGCGGGCCGCGCCCGCCCCACAAGTCCCCGGGCTGCCGCACTCCTAGAATGGCCGCCTTTCAAGAGAGACCATGAGTTCGACCCTGCTGATCCTTCTGCCGCCGCGCCCCCGCCTGGGCCGCGCCGCGCACAGCGACGCGCCCCCGCGAGCCGGGCAGGGCGCCGAGCCTATGGAATTCGAGTACCTGCTGAGCAGCGACGGCCAGGGCGTGAGCAGCCAGGGCCGCGCGCGCGCCGCGGAACTGCCCGCGGCCACCGCCTGCGTGGCCGTCGTCCCCGACACCGAGCTGAGCTGGCACGCCGTGAAGCTGCCCAAGGCGGGCCGCGGCAAGCTGCAGGCCGCGCTCGCCGGCCTGCTCGAGGAGCAGCTGCTGGAAGATCCGGAGCAGCTGCACTTCGCCGTCAGCGAGGCGACGGACGCCGACGGGCGCAGCTGGGTCTGCGCCTGCCACAAGGCCTGGCTGCTGGAGCCGCTGCAGGCCCTGGAGCAGGCCGGCCGCCTGGTCGAGCGCGTGCTGCCGCTGAGCTGGCCCGGCGAGGCCGCCCGTGCCCATGTGCTGGACCTCCAGGGCGATGCCGACGCCGAGGATCACGCGCTGAGCCTGGTGCTCAGCAATGCCCGGGGCGTCAGCCTGCTGCCGGCGGACGGCCCGCTCGCCCGCCAGCTCCTGGGCCCCGGCATCAGTGAGCTCGCCTGGACGGCCTCCCCCGACGCCGTGCAGGCGGCCGAGCGCTGGCTGGGTCACCCGGTGAGCGTGCTGTCGGCCTCGCAGCGCGCGCTGCAGGCCCTGCAGGGCCCCTGGAATCTTCGCCAGTTCGATCTGCAGCCCCGCACCCGCGGCCTGCAGGCGGTCCGCCAGTGGGCGCGCCTGCTGATGAGTCCCGCCTGGCGTCCGGCCCGGCTGGGTCTCGTCGGCCTGCTGCTGGTGCAGGTGCTGGGGCTCAACGTGCTGGCCTGGCAGCAGAAGCGCCAGCTCACGCAGGCCCAGGGCGAGATGAGCCGCCTGCTCATGAGCAGCTTCCCCGCCACCCGCGTGGTGCATGACGCCCCGCTGCAGATGCGGCGCGCCACCGATGCCCTGCGCGCTCGCGCCGGCCAGATCGGCGAGCAGGACTTCGAGGCCCTGCTGAGCGCCGCCGCCACCGCCTGGCCCACCGACATGCCGCCCGCCGAGGCCCTGCGCTACGAGGAGGGCAAGCTGGCCTTCCCGTCCGCCAGCTGGAGCCCCGCCCAGATCGAGGCTTTCAAGCGCCAGCTGGCCAGCGAAGGCTGGGCCCTGGACAGCCAGAACGGCCAGCTGCAGATCAGCCGTCAGCGCGGCAAGCCCTCGGGCGTTTGAGCACGAAGAGACCCCATGGACGCCCAGAGTCGCCCCCTCCCGCCCCAACTCCAGGCCCTGCAGCAGCAGTGGCAGGGCCTGCAGCCGCGCGAGCGCGCCGCGCTGCAGCTCGCCGCCTTCGCGCTGGCCGTACTGCTGGTGTGGCTCGTCGCCCTGCGGCCCGCCCTGCGCAGCCTGAAGGACACCCCGCCCCGCCTCGCCCAGGCCGAAGAGCAGCTGCAGCAGATGCGCCGCCTCGCCCAAGACAGCAAGGCGCTCAAGGACCTCCCGCCCGTGCCGGCCGCGCAGGCCGCCGCCGCGCTGAAGGCCTCGACGGAGCGCCTCGGCAGCGCCGCGCAGCTGCAGGTCAGCGGTGACCGCGCCACGCTGCAGCTGCGCAACATCAGCCCCGAGCAGCTCCAGGCCTGGCTGGCCGAGGCGCGCAGCGCCGCCCGTGCCCGCACGATCGAGGCCCAGATGCAGCGCTCGCCCACCGGCTACAACGGCGTGATCGTGCTGACCCTGGACGGCGGAGCCGCCCCATGACCCGACGCCTCGCGCGCAAGCCGGCCGCGGAGCCCCGCCTGCCTCGACTGCCCCGCCGCTGGGCCGTCGGGGGCGCGGC
The DNA here is from genome assembly GCA_041912595.1 of Burkholderiaceae bacterium. Classification (GTDB taxonomy): domain Bacteria; phylum Pseudomonadota; class Gammaproteobacteria; order Burkholderiales; family Burkholderiaceae_C; genus Roseateles_B. The sequence goes on from JAYRMR010000037.1 coordinate 34,734, forward strand.
GCTGGGCGCCCTCGCCGGCCTGCTGTGCTTCGCCCCGGCCCGCTGGCTGGCGCAGGGCCTGTCGCAGTCCAGCCAGGAGCACCTGCTGCTGGCCGATGCCCAGGGCAGCGTGTGGAACGGCTCCGGCGTGCTGGTGCTGCAGGGCGGCCCCGGCAGCCGCGACGCCGCCAGCCTCCCCGGCCGCCTGGCCTGGCAGATCGGTCTCGACGGCCTGCAGCCCGTGCTGCGCCTGCGCCAGGACTGCTGCATCAACGGCACCCTCACCCTGCGCCTGCAGCCCGGCTGGGGCCGCCTGCGCCTCGACCTCCCGGCCCAGGACCAATGGCTGGCGCGCGTCCCCGCGGCCTGGCTCGGCGGCCTGGGCACGCCCTGGAACACGCTGCAGCTCTCGGGCTCGCTGCGCCTGAGCGCGCGGCAGCTGAGCCTGCAGTACCAGGGCGGCCACTGGCAGCAGCAGGGCCAGCTGGACTTCGACCTCGTCAACATCGGCTCGCGCGTGTCCACACTGGCGCCGCTGGGCAGCTACCGGCTCAGCCTGCTGGGCGACCCGCAGCAGGCGGGCCTGACCCGCCTCCAGCTGCAGACGCTGGACGGCGCGCTGCAACTGCAGGGCCAAGGCAGCGTCGGCGACGCGCAGCGCCTGCAGTTCCAGGGCGAGGCCTCCGCCGCCCCCGGCCGCGAGACGGCCCTCAACAATCTCCTGAACATCATCGGGCGGCGCCAAGGCGCGCGCTCCGTCATCACGATCGGATGAGCATGAACACGCGTCCCCGCCTCAGCGTCCTGACCCTCGCCCTGGCGACCCTCGCCTCCCAGCCCCTGACGTCCCTGGCGCAGCCGCAGGCCCCTGCGCAGCCGGCGCCCGCCAAGAAGGTCAAGAAGCCCGGTGCCGCCGTCAAGGCGCAGACCCCGGTGACCCTCAACTTCGTCAACGCCGACATCGAGGCCGTGACCCGCGCCATCGGCGTGATGATGGACAAGCAGTTCGTCATCGACCCGCGCGTCAAGGGCACGATCACGCTCTACAGCGAGCAGCCGCTCACGGTGCATGAGGCCTACCTGAACTACCTGGCCGGCCTGCGCGGCCTGGGCTTCACGGTGGTCGAGAGCGGCGGCCTGCTGAAGGTGCTGCCCGAGGCGGACGCCAAGCTGCAGAGCAGCGCCGTCGTGCTGGACAACGGCGCCCCGCGTGGCGACCAGGTGCTGACGCAGGTCTACCGCCTCAACTACGAGCAGGCCAACAACCTCGTGCCCGTGCTGCGCCCGCTGATCAGCCCGAACAACACGGTGCAGGCCAACCCCGGCAACAACACGCTGGTGGTGACGGACTACGCGGACAACCTCCAGCGCATCGCCAAGATCATCGCGGCCATGGACACGCCGGCCTCGACGGATCTCGAGATCATCCCGCTCAAGCACAGCGTGGCCTCCGACATGGCGGCCCTCGTGGCCCGCCTGGCCGATGGCGGCGCGGCCGCGGCGATCCCGGGCCAGCCCGCGCTGTCGAGCGGCGGCAGTGCCAGCGTGATCGCCGACCCGCGCAGCAACTCGCTGATCGTGCGGGCGCCCAATGCCGCCAAGCTGGCCACGGTGCGCAGCATCGTCGCCAAGCTGGACGTGCCGGGCAGCGACAGCACCGGCAACATCCGCGTCGTCTATCTGAAGAACGCCGACGCCACCAAGCTGGCGACCGTGCTGCGTGCGGCCTTCGGGGCCGGCGGCTCGGGCGGTGGCAGCAGCAGCGGCAGCGGCACCACGCCCGGCAGCAGCACCGGCGCAGGCAATTTCGGCAACAGCAGCGGCGGCATCAACCCGACGCAGTCCGGCAACAGCCTGGGCGGCAACAGCAGCACCAACTCCGGCATGTCGGCCGCCTCGACGCAGCCCGTGTCGGCCTCGCCCAGCCCCTCCACCGGCGGCTTCGTGCAGGCGGACCCGTCCACCAACGCGCTGATCATCACGGCGCCCGATCCGCTGTACCGCCAGATCCGCAACGTCATCGACCAGCTCGACGGCCGCCGCGCGCAGGTCTATGTCGAGACGCTGATCGTGAAGGTCGACGCCTCGAAGACCGGCGCCTTCGGCGTGCAGTGGCAGAACCTGTTCGGCAGCAAGGGCGACGGCACCATCCCCGGCGCGGGCACGAACTTCGGTACCGGCGCGGGCAACATCATCACCGGCTCGGCCGCGCTGTATGGCGGCATCTCCGGCATCACCAGCGTCATCAAGGACGCCCCGACCGGCCTGAACATCGGCCTGCTGAAGAAGTTCGGCGACAAGTACACGCTCGGCGCCGTCGCCAACTTCCTGGAGACCGAGGCCGGCGCGAACGTGCTGTCCACGCCCAACCTCGTCGCGCTGGACAACGAGGAAGCCAAGATCGTCGTCGGCCGCAACGTGCCCTTCGTGACCGGCTCCTTCACCAACACGGGCAGCAGCTCCAGCTCCGTCAACCCTTTCCAGACCTACGACCGCAAGGACGTCGGCATCACGCTGCGCATCCGCAGCCAGATCGGCGAGGGCGGCACGGTGCGCATGACGGTCTACCAGGAGAACTCCTCCATCGACCCCACGACCAAGGCCGACACCAGCGGCCCCGCCACCGAGAAGAGCTCCATCGAGACTACCGTCTCCGTGGACGACGGCGGCGTCCTCGTGCTGGGCGGCCTGCTGAAGGACGAGTTCGCCGACAGCGAGGGCCGCGTGCCCGGCCTGGGCAGCATCCCGCTCCTGGGCAATCTGTTCAAGAACACCGGCCGCAGCCGCGTGAAGACCAACCTGATGGTCTTCCTGCGCCCCGTGATCATGCGTGACCAGAAGTCCGCGGACGACCTGACCCTGGACCGCTACGAGTACATCCGCGCCCTGCAGCAGTCGGGCCAGCCGCAGCCCAAGTTCGCGCTGCCCGACACCGGCGCGCCGGTGCTGCCCAGCACCGACGAGAAGAAGCCCGGCCTGCCCCTGGGCGCCAGCAAGAACTGACCCCATGGCCAGCCGTCACCCCCTGCCCTACGCCTTCGCCCGCAGCCACACGGTGCTGCTGGAGGACGACGGCCAGCAGCTCACGCTGTGGGCCGCGCCCGAGGTGAGCCTCGCCACGCTGTCCGAGGTCCAGCGCCTCTACGCGGTGGACCGTCTCGAATCGCAGCCTCAGGCGCTGCTGGCCGAGCGCATCAGCAATGCCTACGCCGGCGCGGAGAGCAGCGCCGCCACCGTGGTGGGCGAGGTCGAGAGCGCCGTGGACCTCTCGCGCATGATGCAGGACCTGCCCGCCGTGGAGGACCTGCTGGAGGCCGCGAACGACGCGCCCATCATCCGCATGCTCAATGCGCTGCTCACGCAGGCCGCGAAGGACGGCGCGAGCGACATCCACATCGAGCCCTACGAGCGCGCGAGCTCCGTGCGTTTCCGCGTGGACGGCACGCTGCGCGAGGTGGTGCAGCCCAACCGCGCGCTGCACGCGGCGCTGATCTCGCGCCTGAAGATCATGGCCGAGCTGGACATCGCCGAGAAGCGCCTGCCGCAGGACGGCCGCATCTCGCTGCGCATCGGCGGCCGCGCGGTGGACGTGCGCGTCTCGACGCTGCCCTCGGCCCATGGCGAGCGCGCGGTGCTGCGTCTGCTCGACAAGTCGGAGTCCAAGTTCAGCCTCGAGGGCCTGGGCATGGACGGCGCGCTGCTGACCGAGTTCAAGCGCCAGCTGCAGCAGCCGCACGGCATCGTGCTGGTCACCGGCCCGACGGGCTCGGGCAAGACCACCACGCTCTACGCCGGCCTGCAGACGCTGGACACCAGCACGACCAATGTGCTGACCGTCGAGGACCCGGTGGAATACGAGCTGGCCGGCGTCGGCCAGACGCAGGTCAACGCCAAGATCGACCTCACCTTCGCCAAGGCCCTGCGCGCCATCCTGCGCCAGGATCCGGACGTGATCATGATCGGCGAGATCCGCGACTTCGAGACCGCCCAGATCGCCATCCAGGCCTCGCTGACGGGCCACCTGGTGCTCGCCACGCTGCACACCAACGACGCGCCGAGCGCCGTCACCCGCCTGATCGACATGGGCGTCGAGCCCTTCCTGCTGAGCTCCTCGCTGCTGGGCGTGCTGGCCCAGCGCCTCGTGCGCAAGCTGTGCCCGCATTGCAAGCGGCCCGAGCCCGCTGGGGAAGATGGCGTCGTGCGCTACCGTGCCGTCGGCTGCCCCGAATGCGGTCACAGCGGCTACAAGGGCCGCACGGGCGTCTACGAGCTCATGACGGCGAACGACCAGGTGCAGCACCTGATCCACAACCGCGCCGCCGAGAGCGAGCTGCTCGCGGCCGCGCAAGCCGCCGGCCTGCGCACCATGCGCGAGGACGGCGAGCGCCTCGTCGCGCTGGGCATCACCTCGCAAGAAGAAGTGCTGCGCGTCACGCGCGAGTGAGGCCGCATGCCCGCCTACAAGTACGAAGCCCTGGCCGAGGACGGCCGCAGCAGCAAAGGCCTGATAGAGGCGGACAACCCCCGTGCCGCCCGCGCCGCCCTGCGTGCGCAGAAGCTGGTGCCGGTGGCCGTGGAGGCCGTGGCGCAGCAGAGCGCCGAGGCCAAGCCCTCGCTCTTCGCGCGCCGCGTGTTCAACCAGACCTCGCTGACGGTCTGGACGCGCCAGCTCGCGGGCCTGGTCGCGGCCGGTCTGCCGATCGAGCGGGCGCTGACCTCGCTCACCGAGGAATGCGAGGACGAGCGCCAGCGTGAGCTCGTCGCCCAGCTGCGGGCCGAGGTGAACGGCGGCGCCGCCTTCGCACGCGCGCTGGCCACGGCCCCGCGCGAGTTCGATCCCGTCTACCGCGCCGTCGTCGCGGCCGGCGAGCAGAGCGGTGCGCTCGGCCGCGTGCTGGAGAAGCTGGCCGACGACCTCGAGGACCGCCAGGCGCTGCGCGCCAAGGTCGTGGGGGCGATGGCCTACCCGCTCGTGGTCTGCGTGATTGCCGTGCTGATCGTGACCTTCCTGCTGACCAATGTCGTGCCCAAGGTCGCGGCCGTGTTCGTCAGCAACAAGCAGGCCCTGCCGCCGCTGACCGTCTTCGTGCTCGCCATCTCGGACCTCGTGCGGCACTGGGGCTGGCTGATCGCCCTCGTGCTGGTGGGCGGGCTCCTGGCGCTGCGCCAGGCGCTGCAGCAGGCGGCGTTCCGCATCCGCTTCGACGCCGGCCTGCTGGGCCTGCCGCTGGTGGGGCGCCTCGCCCGCGGCTACAACGCCGCGCGCTTCGCCGGCACGCTGGCCATGCTGGCCGGCAGCGGCGTGCCCATCCTCAAGGCGCTGCAGGCGGCCGCCGAGACGCTCTCCAATGCCGCGATGCGCGAGGACGCCATGGACGCGCTCGTGCTCGTGCGCGAAGGCGCGCCCCTGGGTCCGGCCCTGGCCGGCAAGAAGCGCTTCCCGGGCCTGCTGGCCATGTTCGCCCGCCTGGGCGAGCAGACCGGCCAGCTGCCCGACATGCTCCAGCGCGCCGCCACCCAGCTCAGCGCCGAGGTGCAGCGCCGCGCCATGGCCATGGCCACGCTGCTGGAGCCGCTGCTGATCGTGGCGATGGGCGGTGTGGTGATGCTGATCGTGCTCGCCGTGCTGCAGCCCATCATCCAGATGAACGCGATGGTGCACTGAGCCCCGCCTGGCGAACGCCGGGCCCGCGGCGCGCGTGAGGTTTTGAACATTGCCCGGCAAATCCGGGCTTTCTCCAGTGCACCGCCGGGGTCGCTTTTTGCTTGAATGGACACAGCCAGTCGCTGGGAGTCCCTCATGAGCAGCCACGCCATCGCCTGCATGCCGCCGCGCATCCCCATCGCGCAGATGCGGCGTGTCTTCGAGATCCAGGACGTCGAGCGCAAGCTCGCCAAGCTCCCGCCGCAGGAGCACGAGCCGCTGCGCAGCACCTACGAGCGCATGCTGGAGAAAGGGCCGGACCGCTTCCAGGTCAAGCCCTCCGGCCTCCTCAGCCTCGACCGGCTCTACGACGAACTGCCCAACTTCCACGAGGTGCTGGACGACGTCCGCCGCCAGATCGCCCTGTGCGCCGACAGCGGTGATGCGCTGGAGATCACGCCCCTGCTGCTGCTGGGCCCGCCGGGTGTCGGCAAGACGCATTTCGCGCGCCAGATGGCCGCGCTGCTGAACACGGGCATGGGCTTCATCTCGATGAGCTCGCTCACGGCCGGCTGGGTGCTCTCCGGCGCGTCCAGCCAGTGGAAGGGGGCGCGCCCGGGCAAGGTCTTCGAGGCGCTCGTGGACGGGGACTACGCCAATCCCGTGATGGTGGTCGACGAGATCGACAAGGCCGGCGCCGAGGCCACCTACGACCCGCTGGGCGCGCTCTACAGCCTGCTGGAGCACGACACCGCGGGCAGCTTCGTCGACGAGTTCGCCGAGGTCGCGGTGGACGCCAGCCAGGTGATCTGGGTCGCCACGGCCAACGACGCCCGCAGCATTCCCGACCCCATCCTCAACCGCGTCAATGTGTACGAGGTGCAGGCGCCGGACTTCGAGGCGGCGCGGCGGATCGCCTCGCGGCTGTACGAGGGAATCCGCGGCCAGCACGAGTGGGGGCGGCGCTTCGACGAGACGCCCAGCGCGGCGGTCCTGGACCGCATGGCCGAGGTCGCCCCGCGCGAGATGCGCCGCGCCTGGATGACGGCCTTCGGCAATGCCAAGCTCGCCGGGCGCGCGACCGTGCTGTGCGAGGACCTGCCGGCGGCGAATCCGAAGCGCCAGCCGATCGGCTTCGTGCACTGAACGGACGCGCCGGGGCCGCTGCCGGCTGACGAGCGGCCTCGGCTCGCTATCATCCCCGCCATGCCACCGACCCTCGACGACAAGCTCGTCATTGCCATCTCCTCCCGCGCCCTCTTCGACTTCGAGGCGGAGAACGAAGTCTTCGAGGCCGGCGACGACCACGCCTACATGGCCCTGCAGAAGCAGCGCCTGGACCTGCCGGCGGCGCCGGGCGTGGCCTACTCCCTCGTGCGCAAGCTGCTGGGCTTCAACACGCCCGAGCAGCAGCGCGTGGAGGTGGTCGTGCTGTCGCGCAACGACCCCATCTCCGGCATGCGCGTGTTCCGCTCGGCGCATCACCTGGGCCTGCCCATCCTGCGCGGCGTGTTCACCCGCGGGCAGTCGCCCTGGCGCTATCTGCGGCCGCTGAAGGCCCAGCTCTTTCTCTCGACCAACGAGGACGACGTGCGCCAGGCCCTCACGGCCGGCGTCGCGGCGGCCCGGGTCTTCCCGCAATCGGCCCGCGCCTCGGCGGACCACCCCCAGGAGCTGCGCATCGCCTTCGACGGCGACGCCGTGCTCTTCTCCGACGAAGCCGAGCTGGTCTACCAGCGCCAGGGCCTCGACGCCTTCCAGGCCCACGAGCAGCAGCACGTGCTGCGCCCGCTGCCCGACGGCCCCTTCAAGCCGGTGCTGCGGGCCCTGCACGAGCTGCAGCGCCATCCGCAGACCGAGATGCGCGTGCGCACCGCCCTGGTGACGGCCCGCAGCGCCCCCGCCCACGAGCGCGCCATTCGCACGCTCATGGACTGGGCCATCGAGGTCGACGAGGCCATGTTCCTCGGCGGGCTGCCCAAGGGCGCCTTCCTGCGGGAGTTCGAGCCGGACTTCTTCTTCGACGACCAGGTCGGGCATGTGCAGAGCGCCGTGCCCCATGTCCCCTCCGGACATGTCAGTGCCGGTGTGACGAACTGCTGAGCGCGCCCGCTGCGCCACAATCCGGCGCGCTGAATATCCGCCTTGCACCTGCCCTGCGTCCGCACACGGCGCGGGGGCCTCACGACGGCCAGGCGCGGCACAGCACGACACCGGACCACAAGGCCCACCGAGGAGACCCATGAAAACAACGTCCCGCTTCCGTCCCGCCCCGCTGGCCCTGGCCTGCGCCCTGCTCACCCTCGGCGCCACCAGCGCCCTGGCCGGCCAGAATGGCTTCTACCGCCAGCCCGCCCTGCAGGGGAACACCGTCTACTTCGTCGGCGAGGGTGACCTCTGGCGCGTGGCCGCCCAAGGCGGCGAGGCCCAGCGCATCACCTCCCACCCCGGCCTGGAGACTCAGCCCGCCGTCTCGCCCGACGGCCAGTGGCTGGCCTTCACCGCCCAATACGACAGCGGCACCGAGATCTACGTGATGCCGGCCACCGGCGGCGTGCCCAAGCGCCTGACCTGGGAAGGCGGCGGCATGCGCGTCTGGGGCTTCAGCGCCAGTGGCGAGGTGATCTACACCGGCCTCGACAGCCGCCCCGGCAGCCAGCTCTTCGCCATCGACCCCAAGACCATGCAGCGCCGCGCCCTGCCCGTGGCCCAGGCGAGCGATGCCGCCCTGAGCGCTGACGGCAAGACGCTCTACTTCACCCGCAACGGCCTGCGTGGCGACAACGCCCGCCAGTACCGCGGCGGCGCGATGGCCCGTCTGTGGACGCTGGACCTCTCGAGCGAAGCCGAGGCCCGCCCCTTCATCGCCGAAGGCAGCAACGACCGCCGGCCCATGCCCTATCGCGCCGGCAGCGAAGCGCGCGTGGCCTTCCTCTCCGACCGCGACGGCACCGTCAACCTGTGGTCCGTCAATGCCACCGGCGGCGACCTGCGCCAGCACACGCAGCACAAGGGCTGGGACATCCGCCATGCCTCGGTCGACAACGGCCGCGTGGTCTATGCGCTCGGCGCCGACCTCTACCTCGCGGACCTCGCCCAGGGCACGCCGGCGCGCAAGCTGGACATCACGCTCGGCGGCGACTTCGACCAGCAGCGCGCCCGCTGGATCAAGCGCCCGCAGGACTTCCTGACCGAGGCCTCCTTCGCGCCGAACGGCGAGCGCGTGGTCCTAGCCTCCCGCGGCCACCTGGCCACGCAGGGTGTCGGCCCGCTGCGCCGTGCCGAGCTGCCCGTGCCGGCAGACGGTGCCTGCAAGAAGACCGAGTTCAGCAGCGACGCCAAGCAGGTCTTCGCCATCTGCGACTTCAGCGACGAGCAGGAAATCTGGCGCTTCCCGGCCAACGGCCTGGGCAAGCCGGAGCAGATCACCCGCGGCGCCACCACGCTGCGCACGGCCCTGGCGCCGTCGCCGGACGGCCGCTACCTCGCGCACACCGACAAGGAAGGCCGCCTCTACCTGACCGATCTCAAGGCCCAGCCCCAGCCCAGCACGCAGGTGATCGGCCAGGACAAGCTGGAGGCCAACCCGGCCGACCTGACCTGGAGCAGTGACAGCAAGGCGCTGGCCTTCGTCATGCCGCAGGGCAATCCCGACCGCAACGTGCTGATGCTCTACACGCTGGCCGACGGCAAGACCCACCGCCTCACCAGCGATCGCTACGACAGCCAGTCCCCCGCCTTCAGCCCGGACGGCAAGTGGCTCTACTTCGTCTCGGACCGCAATTTCCAGGTCACCGGCAACGGCAGCCCCTGGGGCGACCGCAACATGGGCGCCTTCTTCGACAAGCGCGGCAAGGTCTACGCCCTGGCGCTGCAGCCGGGCCTGCGCTCTCCGTTCGCGCCGAAGGATGAGCTGGAGGTCGAGGCCAAGCCCGAGTCCAAGCCTGAAACCAAGTCGGACGCCAAGACCGATGGCAAGCCCGAGGCAAAACCTGACCCCAAGGCCAAGCCCGCCCTGGTGGCCGAGGGCCTGGCGCAGCGCCTGTACGAGGTCCCGCTGCCGGCCGGCAACTACCGCGGGCTGCGCACCGACGGCAAGCGCCTGTGGTTCCTCGACCAGGACCTCGAGCGCAAGACCAGCCTCAAGAGCATCGCCATCGACAACCAGGGCACGCCGCCTGAGCTGCTGTCCGGTGACGTGCGCAGCTACGAGCTGAGCGCCGACGGCAAGAAGCTCATGCTGATGCGTGGCAGCGCCGCCGGGCCGGAGCTGCTGATCGTCGACGCCGCGCCCAAGCTGCCGCCCGAGACGGGCAAGTTCCAGGTGCGCTGGAGCGACTGGCAGATCGCCACGCAGCCCCGCGCCGAGTGGAAGCAGATGTTCAACGACGCCTGGCGCATGCACCGCGACCACTTCTACGACAAGGCCATGCATGGCGTCGACTGGAAGGCCGTGCGCGCCAAGTACGAACCGCTGCTGGATCGCCTGACGGACCGCTACGAACTGGGCGAGCTGATGGCGCAGATGGTGGGCGAGATCAGCGCCCTGCACAGCCAGGTCAACCCGGGCGACACGCGCCAGGGGCCCGAGGAGCCCGGCATCGCGGGCCTGGGCGCGCGCCTGAGCAAGGTGGCGGAGGGCTGGCGCATCGACCACCTCTACGCCGCCGATCCCGAGCTGCCGAACGAGGCCGGCCCGCTGGCCGCGCCGGGGCTGGGCATCCGGGCCGGCGACGTGATCACGGCCATCAACGGTCGCAAGGCCACCGACGCCCCGCACCCCTTCGAGCTGCTGCGCGGGCAGGCGGGCAAGCAGGTCCTGCTGGACCTCAAGACCGCCGACGGCAAGGCCGTGCAGAAGATCGTCATGCCGGTGGCCGCCCGCCGCGACAACGAGCTGCGCTACAACGACTGGCGCGTGAGCCGCGCCCGGATCGTCGAGCAGGCCGGCGAGGGCCGCATCGGCTACGTGCACCTGCGCGCCATGGGCCCCAACGACATCGCCGACTTCGCCCGCGAGTTCTATGCCGCCAGCGACCGCGACGGCCTCATCATCGACGTGCGCTACAACAACGGCGGCAACATCGACAGCTGGGTGCTCGAGAAGCTGCTGCGCCGCGCCTGGGCTTTCTGGCAGCGCCGTTCGCCGGAGGGCTCCAAGCCCTACCCGAACATGCAGCACGTCTTCCGCGGCCACGCCGTGGTGCTGATGAACGAGGAGACCTACTCCGACGGCGAGACCTTCTCGGAAGGCTTCAAGCGCCTGAACATCGGCCCCGTGATCGGCAAGACCAGCTCCGGCGCCGGCGTGTGGCTGTCCGACCGCAACCGCCTGGTGGACAACGGCATCATGCGTGCCGCCGAGACCGGCCAGATGGACATCAACGGCAAGTTCCTCATCGAGGGCAAGGGCGTGACGCCGGACATCGAGGTGGACAACCTGCCGCGCGCCACGTTCAAGGGCCAGGATGCGCAGCTGGACCGCGCCATCACCGAGCTGAAGAAGCGCATCGCGGAGCAGCCCATCGTGCAACCCAAGCCCGGCCCCTACCCGCGTCCCGTCAAGCCCTGAGGCAAGACCTGGCCCCGATAAACGGGGCCGGCGCAAAGCAAAACGGGAGGCTCGAGGGCCTCCCGTTTCTCATTCCCGCGGATGACCTCAGGCGATCGTGACCTTGGCGAACTTGCGCTTGCCGACCTGCACGACCACCGTGCCGGCTTCGAGCTTGAGGCCCTTGTCGCTGATCACGGTGCCGTCGATGCGCACGCCGCCCTGCTCGATCATGCGCATGCCTTCGCTGTTGGAGGCCACGAGACCGGCGGACTTCAGCACGGCCGCCAGCCCCAACGGCGCGCCGTCGAGGCTCACCTCGGGGATGTCGTCGGGGATGCCGCCCTTGGCGCGGTTGTTGAAGTCGGCCTCGGCAGCCTCGGCCGCCGCGGCGCTGTGGAAGCGGGCCGTGATCTCCTTGGCCAGCATCACCTTGGCGTCCTTCGGGTTGCGGCCGGCCTCGATCTCCTGCTTCAGCGCGGCGATCTCGTCCAGGCTCTTGAAGGACAGCAGGTTGAACCACTTCCACATCAGCTCGTCGCTGATCGACAGGATCTTGGCGAACATGGAGTTCGCCGGCTCGGTGATGCCCACGTAGTTGTTCTTGGACTTGGACATCTTGTCCACGCCGTCCAGGCCCTCCAGCAGCGGCATGGTCAGGATGCACTGCGGCTCCTGGCCGTACTCCGCCTGCAGGTGGCGGCCCATCAGCAGATTGAACTTCTGGTCGGTGCCGCCCAGCTCCAGGTCGGACTTCAGCGCGACGGAGTCGTAGCCCTGCATCAGCGGGTAGAGGAACTCATGCACCGAGATGGGCGTCTGGCTGGCGAAGCGCTTGGCGAAGTCGTCACGCTCCATCATGCGGGCCACGGTGTACTTGGCGGCCAGCTGGATCATGCCGCTGGCACCCAGGGGCTCGCTCCATTCGCTGTTGTAGCGGATCTCGGTGCGGGCCGGATCCAGCACCAGGCTGGCCTGCTTGTAGTAGGTCTCGGCGTTGGCCTTGATCTGCTCCTTGGTCAGCGGCGGGCGCGTGCTGTTGCGGCCGGAGGGGTCGCCGATCATGGAGGTGAAGTCGCCGATCAGGAAGATCACCTGATGCCCGAGGTCCTGGAGCTGGCGCATCTTGTTCAGCACCACGGTGTGTCCGATGTGGATGTCCGGCGCCGTCGGGTCCAGGCCCAGCTTGATGCGCAGCGGCGTGCCGGTGGCCTCCGAGCGGGCCAGCTTCTGCACCCAGTCCGCCTGCGGCAGCAGCTCCTCGCAGCCCCGCAGGCTGACGCGCAGGGCCTCCTGCACGCGGTCGGTGACGGGGTAGGCCGGCTTGGCGGGGGTGTCGGTTCGCGATTCGGACATGAAGAGCTCTCGTGAGGGCGATGCGCAGCGGAAAACGGCCGTATGACGGGTTTCCCAGCCCTTGATCTAGGGGGTCCCTGGGTATACTCGGCGCCAGTTTTGGCCTCAGCGGCCATCTTTGGACGGCCGCAAAAGTGCTGGATTCTAGTGGACGGTCCCTCGTGGACCGCGTCGCATCCAGGCCACCCGCGCCGGCGCGGTCCGAAGCAAGTGCAAAGAAGACCGGGACCCGCAAGCGTGACTGACTGGACCAAGGAACTGAAACAGGTGCTGGGACATGCCGAGGCCTTCGCGGCTCGCCATCCGCGCGCCCTGACAGGCAGCCTCGTGGGCCTGCTGAGCTGTTTTGCCGTGACGGCCTTCGGCGTCGCGCCGCTCGCGCCCGATGCCCAGGACCTGCCCCAGACCACCATCGCCGAAGCCGTGCGCTCGCACGACCTCTCGGCCCAGCTGGCCGACCTGGCCGAGCACGAGGTGGCCCTTTCGCGCAATGACCTCACGCGCGCCAGCGACACGGCCGACAGCCTGCTCAAGCGCATGGGCGCCTTCGACCCCGAGTTCGCCGCCTTCCTGCGCACCGACGCCAACGCGCGCCGTGTCCTGCAGGGTCGCGCCGGCAAGCTCATCCAGGTCAATGCCCTGCCCTCGGGCCGCGTGGAGTCCCTGATCGCCCGCTTCCCAGCCGACCGTCCGGAGCTGCAATCCACGCACTTCAGCCGCCTGCGCATCGAGCGCAGCGGCAGCCGGATCGCCGCCATCCTGGAAACCGCGCCGCTGCAATCGCAGGTGCGCCTGGCCAGCGGCACGATCCGCAGCTCGCTGTGGGCCGCCACGGACGACGCCCGCATCCCGGACGCCATCGCCTCCCAGATCGCCGAGATGTTCTCGGGCGACATCGACTTCCACCGCGAACTGCGCAAGGGCGACCGCTTCTCGGTCGTCTACGAAGGCCTGACGGCCGACGGCGAACCCATCACCTGGGACGGCGGCGCCGGCAAGGTGCTCGCGGGCGAGTTCGTCAACAACGGCCGCAGCTACAGCGCCGTCTGGTTCCGCGACAGCGTCACCGGCAAGGGCAACTTCTACACGATGGACGGCCAGAGCAAGCGCCGCGCCTTCCTGGCCAGCCCGCTGCCCTTCTCCCGCGTGACCTCGGGCTTCTCGATGCGCATGCATCCGATCCTGCAGACCTGGCGCGCCCACCTGGGCGTGGACTACGGCGCACCCACCGGCACGGCCGTGCAGACGGTCGGCGATGGCGTCGTGGAATCCGCCGGCTGGCAGAACGGTTTCGGCAACGTCGTCCATGTGCGCCACAGCAATGACCGCGTGACGGTCTATGCCCACCTGAGCCGCATCGACGTCAAGAAGGGCCAGCGCGTGGAGCAGGGCCAGAAGATCGGTGCCGTCGGCGCGACCGGCTGGGCCACCGGCCCGCACCTGCACTTCGAGTTCCGCGTGAAGGGCGCGCATCAGGATCCGCGCGTCATCGCCCGCGCCTCCGAATCGCTCACATTGCCGGGCTACGCCAAGGGCCAGTTCCAGCAGACGGCGCTCGCCGCCCGCACGCAGATCGACGTCGCCCGCTCGCTCGGCCAGGGCGTCAGCGACGCGGACTGATCCTCACGCCGTCACCACGACGGCGCCCGGAGCGCACCGCCCGTGACCTCGTCAGACCGCCTCCATGATCCGGGCTCGGACGCCGAGCACTACCTCGGATTGATGTCCGGGACCTCGCTCGACGGCGTCGATGCCGTCCTCGCGGCCCTCCATCCCCAGGGCGGCATGCAGGTGATCGATCACGCCTTCGCGCCCTTCGAGCACGCCCTGCGCGACGAGCTCCTCGCCCTGAACACCCCGGGAGACAACGAGCTCCACCGCGCCGCGCTGGCGGCCAACGGGGTCGCCCGGGCCTATGCCCAGTTGGCCCGCACGCTGCAGCAGCGGCACCCGCTGCGGCCGATCCGCGCCATCGGTGCCCATGGCCAGACCGTCCGCCACCGGCCCGGTGAGTTCGATGGCAGCGGCTACACGCTGCAATTGCTCAACGCCGCCTTGCTGGCCGAACTGAGCGGCATCGGCGTCGTGGCCGACCTGCGCAGCCGTGACGTCGCCGCCGGCGGCCAGGGCGCGCCGCTGGTGCCGGCCTTCCATCAGGCGGTCTTCGCGGGGCGCTGCGAGGCGGTGCTCAATGTCGGCGGCATCAGCAATGTGAGCCTGCTGAGCGTCGAGCCGGGCGCCGCACCGCGGGGCTTCGACTGCGGCCCGGGCAACTGCCTGCTGGACCACTGGATCCACCGCCATCACGGCCTTCCCTACGACGCCGACGGCGCCTGGGCCGCCCAGGGACAGGTCTTGCCTGCCCTGCTCGCCTCGATGCTGGGCGATCCCTTCTTCCGCCTGCCGCCGCCTCGCAGCACCGGGCGCGACCTCTTCAATCCGGCGTGGCTGCAGGCGCACCTGGACGCCCTGGGCTCGCCGGCTCGCCCGGTGGACGTGCAGGCCACGCTGCTGGAATTGACTGCCCTCTCCATCGCCGAGGCCCTCCTCGCACATGGCGGAGCGAACGGCCGCTTGGCCGTGTGCGGAGGCGGCGCCCTGAATGGCCGCTTGATGCAGGCCTTGGGCCAGGCCCTGCCCGGCTGGTCGATCCAGGCCAGCGATGCCCTCGGCCTGCCCGCCATGCAGGTGGAGGCGGCCGCCTTTGCCTGGCTCGCGATGCGCCACGTCGAGCGCCTGGCCGGCAATCTGCCCGCCGTCACCGGCGCGTCGGGCTCGCGGATCCTGGGCGCCTGGCATCCCGCCTGAGCCCGCCGGCCGTCCTCATCACCCCCTCGCCAGGCCCGGAGCTGGAACAGCGGCCTGAAAGCAAAACGCCGCAGCGGCAGGAGCCGTGCGGCGTCATCGGGGAGAAGCCCTCGCCGGGCTTCGGTGCAGGGATCAGACCGAGAAGCTGGAACCGCAACCGCAGGTCGTGGAGGCGTTCGGGTTCTTGATCACGAACTGCGCGCCCTGAAGGTCTTCCTTGTAGTCGATCTCGGCACCCATCAGGTACTGAAGGCTCATGGCGTCGATCAGCAGCGTGACGCCGTTCTTCATCATCTGGGTGTCATCCTCGTTGGCCACCTCGTCGAAGGTGAAGCCGTACTGGAAACCCGAGCAGCCGCCGCCCTGCACGAACACGCGCAGCTTCAGCTCCGGATTGCCTTCTTCGGCGACGAGGTCACGCACCTTCTCGGCCGCGCTGTCGGTGAAGATGATGGGTGCCGGGATGTCGCTGGGGCCGGCGGTGGTGGATTCGAGAACTGCGCTCATCGCTTGTGTCCTGCTGGAGGGAGGTCAGATGGCTGGATTATCTCCCAGCGCTCGACTCAGGTTTTCATCCACGGAGGGCATGACCCGGCGCCAAGAAGGGCTTTGAGCCGCCCGAGGCGCGCGCGGGCCACCGCAGAAATGACAAAAGGCCGCAGAAGCGGCCTTTCGGGACGCAGGCAAGACCCCGGAGGGCGTTGCCAAGCGAGGCCGGCGCGAACCGGCCAGGAAGATCAGCGCTTGCTGAACTGCTTCCGACGACGGGCGCCGTGCAGGCCGACCTTCTTACGCTCGACTTCACGCGCATCACGCGTGACGAAGCCGGCGCGGCTCAGTTCGGGCTTCAGGGCTGCGTCGTAGTCGATCAGCGCACGGGTGATGCCCAGACGGACAGCACCGGCCTGGCCGGACTCACCGCCACCGTGAACATTCACCTTGATGTCAAAGGCTTCGCCATTGTTGGTCAGCACCAGGGGCTGGCGGGTGACCATGATGGACGTCTGACGGCCGAAGTATTGATCCAGCGGCTTGCCGTTGACGATGATCTGGCCCGTGCCCTTCTTGATGAAGACGCGAGCGACCGACGACTTGCGGCGGCCGGTACCGTAATTCCAGTTTCCGATCATTGCCGCTCCTTAGATTTCCAGAGCCTTGGGCTGCTGGGCGGTGTGCGGGTGGGTACCACCAGCGTAAACCTTCAGCTTCTTCACCATG